>JAXDDO010000006.1:0-83804 GCA_034676805.1 Anaerolineae bacterium | reverse complement strand
GGGGCGGGGGGCTCGATTGGGTCGGAGTTGTGCCGCCAGATCGCGCGCTGTGAGCCTGCGGCGTTGGTGCTGTTTGGGCACGGTGAGAACTCGATCTACAACGTCCACGCGGAGTTGAGCCGCGATTATCCTGCGTTGACGCTCCATCCGATCATCGGCGATACCCGCAATGCCTGGCGCGTCGAACGAGTCTTCGAGCGCTACAAGCCTGCTGTGGTGGTCCACACCGCGGCCCACAAGCACGTTCCCCTGATGGAGGATAATCCCGCCGAAGCGGTGACCAACAATGTTGGGGGCACCTGGAACCTTCTGAGAACGTGCGAGGAGCATGACGTGCAGACGTTCGTCATGATCTCCAGCGACAAGGCGGTGAATCCGACATCGACCATGGGGGCGACCAAGCGCATCGCTGAGCACCTGGTACAGGCGACCGCGCAGCGCACCGGACGGCGGTTCGTGGCGGTGCGCTTTGGCAATGTGCTCGGCAGTCGTGGCAGCGTCGTGCCGCTCTTCCAGGCCCAGATCGAGGCCGGCGGCCCGATCACGGTCACCGATCCAGACGTCGAGCGTTACTTTATGACGATCCCCGAGGCCGTGCAACTAGTGTTGCAGGCGGCGGCTCTGGGGACCGGTGGCGAGGTTTTCGTCCTCGATATGGGCAAGCCGGTCAAGATCGTAGACCTGGCCCGCGATATGATCCGGTTGGCAGGCCTGGAGGCGGGCTGCGATATCGAGATCGCCTTCACGGGCCTGCGACCGGGCGAGAAGCTCTATGAGGAGCTCTTCGTCGACAACGAGGACTATGCTCGTACGCGTCACGAGAAGGTCTTCGTGGCACGCAATGGCATCTATCACGCCGATCGATCCTTGGACGAGCGGGTGGTGCGGCTGCTGCAGGCCGCTGAAGTCGAGGACCTTCCGGCGCTCTATTCCCACATTCGGGCGTTGGTGCCCGAGTGCGCCCCGACGCTGGGCGGGGAAACGCTCGGCCCACCCAGCGGGCGGGAGGCCCATCCGGCAACATCCCGTAGTCCGGCCGCCGCACCCGGTGGAACGGAAGAAGGCGCGGACGCGCCGGCGGCTCACTTGCCCCATACGAAGGTGCCGCTGGATGACTGTGACGAGCCTATCAAGTAGAAGCGCGCAGCGTGGGTCATGCCTGCACAGAGCAGCGATGTGCGCTCGCCAGGCTTTCTGGTTACCGGCATTACCTACCGGGTGGTGACGTCCATCGCTGTACCAGCCCCCGGTAGATCCAGTTTTCCCCTCCTCATCTCCAAGGATATCTCGTGAACGCGATCAACCTGTGCCGCCGTGCGCCGCGCTGGCGCGATCTCGTGGATCTCGCTCTGGTTGTCCTTGGTGCGCCTGTGCTTCTCTTTCCTACCGCGCTGCCGGCGGCCACGCTTCTGGTTCTGACCGTGTGGGGGGTCTGGTGGGCGGCATGCCTCGTTGTTGACCGACAAGGCACCATCCCCGTGACGCCGTTCAACGCTGCGCTTCTGTTTTGGTGCATCGCGGTCGCCGTGGGCGTCATGGTGACGGCGTTCCCCGAGCTCACGCTCTCGAAGGCCACCGGGTTGCTGCTAGGGCTAGCTGCATGGCGCCTGTTGGCTGTCGTTGTGCACGATCGGCGGCGGCTTGGCTGGGCGGTGGCTGGCTATGTCCTCCTGGGGCTTTCGTTCGCGGGGATTGGTTTTGTCACGGTTCGGTGGGGCAGCAAGGTGCCAGTCCTCTCCGATGTCGTGGCTTGGTTGCCTGAACGGCTCCTCGTCTTGCCTGAAGGGCCCGAGAGTGGTGTGAACGCCAACCAGTTGGCTGGGGTCCTGGTGACCTATCTCCCCATGGGCGTTGCTGCGCTCGTGGCACTCGTCGCGCGCCGGTCTCCGAGCACTGCCACCGGTGGAGGTCAGCGGAGACCCTGGTACCGGTTTGCACTGTGGGCTTCGGCGGGGGCGCTCACGATGGTTGCCGGGGGTGGCCTGCTTCTTACCCAATCACGGAGTGGGTGGGTCGCAGGTGCGGTCGCGGTGGCAACTCTGATCTGGGCGACGCTAGTCACAACGGGCCGGCCTGCCGCGCGTCGGGCCGCGGTTGGCCTGGTATGTGTCCTGGCTGTGGTCGGTGCGGCGGTGTTGTGGGGCATAGCGCAACAGACGGAGCTGGATCTATGGCAAGGCGGTCCCCCTGTGGCGACGGACGTTACCGGGCCTATCTCACTCTCGGGGCGTGTGGAGATCTGGTCGCGGGCGCTGTACGCCATACAGGACTTTCCCTTCACGGGGTGCGGGTTGGGCACGTTTCGGCGGATCGTGCCCCTGCTCTATCCGCTGTTCACGATCTCACCCACTATTGACATTGCCCACGCCCACAATATCTTCCTCCAGGTGGCGGTGGACGTTGGCATCCCCGGACTTGTGGCGTATCTGGCCCTATTGGGCGTTGCCACGAAGCTGGCGTGGCAGCTTGCCGAGCGCGATAGGCGCGACCGTCTCCTTGCGTTGGGCATTCTCTCGGGGATCGTCGGGCTCCACGTCTATGGACTGACGGATGCGTTGGCTCCTGGTTCCAAACCCGGGTTGATCTTCTGGGTGGCCCTGGGCTTATTGACCGCGAATTGGCGCATCAGTGAGGATGAGCGCCGGGCCATCGACAGTGGCATTGCTACTGACTCTCCAAGCGCTTTGCCCGACGCCTGAGGTGGCGATCGTGCCCTCTCATCGCGGACGCTGCTTCAGGCCGGTACCTGCCAGCTTGACAATCCCGGTGATTCTCTTAAGCTTGTCGGGCGGTGCGATTGGCTACCAAGGGATCAAATAGCTTATGGCCCCACATCCTAACTATGTGAACGAGGAATACCTCTTGTACGACGAAATCGACCTTCGTGTGTACGTAAACGTTCTTCTGCGGAACTGGTACTGGATCGTAGGAGCGGCCTTCGTGGCCGCGGTTGGCGCGTTGCTGGTGACGATGGCGCTCCCGCCGATCTACGAGGCCTCGGCGCTGGTCGCGATCACCAAGCCACAGTACGTTCTTGCGTTCGACACACGCGTGAACACCCAGCCATCACAGGCGCCCTACAAGGCCTACACCGCCTTGGCGACAAGTGACGACGTGCTGGTGGCGCTGTGGGCTGCGCTGCAGCCGCCCCCCGCCGACCTTGAACGCTGGCAGGACTTGAGGGGTGTGGTCGAGGTCAGCAGCGACGCAGATCCCAGCCTTTTGCGCCTGGCTGTGCGGTCGAAGGATCCCCAGCAAGCAGTCGCGATCGCCAATGCATGGGCAGAGACGTTTGTGAGCCATTCGAATGCGGTCTACGCGCGAGATGATGCGCAGGCGGGCTTTTTCACCGAGCAGGTGGCCCAGGCGCAGGCGGCGCTGGAAGCCGCTGATGCTGCACTGATCGCGTTTCAGTCGCAGAATGACGCCCGGATCCTGGCCAACCGGCTGGAGTCGGAGCTCCAGGCGCAGGCGGATTACCTCACGGCCCAGCGCGAGATCGCCTATCTGATCCAGGATGTGCAGGGACTGCGCGCGCAGCTCGCGCAATCCCGCGGCGACGTCGCCAATCTGGGCGACCAGTTGACGGCGCTGCTCCTGCAGATCAAGGCCTTCAACGCGCAGAGCGAAGTTCCGCTGCAACTCCAGATCTCGAATCCTGAGGCGCTGGACGGACAGAGTGTTGCCGAACAGGTCGCTTTCCTGGATGAACTGGTGGTTGTGTTGGAGGCGCGGTCCGAGGAGGCCGAGGAGAAGCTGGCGGCGCTAGAACCGGATATCCTGGCGCTGCAGGCCCAGGTGCAGCAGAAACAGGCGGACGAGGACCGGTTGATGCGGGTCAGAGATCTGGCCCGTGAGACCCAGTTGACCCTGGCTCGCAAGGCCGAGGAGCGGCGGATTGCCGCAGCTGACACCGATGGCGACATCCTTATTGCGAGCCACGCTGCAGCCACCAATGGACCTGTGAGCCCGCGCAAGATGATGGCGACCGCTATCGCCGGGGTGTTGGGTGGGGCGGTCGCCGTGACCTGGGTATTTGGCGCTGCGTGGTGGCGTGGCGATCTGGAGGCGAGGCCTGGGCCCTCGCGGGACGACGCTGAGCAGCCGCTTATCGCAGGTCCCAGCGCTGCTTCACCTCGCTGACGACCGTCTCCGCGTGCGCCCGCGTGCGTTCGCGGGTCGCCTCGTTGATCGGGGGTCGCGCTTTGTCGCGCAGCCATTGCCCGCCATACTGAGCGCGGTAGGACTCGGGTAGCGCGTCGTCGAAGTCCTGCTCCGACATCACGCCGAACGCCAGCGTCCACGACCGTGGCACGACCTCGAGGTTATACCCCCCGCCGCCACAGGCAAGCCAGCACGCCGGCGCCAGCGCGGCAAAGGCCGCGTAAAGCGCCTCGTGGCCTGCGGTGGTCAGCATCATATGCGTCAGCGGGTCGTCCATGTGGGTATCGACCCCCAACTGCGTGACCAACACGTCGGGTCGGAAGCGCTGCAACAGCGGCGGCACGACCTCGTTGAAAGCCCACAGATAGACCTCGTCGTCGGTTTGGGGGCGCAGCGGCACGTTGACGCTGAAGCCCTCCCCCACACCCACGCCCATCTCTTCGACATATCCCGAGCCGGGAAAGAGCGTTCGCCCATCCTGGTGGAGTGAGATGGTCAGAACGCGGTCCGTGTCGTAGAAGGCAGCCTGGACCCCGTCGCCGTGGTGGGCGTCGACGTCGACATAGGCCACGCGTTGCCCCTTGTCGACCAGCCAGGCGATGGCAACGGCAGCGTCGTTGTAGATGCAGAAGCCCGAAGCGCGACCGGGCATGGCGTGGTGCAGCCCGCCGCTGAAGTTGAAGGCCACGTCGCATTCGCCCGCCAGCAGCTGCTCTGCGCCCTGGATTCCCCCGCCGGCTTTGAGCCGTGAGCTCTTGTCCATCCCGTAGAAGACGGGGTTGTCGCCTGGCCCGAGCCCGTACCGGTGGCCTGGCGCGGCGGTGGGGCCTCCCTCGCTCAACGCGCCGACGGTCTCGATGTACTCGGGCGTGTGGAAAAGCGCCAGCTCCGCGTCGGTCGCCAAGCGGGGCTCCAACACCTGCACGTTGGGCGCGTCAAAGGCGCCATAGGCTTCGAGGAGTGCCACAGTACGGGCCAGTCGCTCGGGTTTCAGCGGATGCTTGCCGCCAAAGCCGCGTTCCCACAGGGCCGGAGATGAGATGAACAGCGCACGACGCATGCTGGGCCTCCTCGATAGGACGATGGTCTTATGATACCTTGGGTGGGAGGAGGAGCAAGAAGCGGAGAGCAGTGAGCCGTCAGCGGTTAGCTCGATAGGCGCAGAGTGGGTCGTCCCCTCCGTCTTATTCGTGTATTCCTGAACCGATGCTATAACGTGGACACCACATACAGGAGGTCGGCGTATGGCCAATTCGAGCGTCTACGAGACGGTACTGATGCAGTTCGACAAGGCGGCGGATCTGATGGGGTTGGACCCTGAGATCCGTAAGATCCTCTCTCACATGACGAACGAAATCGTCGTCAACTTCCCCGTAGTGATGGATGATGGCTGCGTGCGCATGTTCACCGGCTACCGAGTGCAGCACAACAACGTGCTCGGGCCCTATAAAGGTGGGCTTCGCTTCCACCCGGCGGTGAACATCGACGAGGTGCGCGCGCTGGCGGCGTGGATGACCTGGAAGACCGCGATTGCCGGCATCCCCTATGGCGGCGCCAAGGGCGGAATTCAGATGAAGCCGTGGGAGTTCAGCCGGCAGGAGCTGGAGCGGATCACACGGCGGTTCACATTTGCGTTGGGGAGCAACATCGGGCCGGAGTACGATATTCCCGCGCCCGATGTGAACACCAACCCCCAGATCATGGCCTGGATCCTCGACACCTATTTGCAGATGATGCCGCCCCTGGAGCGCAACCGCGCGGTCCACGTCGTGACGGGCAAGCCGGTCGAGTCGGGAGGCAGCGTGGGCCGTGACAAGGCCACGGGGCAGGGGTTGGTCTACGTGCTGGAGGCCTGGGCCAAGGACCACGACTTCGATCTCAACGGCGCGACCTATATCATCCAGGGGTTCGGCAACGTGGGCTCCTGGGCTGCCCGCTTGCTCAAGCAACTGGGCGCGGTGTTGGTGGCGGTGGAAGATCACTCCGGCGCGATCGTCAATCCCGACAGCATCGATCCCGACGCGCTGGCAGCGTATGTGGCGCGAGAAGGGCGGTTGCAGGGATTCTCCGGCGGCGAGCCGGTGGATCACGAGACATTCTTCAGCACATCTGCGGATATGTTCATTCCCGCGGCCCTCGAGAACCAGGTCACGGCGGAGACGGCGCCCTTGCTCAACGTAAGCATGGTGGTGGAGGGTGCTAACGGCCCAACGAACATTGAAGGGGATAAGATCCTCCAGGAAAAGGGGATCCTGGTACTGCCCGATGTGCTCTGCAATGCCGGCGGCGTGATTGTGAGCTACTTCGAGTGGCTGCAGAATAAGCGCAGCGAGTTCTGGGATCTCGAGGAAGTTGACGCCAAGCTGCGTAAGCAGATTCTCGGTGCCTACCGTCGGGTTCGGGATGCCGCGCAGACATACAACACCGATTGGCGCACGGCTGCGTACATTGTTGCCCTGGCGCGGCTGGAGAGGGTGTACAAGGAACGGGGCATCTTCCCGTAGAGCGTGGGGCAGTCAGCGATCAGCTTCGAAAGCGGAAAGCGGTTTTGGGCGAGCAGCAAGCAGCGAGGAACAGGGAGCACGCCGGGGAATGCCGGGATGCTCCCTGTTGTTCTTTGATAGGCATTCGCGGGTCGGGTAAGTCTGGGGCGCGCCGCAGTTGATCAGTGTGGGGTCAGCGGGATCACACGGTTGCCGACGACGTTCATCGCGGCGCCATCGCGGCGGACCTCCCCTTCGACCACGAGAAAGCGCGCCATGATCGCGTGGCGGTAGACCTCGGCGACTTCGGGGTGGAGGGTGACGTTGATGATGCCATCTTCGTCCTCCACCGCGAGAAAGGCGAGCCCGTTGGCGGTGGGCGGGCGCTGGCGTGCGACGACGATCCCGCCGACTCGCACGCGCGTGCCGTTGGGCCAGCGCCGTAGCTCGCTGGTTGCCGTGACGCCCATTTGACGCAGTTGCTGGGCCACGAGCGCTGTCAGGTGCTCGCCCGAGGTCCCACCGGTGTAGGTTTGCTCGAGCCACAGGCGCTCGTCACGCGGAAGCGCGGCGAAGACCGGTTCGCCGCGCGGCATCAGGCTCAGTGCCGGAGAGGCTTTGATCTCCTGTAGCGCGGCCTGCAGCTCCCAGAGCAGTTGGCGCCGCGGCACCTTCCAGCGATCCAGCGCCCCGGAGAGGATCAAGGCCTCGGTTGCTCTGCGTCCCAGCCGTGTGCGGCGGCAGAGATCCGCCAGCGACTGGAAAGGGCGCTGCCGGCGTGCCTCGACAATGGCGGAGCCGCCTTCGGTTCCCAGACCCCGTACAGTTCCCAGGCCCAAGCGGATAGCTCCGTTTTCTACCGTCGCGCCGACGTCTGAGGCGTGAATGTCAACGGCACGGATTTCCACACCGTGACGCCGCGCTTCGGCGATGATAACGTGTGCCGGGTAGAAGCCCATCGGCTGGTGGCGCAGCAGCGCAGCGAAGAAGGCCGCCGGATAGGTGTGGCGGAGCCAGGCGGACTGATAAGTGAGCACGGCAAACGCAGCGGCATGGCTCTTGGCAAAGGCGTAGCCTCCAAAGGCCTCGAGCTGTTCGAAGACCTGTTGCGCTACGGATTCCGGAACCTCGCGCGCCACGGCGCCCTGGATGAAGCGCTCTCGGAAAGCCGCGACAGCCTCGTCGGCCCGCTTGTTGCCCAAGGCCCGCCGCAACTGTTCCCCCTCGCCCGGCGTGAACCCCGCCATATCGCGCGCCACCTTCAACACCTGCTCCTGGAAGACGATCACGCCCAACGTCTCGGCGAGAGCCGGCTCTAGCGAGGGGTGCAGGAAACGGACCCGATCTTTGTGCTGGCGCCGCCGCAGGTAGGGGCGGACCATGTTCGCCTGTAATGGCCCCGGGCGGATCAAGGCGATCTGGATCGCCAGGTCGGCGAAGGTTCGCGGTCTGAAGTTGGGGATCAGGCTGGCCTGGGCACGGCTCTCCACCTGGAAGACGCCGATTGTCTCGCCGCGGCAGAGCATCGCGTAGACCTCGGGGTCATCGGGGGTGAGTGCGTCGAGATCCGGGCGCTGCCCCGTGAGCTTCTCGGCAATGGTGACTGCATCCTCGATCGCTGAGAGCATCCGCAGACCCAATAGATCCACCTTGATGATGCCTGCATCTTCCAGTGCTTCTTTGTCCCATTGCACCACGGTGCGGTCGGGCATGGTCGCCGGCTCCAGAGGAATCAGGGTCGAAAGCGGTGCCTCGGAGAGCACCATGCCGCCGTTGTGGATGCCCAAGTGACGGGGGATGCCCTCCAGTTGCGGTGCCAGTCGCAGCAGATGCTGGAAAGGAGCCGCGCTTAGGTCCGCGCCGAAAGCTTCGACCATGCCGCGAGCAGCATGGATGCTTTGTGCGTCGCGCGTATCGAGCGTGCCCGCGAGCCGCTCTACCAGTGCAGGTGGAAATCCCAGCGCGCGGCCCACGTCGCGCACGGCGGAACGGGCACGGAAGGTGACCAGCGTGCAGGCCATCGCGGCGTGGTCGCGCCCGTAACGCTCGTAGACGTATTGGATGACTTCCTCGCGCCGGTCGGCGGCGAAGTCGATGTCGATATCGGGAGGGCGAGGGCGTTCTGGGGCCAGAAAGCGCTCGAAAACCAGGTCGATTGCGACGGGGTCGATGGGCGAGATGTTGAGGAGATAGGCGACCAGTGAGTTGGCGGCGCTGCCGCGTCCCTGGCAGCGGATGCGCTGCGTGCGGGCAAAGTGGACGATGTCGCCCACGATGAGGAAGTAGTTGGCCAGATCGAGCTGCTGGATGATCTGCAGTTCCTTTTCCAGCAGTGCGCGGGGCGGGTGAGTGGGATAGCGTTCGCGCAGCGCCTGCTCGCAAAGGTGGCGCAGATAGACATTGGGGCTGCTGCCGTCCGGTGTCTCGAAGATGGGTAGCATCTGGTGTCCGCCGGTCAGGAAGGTCGCCGCAGAAATACAGCGCTCGGCAATGCGCAGCGTGTTGCGCAGCGCCTCGGGCAAATCCGCGAAACGCTGTGTCATAGCCTCAGGTTTCTGAAGCCGGTACTCGTCGTTGGGCCGTAGCAGATCGCCCGCTTGATCCAGGGTTGTGTGTAGCCGTATGCAGGTGAGGACATCGTGGATCTCGCGCTGCTCGGGGTCGAGATAGTGGGCGTTCCCCGTCGCGACCACCTCGAGCTCCAGGCTCTCCGCCAGGCCCAGTAGATCGCGGATCAGGTGGACTTCGCCGGGGTGGTAGTGCCGCTGGAGCTCGATGAAGAAATGGCCTCGTCCAAAGAGCGCGGCGTAGTAGCGTGCTGCTTCCAGCGCGCGTTGTGGAGCGCCGGCGAGCAGGTGCCGGGTCACAACGCCCTGCCGGCAGCCGGAGAGGGCGATCAAGCCCGCGGTGTGTCCGGCAAGCGCCTGAGACGGCAGCAACGCCGTGCCCTTGGGTTGATCCAGATGGGCCAACGTGATCAGGTGAGCCAGGTTGGCGTAACCTTCCGCTGTTTCGGCCAACAGAGTGAGGTGCGCGCCGTCGTCCATTGTCAGCTCTGCGCCCAGGATCGGCTTGATGCCGGCTTGCTCGGCCGCCCGAATGAAGGGCACGGCCCCGTAGAGTCCGTCGTGGTCGGTCAGGGCTAGCGCCGGCATGCCATAAGCTGCCGCTCGCGCCACCAAATCCTGGGGGAAGGCCACGCCATCCAGGAGGCTATGGCTGGAGTGAGCATGGAGCTCAACGTAGCCGCCAGCGGTTACTTCGTGCTCATGCTTCATAGCCGCCGTCGTTCGAGCCACCAGGAGGAGGTGCGCAGGTCCTGGTAGATCACGCGCACCTGTCCGGTGGCGTCCTCGAGTCGATAGTAGTCCCGCTCCACCGGCTGGGCCCACCAGAAGCGCCGTTCGCGCCAGTGTTCGTAGATCTGGCGAACGTGGTAGAGACGGCGCTCCCAGACGATGGTACGGGGGATGTCTGCCATCAGCGTGACCTGGATCGGATGGGGAGAGGGCGAGGCGATCAGGGATGCGATCATGACCACCAGCTCCCCGAAGCGCGCACGCAGCCGGCGCAGCGCCTCTTGCAGCCCGCGCCATCGCTGGTCGGGAGACGCGGAAAAGAGCGCCAGTTGTGTTGCCCCCAGGTAGGTGGGGCGTAACGGATAGACAACCAGTTCAATCTCGACAATGGGCCGCCGCAGTTCCAGACGATCTACCAGGAACAGGGCCCGGCGAGCCAGCCGTCCCTCGTCTGCGGTGGGCGGCTCTACCGCGGTCGCGGTAGTGGCGAGCGTGCCGGTGATATCGGTGAGCTGCACTCGCAGGCCCTGGGCTTGGTAGCTCTGTTTTTGCAGGGTCCGTGCCAGGGCGGTCGCCAGCCGGCGGCCTATGGCCAACAGGAGGGCACTGTCGGTCGCTGGCGGCTCCAAAGCGTGGCTATGACGCAGCTCCAGCGGCGGGGCATCGGGCATAACCGGGCGGGGGTCGCGCCCCGAGGCCAGGTCGTGGAGAAAGCCGGCTTGCGTCCCAAACTGCCTGATCAGTGCCAGGCGCGGGAGCGCGGCAAGGCCGCTCAGGGTGTGAATGCCCAGGAGATCCAGCCGTCGCAGGATCTCCGTCTCGGCCGGCAGCGCCGTCAGGGGCAGCCCCGCCAGAAAGGCCCGATCCCGCTGTGGCGGCACGATCACGGCGTCATTGGGGCGGGCTGCCAACGCCGCTTGCTCTGCCGTGTAGCGCCGCTCCGCCAGGCCCAGCTTGACCTCAATAGGGCTCGCGTCGTGAATCGCAGCAATCATGGCTTTTGCCAACGCTTCGCCCTCGGGAAAGCGCCGGGAGAGCTGGGTTGTCTCGACGAGCAAGATCCCCAGCCCCTCCGTCTCGACACGGTCCGTAAACTGCCGCAGGGCGGCCTCCAGTTGTTCGTGGGCCTCCTGATAGGCCGCGTGATCGGCAGGCAGAAAGCGCGCCTCCGGGCAGCGCAGCGCCGCCCGTGCCAGGGGCATGCCGGGCGTTACGCCGGCAGCCTCTGCCTGCGCGCAGCAATCCAAAACGACTGTCGAATCCCACGGACGCCCCCCGACGATCAAGGGGCCGGTCTCCTTGCCCAGCCGCCGGCGCTCCACCTGCACCGGCAGATGGGGGGCACGAAGATAGACGATTCTCATCGAAAGTTCCCACCCTAATAGAACTAAAGTTCTATTTTCATGGTAACGACCCGCAACGACACAATCAAGGGGCTAACCGATCGTTGGAACGCCAATACACTTACGCTTTCTTTGATCCTTGTCTCGATTCAAGTACAATGGTAGCGTTGTCATCGCCCGAACGGAGATCGCCCCATGCCGACCATTAAGGACGTCGCCAGAAAAGCAGGCGTTGCGCCTATTACGGCTTCACGCGTCATCAATGACACGGGCTACGTGAGTGAGAGCACTCGACAGCGTGTTCGAGCGGCGATCGAGGCGCTGGGATACGTGCCCAACCGTGTGGCGCGCAGTTTGCGATCCAAGCAGACTCACACGCTGGCCCTCGTCCTGACCGATATCACCAATCCTTTCTGGACAACCGTTGCACGTGGCGTCGAGGATATCGCCAATGGAGCCGGGTTCAGCGTCATCCTCTGCAATACCGATGAATCGGAATCCAAGGAGTACAGCTACGTCCAGGTGTTGCTCCAAAAGCAGGTCGATGGTTTCCTGCTTGTTCCCGCGCACGGCGCTTCCCGCTCGGTCGACCTGATTTTGAAACAGCGCGTGCCTCTGGTCATCCTCGATCGCTCTGTGAACGCCGCTGTCGACACAGTCTGCTCCGATTCTGAAGGGGGGGCTTACGAGCTGACGCGCCACCTTCTGGCACTGGGGCATCGCCGGATTGCTATGCTCAGCGGTCCGCGAGATGTCTCAACCTCGGTCGATCGTGTTGCCGGATACCGGCGAGCGCTTGCCGAGGCAGGGGTTCCGGTGAACGAACGTCTCATCATCTACCACGCCTTCACCCGCGAGGGTGGTTATGCGATGACCACGCAGGTCATGGCGCTTATGCCGCCGCCTACGGCACTCTTCGCCGCCAACAACTTCATCGCCATTGGCGCCTTCGGCGCGCTGCGCGAGGCCGGCAAGCGCGTGCCGGAGGATGTAGCGCTTGTGGGGTTTGACGATTTGCCCCCTACCTTCATGACGGATCCGTTCCTGACCGTTGCCGCACAACGCGTCTACGAGCTTGCACAAGAGGCTACGGGACTGCTGCTCAGGCGGCTGGCGGGCGAGGCACCGCCTGAACCCCAGGCGATCGTCCTGCCGACCGACCTTATCGTGCGCCGCTCGAGCGAGTTGCGCATCGGAAATGGATAAGAGTGCGGGTAGACGTGCGGGGAGGGGCAAGCAGGCGTGACCTTCCCGCGATGTGCTCCCTTGCGTCCTTCTAGACATCCCTGTGGAGGCCAAACCTATGATCTATCGTGACTTCGGCAAGACCGGCTGGCAGGCCTCGGCGATTGGCCTGGGCACCTGGAACATCGGGAATCAATGGGGCGAGGTGGACGATGCTACGGCCTGGGCGACGATTCGCACGGCCTTTGACTGCGGCGTCAACCTCTTTGACGTCGCTGAGTCCTATGGCGACCCCAACGGGCTTTCGGAGGAGCGGCTCGGCACTGCGCTGGCGGGCATCCGCCACCGGGTAATCCTTGTCAGCAAGATCGGGCACTGGGGCGAGCGCACCGGGCAGGGTGTACCCAAGACCACGGTCGATATGATACGCCTGTGCGCCCACGCCTCGCTGCACCGTCTGCACACCGATTGGCTCGATGTGGAGCTCTGTCATGAGGGCAATATCGAGGACCCTTCGGTCTACCTCGAAGCCTTTGAGATGCTCAAGCAGCGGGGGCGCATCCGGGCCTATGGCATCTCAACCGATAGCCTCGACGTGCTCAAGCGGTTCAACGTCAACGGGACCTGTGCAGTGGTGCAGGTTAACTACTCGATGCTCAACCGCAAGCCGGAAGGCGAGTTCCTGTCCTACTGCCAGGAACACGGCATTGCCGTAATGGTGCGTGGTCCACTGCGCCAGGGGCTGCTCGCCGGCAAATACGCCCGTGAGTCGGTCTTCACCGACTCGGTGCGCGCTTCGTGGAACGTTGGAGGTGCGCGCCGTGCCCAACTCGAGGCGGAGGTTGACCAGGTAGAGCGCCTCAAGCGTAGGTTCGAGCCCGGTGACGAGATGGTTACCGCGGCGCTGCGCTATGTGATCTCGCATCCGGCGGACCCGGTGGCAATCCCCGGTGCCAAGTCGCCACAGCAAGCGGCGATGAATGCCGCTGCCGGCCAGTGGCTCTTCTCAGCCGGGGAGCTAGCAGAGATACAGGGACTGCTGGGATGATGCGGTCGCAAGGCCTCGATAACGCGGCGCTCGGATCTGGTCTCAGGTCAGGCTTCAGGTGACTCACACAGCCGAAACGCCGGCAAGTGTCGTGAAGCGACGTCGGGTCAGGCGCCTCGTGCTCCTTCTTGTCGGTGGCGCCGCTCTTTGGGGGCTCTTGCGTATTGGCGGGCACTTTGCCGGCGCCGCGCGCTGGAGCAACGTACCTCGGGCTGCTGGCGCCATCCTGGTGCCCCACGCGCGCGCCATCCGGTGGAATGAGCAGTCAGAGCTGGCACAAGCCCTGATTGCCGACTGGGCGGCTGAACCCCTGCCCGACTGGCATGAGGAGGGCAAGGTGACTGCCCCGCGGGCGCTGCTGGCCCGATTTGCCTCAGGACAGGATCTGGAAGCCGCCAACGCCTATCTCCAAGCCCAGGTGCCCTGGGGGCGCAGTGGCTCCACGTGGGAGCTACACACCCAGGGCGATTATGACTTCACGTTGGCTGCCCTCACGACGATGCTCTACCTGTATGGCGATGAACCGGGCGTGCTCTATCCGGAGACCCGGACCCACCTGCTCGATGTGCTGCTCGTCGAAGAGGGCGGCAATCCACGGGTCAGCGTGCCGCGCACGCTGGGCCTGATCCGTGATACGGAAAACCATCTCCTGATGACCGAGGGCTCCCGGTATCTCAAGAACCGCTGGCTGATGCTGCACGGGAGCACCGATGCGCGCCACGATAACGAGCGCAACGGGATGGAGCGGTGGATGCTGGATCTGCTGCGCGAACTCAACAGCGCCGGGCTCTATGAGTTCAACTCCATTCCCTACATGGGCTACACGCTCACGGCGCTCCTGAACCTGGAAGCCTATGGGTCTGATGCGGTGCGCGGTGCTGCCCAACGTGTTCTTGACCGCGCCAACTGGGAGTATGCCTTGGGCAGCCTGGCTTACCGGCGCTTCGCCCCCTTCCGCCGGCAGCTTGCGCGTGCGGGCCTCACGGCACTCGATGCTGACTATCACACCGCGCTGATCCGGACCTGGATGAGTTTCCACCCCACCGGCGACATCGAGGACGGTGCTCCGTTGACTGAGGGCCGTCACCACGCGCTTTTGGCAGCCCTATTGCCCTACCGTCCGCCCGACGAGGTGGTGCGCTGGATTCTGGAGAAGCCGACAACCTACTTCGTTCGTATCGGCCACGGTCCGTGGGCCTCGCCCGAGATCTATGCCGGCGGGCCCGGATACCTGCTGAGCGCCGGCGGGGTTCATCGCGGGAAGCGGTCGATGATTGTGGCGCGACCGATTACGCTGATGCTCGATGATGAGGCCCGGGATCTCTCGGACGTGCTGTACCTCGCGGGGCCCGACGACACCTTCACGACATGGAACAACACCGGGGTCTACCGCGATCTGGCCTGTGCCGCAGGTCCGGTGCACGTGCCTGCCTCGTGGGAGCTCATCGTCAGCAATGATCTATGGGAGGTCTATGCGCCGGTCGATGGCCTGGTCGTGGTTGTGCATAGTCAGGTCGAGCAAGGTCTGGTGGCGCTGTTTCACGATGACGACCCCAAAGCCGTGCTTGCCGCCGTCACGGCCGCAAACAGCGACCCCGTCACGATCAACCGCGTCTTTCAATGGCCGGATGGGCCGAGGATTACGTTCAACGTGAATGCTCCGCGGAACCGGTGGGTTATCGTCGCTGTGGACGATGAGCACCTGGACACCGCCTTCGATCGCTGGCCTCTTCTGGACGGCGAGATCGACGAATACTGAGGACCTATGGCGATAACCGAGCGTGTTGCACGGTTGCGGCAGCAAAGCCTGGATGCAGTGCCTACCCTCTCCATCGAGCGGGCGGAGCTGCTGACGGCGTTCTACGGGCGAGATCTGGGGCCGGTCTCCGCACCGGTGCGCCGGGCGCTGGCGTTCCGTTATCTGATGGAGCACAAGGCCATCTGCATCAACCCGGGCGAACTCATCGTAGGCGAGAAAGGGCCTGCGCCGAAGGCCGCGCCTACGTATCCCGAGCTGTGCTGTCATACGCTGGACGATCTGGAGCTCCTCGATGGGCGCGAGAAGATCCCGTTCAAGGTGAGCCAGGAGGCCCGTCAGGCCTACGCCGAGACCATCCTGCCCTTCTGGCGCGGCAAGACGATGCGCGAGGCGATCTTCCGCGAGATGACCGCCGCATGGAAAGATGCGTACGAGGCCGGTATCTTCACCGAGTTCATGGAGCAGCGCGGCCCCGGGCATACGACGCTGGACGACAAGATCTACCGCCGGGGCATGCTCGACTTCGCGGCCGACATCGAGGCGCAACTGGCGCGCCTTGACTATCTGAACGATCCCACCGCCTATGACCGGCAGGAGCAACTGAAGGCGATGCACATCGCGGCTCACGCGATCGTCCGCTTCGCGCTGCGCCACGCCGAGAGGGCGCGCACGTTGGCAGAAGGAGAGCCCAACCCGGCTCGCAAGGCGGAGCTGCTGCAGATCGCCGAAGTTTGTGAGAGGGTTCCGGCCCACGCGCCCCGCACCTTCTGGGAGGCCCTGCAAGCCTATTGGTTTGTCCACCTGGGTGTCACCCTGGAGCTCAATCCGTGGGACGCGTTCAACCCAGGCAGGTTGGATCAACACCTGGAGCCCTTCTACCGGTGCGGGCTGGCCGACGGTACTCTGACCCGAGCGCAAGCCGAGGAGCTGCTGCAGTGCTTCTGGATCAAGTTCAACAACCAGCCTGCCCCGCCCAAGGTGGGCGTCACGGCGGCGGAGAGCGGTACGTACACCGACTTTGCCCAGATCAACACCGGCGGCGTGCGGGCTGACGGCTCTGACGGCGTCAACGAGGTCACCTTTCTACTGTTGGACGTGATCGAGGCGATGCGGCTGCTACAGCCCAGTTCGTCGATCCAGGTGAGCAAGAAGAACCCCGACCGGTTCATCCGGCGCGCAGCGGAGATCATCCGCACCGGGTTTGGGCAGCCCTCGGTCTTCAACGCCGATCTGGTGGTGGAGGAATTGCTGCGCCAAGGTAAGTCGCTGGTCGATGCGCGGGCGGGCGGCACCAGCGGGTGCGTCGAGACGGGAGCGTTTGGGAAGGAGAACTACAACCTGACGGGCTACTTCAACCTGCCCAAAGTGCTCGAGATCGCGCTCCACAACGGCATCGACCCGCGCACGGGCAAGCAGATCGGCCCCCAGACCGGCGACCCCACCACGTGGACAACGTTCGAGCAGCTTTTCGATGCGTTCCGGCGGCAGGTGCAGCACTTCGTTGACATCAAGATCCGCGGCAACAACGTCATTGAGCGGCTCTATGCCCGCTATATGCCAGTGCCGTTTCTGTCGCTGCTCATCGATGACTGCATTGCCACCGGGCGCGACTACCACGATGGTGGGGCGCGGTACAACACTTCCTACATCCAGGGCGTGGGGTTGGGCACGATCACCGATGCCTTGACGGCGCTCCAGGTTCACGTCTTCGACCGGCAGAGCCTGACGCTGCCCGACCTTCTCGCCGCCCTCGACGCTGACTTCGTGGGCCACGAGCGCGTGCGCCAGCTCCTGCTCAACCGCACCCCCAAGTATGGCAACGACGACCAGGTTGCCGATGCCGTGATGGTGCGTGTCTTCGAGACCTACTATGCTGCGATTGACGGGCGGCGCAATACCAAAGGCGGCGCCTATCACATCGATCTGTTGCCGACCACGTGCCATGTCTACTTCGGGTCGGTAACCGGCGCCACGCCGGACGGTCGCCGAGCTGGCACGCCGGTCTCGGAGGGCATCTCTCCGGTCCAGGGAGCCGATCGCTCCGGGCCCACGGCGGTCATTAAGTCCGTGGCCAAGATGGATCACGTGCGCACGGGAGGCACGTTGCTCAATCAGAAGTTCACGCCGCGGCTGTTGGCCGACGATGCGGGGCTTGATGGGTTGGTACAGTTGGTGCGGACGTACTTCACGCTGGACGGCCATCACATCCAGTTCAACGTCGTCGATGCCGCCACACTCCGCGCGGCGCAGGCAGACCCCGAACGGTATCGCACGCTGATTGTGCGCGTGGCGGGCTACAGCGACTACTTCTGTGACCTGAGCCGGGCGCTCCAGGACGAGATCATCGCCCGGACCGAGCACGAGGCCTTCTGATCGCGGCCATCGCACCTTGCCGGCCCAGAGCGCATCCCACCGTGAGCGGTCTTCCGGTCGCCAGGGCTGTGTAGAGCTTCGTGTCGCCGCTGATGCTCAGGATGCCAGCGTCACCAAGATGGCGTTTTGTGCGTGCAGGAGGTAGGCCTTCGCCTCAAAGACTTGGTGACCCAGCAGAGCCATCGCGTCTTCCGAGACTTCCTCACCGCGTGTCACCGGCGGGCACGGCAGGAAGAGCACATCGGACGGCGCTGATTGAAGGTGCGCGGCAGTGATCTGGTAGGGCAGGAATCTGCGCTCGACGCGGGCCCGTGTCTCATCGTCCGGTCGTGCGGGCCAGCAGTCGGTGTAGATCACGTCGGCAGTGCGCAGCTCCGCCTCCAGGTCGTGGCTGACGCGCAGCTTGCCGGCTGCGTTGCGCCTCGCTCGTGAGAGAAACCACTGACTGACCTCATAGCCCATTGGGCAGACCTGCACGACCTCCAGCGGGAGCCGGGCCGCTGCCTCGAACCACGGATGGCAGAGGTTGGTGGCCTCGCCCACGAAGACGACCTTGATCCCATTCAGTCTGCCGCGGCGGTCGCGGATATAGGCCAGATCGCCCAGGATCTCGCACGGGTGGTTGAAGTCGGTCCGTGCGTTGATGACGGGAACGGGCGACGCGGCGGCCAGGCGCTCCATGTGGCTGTGGGTACGTGTGCGCGCTACGATGCCGTCGAACCAGTTGCCCAGGTACTTGGCGACGTCCTCGATGGACTCCCGCGCATCGAGCCGTCCCGGAATCTGGACGCCGGTTCCACCGAGCGCTGCGATCCCCAGTTCGAACGAGACACGGTTACGAAACCCTTCGGCGTCCCAGATCAGGGCGTAGGATTTCCCCGCCAGTGGCTGTGGCATTGTACGGGCCTGCCACGCAACGCGCAGCTCCGCGGCGAGGTCCAGCAGAGCGGTGATCTCGGCGGGTGTGTAGTCCAGAAAACTGACAAAGTCCTTGGGCATAGTAGCTCCTACGAAGTTCTTTCGATCAGGTCGGCAGTGAGCGCCAGGGCAACATCCACCACACCGCGCACGGTGGTGGTGAAGACGACGAAGCGGTCGCCACAGCAGAAGCGGGGATGCGGGTCGATGTGGTAGTTCGCGCCGGTATAGTTGGCCATTTCGGGGTTGTCCACCAGGCGCACGCTTTTCCCTGTCTCGCGATTCAGGAAGTTGACCGTCGAGGGACATCCCCGGTAGAAGGTGGGGTTCCGATCTCCGATCAGGTAGCGGCCCGTGGCATCGCTGTGTGAGTGCCAGCGCCCGCCTGGCCACGCGATCTCCTCGACTTCCTGCGTCTCAATATCCACACGCCACACCCCGGTGTCGCTCTTGATGCACCATACGTGCCGGCCGTCGGGGTCCCACCATTCGTGCGTCAGCCGCGTAGGCTCCGGCATGATGGGATGCGGCGCCTGGCCCCGCCGGATCAACCACAGGCGATCCTCGATGCGGAAGCGGAGCCCGGTGATGGGATCAGAGTGGTTCTCCTGTGCGAAGAGCGCGAGATCGGGATCGGTCGGGCTGAACTGCGCGTGGTTGTAGTTGCGCTGGAACCGGTGCCATTCCACGAAATCGCTTCCATCGACCGGCAGCGACCCGAACACCCATTGCAGCCCCACGTTGGCGTCGATAAAGAACGCCCGCCCGTCTGCGGAGAGCGTCAGGTGGGTCGCTATGCGCGACACAGTGCGGTGGCCCACCAGGTCCTCGGGAAGACGGTTCACCAGCTCGGCACCGGCGTCGGGCTCGGGTCCACGCCGCCAAAGCGCGTCGCCCATGCCCCACGTGACGGCGCCAGTATCGAGATTGACCCACGGAGAGGCGTGATTGAACTGCGTGTCGGGAAAGTGACGCACTTCGCCGGCGGCAAAATCCGCGACGCCCAGCGTTCGGCCCTGAGCCCCCGTGCCAGACGGGGGAAAGGCGCAGTAGAACCACCAGTAGCGCCCATCGTGGGTGACGTTGGGGTTGACGAAGTAGAAGGCCTCCTGCACAGGCGCGACCTTCTGTGTGAGGATGTAGCTGGTCACGCCGGAGTCCGGGTCGGTCCACGGTGTCACGAGTCTCGAGCTGGTCGGATCAAACATAGGGTCCTCCTGAGAATGGAAATTCCGCGTTGGGCCTCACGGCGCGCCACTGTGCCCCTCGCATCACCGGCGGATGATGGAGAGCGCCAGGTCCTCCAGGAAGGTGGGCGTCCTGACAGTATAGGTGCCGCCACTGTGCCCATCGACCTCTGTGGTCCGGATGGTTCTGCCGTCTGATGGGTTGGTCCAGGTGAACTCGTAACTTCCGGCAGGCAACTGCACCCGGAGGTCGGTGTTAGGGCCTCCGCCCCAGAGGTAGACGGCATACTGCCGGCCTGGTTCGGCGAGCACCGCAACCCGCGTGTTGAGCGCTGTGCCGGGCATCGCGGCCTCGGGATGGGGCGCCATCGGCGGCAGATCAAAGGCGTCCAAGAAGCGCTTCAGGACGCTCAACTGCGCGCGCCACGCGGGCCCACCGTGACCCGGCGTCTCGTCGACGAGGGCTGCTGTGCCATCGGGATGCGCTACGGTGAAGCTGTAGTCCAGGTGACTAAAGACGGCGCCGCCGCTCAGCATAAAGGCCCACGCCTCTGTGCGGTAGGGCGTGCTCGTCCATCCTTTGAACCCCGTCTCGTCGTCCGCGATCACGCGGTCCAGGCCGTAGTTCCACGCCACAGCTTCGGGGAAGGCGTAGTGAAAGTTGAGAATGTCCACGTCCGGGTGAAGCGGCACGGCGCGCCCAACGTTGTTCCAGTAGTTGATGGCGACCAGGTGCCGCGCCGGCAAGGCGCGTTCCTCTTCGCGCAAGACGTCCACGAGATGGTGTTGCCAGTCGAGGTAGAGCGTGCCGTCCTGGCACACGTAGAGCTCGTTGGCGATCTCATAGTAGACGTTGTCAAAGCGGTTCAGCTCTTGGGCTGCCTTTCGGACAAAGGCTTCCTGAGCGGCAAGCACCGGTGGGTTGTCGAGCCTGAAGATGTTGTTAGGGTTCTCGACCCTCAGCCCGTTGACGTTGTTGTCGGGATGCAGGGGGCTGGCGCGCCATAGCTCGTCGCTGTACATGTAGCAGAAGAGGACGTACTCGACCACGATGCCGCGGGAGCCGGCCTGGGCCACGAAGTCACGTAGACGCTGCCAGTAGGCTTCATCCCACTGGGTCAGATCCCATTTCAGCGGCGCGTTGCCCGGTCCGCGCTCCACGCACCGCCACGGGCAGACAAAACGCGCGTCTTGCGGGGCCATCGTGTTGTTCTGGATCCGGTGGCTCCCGGGACGCTCCCTGTAGGTGCCGCTAAAGAGCCGGGTGAGGTTGAAGCCGCCTTCCGCCAGGGCGTCGAGATAGCGGTGGTAATCGAAGTCCAGGTTCATGACGGCGCCGTAGTGCTCGCCCGATGTGATGAGAACCGCTGGCTTTCCGCGGAAGACCATGTAGTGTGGATTGTCCGGATGCAACGACAGTGGGTCGGTGGGCATAAACGCCTCCTTGGTCGTGTCCCGATATCGGGATTCGATGAGCGCCAATTCCGAGCCGGCGCCCTGCCTTGCCGCTACGTAGGCGCTGCCGCAGTGGAAAGGCCTGTGATTCGTCCAGTTCCCCCGGATCTTGGGCGTTCTCGATTTCCCGGAACTCTCCGAGGCTGGAGCACACTGGGCAGGATGCCGACAACGCATTGGCAGTCAACGTCATCTCCTGGGAGCGGCGAGCACAGAGCGCGGTACAACCGGCCTCTTATAGGTGACAGTATAGGCTCGTTCCTGACCTTCGCCAGGCCGGTCTGTGCACCGGTGCACGCCTGCCCGTCGGCCCGTGGCAGCTCATTTGACCTGGACCATTGGTCGAGTATCCTTGACGCAGACGCACGCTGTCGGTAAGGGGAATCCAGGAGGACACGCTATGCCAGACCTGCCGCGCTCCGAATACCCGCGCCCGCAGTTTCGGCGCGACGATTGGCTCAATCTCAATGGCACTTGGACGTACGTTTTCGACTTCGGCAAATCAGGCCGCGAGCAGGGCTTTCCGGAAAGCCAGGGCTTCGGCGACGCGCCCGGGGGAGGCGAGATCACGGTCCCCTTCTGTCCGGAGAGCGAGCTGTCCGGGGTGGCCTACACCGATTTCATCGAAGCCATGTGGTATCACCGCAAGCTCAGCCTGCCCGCAGGCTGGGCGAGCAAGCGTGTGATCTTGCACTTCGGAGCCGTGGACTACGAGGCCGAGGTCTTCATCGATGGTGTCTCGGTGGGCCGCCACTGGGGCGGCACCGTGGCCCTCGCCTTTGACGTTACGGCTCACGTCACGCCCGGTGCAACGCACGACTTGGTCGTCGCCGTGCGCGATGAAGTTCGCTCGGGTGTGCAGCCGGGCGGCAAGCAGTCGCCCCGGTACCATTCCTTCGGGTGTATGTACACCCGCACCACCGGCATCTGGCAGACCGTGTGGGTGGAGGCGGTTGCCGAGTGCGGACTGCGTGACGTGCATATCGTCCCCGATCTGGACGGTCAGCGGTTTCTGATCACGCCCAGGTTCTATGCCCTGACACCCGGGCTCACGTTCCGGGCAATGCTCAAGGACGGCGGGGCCGTCGTCGCGGAGGTCGAGCGGGTTGCGGTCGACGGCGGCGGGTGCCAGCTCTCGATCCCCAGTCCGAAACCCTGGTCGCCTGCCGATCCGTTCCTTTACGATCTGGTCTTCGAGGTCGTGGATGGCGATGTGGTGATCGACACGGTCCTGAGCTACGCGGGCCTGCGCAAGGTGCATGTCGAAGGGAACCGCGTGCTCCTCAACAACGAGCCGATCTACCTGCGGCTCGTGCTCGATCAAGGCTTCTACCCGGATGGCATCTGGACTGCGCCCTCGGATGCGGTGCTCAAGCACGATATCGAACTATCGATGGCGGCCGGCTTCAACGGCGCGCGTCTGCACCAGAAGGTCTTCGAGCCGCGCTTCCACTATTGGGCCGACCGTCTTGGATACCTCACGTGGGGTGAGTCATCGAGCTGGGGCATTGACGTTACGGATGAGGTCAGCGCGCGGAACTTCCTGGCGGAGTGGCGCGAGATCGTGACCCGCGACCGAAACCATCCATCGATCATTGCGTGGACGCCATTCAACGAGACACGGGGGGGTGCCGGCCATCCCCAGCACGCGCGGCTTCATGCAGATGCCTACGACATGTGCCACGATCTGGACCCGACTCGCCCGGTCAACGACGCCAGCGGCTACGCGCACGTCAAGACTGACCTATGGACCGTCCATACCTATGAGCAGGACCCGGATAGGCTCAGAGAACTGCTCCGGCCCAGCCCGGAAGCGGGCGTGTGGCGCAACGTTCCCGAGTTCGAAGTCGCCTACACCGGACAGCCCTACATCGTCGACGAGTTCGGAGGTATCAAGTGGATTCCCACCGCAGACCTGGTCTTCGCCGAGGACTCGTGGGGATATGGCGAGGCGCCCAAGACCCTGGAGGAGTTCTACTCGCGGCTGGAAGGCCTGGTCGATGCCGTGCTCAGCTACGACCATATCTGCGGCTTCTGCTATACCCAGCTCACCGACATCGAGCAGGAGCAGAACGGCATCTACAACTACGACCGCTCCCAGAAGTATGATCTGACGCGCGTAGCGGCGGCTTTCCGGAAGGGAAGGCCACGAGGATAGGAGCCTGTTGTGCGGCGCCGTTGTGGGTCAGGTGCCCGGCGCCAACCGCTGTCAACAGGGCCGTTGAGCTGGGGGGCCCCAAGCTCAACGGTCTTGAGCGTCATGCCCTGGGAACTGGTGCTAGAGCATGGCACCTAAGGCGGCTATATGTTGCGTCGCAGCCTCCACCCGGCGCGCGACCACGTTGACCAGCGACCGTGCTACGTCCTCGTGGGCGCGCGGACTCTCGGCCTTCACCTTGTCGACCCAGGCCTCAGGAATCGCCCTGACGCCGCGATAGGCGCCCGCAATCGCGCCGGCCATGGAGGCGATGGTGTCGGCATCCCGTCCGAAGTTGGCGCCGCTGATGATCGTCTGACGGGGATCGCCGCCGGCAAGATAGAAGAGCGATAGCGCCACGGGCACGGTCTCTCGCGCATCCGGTATGGCCACCTCGGGCAGCATATGCTCCGAATAGTAGATCTCGCGGAAGGCCACGTAGGCCCCGGTCTCGCGCGCCAATGCCACCGTCTTCTCGATGTAGTGACGCATCGTGTGCGCACTCCGGGGCGGTAGATAGGCCACTGCCGCGTCGAGGATCGAGTCGAGCGTCGCATCGGGATGGAGCGCCGCCGCGACTGCAGCCGCCATGCTGCACGCTGCGTCGCGGGAGAAGTTGTGATGGATGATCGACGCGACGTCGAAGGTCTCCAGTGCGGCCTGTCTGGGGTCTCCGGCGTTGATGATGCCCATCGGCGAGATGCACATAGCAGAGCTGCTGCTCGCCATGTTACCGTGGCCCGCTTCTCTCGGCGGAACACCCTCAGCCCGCACCTTCCAGAAGCCGTTCATCACCGGAATCCAGAAGAGGTGCCGCTTGATGAACATATCTTCCTGAGCCAGCCATTCCTCCGCCCACGTGTCGGCGGTTGGATACCCATCGCCCCGCTCGATCGCGTCGCAGAGGATGTGTTTGAGGGCCGAGTCATCGGTGCCGTAGCCCGCGAAGTCAATGATCTCACCGAACATGTCGGCGATCTGCTGATAGGTCTTGCCTTCGGCGGGCGCGCCCATCGCGTCCCCGATCTCACCACCGTATAGGCAGCCCAATACCCGTTCGTAGAGCCTTCCTCCAGTTGCCGGCATGGATCCTCCTGATGTTGTCATTTGGCCACGTGGGTGTACAACGTACCCCGTGGCGCCGGATTTCATCATCTTGTATACTGCATCGTCCCGGAGGGCAAGTCTATGAAGGTTGTTGCGGTTCCACTTCTGAGCCTGGAGAACCCCGAGACATGAAAATCGATGCCCATCAGCACTTTTGGCGCTATTCAGCGGCATCCTACCGCTGGATCAGAGCCGACGTCCTCAAACGCGACTATCTGCCCGCTGATCTCCGCCCGCTGCTGGCAGCAGCCGGGTTCGATGGCACGATTCTGGTCCAGGCACGCTCGACCTGGGAGGAGACGCACTGGCTGCTGGAGCTGGCCCACGCGCATCCCTGGATCACAGGTGTGGTGGGCTGGGCCGACTTGTGCGTGCCCGACCTGCCGGAGCGCCTGGCACATCTGACCATCCACCCGGAATACCGGGGCGTGCGGTGTCCCATTCAAACCGAGCCGGAGGACCCGGGCATCCCGCGGGCTGACTTTGTCCGCGGCATCGCAGAGCTGACCGCGGCGGGGTTGACGTTTGATCTGCTCGTTACCCCTTCCAGGCTGCCGCTCGCGCGCGCCTTGGTCGAAGCGGCGCCCCAGCAACGGTTCATCTTGGACCACATTGGGAACCCCGACATCGCCAATGCGGCCACGGCCGACCGCGATGCTGCCTCATGGGCCGGCGAGATCCGCCGGCTGGCCGCGCATCCGAATGTGGCCTGTAAGGTTTCGGGAATGGTAACCCGCGCCGACCACGCCGCCTGGCAACCTTCAGACTTCATACCCTTTCTGGATACCATCTTCGAAGCCTTTGGGCCTGAGCGGCTGATGGTTGGGTCTGACTGGCCCGTGTGTCTCCAGGCGGCTCCTTACGCGGAGACGATTGGCATAGTTATCGATTATATGAAGCCCCTGCCTTCAGAGATGCAGGAGGCAGTTCTGGGAGGCACCGCCGCGCGCTGGTATGGGGTGGGCGGCATCTAGAGGAGAAGCTATGGCACATTCAACGTTGAATGGGGTGCCCAAGGTTACCCTTGGCCGCACCGGGATCGTCAGCACCAAGCTGGGCCTCGGCACGGCGGGATGGCCCAACCAGGTCTCATTCGAGGACACCGTCGCGATGCTGCAGGCGGTGTTGGACGCGGGCATTCGCCACATCGACACGGCGCCGCTCTATGGCACAGAACCGGTGATCGGCCGGGCTCTGCAGGCGCTCGATCTCCCGCCGGACATCGTTTTGGCAACCAAAGCGGGGTCCTACGTGGACTCGGAGCTGGGGATCTACTACACGGGTTACCGGGCCCAGCAGATCTACCGGTCTGTGGAGCGAAGCCTCAAACGGTTGGGCACCGACTTCCTGCACATTGTCCACATCCACGACGTGCGCACTCAAGCCCTGGAACAGGTGTTCGCGAAGGGCGGCGCGCTGGAGGCGCTGCTCGATCTGAAGCGCCAGGGTGTCATCGGTGCCGTGGGCATGGGCACGCTGGGCCTGGATTGCCTGCAGGCCGCGGTGGACAGCGGTGGGATCGATGTCATTCAGATCTTCCACACCTATACGCTGCTCAACCAGTCGGCTGCGGAGCGGGTCATCCCGTCTGCGCGGGCGAAAGGCGTGTCGATCCTCAACTCGGCTCCCTACGCGGGCTACATCCTGGCAACGGGGGCGCGGCCTGACGCCCGCTACAACTATGTCCCGGCGGAAGAGGATGTGATCGAGGCCACGCGACGATTGGAGGTGGCGTGCGCGGCCAAGGGGATCGACCTGGCGACGGCGGCTCTGGCCTTCTCTTTGCGCAACCCCGACGTCGATGTGACGATCCCCGCCTCAGGTAAACCCAAGCGTGTCGGTGAGTGGGTCGCGGCGCTGGACGTGACCCTGAGCGACGAGGATTGGGGCGAGATTCTGGCAGCGGCGGGCGGTCAGTACCCGCTGCGGCACTGAAAGGACAGATGACGATGAAGATCACCAAGTTGGAGACATTGTGCCTCTCGCGAATGCACGAGCCGGAGCGACAGTGGATCACGTCGCGCTACCGGACGGTAAAGGCGGATTGTGCGATTGTCGTAATTCACACCGATGAGGGCCTGACCGGTATCGGCGAGGCGAGCGCCTATGGCTGGCCGTTGTCGATTCGTGAGTGGGTCGACTGGCTGTCAGTCGAACTGGTCGGCAAAGACCCCACTGACCCGAGCATCACTCCCTCGCCCAATGGTGGCGCGCGCGCCCACGATGCGGCGGTAGCCGGGATTGATTGTGCGTTGTGGGACTTACGGGGCAAGATCGCCGGCAAACGGGCCAGCGAGCTCATGACCGACGCGCCGGTGGACCGTGTGCGGCTCTACGCCTCCAGCGGCTGCCGGTACGACTGGCGTGACCGCCCGGAGCAGCTCATCGAGGAGACACTCGGCTATATCGACGACGGCTTTGCCGCGGTGAAGTTCCGCCTGGGCACTGAATGGAGCTGGGACCACGTCACCGTCGATCGTTTCCTGGGCCTGGTGCGCGAGCTGGTTCAGGAGGTCGATGGGCGTATGGAGCTGATGCTCGACGGCAACTGCCGCCTCACCGAGGAGCAGGCCCTGGTGGTCGCTGAAGAGATCGACCGCCTGGGATTCGCCTGGTTCGAGGAGCCCTTGCCCAAGGATCAGATCGAGGGCTATGCGCGTCTGGCAGCGGCGGTAGAGATGCCCATCACAGGCGGCGAGAGCCTCACCACCCTGGAGCAGTTTCGGCCGTACCTTGATACTCGAGCCTACGACATCGTTCAGCAGGATGCTGCGCTGTGTGGCATTACCGAGGCGATGCGCATCGCCAGAATGGCGCACCGTTACGGTGTGATTACCTGCCCACATAGCTGGCACAATGGTCTGATGGCGATGGAACACGCGCACTTTGTGGCGGCGCTGCCCGTGCCCCACATGCTCGAGTTGTGCATGATCCAGGGTCCCCTCCAATGGGCCATCCTGGCAGACAAGCCGCAGATCGAGAACGGGTGGTTGGTGTTGCCCGACAAACCCGGCTTCGGTGTCGAGCTGGCAGATGATCTCGAGGCCCGGTTCCCCTATATCGAAGGGCACTACGCAGTCCAGGTGCAGAGGTAGCTGGCAGGCCATGGACACTGAGAAGTTTGCACCACTGAACCTGAATCCCGGGGAGATCATCGAGTATACCTACGAATGGAAGGGAGAGCGGTTTGCCGACGGGCGGCCCAAGGTGCCGGACAGTCTTCTGGAGCGGGTCGGCCATGTGACGCTTACACAGGCCTGGGGCGTGCTGCGGAACGCCGGCTATCATTGGCAATATGAGGATGGCTTTGTGTGTACCCACCCGGGCCAAACGCTGGTGGGTCGGGCGCTCACGGCGATGTACGTGCCGCGGCGGCCCGATATGCGGGCCTTGATGGAGGAGAAAGGCGCGCGGCTCGGTTGCATCGGCGACCAGATCTCGTGGCCTATCGATATGCTCGTGCCGGGAGACGTCTATGTGGCCGACGTGTATGGCAAACACGAGGAGGGCCCGATCATCGGCGACAATCTCTCGACGGCGATCTATGCCAAGTCGGGCAAGGGTGTTGTCCACGACGCCTCGGTCCGAGATATCGACGGCATTCAGGAGATCCCGGGCTTTGCCAGCTTCGTTCGTGGCTTCCATCCGACCTACGCCTCACCAACTATCATGCTGGTGGGCGTCAATTGTCCCATCCGCATTGGCCAGGCGACCGTGATGCCAGGCGACGTCGTGCTGGGCCAGCATAACGGCGTTATTTTCATCCCACCACACCTCGTCGAGAACGTGGTCAGGACTTCGGAGCTGGTCCAGCTGCGTGATATGTTCGGCAAGCAGCGCCTGCACGAAGGTAAGTATACGCCAGGTCAGATCGACGCGCGGTGGAATGACGAGATTGAGGCCGATTTCTCCGGCTGGCTCGAAGATCACATCGACGCCTTGCCCGTACCACGTGACGCCATCCAGGAGTTGCTGCAGGAGCGTACCTGGTAGGCCGGTCGCGTCGTAGAGCAGGCCAGGGTTCAGGTCTCCACGCCCCCGGGCCCACCGGTGGGCGCGGCCTACTTGCTCGTGAGTCGAGCGTGTTCCGGGCCCCGGCTCGTATCGGGCATCCGCTCATCTCCCAGCTTGCGCCCCTGTGTAATTTCGTTACAATAAAGTACGTAACGATCTTACGGCTGACAGGGGGTGTTCGTGGCTGACAAAGTGGCTCTTGAAGGCAACGTTGAGACGCCGGTAGAGGAAGTGGACGCGCGCCGGTGGGCACTGCCCTTCTTCACGATATGGACCGGTCAGGCATTTTCACTGCTGGGCAGCCGGGTAGCCGACTTCGCCCTCGTGTGGTGGTTGACGCAGATGTCGGGGGGTTCGGCGACGATGCTTGCGACGCTGTCGCTGGTCGCGGTCCTGCCCTACGTTCTCATCGGGCCGGTGGCCGGCGCACTGGTCGACCGCTGGTCTCGCCGGCGTGTGATGATTGTGGCCGACAGCTTGGTGGCGGCGCTTGCGGCGTGGGTTGGCGCGATGGCCTGGGTGGGCTCGCTGCAGTCCTGGCACGTCTTCCTCTTCGTCTTCGTGCGGTCAGTGGGCGGCGTCTTCCACCGTTCGGCCATGCAGGCAGCGACCTCGCTGATGGTGCCGAAAGCGCAGCTTGCCCGAATCTCGGGCATGAATCAGACGCTCCAGGGGGCACTGATGATCGCTGCCCCGCCGCTGGGGGCGCTGGCGGTCAGCTTCCTGTCGTTGCAGGCCATCATGGGGATCGATCTGATCACAGCGGCCTTTGCGGTCGCGCCGTTGCTGTTCACCAGTATCCGGGAGCCCTCGTCTCGGAATGAGATGGCCCAAAGCCGGCCCATAGCCACACTGGTCCGGGATATTCGGGAGGGGTTTGCCTATGTCTTGAGTTGGCCGGGCCTGGTCATCCTGATGGCGCTCGCCGCGTTGCTCAACGGTCTGATCAATCCTGCTTTCGCCCTGTCGCCGATTTTGGTGACGCAGCACTTCGGTGGTGGGGCACTGGAGTTGGGGTGGTTCGATTCCGCGTGGGGTATCGGGCTGATTCTGGGGGGGCTAACGCTGAGTGTGTGGGGCGGTTTCAAGCGCAGGGTCTACACGTCGTTGATGGGGCTTGTTGGTATGGGCGCGGCCCTGGTCCTTGTGGGGTTGGTCCCCGCGTCTATCTACAGCCTCGCGCTTGGATCCGTGTTCGTTGCCGGGCTTATGAACACGCTCGTCAACGGACCCTTCCTGGCCATCATCCAGGAAACCGTAGAGCCGGGAGTGCAGGGGCGGGTCTTCACGACCATCATGAGCCTCGCAAGCCTTGCGGAGCCGCTGGGAATGGCGATTGCCGGCCCTGTCGCCGATGCGTTCGGCGTTCAGTTCTGGTTCGTCCTTGGCGGTGGCGTCAGCCTGTTGATGGGCGTGGGGTTGCGAGCTGTGCCAGCAGTGGTAAACCTAGAGCAGGGCCGGCCGACGGGTTAGGCCGCCCCGATGCGTGGGGCGGCGGGCAAACGGAAACCGGTGTAGGATTCCTGTCAACCCCTGAGAGGAGTGGCGGCGAGAGCGCCTGGATGACCTATGACGATCGTGCTTAAGGACCTACGAGTGCTGGGAGTGGCGGCGGATGTGGACCGGGGTACGGTTGTGGTTGGGCCTGATGGGAGGATCCGCTATGCCGGCCCCTCTGCCGCTGCACCTGAGGTAGAGGGAGCGGCTCTTGCGCTGCCCGGACACACCGTGGCCGCAGGCCTGATCGATATCCATACCCATGGTGGCCACGGCATTACGTTCGGCGCTGGCGCGGGCCAGGTTGTCTGCGCTGCTCTGGAAGCCGATCTGCGCGCCTACGCCGCTTGGGTGGCGACCACGGGTGTCACAGGGTTCCTCTTGAGCATCGCTGCGCCCGATCGAGCCGCACTGCACACGTTGGTGGAGATCTACGCCGCGATTTTCAGTGCGTGGCCAGACGTGTCATCGGAGGCCGTGGGCGCGCGGCCCCTGGGACTGCACCTGGAGGGACCGTATCTCAACCCTGTGCGAAAGGGGGCTTTCAACCCCACGTGGCTCCGGGCGCCGCGTGTGCAGGAAGTGGAGGCCCTGATCGACGCAGGACAGGGATGGGTCCGCCAGATGACGCTGGCGCCCGAGCTTCCGGGGGCGCTGGAGGTGGCAGCGCTGCTGCGGCGCCGTGGTGTGGTGCCGGCGCTGGGGCACTCCGAGACGGACTACGAGAGCGCCGCCGCGGCGCTCCGCGATCACTTCAACCATGTGACGCACGCGTTCAACGCGCAGCTGGGCTTTCACCACCGCAGACCTGGGGTGCTGGGCGCAGTTCTGACATCGGACGGTGTCACTGCCGAGCTGATCGCCGACACCGTTCACGTGCATCCTGGTGCAATGAAGGTGTTGCTGCGGTGCCTCGGCACCGGTCGTGTGGTCCTCGTGACCGATGCGATGGCTGCTGCCGGCCTTGGTGACGGGCGCTACGATCTTCTGGGTGAAACAGTCTTCGTGAAAGACGGTCAGGCGCGCCATGCCGATGGGACGATTGCCAGCAGTACCGCGACGCTTGATCTCTGTGTCCGCAACATGGTCCGTGTAGTCGGCGTGACGTTGCCCGAGGCCCTGGCGATGGCAAGCCACAACCCCGCCCGGGCGTTGGCACTGGAGGATCGCTTCGGCAGCCTGGCGGAAGGACGTGTCGCGGATCTCGTTGTGCTCGACCCGGACCTGCGGGTGGCACTGACAGTGGTGGGTGGACAGATCGTGTACCAGGCAGGGCGTTGACCGGGCACGGTCCCTTTTCGCTATGAATGGAGGTGATGATGATCGACCTGGCTATTGACGGTGGCATCCCTGTACGCACCGAGCCTTTTCCACAGCGCGGTCACGTCGGCGCGGAGGAGCGCGCTGCCGTGGATGCGCTGTTTGATCTGGCGATTGCCACGGGTGCGGCGCCCGGCTACAACGGGCAGGAGGAACAGGCGTACTGTGATGCGTTTTCGGCATATCTGGGGGGTGGCTTCACCGATGCCGTCAGCTCGGGCACGGCAGGGGTCTACGTGGCGTTGCGGGCGCTCGACCTGGAGCCGTTCACGGAGGTGGTCGTTGGCGCGGTGACCGACCCCGGCGGCATGATGCCGATCCCCCTACTCAACCTGATTCCGATGGTGGCCGACACGGCGCCGGATAGCTACAACACTGGCCCCGAGGAGGTGGGTGCGCTTCTCTCGCCGCGGACCAGCGCAATCGTGGTGCCCCACATCGCGGGTGAGCCCGCAGATATCGCGGGGATCGTGGCGCTGGCCCGGTCGCACGGCATCCCTGTCATCGAGGACTGCTCCCAGACCCACGGCGCGACGCTCAACGGGCAGCCGGTCGGCACCTTCGGCGATATCGCGGTCTTTTCTACGATGTTCGGCAAGCACCACAGCTCCGGGGGCCAGGGAGGCCTGGTCTTTACCCAGGACGAGGCTCGCTACCAGGCGATACGCCGGGCTTCTGACCGTGGGAAGCCGTTTTTCCTTCCCGATGGCTCGACGAACGTCATTGCATCGCTTAATCTGAACCTGAACGATCTGGCCGCGGCGATCGGTCGCGTTCAGCTGAGCAAGCTGCCGGGGGCGGTGCAGCGACGACGAGCAGTGGTAGCCCGGCTACAGGAGGGGCTGGCAGAGGTGAGGTGCGCCGCGATCCCCGAGCCACTGGCGGGGTCCGTACCCAGTTACTGGTTCCTGCGGATGCGCTTCCGCGCCGACGCTGCACGGGTCGACAAAGATACCTTCTGCCATGCGCTCTCCGCCGAGGGGCTGCCGATTATGGCTGACTACAGCGCGGCGATACCGCACACTATGGATTGGTACGTGAACCGGCGTGTCTTCGGGCACAGCGACTATCCGTGGACCAGCCCGGACTATCACGGCGACCCGAACCGCGAGTTCCCTTGTCCCAATGCCCGCGCAACGATGGCGACGCACTTCAACCTGATGCTGCACGAAGCGTGGGGCGATCGCGAGATCGAGGATGCGCTGGTGGCTTTCCGCAAGGTGGACGCGGCGTACCGGCGTTGAGAACGGCCCCCATCTGTCCATTCGTGAGGGAGGATATGATGAAAGTGCTTATGATGACCGATATCGAGGGTGTTGCCGGTGTGGTGAGCTTCGAGCAACAGGGCTACGCCGACGGCAAGTATCACGAACAGGCCAAGCGGCTCCTGACCGCAGAGGTGAACGCCGCGGTGGATGGCCTGCTCGCCGCGGGTGTGGAGGATGTGCTGGTCGTAGACGGGCACGGCCCGGGTGGGATCGCCTTCGAAGAGATCCATCCGGCGGCGAAGCTGCTCCACGGCCGGCCACTGGCCACGCCAGAGGCGCGTGAGACAGCCTATCGGGACTACGATGTGTCGGTCATGATCGGCCAGCACGCCCTGGCGGGGATCGTGGATGGCAACCTGGCTCATACGCAGAGCAGCCGGCACATCGACGCCTATACGTTAAACGGCAAAGTGATCGGCGAGATCGGGCAATGGGCGCTCTATTGCGGAGGCCTGGGCATTCCGCTTATCTTCCTCAGCGGCGACCACGCCGCCTGTGCCGAGGTCGTGGACCTGATCCCCGGTATCGTGACTGCGGCGGTGAAGCAGGGCATGAGCCGTAGTTCGGCCATCTCGATGTCCAAAGAGGCGGCCCGGGACCTGATACGCGAACGCATACAGTTGGCGGTGCAGTCCCACAGGACGCGCCCCATTGCGCCCCTGGTGTGGGACCCGCCCTACGTGCTCGAGAAGCGGTTCTTCCACACCGATGTCGCCGACGGCGCAGCGTCACAGCCTGGTGTCGAGCGCGTGGACAGCCAGACCGTGCGCCTGCGTAGCGACAACATCCTGGACCTCATCTACCGCTAAGGGGTAGCCATCGTCAGGAGGTGATTATGGGAGCACGCGCAGGTTGGGCCGAAGCAGAAATCACGCCGCCGCTGGGGCTGCCTATGGGCGGTCGCGGGCCGCGGTTCACGCCGGGTGCACGGGTGCTCGATCCGCTGATGGCGCAGGCACTGGTGCTGGAGGATGGTGCCGGGCACCGTCAGGTCTGGGTCTCTCTGGACTTGATCGGGCTGGATTATGCCCGCTCCGCGGCAGTACGGCACGACGTGGCCGCGCTCAGCGGCGCCGACTACGAGGCCGTAGTGCTCAACTTCGCCCACGTCCACAGTGGCCCAATGAGCGGCTTCGATAAGTATCCCACGCTGGTTCCCGAACCGCCGCTCCTGCGGGGGTATCTCGACGTGCTGCGCCTCACGGTTCGGCGGGTCGTAGCGACAGCCCTGAGGCGCATGCAGCCGGTGGAGGTGCATTGTCACCGTGGTGTCTCTCACCTCGGGATAAACCGGCGCCGTCGCAACGCCCAGGGAGACATGGTGATGGCCCCCAACCCCGAGGGGCCCTACAATCCAGACCTCTGGGTGCTGGAGCTTCAGGGGACGGGGACGGGCGCGGCCCAGCCGGGCGGCGAGCGAGCGGTCGTGTTCAGCTATGGCTGTCACCCGGTGATTGTCTACGGTTTTGCCTGGGATGGCATCTCGGCCGACTACCCTGGTGCGACGCGTAAGGCGCTCGGCGCGCAGTTGGGGCGAGACGTCCACTGCCAGTTCATGCAGGGGCTGGCGGGGAACGTTCGCCCGCGGGTGCTGGCTGACCTGGAGGCCGGCACGTTTCGTAAGGCGACGCCGGCAGACCTCGATCAAGCCGCCGGTGAGCTGGCGAGCGACGTGCTCACCGCGCTGGGCGATGCCGGCGAGACACTGGATCTTGCGCTGGCGGCGGCTGCCGGGTGGGCGCACGCGGCGCGTGATCTCGACCGTGTGCCGCCGGTGGCCCACTGGCAGGCGCTAGCCGAACGAGATGACGAGTTGAGCCGGAACGTGGGCGGTTATTGGGCACGGCGGCTCACATCGGGGCTTCCGCTGGCCCGAACTTTGCCGCTGGAGATCGGCGTGCTGCAGATCACCCCCGGACACCGCGTCGCCTGGATCGCCGCGGAGGCGGTGGCGGAGTGGCTGGGGCTGTTGCGTACACGGCTCTCCGATCCGCGATTGACCGTCTGGGGGTACAGCCAGCAGGTCAGTACCTATCTGCCGACCGATGCGTTACTGCAAGAAGGTGGCTACGAGGTCCTCGACGCCAACTGGTACGATGAGGGTGGCCCGGGGCCTTTCGCGTCGGGCATCGACGCGACGGTGGGGGCGGGGTTCTCCGCACTGATGCGCCGGCTTGTCTGAGCCGTGTCGCGCCGGTGCCTGCGGATGACAGGCGCTTGAGTGCGCGGCGCCGCCGAGTGCCTGGACGAAACTGACGCGGTCGGGGGCGCCATACCTGCGGCGCCCCCGACCGCCGTGCTTTGCGTGCTAACCAGGAGCCCTCCGCTAACCCGGATACCAGCGGCTGACCGAATACTCCGGCTCGAACCCGAGCAGCGACCGCGCTTTGTCAATGCTCACCAGGCTCTCCGTGCCGGGGATGGGCCGCGTGAGCGGGACGTCGGGGTAGAACAGGGCGGCCAACGCCTCGGTCGGGACGCCTGCTGAGTTGTGACTGTCGTTGACCCACAGCGGGTGGCTGCCCTCGTAGTCGGCTAGCAACCCCTGCTCGATGGCCTGGGCCGAGTCTCGCGCGTCGATGCTGGCCCAGAAGTTGCTGTAGCCGAACATCATCCGGGCATACGGCAGCTCGCGCATCTTCCGCCAATGGTCGGCCCGGGCCGTGTCGCCGTGCATCTCGAAGGCACGCTCCTCCCTGAGCCTATCGTGCTGGGCGATGATCTCCTGTGCAGCGCGGCGCTGCTCCTCTTCGGGCTTCGACAGCAGCTCCTGATAGCTCGCCATCGTTCGCGTTCGCCACTCCTGCATGCGCTCCTCGTTCTCTTCGGTAACCTCGTAGACCCCGGGGAGCCGTAGGAAGACGCTGGAGACGCCCTCGCGCCGCCAGAAGTAGGCGCCGATCTCCTCCATGATCTGCTTCGAGAAGGAGTACGGATCGGTGGTGTAGCGGGGATGTGCCTCATCCATCGGGAAATACTGGAGCGGGAAGCGCTTGATCCCGAAGTTGTAGCCCAGTGCGTTGATCGAGCTGGCACTCACAATGCGCCGGATGCCGGCTGCGGCTGCGGCGCAGTAGACGTTGAAGGTGCCGGTGTCGTTGACATAAAAGATCGCTTCGCTGGTGCCCATCGACGGGTTGGGGATGGCGGCCAGATGGACAATCCCGTCCATCCCCTGGACGCAATCGGTCAGGCACTCGAAGTCGACGATGTCGCACTGCCGGTACGTTGCCCCCTCGATTGTCAGATCGGGGGTCCTGCCGATGACGGTGACGATATGTCCGTGGGCCACAAGTCGCTTGACGGCCTCGCGACCGACGGCGCCGGTGCCTCCTGTAACCAGGACTCGCATAGTGTGTGCCTCCGTTTGAGTGAGCTAGAAGCGATCCGGCTGCCAGATGTAGGGCATGCCTTTGGGGAAGAGGGTGTCGAGCAATGGGAATCCCTCACCGCTCAGACTTACGCCCGCGCTGTTGAGGACATCTCTGGCACTGCGATAGCCTGCGATCAGTTGCGCCAGCTTGTCCTGCGAAAGCTCAAGCCGTACATCGCCCGGCAGTGGGGCGCTGGCTTCGTGCGCCGTGTCCGGCTGTGCAGTGACCTGGGCGTGTTTACAGGCCAGGATTATGATCCCCAGGTCTGTCTCAAGCACCAGACGGCCCGAGTAGCTCGCGAGCGGTGAGGCCGCCAACCGGCGCGTCAGCTCCGGCGCGAGCTTCTCGAAGAGGGCCTGCTGGTTCATGATGCGCATCATGCCGTCGCCGTAGCGCGGGTAGGCGATGGTCCATGTGGCGCCCCAGCGTTGTGCGTACTCGGCGAAGGCGTGGCCAAGCGGCGCGTGTACCTCGATGGACTCGCACCGCTTCTCGATGGCCTGCTGGGCCAGAGCGTAGAGGATGGTCGCGAAAAGACGATCGTCTCTGGCCCCGACTTCGGCGACCTTGACCGCCGTCGAGTCCCTGTCCCAGACGGCATACCCCATCAGCCTGCCGCCGCCGTCCTCCCAAAGGCACGACTCGGTCCGTCTGTCCCAATCGGTGCCTTTGCGAAACTCGGTGAATGTCTGCGGAGCACGGACGATGGTGCAGGTCCACGCCGCGTTGAGCTCGTTGTAGAGTTCGATCACCGCCGGCATGTCACCGGCTTCGATGGGGCGTGAGATCAGCGCCTCATCCCCTGGCCCGGCAGCTTCGGCATCGCGCGTCTTGATCGTGAAGTAGGGGTCGGGCAGCGAGGTGGCATATCCGAACTTGGTGTAGAAGTTTGGGATGCCGAAGAGCATCGAGACGTCATACCCCTCCGCCGTCATATAGTTCAGCGTGTCCTTGTACAGATGGCGCATGTAGCCCTTCATGCGGTATTGGCGGTTCGTGTAGACGTCGCCGATACCAGCCATGCGCACCTGGGCCGTGCCGATGCGCATCTGGAAGTCGATGACCCACAGGTGCGCAATCTCCGTCTCCTCGTCGATCAACATCTCTCGCCTGTGGCTGCGGCCTTCGTCGTTGGTTATGATGTGCATGTAGCGCTCCTGGTTGTCAACTCAGACTTAGCTCGGCGGGCTCCGGTCGAATGCGGGACAGGCGCCGGCGCCCACATGGGTTCGTGCATGGTCACTTCAATGCCACGCGCGATCGGAACTCGGGGACACCTTTGATGCCGAGGTTCAGGTGGAAGAGGGCGCCGGCTAGCGGTCCTTCCTTGTCCCGGTTGCCCGCGCTCGCGGTGGTGACATACATATCGGTGTAGTCCTCACCGCCGAAGGTCACACATGAAACCTTGGGGACAGGGAACATAACACGCTGAACTTCCCGGCCCTCGGGATCATAGCGTACGAGACAGTGCCCGTCCCAGCGCGCGGACCAGACAAAGCCCTCCGCATCGACGGTCATGCCGTCGGGGTGGCCTTCACCGGGCGTCGCCGGTACCTCGACGAAGACACGCTGGTTGTCGATGATGCCCGTGGTCTCGTCGTAGTCGAACAGGTAGATGCGCTGCTTGCGCGTATCAGTGTAGTACATGCCGCGGCGGTCCGGCGTGAAGCCCAGGCCGTTGGAGAGGCCCACGTCCGATAGCACGAGCGACAGCGTGCCGTCGGTCTCCAGGCGGTAGAGATGGGCCGGACGATCCGGCAGAGGCATGGTTCCGCAGAAGACGCGGCCCGCGGGATCGGCGATGACGTCGTTGAAACGTGTGTTGCGCTCGGCCGGGATCTCTTCGACGATGGTCTCCAGCTCACGGCCGTCCCGCCAGATCGCGATTGCGCCCTTGGCCATAAAGAGCAGCAGGGCCCCGTCGGACTGGAGCGTGAACCCGCCAATGGGCGGCCCCTCGAAGCAGCGCTCGTGTTCGCCGGTGGCGGGATCGTAGCGGTAGAGGTAGCCACGGGGAATGTCGAGCCAGTAGAGCGCTTTCTCATCTGGGTGCCACAGCGGGCCTTCGCCGGTAGAGCAGTCTACATCTGCGATCGCTTTCGGTTTCATTTTCGGCTCCTTTTGCCTGTTCTTGTCGTTGGGTGCGGTCAGTTCTGTCTATGTACTGCGTTGCCAGCGGTGGCGACGGTGCCTGGCTTCCCGGCCGCGTGCGCTTTGGGTGGCGCCAGCGGATAGACGCCTAGCAGCTCGACAGATTCGTACAGTGCTTGGATGTGGGGCTCGGGCCACGGCATCCCCTGGTCCGCTGCACAGAAGTAGCCCCCCGCCGGACCGAGCTGCCACAGGCGCAGCGCCACTTCGTCGCGAATTGCGTCGATCGGCCCGCGGACGATCGTGGCGGAGCTGACACCGCCCTGCAGCGCCATACGCCCTTGAGTCATCTCCCTCAGCTTGGGAAGGTCGTTTGCGGTCGCCTGGATCGGATTGAGGATGTCCACGCCTAGGTCGATGAAGGTCTCCAGCAGCGGCATGACGTGCCCGCAGCTATGGAAGTTGACCAGAACGCCGTGCTCTTTGTAGAGCGCGAGGAGCCGCCGGTACTCCGGGACCAGGAACTCACGGACAATGCGCGGCGACAACAGCAACCCGCGCTGGGTGCCCAGGTCGTCGCTCAGCCGCACCATCTCGGCGCCGGTCGCCAGGTAGTGGCGGGCGATGCCGAGGTGGAAGTCCATGATGCGATGCAATAGCTCGCGGACGGCCTCCGGCTCTGTGTGGAAGTCGATCATCATCGCTTCCATGCCCACGAGCATGTAGCTCTTCTCCCACAGCGTATCGCGGTGAGAACCAACCAGGAAGGTCGCTTCGCGATCCCAGTCTCGGGCCTGGTCGTAGATCCGTCCACAGATGCGCGGATCGTCGGGGTCGGGCCACGTGTAGGTCTTCAGGGCCTCGGGCAGGTCGGCCAGGGGATGGCCTCTTGGAAAGCCCATTACGCCTTCGTGCTCGCGGTGCCACCGCACGCCCCAGATGTCGGTCCAGTGGCTGCCCACCGGAAGGTGGTGGCCGCCTCCATCGTCACCCGGACGTGCGCCATAGCCTTCGTGGTTAGCGCCGTAGAACGCCAGCCCGTGCTCGGGCGGGCCGGTCAGAACGCGCTCCGGGTGGTCGAAGTGGATGATCTGCAGAGCGGTCTGCTTGGCGTTCATGCCGCTTGGGCCTATTCGCTGTTCGGGAGCATCAGGCCGTGGGCTCGGTCAAGTCCAACTGTTCGATGACCCTCTGGATGGGCGGGTTATCTAGCACGCTCCCGTTGGGCATGACGAACGTCGGCACGACCCATGCTTTCCCGCGCAGGGCAAACAGCTCGTCCATGGCGCCGGGGTCGCGGTCGATGTCTTTGTAGACAAAGGGAATGCCCTCGCGGTTGAGGCGTGCGCGCGCCATCACGACGCTGGGGCACCACATCGCTCCGTACATGGTCAACTGCGGCAATGAGTCCGACATCGGTTCCTCCACTCGTTACAGGCGACAGCACGCGCCCACACGTGCACGCCTGCAGGATGCGACGCGGTTGCGGGGCGGCGACTCAAGTCGCGGACTGCCCCGACCGGCTATTCGCTCCTACGCCCGAACACCTCAGCCAGCGCGAAGGCCGCCGGTTTTGGGTGGCCCTCAAAGTCTATAACGGATGTGTTGGCGGTGCAAGGGAAGCAATCGTGCCCCATCCAGACGATGAACCCGCCGCAAGCCGGGAAGCGGTCTTTGCACGCCTGCGCAGCGACCCGCAGCGCCTCTGCTTGGCGTTGCTGCCCCCAGGCTACGTAAGCCTCCAGCGTCTCGGGCTCGCGCCCGATCTCCTCCGTGTACTGCGGCCATTCGATCCACCACCCCGTCCGGCGCCACAACGGGTTGGCGTAGTCGCCGGGATAGGGGTCGCAGTCCCCGGCGTACCGGCGGATCAGGTCGGCTGAGCTGGGGCCTGGACAGCCGACCTCGGAGCGGAACAACGCGTCGTCGCCGGCCCAATAGGCCCGCCAGGCCGCCATATCCTGGTCCAGCTTCCACGGACCGTGGACGTCCCAGTGCAGTCCCTTGCCCCAGTCCTCAGGGTTGCCGGAGAAGCTCGGGCCCTGGGCCGAGGTGGGCAGGAAGCGTCGCGCGGGATCGAGCTCCGCGACCACGTCCGCGAACGCCCTGAGCATCGGGTGCTCCAGGCCCAGTGGGCCCGTGTCAGGTCCCTGGCGACCGTCCTTGTTGTTCGTCAACTCATTGCCGCCGCACCATAGCAGAAGTGAGGCGTGGTGTTGGCGGCGGCGAATGTACGATCGCGCGATCGTGGTCTGGTCGGCGATGCTCTGGGCGTCCTCGGGTGCGTAGTTGTCGAACCCCGACGACGAGAGCGGAAACTCCTGCCAGACCAGCAGGCCCAGCCGGTCGCACAGGTCATAGAAGGTCTCGCGCTCCAGCACGGCGCCGCCCCAAACGCGCAGGACATTCATATGCAGGTCGCGGTAGAGCCTCAGCCGTTGCGCATATGCCTCGGGTGATACATCGGCGAAGTCTGGCCGTATGGGGACCCAGTTGACGCCCTGCAGAAAGATCGGTTGGCCGTTGACGACGCACAGCCAGGGATCGGCGTCCTCGGGCGCGCCTGCACATGGCTGCCACTCGACATGCCGGAATCCAACGGTTCGCGTCGCGGTGTCGATCGCTTCGCCGGCGTCGTCGAGCAGCGTCACGGTTAGTGTGTAGAGCGGCTGCTCGCCATAGCCGTTGGGCCACCATAGCGCGACATCAAGGTCCTCCCAACGAAGCTCGAACGTCGTGGGTGCATCGCCATCCCCCGTGCCCGGCGCGAGCGACACACTCTCCTGGCGCCGGATGCCGTCGGCAGATTCGAGGGCGCAACGCACGGCGGCGGCGCCTACGCCCGCAATCTGCCCGCGGATCTGCAGCATGCCCGTTCCAGCGGTGGGGTCTGCATCGGTTGTCAGGTGCAGCGTTTCGATCTCCGCCCCCGCGACCACTTCGAGCTGGATCCCGTCCCAGATTCCGATCTGGACCAGGCGTGCGGTCCAGTCCCAGGAGTAGTTGAAGCGTGGCTTCCACTCGGTCATCCTTGAGGTGTAGCCGAACTGCCCCAGCCACCGGGGCGGGCACTCGAAGATGATCTGGAGCCGGTTCTCGCCGGAGTGCAGGTGGGGTGTCAGGTCCACCGTATAGGGCAGGAAGCTGTTGTCGAAGGTCGCGACCTCGTGGGCGTTGATACGGATCAGGCCGTTGCCGTCCAGGCCCATACAGTGCAAGCGCACCTGTGTGCCCTGCTCGAGCCAGGCACCGGGCAGTGTCACTTCGTAGACCCAGTGCCGGTTCTCGACCCACTCGGCTTGCCGCGCGTTCAGCCCCACTTCCCAGTGCGGCACTAAGCCGGCGTCCACCAACGCCTGCTGCACCGATCCAGGCACCGGTACGGGCACGGCCAACGTCTCGGCCTGCCTGGTCGTGTCAACGGCCATGTTCGACTCAAACCGCCAGGCATGGGGCAGAAACCCTGCCACGCGCCAGTCAAGCTGACTAAGGTCGTAGATCGTTTTCATAGCGAACTCCTATAGGTCCGGTGGGATAGGATTCGGCGTGTCCCGGTCACCGTTCTATACGTGATCGAACGGGAACACGTAACACGGAACGGGAAGCAGGGCGCTGAGCCCGGCCGGCAGATCCGCCCCCTCTCCCGAATCCGGGCGGGCGGGGGGGCCACCCAGAAGCAGGCGCGCTGCCGCCGCGGGCGAGTATTCGAGGTAGACGTTGGCGTGTCGTCCGGGTTTGATGTCGACCTGCCCGCCCTCAACGGCGAGCGTCGTTACGGCAATACGGTCGTGCTCGCGGATGCCCAGGGCCACGACGAAGTCACGGATCGCCGCGGCACGGGAGGCCAGGTAGTCCTGCGCGGCGGTCAGCAGCGCAGTCAGGTCGTTGATCCGGTACATGTGGCTGTTACCGCTGCTCCAGTAGTTGGCATAGGGCATCAGGCGCGCCAGTCGCTCGCGGTCCCACATCGACAGGCGCCACGTAGCGCGGTCGCCGAAGTTCCACGCCAGCATGGCCCGGATGATCCCAGTCTCGTTGCCCGAGGCCGAGACGAGCTCCATGATCCGAATCTCGTGCCGGTCCTGCCCTGCGAGAATGGCGTATCCATCGTCCGCGATCCAGAACCGCAGGTCCATCTTGTGGATCTGTTGATCGAGATGGGGTCGCACTGCGTGGCATGCGGGCAATGGCTGGTAGCGCCGGATCGTATCCAGCGCTTCCTGTGGCAGGACCTCCTCGATCTCGGCGGGCTCGACATGGTGCCATTCCAGCGAGCGCCGAGAGAAGGAGAGGTCGTAGACCGGGGAAGCCAGCTCCCAGCCAAACGTGTTGTAGCGTTGGCGATCGCCGCCGAGCCATGAGATCGGGTAGTGCAGCCGTCGCATCTCGTCAATGACGTGATACAGGAGCCGGCTCATGTAACCCTTACCGCGCGCCGCGGGCGAGGTGGACACCGCGCCGATGCCACCTACGGTGAGGCGGACGCCTGCGGTGGCGGTCTCGATGGGATAGAGGCCGACGTGGGAAACGATCTCGCCTTCCTCCTCGATGGCGTAGGACCACGAAAGCGCCTCTTCCGTCGGCTGGTAGAGGTGGGGCAAGGCCCGTTCGAAAAAGGCCTTCGAGTGGCCAAAGGCCCGCTCCAGGTAACGCATGAAACGCTCGAACTCTTCGGGCCGTACATGTCGGATCTCGGTGCTCACGGAATTCTCCTGATCAGGCTGTCAAGTGCGGTTCGATACGTAGGGTGGCGATCTCCCAGGGACGCAGCCGGAGCCGGACCACGCCTCCCTCTACGAGCAGCGGTTCTCCGCCAGGCCGCGAAGCCGGCCCGCGCTCCAGCAGGTTCACCCGAGTCACCGCCGCGACCTGGTAGGGCAGGTGGACTGTGGCCTCGCCACCGCGCCCCCGGAACTCGTGCAGGCGCAGGATGACGGCGTCGTCTGCCTCGGCCCGCTTCACTGACGCGATACGGACGGCGTCCGCTTCGATCCAGGGCATCGCGGGCAGGTGTGCCGTACCGGATACCGCCAGGAGGCCGGCATTGTAGGCTTCGGCGTCAAAGACGATGCTGCTTTCGGCAAAGGTGCCGGCGTAGGCTACAAGCGCCACATCGAAGGCGTGGTCGCCTGCATCTCGCATACCGTCCCACGCCGTCATAGTGTAGAACTCCGGCTCGTGAAGATAGGTTGGAATCACGGGGCTGCGCAAGAGCGCCAGCAGGATGACGTCGCTTGGAGACGGGTCCGTGCCCGCCGCCTCGATTCGGTAGGAGGGGGTGCCCCGGTTGATCAGGGCCACACTGGCTGTATCTCCCTCGACACCGGCCCAGTTCACGGCGGGCCAATCACCGTTTGCCCCCGCCCACCCGAAAGTGGGTTCATAAGCATCGCGCGCCAATATGCCGTAAGGGATCTCGTACACGTGCCGGCCCGTGAACGGCACCGGCATCGCCAGTCGCAGGCGCGTGTTGAATGCGTCCCAGTGTGCGTCGAGGTGGAACGCCACCCTCGCCAGGCCCCGAACCAGCGTGACCGTCAACTCGCCTTTGAGGGCGGCGCCTGAAAGGCCAGCCTCGCGCGGCGCGACGATGCTGTAGCGCAGTCGCTGGAAAGCCGGCCCCTGTTCGATCCGCAGCAGCCGGGTGTAGGGAGCCAGGCCAACACGGCTCTGGTCGGGATGCAGCGTGGCCCAGGGCGAGCCCTCGTCGTGCTCCAGGATCAACTCGGCAGGGCGGTAGCCCGCTGCCCGGGCGACGTCCTCTCCGAGCGTGCGGTCGTGGATCGTACGAAGCCCCTCCGCATCGGCCTCGATGCGGAAGCGCTCGTTCTCGATGACGACACGGGGAGTGCCATCGCGGGTGAGCGCGTCCAGGGGCTTGACCTCGGTGAGCGTCGCGGCCCCATCCGACACAACGCGGTAGGCTCGGGTGCCGAAGCCTGGCACGTCTGTCGCGACAAACTGCAGCGTGGTCGCGCCGTCGTCGGCGCGCCGTGCGTCGAGCAGGGGGATAGCGGTGCCCGATGCGTCCTGCAATGCCGGCTCAAGCGGCGCTGCTTCGAGCGTCACGGTGCACACGCCCGTCTGCGACTGCGCGGTCGGGTTGATCGCGGTGACGACGCCCGGCGCCTCCGCGACCAGGTGCGCCAATGCTTGCCCGCGCACGCTGGCCGTCGCCGCGTCGATTTCATCCCATGTATCCTGCAGCTCGGTGTAGGCCGGGTCGACATGCGTGGCTGTGATGGCATCGTGGAACATCGTGAAGCATAGCTGCCGCCAGATCTCTTGCAGCGCTGCCGCGGGATATGTCTGTCCCAACCGTGACGTCATGACGGCAAGCGTTTCGGCGACCAACAGTGCGTACTCCTGGCGGCGGCAGACCTGTTTGGTCTTGATACGCGTTACCCAGCAGCCGGCGTTGTTCGGGTTGAGTTCGACAGAGGGATGGACATCCTGTGGTTCAGCCGCGTCGCTGCCCTCGATCCACGGGGCGATATAAGGGTAAGCCTCTTCCTCGAGCGCGAAGGCTACGTCGTAGCGGTCGCCGCGGGCGCTGGCCCAGGCCAGTAACTCCGGGTTGGGCAGCAGCTCCTCGGGCGTGACGGGTACCAAAGCGGCGCCGAACTGTGCCAGCGCTTCGTCGTTGATCGGGCCGGGAAGCCAGGCCCGCTCGACGAGCTGGATGCCGCGCCCGTCACACGCATCACACGCAATGCCGCCGATCTCGCGGGTGCCGTGGCAGGCCGGACAGGGCGGATACTTCGTGTTGCCCCCACCCACTGCCGCGATGGGCAGTGTCCGGTGGACGACCGTACTGCCGTCGAGCCCGCGCCAGTAGATACCTGTAGCAGGTGTGTAGCTCAAGCCAGTCACCCAGGCCATCTCGCAGCCGCGCAGGATCTGTGGCAGTTGGGCCGAGTTGCCGAAGGCGTCGTAGCGTACAGCCAGCCGGGTACGCTGACCGAACGTCTCCTCGACCCACAACAAGCCAATGAGATAGTTGCGGATCAGGCTCTCGCCCAGAACCATGTTGCTGTCGACGATGGCCTCGCCTGCCCCTGTCACCGCGAACCGGCCTTCGCGCGCAAGGGCTAGGAGCGCCTCACGCTGCTCTGGGTGGCGCGCCAGGAACTTGCGCACGACGATCGCGCTTTCGGCTTCGAAGGCGTACTCGGGGTGGGCCTCCGCCAGCGCCAGGTTGTCGAGCATATAGGTTGCTTCGAGATCGGCGTACGAGACGAAGGTCTGCCCCTCGAACGCGAAGCTGCGATCCCAGCAACGTCGCCAGGTTGGGTCGAAGTGGTTGTTGACGAAGATGAGCAGCCGGGGGTGGGTCGGCGGTGTTGCCATCGACGTCATTTCCTGCGCGTGGCTGGTTGGGTCTCGGGCGGCGTATTGCCGGCGCTGAGCGCCCTGTGAGTGAGCCATAACAGGGCGATGCTCAAGGCTGCGATGACGAGCAGGGCCGCCTCTGCGGCTACCGGGCCCCAAGTCTGGTTGACCACCACGGCGACCGCGTTTGCCGTGGCGTGCCAGAGGATCGCGGCAGGAAGCGCCCAGAGTGCGCTCTTGCGGAAGGTCATCACGACGAGCGTTGAGAGGCTCACGTGGAGGATCATAGCCATCACCCGCTCTGCCGCTGCCAGGAGCGGCATATACCAGGGCGTCTGCCAGAAGGCGGCCACGTCCGCTGCGGTCTGCTCCAGCAGTTCCTCGGGAACCCCCAGCGTTGTCAGATCAGGCGTGCGGGTGATCACGATGACGTTCACGAGCGTGGTCACCACGAAGAACGCCGTCAGAATCGACTCGATCCCGCCGTGACCCAGGCCGAAGTAGACCGCTTCGCGCCAAGTGCGGGCATCCTTCTGCCAGAAGCGGTAGGCCAGGTAGCGCGCTGCCTCCTCGAAGATACCGGCGGAAAGCCCGAGCACAATAGCCTGGGCGATCACCGGACGCTCCGACATATTCAGCACCTGCCCCAAGATGCTATTGGCCGGAATGTGCAGGATCTGGGACGCCACAAACGTCGCGGCGCCGGCGAGGGCCAATCGCAGGGGCAGCGACCACCGGCGTCCCACGATCAGCAGTGCCGCGATGGGCAGCGCAATCATCACAAGGGCCTCGAATACGATCAGAACAATGAGCAGCGTAGACATGGCATTCCTTTCATGCAGCTAGCGCGACGGGGCTGTGGCTCCCTCAAGGTGTGCGCGCATCCGGTAGTAGGGCAGGCCGTCCTCACCGGTGAAGGTGCCGTAACGTACGAAGCCCTGCTTCTCGTAGAGGTGTTGAGCGACCGCGTTGTCGGTCACCACGGTGAGGACGACCTGCGGCAGGCCCTGGGCACGAGCCCACGCCATCACCTGCGACATAAGGCGTGTGCCAAGGCCCCGACCGTGATAGGCGTCGCTGACTGCCAGGCCGAAGACCGGTCCCTGCTCGGGATCGGTCGCGTCGAGCGCCCAGAGGAAACTCCAGCCGACGATTGTGTCGCCAGCGGCTCCCTCAGCATCCTCGCCACCGCCCAGGATCGCCACGAGGTCTAACTTGGTCGGGGTGGGCGGTCCGTTCTCGGCGGCGATCGCTGCGCAGACGGCCGTCGTCGTCGTCTCATCGATTGGGCGGAACGTGCGTTTGGACGTGGGACTCAGGCCGTTGTAGAACGCGCAGAGCGCCTCGGCATCGTCAGGCTGCAAACGGCGCAGAATGATCGAATCGTCCATGGTCATAGCAGTTCCGAAGCCAACCTCACGCTCGCGGGCCGACCCACTGCGGTGAAGGTCAAGACGGATTCCAGGAAGACCGATTCGTCCCGCTTCTCACGGATTGGGCCTGTGTGGTCGACCCGCGCGACCTGAATCTCGACCTGGCGGGCACCGGCCTCCTCGGCCAGGCGCTGTAGCTGTTCCGGAACGACAGACTCTGTATAGGCCACGCAGGCGTCGAGCGTGTCGGCGTCGTGGATTGTTTCGGTCAGCCCCAGGTTCCCGGGGAGGTGGACGCGGTAGACTTCGCCGAACTCGATAGGCCGGATCAGCACGGTAGCCCGCTGAACCACGCTGCCCACCACCGCGCCCACGGCGTTGGCGACGCTGGCGTGTTCGGGCAGCAGCAGTTCGGTGTGGAGCTGCTCGGCGGCGCCCGGCATATATGCGCCCACCGGCGCACCAACAGCCACGATAGGCTGCCGTAGCGTCATGTGGCACGCCAGGTCGGTATCCGCGACCAGGTCCAGCGCGCGCGCTAACAGGCCTGCAGCCAGCGGCTCGGTCGACCAATTCGCAGGCGCCACCTCGTCGCTGAGGACTTTGGTAACGAGCTCGGTGGCCACACGATTTGAGACTTCGCCAGCCACCAGCGTACAGAAAGCCTCGACGGAGAGATCAAGCTGGCGTGCCAGGAGCTCCGCCGCCAGCCGTGCGGCCTCGACGTCCCACGCGACGAAGCGCCCGAGGACGTGAAGCGCATCGGTGGGCGTGAACCCGGCCCGCAGGACAAGCTGCTGTGCCACCAACCGGTCGATGCGCTCCATCAGGAACGTGAAGTGAGCGTGCTCCTGTGCCAACGAGATGAGCGAGACCGCGCCCGTCTGAACGTGTGCGACGAGCGCACGGTCCGCCTCAGCCAATCCGGGGCCTGGTGAGCGCCGCGCGACCAGGAACTGCGCGACGCTCGGCAGCAGCGCCCGCTTCTTGATGGTCTGCTGGCGCCGCAGTTCATCGAGGATCTCGGGATGTTCGGACGCCAGTCGGCAGAGAGGCAGAACGCGCTGAGGCCCCAGGGCGATAGGGCGGGGAGCCGTGTGCCCAGGATGTCGCGCGCCGTTGGTGCTGAAGGTGACGTGGCTGTCTCCGCCCAGCCCCACCGTGTGCACGTCCGCGGCCTCGACCATCGTGCGCCAGCGTCCCACCTGCGCTCCCTGTGGGTTCAGGCGGGGATGGCCATCGCGCAATGCGGCGATGTCCGTGGTAGTGCCGCCGACGTCGACGACCCAGACGTCTTTGCGCCCGGCGACGTGCCAGGCGCCCACGACGCTGGCAGCCGGCCCCGACAGGATCGTCTCGATGGGCCGCTGGATGGCCCATTCCGACCGCACGAGCGAGCCATCGCCTTTGACGATCATCAGTGGGGCGGAGACCCCCTTCGAATCCAGGCTTGCGCGCACCGTGAGGATCAGGTCGCGCAGGGTGGGGATGAGGCGTGCGTTCAACGCCACGGTCGTGGCGCGACGTATGGCGTTCAGCTTGGTCGTGAGCTCGTGGCCGCAGGTGACCGGGAGTGGCATCCCACGTTCGCCGGCGGTGAGCTCCTCGATGAGGGCCTTGACGCGCAACTCGTGATCGGGGTTGCGCACGCCGAAATAACCCGAGACGGCGAACGCTGCGACCCGGTCCCGTCGCGCGAGGATTGCATCGCGTGCGGCGGTTTCGTCCAGGGGTATGCGCTCCTCGCCGTCGATGGTGTGCCCACCCTGAATGTAGACCACGTCGTCGGTCACGAGCTCTTCCTCGAACTCGCGCTGACGGATGAAGTCCGGGTCGTATCCGATGAGCAGCAGGCAGACGGAGCCGCCTTGACCCTCGACGATGGCATTGGTCGCCAGTGTCGTCGACAGGCCCACGAGCCCCACCGCCTCGGGCGCAATCTCCTTCGCGCTGTGCCCGTCGAGCCGGGCTTCGGGCCCGAAGACGTTCGCGATGGCTTCGGCGATGCCGGTGGCCAGGTTCCGGTGGGTCGTCAGTGCCTTGGTGCGCGCCAGCACGCTCCCTGTGTCTTGGTCTACGAGGACGGCGTCGGTATACGTGCCGCCTGTGTCGATGCCGAGTGCGATGTCCATGTCCGATATGGCAATCCCTTCTACTAGAATGGCGATCAGTCGCCGCCTTCAGGTGTCAGCAGGCAGCAAGCTCTGCTATGGCTGAGGTTCTGGAGGCCTTGCCTAGAGCCTGGGCTCAGAGCCCGGTCACTTTGCCTAGAATCGATGTCGAAAGGCCGTCGTAGGCGTCGTCGAATGCCAGTGTCACGGCCTTGCCCAAATCCATCTCCTGCGTGGAGGCGACGGGATGGGGGTAGACGGGCACCCGCGCGCCAAGCCTCACGTACAGAGGCATGTGTTCGAGGGGCACGGCGACGCGGGTGAGCCACTGCGGCCCCTGGTGATGCCCCCCGGTCCATACATCCACCCACGTGCCGGCGGGCAGATAGACATCCCGCACGCTCCTGGCGTTCATCACCGGTGCAACCAGGAAGTCGTCGCCGAAGTAGTAGGCGTCGTCGATATGCCAGCAGGTAGGATCGTCCTCGTGGTGCAAGACGAGCGCGCGAAGGAGGGGCAGACCGGTTCGTACGGAGCGGCGCGCTTGGTCGACGATGTACGGGATCAGCGCATAGCGCAGCTTGAGCCACTTGCGCACTGTGTCGGCCACCGCCGGGTACGCGTAGGGCTCGCGAGGCGTCGAGCCGTGATAGCGCAGGTGAGATGTAAAGACGCCGAACTGCGTCCAACGCACGTATAGCTCGTCGGACGGCCAACTGGCCATGAAGTTCGGCAGCCCATGGAAGCCGGGCACGTCGTGGCTCCAGAATGCGAAGCCCGACAGCCCCAGATGCAGCCCGCCGCGCAGCGAACCGGCCATACCATCCCAGGAGCAGGCGGCATCGCCTCCCCAGTGGACCGGGTAGCGCTGGCAGCCGGCCCAACTCGTCCGCGCCCAGATGATGCCCTCGCCGGTGACCTGCTGCGTGATCTCGAACGCCGCGCGCTGGTAGAGCAGGCCGTAGAGGTTGTGCAGCTTCTCGGCGGGCAGCCCGGCGAAATCGCCATTGGGGTCGACATCCTCACCGAAGTCAGTCTTGATGGCCGAAGCGCCCAGCTTCAGCAGGCGTGCCACCAGACCCTGGTACCATGTCACAGCTTCCGGGTTCGAGAAGTCGATCTGTCCGGCGACCCCCTGCGCGGAGAAATCGGACTCTGACGCCGCACCATCAGTAGGAACCCCCTCCGGGAGGGATCCGCCGGCGGACGACGCAGCCTTGAGCGGCGCCAGATAGCGGTTGGCCTTGGCCTCCGCCAGTAGCTTGTTTCCTGGCCCAATGTTGGGCGTCTGCCAGAGCGTGATGCGAAAGCCCTGTTTGCGCATCGCGGCCATGAAGCCCGCGGGGTCAGGGAAGCGCTCCTGGCTGAACTCCCACTCGCAAACCCAGTCCTTGGCAAACCAGCCTGTGTCAAGGTGCAGGACGTCGCACGGGAAATCTCCGTCGCGCAGCTGGCGTGCGACGGAGCGCACCTCGTCGGCACTGAAATAAGTCATCCGGCTCATCCAAGTACCATAGCTCCACAGCGGCATCTCCGGCGGGAACCCCGTAAGGCGGCGGTAGTTGTAGAGCACGCGCTCCACCGAGCCGCCGCCGATCATGAAGAGATCGAGGGCCGGCTCCTCGACGAGGCCCTGCGCGGCGCGCGTGGAGATGTCGGCAAGCGAGAGCCGGATGTGCGACGGCGTATGCATAAAGAGCCCATAGGGCCGGCTGGAGAGGTAGAACGGCACGTTCTTGTAGGCGCGCCGGTTGTTGACGCCGAGCGCATCGGTGTTCTCGAGGACCAGCGTGCGTCCGGACAGGTCGAGCTTGGCGAAGCGCTCCCCGGTGCCGGCGAATCGCTCGGTGGACTCGGCGTGGAACCCGAACAGGGCGCGGTGCGGTTGGTCTGCGCGCGTAACGTAAGCCATGGGCAGCGCTTCCACCTTGGGCGGGAAGAAGTGGTCGTGGGCTGCCAGCCGCACGGGCGTCTTGCCGTCGGGAAAGAGCGTGATCTCGAGTGTTTCTTGTGGCTCGGGGAGCGAGGTGCCGCCCCAGGGACGCACCGGTGGATCGGCCATCGTCACGCTGAGGCGCAGGACGCCCGATGGGTCGAGAACCTCCCATCTTGATCCCGTTGACCTGAGCGACAGCGGCTGAACGATCAGACTGGGATCGAGCGCCAGCATAGGGCCGTCCTCTCCGATCAGACGGCTCTCAGCCTCGCCGGCGAACGTGATGGACAGCCGTAGAGCCACCGGGCCATCAACATCATCATAGGCGCGCACCCGGAGGAAGTGTTTCTTCTGAGCGCGGCTGTCATCGGCCACCGGACGCAGACCACCCGTCTGTGCCTGGAATGGGACAGTGATGATCACGTCTCCGTCGACCACCTCTGCCGCCGTCGGCCGGTAGGCGCGCCAGAGGACGTCCTCTCGCGCCTCCGGTCGATCGAAGTCGAGCAGGTCGACTAGAAAATCGTTGCCCTGTTTCACTGTAGAGCTCCTTGACACCGTATGGGGCGCCGGGCAGCGGGCCCTGCCTCGGCCCCTGCCGCCGCGCCCCCATCAGTCGCCTCTGCCATCCCCCCGATTGTACTGTGACCCCAGCACGGGACAACCTGTTGAGACCACGACACCACACAGCGAGACGCCGGGACTCGCAGAGCCCGGCGTCTCACGGTCTGTCTTGATACCGGCTAAAGGCCCGGTCAGAACTCGAGGGTCTTGCCTGGACCCTCGGCGAACGCCTCGAAGAGGCGGGTCACCTGCCAGGCGTGCTCCAGGGTGCCCTTGACCGGCGGGCGATCTTCCAGCAGGGCGCGGGCGAACTCGTTGACTTCCCCATAGTAGCCCAGCAGGAAGAGGCCCTTGTTGTAGAGCTGCCCGAGCGAGAACTCCGGCTCCCAGACGGCAGAGACCTGCTCCGGCGCACCCTGGTAGTAGTTGGGCTCGTTGCCGTAGCCCAGCCCCACCATCCGGTCGTAGAACACGCGGATGTTGTTCTCGACGACAACGCGCCGTCCGCGGTCCGAGATCAACACAGTGCGCTCCATCCCACGGTTGCCGGGCGCGCCGTGGCTGAACGTCATCGCCGCGACGGCGCCGGATGCGTAACGGAAGGTCGCCAGCCCCGCGCCATAGGCGCTGCGCTCGTAGCTGAGCGACGCGGGCATGCCCAGCAGGTAGAGGAGCAGTGAGGCAGGGTGGCAGAGGTGGTCCAGGAACCCGACGGCGGACGTGCGCTGCCCTTGGTCCAGGTAGGCCTGGAACTCGTCCACCGCGGGCACGTATTGCGGGTAGTCCAGTGTCGCGAGAGAGAGGGCCCCGAAGTCGTCATCCGAGATCAGGGCCTTGGCCTTCTCGTTCGCCGGGAAGAACATCTTCTTGAGGCCGACCATCATGTGCTTTCCGGCGGCGCGTGACGCGGCCTGCAGGCGCTCGATCTCCGCCGTGGTTGCGGCAGGCGGCTTCTCGGTCCAGACGTGGCAGCCGGCAGCCAGGCAATCGGCCGCGAGCGCAGGGTAGAGTGGACGGCCCTGCGGGTCGTAGCCGGTCACGATGAAGACCGCATCCAGGTTCTCGCGGGTGAGCATCTCATGGTAGTCGGTATAGGCGCGCTGGGCGCCGAATTGGGCGGCGAACGTCCGCGCTTTCGCCGGGACGAGGTCGCAGACAGCGACGAGGTCCACCGGCGCGAACTGAAACGTGGGGTAGATGTTGCGGAACGAGTGTGAGCCGCACCCGATGAACCCCGCGCGAATGCGGGGCTCATCGACCGGCCGGCCGTGGAAGTCGATGCGCATGATCGCTCTCAGCCCTTCGCAGATGCGATGACCTGCTCGATCTTCTGCGCCACCGCTTCCGCTTCGGCCGGGGCCAGCGCCCCAATGCGAAAGTCTGCGCGGAAGGTGTCACCCGGCGCGATAGCCTTGACGTTGCCCTTTGCCTTCTCGGCGAGGTATCCTTCCGGCTCGCACGTTCCGGCCTCGACGAGGGCGATGGCGTCCTGATCCGCCGTGCGCGAGATCCAGCGCGTGCCCTTGGGGAGCTGCTCCGGGCGGTGGCCGATGTAGTCGGCGGCACCGTCAGGATGGAGCTGCAGCGAGTGCGCCCACCCGTCGGCGTCCGGTAGGTAGTCGATGAAGAAGACCCCCTCCGGATCGAAAGCGAGATCGGGCTTGAGCACGTGGTGCATCTCGGGCGTGCGGCCCAGTGCCTGGATGAACTCGACGTACCCCGGCCCTGGTGTGATGTGCGAGGGGATGCTCGCGCGCACGCGCACGTGCTCGGGTGTGGGGATGGCGCTGTAGACCAGGCGCCCATTGTCGGCGGGCCTGAAGTTGACGTGGGCCAGATAGAGCAGGTCCTGGGGCGATTGCTTGAGGTTGGTGATGTTCATCGAGACGGCAAAGGTCGTCGCGCCGGCGTAGAGCTTTGCCATGGGGTGTGCCAGGTAGTTGTGGGCGAAGGCTACGGTGTGGCGGTACTTGCCGCCGAGGCCAATGTAGCTGCCTTGCGCATCCTCTCCCAACACGACATAGGCCTTGCCGTAGGGCGCATTGGGCAACTCACCGTGAAGCGGGTGGGTGTCCCCCGGACCCGGCGAGCCGACGCCCGTGATCCCGCAGTGCTGCATGAATCCCCCGAAGGTGTCGAGGAAGACACGGGTGGGATAGGGTTGATCGAACATCGACTTCATCGTTAGGTTCCGCCCGTTGAACGCGACCGACCAGACCTGCTGCCCCTGGAAGGGAAGCAGGACCAACTCGCCGTTGTCGCTTGTCAGGCGCAGGCCGCAGACGCCGCTGTCGAAGCGGAACGTCCGGGCGACGAGCGCGCCCGAGTCCGTGGCACGCTCGACGAGCACTGCTTCTCGGGCATTGAACATCTCAGGCGTCAAGTTGATGATGGTTTCGGGATTTCTCATTGTGCATACCTCCTGCTATCGCGATAGGCGATTCGATATGGATGGTGTCCGACAGCGAGCCGAGGGGAGATGCAAGGCCACCTTCACCGGTCTCGCTGCCGATTCTGAGTCTGGCTCTCGGATGCCGATCACCCGGGTCGCTCAGCTCCACAGCCGGTCGTGCGAGCGCTCTTGATCCCACTCGTCTGTGGGCTCGAAGTAGCCGGGATGGTCCGGGTCGATGTGTTCGCGGATCATCTCCTCGTTCAGTTCGGCGAAGCCCAGGCCCGGGGTCTCCGGCACCTGGATGTAGCCGTCCTGAATCAGGGGGTTCGGCAGACCTGTCACCAGGTCGTTCCACTTGGCCTCGTCTACCGAGTGATTCTCCAGGACCAGGAAGTTCTCGGTGGCGGCGGCGCAGTGGACGCTTGCCAGGGCAGCGATGGGAGAGCCTGCCATGTGCATGGCCATCGCGATGCCGTACTCCTGGGCCGCATCACCGATGCGCTTGGTCTCCAGGATGCCGCCGGAGCTTGCCAGGTCGGGGTGGATGATAGAGACAGCGCGCTTTTCGAACAACGGCATGAAGTTCTCTTTGAGGTAGATATCCTCGCCGGTGCAGATCGGGGTCTTCACCGCGCGCGACAGCGTCACGTATTGGTCGGCGAACTGCCACGGGAGCATATCCTCGTACCAGGCCAACGTGAACTGGTCGAGCGCCAGTCCCAGGCGGATGCACGATTCCAGCCCGATGTGACCGAAATGATCCACGGCGAGGGGCACCTCGTAGCCAACCACGCTGCGGACATCATCCACGTAGCGGCACAGATGGTCGATACCCTTCTCGGTGATCTGGATGCCCGTGAAGGGGTGCATGATCGTGTAGCTGCGCAGGGTGTCGGGGAAGCCGATCAGCGCGTCGGGCACGTTGCGCAGCAAGCCGATCCCGACGTCCATCTTGAGGAACTTGAAGCCCTGCTCCATCCGGGCCTTGAGGCGCTTGCCCATGGTCTTGCCGTCTGGCTCGGAGTGCGTGTCGCTGTAGATGAGCACCTTGTCGCGGAACTTCCCACCTGCCAGCATGTAGGCCGGGACGCCGTAGGCTCGTCCTGCCAGGTCCATCAGCGCCATCTCAATGGCGCACACGCCGCCGGCCTGGCGCGCGTGATGGCCAAACTGCTTGATCTTGCGGAAAACCTTGTCGACGTTACAGGGATTCTCCCCCAGGATACGGCTCTTGAGCATCAACGCGAAGGTGCTGCTGGCGCCATCGCGGACCTCGCCGTAGCCGGAGAGACCCTGGTTCGTGTCGATGCGGATGAGCGGCACCCGCATGGGGATGCCCTTCAGGTGAACGACGCGCATATCGGTGATTCTGAGATCCGACGGACGGGAGTGCTGGTTGACATACTGCTCGCTGATCTGGGTCATAGTCGTTCTGTTTCCTCCGATGAGATAGGGTAAGCCAGATGGGTCATGGGCTCGTGGTCGCCGGGTGGCATGATCGTGTTCACGCTTAGGCGCTCTTGCTTCAGCGCTGTGCACACTTCTCCCACAGGAAGTCATAAGCGCGTGCGCCGCTGATGCGGTGACGGCCCTCGAAGTAATCGGTCTCGACCTGGTCCGCAGCGCCGAAGAGCCCGTAGATCTCGCGGGCTCGGGCCACGCTGCGCTGCACGGATTCGAGCGGGAAGATGGGGTCGTAGGAGCCAGCTTCGACGAGGAGCGGGCGCGGCGCGATAAGCCCGACCAGGTCGTACATCTCCCCAAACTGCCACAGCCCCGGGACGAAGTTGCAGGCGCAGTGCGACATCGCCAGGATGCTGTCGCGGAAGGTGCTGTAGTAACCGCTGATCACGCAGGCTTTGATGCGGGCGTCGATGCACGTCGAGAAGAAGGTGTGCATGCCGCCGCCGGAGATCCCCATCGCGCCCATCCGCTGGGTGTCGGCGTCGGGCCGGGTCTCGAGGTAGTCGACCAGGCGCAGGGCGTCGTGGACGCGCAACCCCGCGACCGAGCCGCCCAGGTGGAAGGCGAGCATCGCGGTATGGGTGCACGTGGTGGGCGTGCCCTGCCCAATCGTCGTGTTGAGGTAGGAGAAGTCGGTCTGGCGTTCGCCGAAGCACGAGATCTCCGGCGCAGCAACGAGGAACCCACGCTGGCACAGGGCCACGCCGAAGTGCTGGTGGTAGCCCTCAGGCGTATCGCGCTCCTCGCCGTCTTCCCACAGGCCTACGATGTCCTTGACGCCGTAGCCGTGCCCGTGAAACGCGAGCGCGACCGGGTGCGGGACAGGTCCTGTGTTGGGAATCAGTATGTAGACCGGCATCAGGGTATGGGCCGACGTGCGCAGCACCCACTTCTCGCGCGTGTAGGTGCCCTTGTCCACGCGCTCGATGCATTTCGGCGCGAGTGGCGCGCCGGGAAGATCGGTGAAGCCAAGGACGTCGCGTAAGGCCGGGCGGGTCTTCTCCTGCCACGCGCGCCCTGCATCCGCGTTCGCTGCCTGGAAGCGATACGGTGCGCGCTCTGGGGCGTAGCGCTGCCACAGCGCCGTAGCGGGCTGGAGCTCGGTAAGGGTCTTGATGTCGAGCAGGTTTGTTGGCATAGGGTTGGCTCCTTCGAGAAGGCTCGGCTGTGTGTCCCGGGTTGCTATCCCCAGAAGCGGCCAGCTGGGCACGTGCCGGTTAGCCCGGGCGCGCTCCGCGCAGCCCCGGTATCGTCGCGTTGGCGTAGGGCATGATGCCGACGCGCGCAGTGCCGGGCAGCGGCGCGACTGCAGCGGCGACGGCCTCTTCCAGTGTCGCAGGCGTGAGCAGGAGCTGCCGCACGCGTTTGGGATCCATATCCGACACAATCCACAGCCCGCTTAGCCGGACCGCGTCCCTGCCGAAGATATAGGCCTTGTGGGGGCCAATGCGAAAGGGCTCGCGGGTAAACTGTGCCATGGCTTCTGCGTGAGAGGTGAACCCGCGTGCCATGTACGTTTCCCATCCCTGGCTGCCAGAGCCGTCCTCGCAGGCAGCCACGAGAACGATCGCGCCCCCCTCGCGCGTTACCCGGTTGGCGCACGAGACTGCCTTGTGCGCCTGGTAGAGGTTGATGTCCTTGGGGTAGCCGCCCGGGCTGGTGATCATCACATCGAAAGGCTCGGGCACCTCGATCTCGTAGATGTGCCGGAGGCGTGGTATTGCTGTGTGCATCACCGCCTGCGGGCTTCCGGCGAACGCGGCGACGATCTCCTTGTGGTCGTTCATCACGACGTTCAGGGCAAAATGTACCCCCAACATGCACCCGATCTCCTCGACATCCTGTCGCAGGGGATTGGTCTCGTAGCATGCCAGCACCGAGCGCGCATCCAGCAGAAGACTATGGTTGGCCGTGATCGTCTCCCGTCCGGCCAACCCAATCGCTGCGCTCTTCACGCCGCCTGAGTACCCCGCGAAGTGGTGCGGTTCGACATTGCCCACAACCATGCGCAGGTCTGCCTCCATATAGCGGCGGTTGATGCTGACCGGTGTGCCCCGCGATGTGGTCCCCAGGGCCACTTGGTCGCCGGCATCGCAGTCGTGCGAGACGACCGGATAGCGCGCCAGCACGGCGGGCGGCACGACGCTGGCGAAGCTCTCCGGCGGCATCGGGATGTGTGTGCCGGTGGCGATTACCAGTGTGATGGCCTCGGGGGGCAGCGCCAGCTCCCGTTCCAGTGCCTCAAGGAGCGGGGGCAGCAGCAGATGGTGGGGTACCGGGCGCGTCTTGTCGTTGATGGCGATGGCGACGGATCGGGCGGATTTGAAGTCTGCCAGGCACGTCCCGCCGACCGGTTCGGCCAGGGCCGCGGTAATGGCGCCTATGGGGTCGGGCGCCGCAGCGGTTTCCTTGGGCAGGAGTTCTGTTACCTGTGCATCCGTCTCCAGCACCAAGGTCAGCGTTCGCCGCCCGTATGGGAGTGTGTAGGTCTGTCTGGCCATCTTGCGGTTAGTCTAGCCCGCTTTCGCGGCGTGGCAATCGCCCAACGGGCAGCCGGGGCCGCCAACCCTGCAGGATGCAGCCGCCCCGGAACGCGGATCGTCCACAGACAACGCATTCGGGCGAGAGCCAGCTATAATAGAGTGTCGTAGCAGCTGTGGCGATCGGTAGCGGTCTGCCTGTGTGCCGGCGTGTTCCCGGGCTTGCTGCGCTTGACCGGCTGATCGCCCGCCTACTGGGGTTCGGCTACAGACACGCGCTGCGTACATTGATCACGGGGAGGTCATCATGTCCGAGTTCAGGCCGGCGGACCATCCGCATCGCCGCCTCAATGCTCTCACGGGGGAATGGATCACGGTGTCACCCCACCGTACGAAGCGGCCCTGGAAGGGCCAGGTAGAGCGTCCGCCCCAAGATGACCGGCCAGCGTACGACCCGGCCTGTTATCTATGCCCCGGCAACGAACGGGCCGGGGGTGCTCAGAATCCACAGTACACGGCCACATACGTCTTCACGAATGACTTTGCGGCACTCCTGCCGGACACGCCCTCGGTCGACGTGCAGCCGCATCCCTTGTTGCGCGCGCAGACCGAGCAGGGGACGTGTCGGGTCATCTGTTTCTCGCCGCGTCACGATCTCACCCTTGCTGAAATGGACGTCACGGATATCCGGCGTGTGGTCGACGTCTGGGCCGAACAGACCGAGGAACTGGGAGAGCAATACCGTTGGGTACAGGTCTTCGAGAACAAGGGGACGGTGATGGGATGCTCGAACCCGCATCCACACGGGCAGGTGTGGGCGGGCGACGCGCTGCCCAATGAGCCAAGCAAGGAGGATGTGGCCCAGCGTGCCTACCTCGACGCCTACGGCCGGCCCCTACTGCTGGACTATGCGGAGCTGGAGGCGCGCGAGGGGGTACGGGTTTTGGTGGAGAACGACGATTGGTTGGTCGTGGTCCCCTATTGGGCTGTCTGGCCATTCGAGACCCTGGTCCTGCCCCGCCGTCACGTCCTGCGCCTGCCCGAGCTCGTCGCCCGAGAACGGACGACGCTGGCGGAGGTGCTGCAGCGGTTGCTGATCAAGTATGACAATCTCTTCGAGACGTCATTCCCCTATTCGATGGGCTGGCACGGCGCGCCCACCGGCAGCGGCAGTGGCGTCCATTGGCAGTTGCATGCACACTACTATCCGCCCCTGTTGCGATCCGCCACCGTCAAGAAGTTCATGGTCGGCTATGAGATGCTGGCCGAGCCCCAGCGCGACCTCACGGCGGAGCAGGCCGCGATGCGGTTGCGGTCGCTTCCCGAGGTCCACTACAAGGTGGCCAGTGGGAGCTCCGACGGCCCGCCGGAGGTGTGAGCTGGCCCAGGTCGCACTGTAAGTCGAGGGATATATGGCTGAGAGAGTGCTCATTGTCGAAGATGACCTGGTCCTTCGGGAGACCCTGTCGTACAACCTGATCCGCCAGGGCTACGAGGTGACCACGGCGGCGGATGGCAAGCGCGGGGTCGAGCTGGCGCAACGGACAGGGCCCGACCTGATCTTGCTGGATATTATGCTTCCGGGCATCGATGGGTTCGAGGTCTGTCGTGTACTACGTCAGGAGACCAACGCGCCGATCATCATGCTGACCGCTCGCGATGACGAGGTGGACAAGATCGTGGGGCTGGAGGTGGGCGCCGATGACTATCTCACCAAGCCCTTCAGCATGCGCGAGCTTCTGGCCCGCATCAAGGCGCAGCTGCGCCGGGTTCGCCTGATGCGTCAGGCCTATGCCGGCGAGGCGCCGGACGCGCCAGTGGACGCATCGAGACGCCGCATGCAGTTTGGCGATCTGGTGATCGACGCTGAGCGCCGGGAAGTGACGTTGCGCGGCAACCCGCTGCCCCTGAAACCGAAGGAGTATGAACTGCTGAGCTATCTGGCACAGGCCAGGGGCCGGGCTCTGTCCCGCGATCAGTTGCTCGAGGCTGTCTGGGGGTGGGACTACACGGGCGGAAGCCGTACCGTCGATGTCCATGTGCGGTGGTTGCGCGAGAAGATCGAGGATGACCCGGGTGAACCCACACGGATCCTAACTGTGCGCGGGGTAGGGTATCGGTTTGAGGGGTGACATGCTCAAGTCCATTTGGTGGCGAATCACGATTCCCTACGCGCTGATCATCGTGCTCGCCACGCTGGGGTTGTCTCTATGGATATCGAACCAGGCACGGCGGGCCCGGCTGGATGATCTGGAGAGCCGGCTTCACGCCGAGGCGGCGCTCATCGCCGCGGACCTGGAGACGCAAGATACCCTCACCGGCTCGGATGGGGGGTCTCTTCAGGGCAAGGTCGACCGTTGGGCGGTGCTGTTAGCCCAGCGCGTAACGGTCATTGGCAGCGATGGCGTCGTGCTGGCCGAATCCCATGCCGATCCAGCGACGATGGAGAACCACCTCTTCAGGCCCGAGGTTCAGCAGGCCCTCAGTGTGGGACGAGGATCAGCTACGCGCTTGAGCCAGACGCTGCGCCACGAGGTGATGTACGTCGCGGTAGCAATCAGGCGCGGCGACGCCGTGGTGGGGGTTGCACGGACTGCCCTGCCCCTTGCAGAGGTTGAAGCATCCGTCGGCGCGTTGAGCCGGAGCATTGTTCTGGCGGGGAGCCTGACTGCGCTCGTGGCCCTGGCTCTGTCCACATATGTCGCCGCACGGATCGTCACGCCGATCCGGCGTCTCACCGAGGCGGTTGAGCGCGTCGCTGCGGGCGACCTGAGTCGGCGCCTCCTGCTGGTAAGGCAGGACGAGATCGGGACTCTGACCCGCGCAGTCAACCATATGGTCGATCAGCTTCAGGACCAGGTCGCTACCCTCGCGCTCGAGCGGGCGCGCCTCTCCGCGGTCCTGGAGCACATGGCCGATGGCGTGATTATCACCGATGAAGCCGGAACGGTTGTGATGATAAACAGCGCGGCCGCCAACATCCTTCGCTATGATGAGGTGCGGGCAGTGGGGCGCCGCTTTGCGCAGGTGGCTCACAGCTCGCAGTTGATTGACCTATGGAATCGTTGCGTCGAGACCGGTGAGGAGCAGACAGAGGCGGTGGAGACGGTGCTCGACGGCAGTTTCGTCTATGCGGTCTTCACGCCGCTGCGGGCAACTGATCCGCCGCGCTATCTGGTGATGCTGCAGGATCTGACGCATATCCGGCGGTTGGAGACGATACGGCGTGACTTCATCAGCAACATCTCGCACGAGCTGCGAACCCCCCTCGCCTCGCTGGCGCTGGTCGTGGAGACGCTGCGCGATGGCGCGATCGAGGATCCGCCGGCGGCGCGTCGCTTCGTCACGCACATGGAGACCGAGCTGGCCTCGTTGACGCAGATGGTGGAGGAGCTTCTGGAGCTCTCGCGCATCGAGTCGGGTCGCGTGCCCCTGGACATCAAGCCCACGCGCGTTCGCAAGCTGATCCAGAAGCCCCTCAAGCGCCTCCAACCCCAGGCCGAGCGCAAGGGAGTTGAATTGAGCGCCTCAGTGCCGGAGGATCTGCCACGGGTGCGTGCCGACGCCAAGCGCATCCAGCAGGTGGTCACCAACTTGGTGCACAATGCGATCAAGTTCACGCCATCGGGTGGCAAAATCCAGGTCTCTGCTTGGCGAGGCGACGCTCCCGAGCTGGGGGCCGAGTCTGCTTCGTCCCGGGAGGTCGTGATTGCCGTCGAGGATACAGGCATCGGCATCCGAGACGTGGAGCTGCCAAGGATCTTCGAGCGGTTCTACAAGACGGATCGCGCGCGCGCTCACGATGGCACCGGCTTGGGCCTGGCAATCGCTAAGCATATCGTGCAGGGTCACGGCGGTCGGATCTGGGTGAAGAGTTTGGAAGGCGTCGGTAGTACCTTCTGTTTCTCGCTGCCCGAGGCTGTCTTGAGCCCGGATGACCGCCTACCTGACCGCCCGGCAGAGCCGGCGCCGGATGTCCCGGAGCTGGCATAGGCGTGAACCGGTGGCGCCTTAGCCGAACCTTCCCGTGATGTAGTCCTCCGTGATTTGCTGTTCCGGGTTGGAGAAGATCTTGCGGGTGGCGCCGTACTCGACCAGAACCCCAGCACGATCGTCGTCGTCCAGCGAGAAGAAGGCCGTGTAGTCAGAGACGCGTCCGGCCTGCTGCATATTGTGGGTGACGACGATGATGGTGTAATCCTTGACCAGTTGGCGCATCAACTCCTCGATGCGGAGCGTGGCGATCGGGTCCAGCGCCGACGCGGGTTCGTCCATCAGGATGATGTCGGGCCGGGTCGCGATGGTGCGTGCAATGCAGAGTCGTTGCTGTTGGCCGCCGGACAGCGACAGGCCGCTCTGTCCTAGCTTGTCCTTGACCTCATCCCAGAGCGCGGCTTTCGTGAGCGACTCGAAGACCAGGTCATCCATGTTCCCCTTGAAGCCGTTGATGCGGGCGCCCCATGCCACGTTCTCGTAGATGCTCTTGGGGAAGGGGTTCGGTTTCTGGAAGACCATGCCGATACGGCGCCGCACCTCCACGGGGTCGATTTCCGATTGGTAGATATCGACCCCATCAAAGAGCACCTTCCCCTCGGTGCGCGCCGAACGGAAGAGTTCGTTCATGCGGTTGAAGGTGCGCAGCATTGTGCTTTTGCCACATCCCGAGGGGCCGATGATTGCGGTCACTCTGTGCCGCTCGATCCTGAGGTTCACATCTCTCAGAGCCAGGAAGTCTCCATAGTAGACGTGCAGATTCTGAGCCTCGATCGCGTATCGGTTGGTATACTCCGAAGGCTTTGTCATAAATAGGGTCGCAGTCTGGTTCATGGCCTCAACTCTCATAGGGCGCGTTTGCTGAAACGGTTGCGCAGCAGAATGGCGGCTGCGTTTAGGCTGAGCAACAGGCCGAGCAGGACGACAATCGCGGCGGCGGCGATGTTGCGGAAAACACTCTGGGGACGTGCTGTCCATTGGTAGATCTGGATCGGTAGCGTCGTGAATTTCGAGAAAGGCCCGCTTGGGTCCATCGTGATGTAGGTCGACGCCCCCACCACCACCAACGGCGCCGTCTCGCCAACGGCGCGTGAGATGGAAAGGATCGTACCCGTCAGGATGCCGGGCATCGCACTGGGAAGGACGTGATGCCAGATGGTCTGCCAACGCGTTGCACCCAGCCCGAAGGAGGCCTCGCGCAGCGAGTTTGGCACGGCCTTGATCGCTTCCTGGGCGTTGATGATGATCAGCGGCAGAATGAGCAGTGCCAGGGTCATCCCGGCTGAGAGGATCGTCCGTCCATTGGCCGTCGTTGGGTCCGCCAGGCCGAAGAGCGCCCCGCTTGTCAGTGGCTGGAGAGCGCGGACGAAGACCGCCAGCCCCAACATGCCGTAGATGATGGAGGGCACGCCGGCCAGGTTGGTGATATTGGTCTGGATAACACGATTGATGGCATTCTCGGTCGCATATTCCTGCAGGTAGATTGCCGCGCCGACCCCCAGGGGGAAGGCAATGACGATCGCGATGGCGATCGTCCAGAGCGAGCCAAGAATGGCTGTGCGTACGCCTGCTCTGGCAGCATCCGCTGACTGTGGCGAGGTGATGAACGCGACGTCGAGCCAGGTCTCAAAGCGGAGCTCCGCGTCAGGAAAGCGCGTGGCGACATCCTCCGCAATCGCGCGCCGCCGTGTAAGCGAATCCCATAGCGTCCACTGGGCCACGATCTTTGGCTCAACGACGTGCTCAAGGATCAGGCCATAGACGTCTTCTTGGGTACGGTCCTCGAAAGGATGGTCATGCTCGAAACGCCGGAAGAGGCCCTTTGAGACGTTGGCTGCCAGGATCTGGGTCAGGACGTCCTTCGGCAATGCCGCCAAGGGCGTGCCATCGGGGCTGAGGGCTGCCGGGTCGATGGAGTTCTCAATGGCGACGTAGCCGAATGCGTCGTTAACGATGCTGACCAGCAGGGCGGCTAGGAAAACGATACCCACCGCGGTTGCAGCCTTGAAGACCCTGCGCCACAAGCCCGCCCGTCGGTTTCGATGCCGCACTCCCGGGTCAAACGGCTCACGGGCGATCACGGTTTTTCTCTCGGATATCATTCATACTCCTCCCGGAACCGGCGCACAATGTGCTGGCTGACGATGTTGAGCGTCAGCGTCATCACAAAGAGCATCAGTCCGATGGCGAAGATGCTGTTATAGTCGAGGGAGTTGTAGCTCAGGTCGCCGCCGCTGATACGCACAATATGGCCGGTCATCGTCTCGGCCGCTTTGAAAGGGTTGAAGGTGAAGTTGGGACCGGCCCCAGCGGCAATGGCGACGATCATCGTCTCGCCGATGGCGCGTGACGCCGCGACAATCACCGCGGCAGTCAGCCCCGAGAAGGCCGCCGGCACGACCACCTTGATCGCTGTTTCCAGCTTGGTCGCGCCCAAGGCATAGGCTGCCTCGCGCAGTGAATTGGGAACGGCGCTCAACGCATCCTCGCTCATCGAGCTCACCAGTGGCAGGATCAGGATGCCCATAACAATGCCTGCGGAGGCGGTGTTGTAGATTTCCACCGTGCGGGTGCCCAGAAGCGTTCGCAACAGTGGCGTCATGAACGTGAGCGCGAAATATCCGTATACGACCGTCGGAACACCGGCCAGGACTTCCATAATCGGCTTCAGTGTGGCCCGTGCTTTCTCGGTCGCGTATTCGCTCAAGTAGATCGCCACACCCAATCCCAAGGGGAGCGATACACTCAGGGCTACGGCCGATGTGATCAACGTTGCGTTGACGAGCGCCCAGATGCCGAACTTGCCGATCTGTGGATTCCATTCTGTTCTGCCGAAGAACTCGACGAGGGTCACGTCCTGAGCGGCCTGGATTTCCAGCCCGGCCCTGTGGGCGGTGGCGGTGGTACCTCTGACGCCGCGCTCGACGGTGACCGTGCCGCCCTCGACTAGTTGAACGCGCATGATCTCTTCGCCAATCCGGATCAGTTCCCCCACTGGCAACGGTTTACCCGAGGTGCTTACCTCAAAGGCGGTCCGGTCGGCCTCGATATCCTCCGCGAGTGGTTTGTTGGTCTGTTCCCATTGTCGGCGCGTGAAGAAGAGTAGGGACTCTTTGCCCAGTTCATAGACGATGCCGACTGTTGTCAGGATCGAGATCGCGCCACAGATGAACAGGAACGTCTGGATGAGGGTCTCGGCGACTCGCGGGCGTCGCCGAAGGCCTCTCATGCTGTCGCTTCCGGTGCGTGCCAGTGTGCGTAACTCACGCTCGTTCTCGGCCATAGCCATTGTTCTGCGTCTCCTCAGAACCTACCGTCTTGTCCTTCCCTCACTTGCGGAGGGGGCGGTGCTGTTTAGGTCCCTGCGTCTGCGCAGGGGCTTGGTCACAAGGGTTTCCCTCGCGCACAAACCCTGTGCGCGAGGGAAACGATCGACAGACCTTCTACTTTGTGACGCCGATGCTGGGATGCTCAACCTACCAGGTTCCCTGCTGGATGACCGGCTACTGGGCCATTGCATCGAGCCAGGCTCGCTGGGCGGCGGTGAGCGCTTCATCGCTGGCGGGGAAGTAGCCGACGTCGACGACCTCCTCGTTGACGAAGGTAAGGAAGAAGTTGATGAAGGCGGCAACTTGCGGCTTCTCCTGCATCACGGTGGGGTCGGAGTAGATGAAGAGTGGTCGGGCGAGCGGATAGGTGTTGTTGTCGACGTTCTCCTTGATGGGCTCGACACCATCGATGGCGAGGATTTTCAGGGCGCCGGCGTTCTCGGCGTAGTAGGCGTACCCGAAGTAGCCGATGGCGTAGGGGCTACCGAGGACGCCCTGGACTAGGACGTTGTCATCCTCGCTGAGCTGGGTGTTGGCGGCGCTGAGGTGCGGAGTCTCGTCGCTATCGAAGACTTCCTCGACGAAGTAGTCGAAGGTGCCGCTGTCCGTGCCGGGGATGAAGCGGAGGATGTCCTCGTTGGGCCAGTCGGCGCGAACATCGGACCACTTGGTGGCGGTGTCAGAGAAGATGGCGGCGAGCTCTTCCATCGTGACGTCGGTGACGAAGTCGTTCTGCTGGCTGATAACCACGGCGAGGGCGTCGGTGCCGACTCGGAACTCGACCGCCGTGCGACCGATGGCCTTGCAGGCCTCGCTCTCGGAGTCCTTGATGGCGCGACTGGCGTTGGCGATGTCGGTCTCGCCCTGGACGCAGAAGCGCTCATATCCGGCGCCACTGCCGATGCTGTCGATGGTGATGTTGCCGCTATAGCCCTCGGCCTCGAAGCGCTCGGCCATCCGTTCCGCGAGCGGGAAGACCGTGGAGCTGCCCGCGGTGACGATGTCACCGGTCACGCTCAGCGGGTCCACCTCGGGTAGAAGCTGCGGGCCGGTAGCAGGCGCTTCGGTCACAGCGGGTGCTGGGGCTGGCGTATTCGTAGGTGCGGCCGTGGGCGCAGCCGGCGCTGGGGTTCCACCGCATGCGGTGACCAGGAGTGCGGCCACGAGCGAGACGACCAGGATGTTCATGCTTCTAAGTTTCACGTTATCTCCTCCACAAGACTCGTTTGGTTTCTTTCAGCGCTCAGTTCGTCGTTGCGCTGAATCTGCTTCACGATACCTCGGGGTGTTTAACGTGGCTTTAGAGCTGCGTTAACGTTAGTTTAACAATCTGGTAAACTGCCTTTAATGGCAGCGCGGCATGCTTGGATGTAGCATAGGATCGACTGGCGGCATTGCCGCCTTCTGTCAGGCGAAAACTCACAGGGGAATACGGTTCATGAGGAGGTGCTTCTGAACAAGCACAGAGTACTGGTGCTCTGTACGGGCAATTCGGCCCGCAGCCAAATGGCCGAGGGGCTGATCAACCATTTTCTCGGCGATCAATGGATCGCGTTCTCAGCAGGGACCAGGCCCTCCGGGTACGTGCACGATCTCGCGGTCAAGGCTATGGCCCAAATCGGTATCGATATCGCGGGGCACCGCTCCAAGTCGACCGACGAGTTTCGCGGGCAGGATTTCGAGGTCGTCATCACGGTGTGCGATAACGCGGCCAAGAACTGCCCGACCTGGCTGGGGAAGGGCAGCATCGTGCATATCGGTTTTGCAGACCCTGCCGCTGCGACTGGGTCTGAGAACGAGAGATTGGCGCGCTTTGGCGAGGTCCGCGATGCGATCCGCCGTGACGTTCTGGGGTACCTCCAGCAATGGCATCCCGAGCAGACCGATGACGGGCTGACCTTCAGACTCTAGCCGGACGAAGATGGGGCGACGGGGATGCCAAGGCTGTGGTGGACTCGAAAACGCGCAGCGACTCGCCCCGAGAGTCGCTGCGCGTCTTATGTTGTCAAAGTGTACAACTAGAGCTCGTCGGGCGTGCTCCGGTCTACTGGCTCTTCCGGCTCTAGAGACTCAGGTGTATCTCCATCGGAGCTGATGGTTGGCGTTTCCAGCACCCTGTCGGCTTCCGGGGCTCCCACCGCCGGGTACGGCCCGGTCGCCGCGATGCCCAACAGCGCCACGGCTGTCAGGGTGATCGCGATGGACGTCGCCAAGGTATAGGTTGGCAGGATGCTGAGCGCCCATAGCACAAACGGCGCCAGAAAGACAACGGCTGCGCCCAACGCCAGGCCTGCGGTGATCAACAGCTGGTCCCTACGGCGCAATCGCGTCGCCCCGTCGTTAACGCCCGTTGCCCCGATGAGGCGGACGATGGCCACAATCGCGAACACCAGCGCCATGACAATGACGGCGATGACCAACACGTTCATGATCATCGCTTCATACCCCGTCGTATGTGCAGGGCGGGCGACGACTGCGACGAACCCGACAATCAGGGTCGCGACCAGCACGGCGGCCTGTCCCGGGCGGCGGAAGAGCCGCCACGTGCGCCAACTCGTAGCGATCAGGGCCACCGCGGCGGCGAGCTGAAGCTCGCCCAGCAACAGCACGGTCAGGTGGTCTAGGCCTGTGATCGACTCGAAGTGGTATTCACCTACCGGCGCCCACGTCCATTCACCGGCAGGCGTGCGCACCAGGACTCCTTCGTGGCCCATCGCGAGGACAAGGTTGCCGCTATCTGGATCTATGACGGCTGCGTTGGGCCCGGATCCTCCCTGCACGTTGTAGCGTGTGCTCGCGTAGTAGGCCATCCGGGCCTCTTCGCCGGTCAGGCGAAACTCCACCGTCCACGTCTCTCCGTCGTCAGTGGAGCGTTCAATGCGCTGGCCCGGCGTAAAGCGATAGACAGTCGATGACTCGGGCACGGCCAATGTCCACGGTCCTTTGCGGGCGGGACAACTGGCCCCGGTGCTTTCGGGGTCCTCCGGCACCTCGGTCCACATCAGGCCGCCGTCGGTGCTCACGAAGGTCCCTGTTATCCCGTAGCTGTGGCGTGGCAAGGCGAGGATCCCTTCCTCGGTTACCACAAGGCACCTGATCCCTTCGTCGGGCGGACCGCTGTTGGCCAGCGTAGCCAGAGCTGCGAGCCCTAAGACCCACCAGGACCGCCGGGGCAGGTGTAGCGGCCCGGAAGCTTGTTTCCACCAGCGCCGCCAGGCCAGGGCCAGCGCCGGCAGTGTCAAGAGGTCAGTGGGATCGCATACCAGCAACGGGGTCCAGCCAAACACGCCGCGGAAGCCGGCCGAGAACGTCGCTGTCGCCGTGGGGACAGCCTTGACGATGGCGAAGAGCCCGCCGGTGAGTCCCCACGCCAGGAGTGCGACCCTTCTGTCACGCTGCGACCATCGCCGCGGCGCAACCAACGCGAGCGGCACGGCGACCACGATTGGAGCAAAGGCCAGCCACGCGACATCCCCGAGTTTCCCCGTGATCCAACTGGGGGCGATCACGCGCAGTACATGGTCGTTCACAAGCAAGATGAGCACCCATGCCAACGTCCATGGATCCGCCAGCGCGCGCAGCGAGCGATTCAGCGCGGTATCCGTGTGCATTCACACAACCTCCAGGCGTTATCGGTGGGCACGACCGCCGTTGTGCGCGTGACCACCAACACCATAGTTTACACGAGTTGCCAGGATGGCCAACGTTGCATATGATGAAATGGCGTTGTGAGGTCGACGCGGCAAGATGACGAGATGCCGGTGACAGGAGGAACAAAATGTACTCTACACACGAGGTCACGCCCGAGGTACAGGCTCTCATCGATGCTGGCATCGAGGTCAAGGGGTTCCTGATCCGGATGCTGGCCTATCTGCTCGACCTCGTGGTGTTGGTCCTGATCAACTACCTCGCGGAAGCGATCTTCAGCGTTGTCATCTTCCTGCCGCTCGCTGCCCTGCTGGAAGCGGGCGGGCGTACCTACACCGTCGGCTCAGATCTGCCGCTCTTGGCGAGATTGTCGCTGGCCCTGGTTCTGTCGATCCTCTACACGGCCGCAATGGAGGCGGCCTTCGGAGCCACGGTGGGGAAGCTCTTGCTGGGACTCCGCGTGGTGAACTACGAGGGGCGGCTCTGTTCGCTCGGACAGGCGCTGCTTCGCGGTGTCCTGCGGCTTGCTGACGGCCTGATCTTCGGCGCCGTGGCCTATCTCCAGATGAAGTCGCCGCTGCGTCAGCGGCTGGGTGACAAAGTCGCCCGTACCCTTGTCGTCTCCGCGAAATCGTCCTTCATTGCAGAGCGCCGGCCCTGGTGGGCCTTCGCCGTGGCCCTACTGGGTTACGGCGCGATTGCCGGGCTGAGCACGGTGCTCTTGGCGTTGCTCGTGACCCTGCGGATTGGCTGAGTTGCCGCTGGCGCTCTCCCTCACACGGCTCCGGGCAGCCGCCGCCGGTAGATTGCGCCGCGTGCCCTGCATGGTACACTAGCCGGGCGGCGTGGGTGCACGCTGTCTAGAGGGGGAAACGATGAACAATCACCAAGACTCGAAGGATGGCGCCAGACCTTTCTGGCTCGGCGTCGGTGCGGCACTGGGGGCCGTCGTCGCGCTGCGGATCTGGCGCCTGCGACGCGCATGGCAGACTTCGCCCCTGCGGCCGTCCGAGGAGCGGCTCACGGCACTGGTTACGGGTGCATCGAGCGGGATCGGCATGGTCTATGCGACGCAGTTGGCCCGCCGGGGCTTCAACGTGATCCTGGTCGCGCGCCGGCGCGAGCGACTGGAGGCGCTCGCGGAGCAGTTGGCACGCGAGTACCGGGTCGAGGCGACGGCTTTGCCGGCCGACCTGTCGACCGACGCCGGCATCTCGCTTGTTGAACAGGCCATCGCGTCCACGGATACCATAGCGTTCCTTGTCAACAACGCGGGGTTTGGGCTCGTGCAGCGCTTTGCCGAGGCTGACATGGACAAGCACCTGGCGATGGTTCGTCTGCACATCCATGCCACGCTGCGGTTGACCCGAGCGGCGTTACCCGGCATGCTGGCGCGACGCCGTGGCGCCATCGTCAACGTCTCGTCGCTTATGTCGTTCTATCCCATCTATGCCAGCTCGACCTATGCCAGCACCAAATGCTACTTGCGAGCGTTCAGTGAGGCTCTCTATCAGGAGTTGGCAGGCAGCGGCGTGCGAGTGCAGGCACTGTGCCCCGGCTTTGTGCGCACGGAACTGCAAGAGGTGTCCAACGTCGAGCGTCTCAGACTCCCCGATTGGCTGTGGATGGCGCCGGAGGCAGCGATCGCGGGCTCATTGCGCGATCTGCACGACGACCGGGTGATCTCGGTTCCGGGATTGGGCTACCGGCTGCTGGCAACTGCAGCGGCGGTGATACCGCGCTCGCTTCTTTACACGGCGGGCCGGCTCTTTGGACAGGGGCGCGTGTAGCACGCTGTGCCCCTGGTTGTTAGCGACTCTTTCATTCACAGGAGGCCTTTGTGTCAACTGCGCCACGTTTCCAGGAGATCGCGACAGAAACGCTTTCGGAAAACGTCTTTCGCCTGATCGGCAAGGAGTGGATGCTGATCACGGCGGGGGATCAACAGGTGTTCAACCCGATGACAGCAAGTTGGGGCGGGATGGGATTCCTCTGGGGTCGCCCGGTTGCGTTCGTCTTTGTGAGGCCCCAACGCCATACTTTTGGCCTGATGGAGCGCGGCGCCGGGTTCACACTGAGCTTCTTCGGCCCGGAGCACCGTGAGGCACTGAACTACTGCGGGACCCACTCGGGCCGTGATGTGGACAAGATCGCCGCGACCGGGTTGACACCGCTTTTCGCGCCCACCGGCGAGGTCTATTTCGCCCAGGCACGGCTGGTCCTTGTCTGTCACAAGCTCTATGCGCAGGACCTTACCGAAGCTAGCTTTGTACAGAGGGCGATTGTCGATGAGGCCTACGCCGCGCACGACTTCCACCGGATGTACGTGGGCGAGGTCGTGCAGGTCCTGGCCCGGGCGGAGGGATGACGTGACCGTGGAGAGCGGACGCCCAGCCGCTACCGCCGGCTACCTTGAGCCGGCGCGCGAAATCCCGGTTGTTGAACGAACGGATGTCGTCGTCTGTGGGGCGGGGCCGGCAGGTATCGCGGCGGCCCTGGCGGCTGCCCGGACGGGTGCTCGCACGCGCCTCATCGAGGTTCTCGGTTGCCTGGGCGGCACCTGGACTGCGGGGCAACTGGCGTGGATCTGGGACTTTGACAAGCCGGGGATTGCGCGTGAGATCACCGATGCCCTCACGCGCAGCGGTGCGCGCGTGGGCACCAACCGCCATCACTTCGCCTACGACATCGAGGCGTTGAAGCTGTTGCTGGATCAGCTCTGCCTGGAGGCGGGCGTGCAGGTGCAGTTGTTCACACGCGTGGTCGGGGCGGTGCGCGATGCCGACAACCGTCTCTCGCTCATCATCACTGAATCGAAGTCGGGGCGGCAGGCCTGGGCTGCGGAGGCTTTTGTCGACACGACGGGCGATGGCGACCTTGCGGCACTGGCTGGATGTGGCTTCGATGTGGGTCACCCCGAGACGGGCCAGGTTCAGCCCATGACCTACATGGCGCTGATCAACGTCCGCGATGCTGCGGCGTTGCGTGAGTTCATCTCATTCTGGCAGGGCAACGAGAGACATACCCCCGCGGTCTTCCTGGCCGAGATCCGCCGCGCGGGCCGCGAGCCGTCCTATGGCCATCCGACGCTCTTTCAGGTCCACGAGAACCTGCTGGCGCTGATGATCAACCACGAGTACGGTGTCTCGGCGCTAGATGCTGCAGCAGTCACCGGGGCGACGCTGCGAGGCCGGGCCGAGGTCCACGCGATCGTGGAAGCCCTGCGTGGGCTGGGTGGTCCCTGGGAGGGCGTCCACGTCGTGGCGACATCGGAGCATATCGGGATCCGCGAGGCGCGGCGCATCCACGGGCGCTATCGCGTGACGCGCGAAGACCTCGTCAGCGGGGCGCGCCACATCGATGCCATCTGTCGGGTGACCTTCGGCGTCGATGTCCACTCGCTGGACCCGAGCAAAGACCGTGGCCTCTCGGCGATGGGCGTTGTGACTCTTCCCTATGACATTCCGCTGCGCGCCCTGATTGCGCGTGACGTGGATGGTCTGCTCATGGCAGGCCGCTGTATCAGCGGGGACTTCCTCGCCCACGCCAGTTATCGGGTGACGGGCAACGCCGTCGCGATGGGCCAGGCTGCCGGCACGGTTGCAGCGCTCGGTGCGCTGGCGGGGCAGGCGCCTCACGAGGTTCCGTGGGATGCTACCCGCGCGGCCCTGGAAGCCCAGGGCTGGGCACCTCAGGACTGAGCGTAGACGTTCCTCCGTTGGCGAACGCCGGCGCGGTTCGGCCGTGTGCTCCCTAAGATGGCGGAGCCGCTACCGACTGGCGCAGCAGGGCTTGAGCTTCCCGCAACCCTATTGGTGCGAAGCGCACAACGTCGCCGGGGAGGCTCTGCGCCAGCAGCGGCAGGTCGGGCCGTATCACAGTAGCGATCTTGGGATAGCCGCCTGTTGTCTGGTGGTCCACCATCATCACAATGGGCTGTCCATCGGGAGGCACTTGCACGCTGCCCGTCACCAAGCCGTCGGAGACGATCTCGGCGGGGCCGCGGTGAGCCAGGGGACGGCCCTGGAGGCGGATGCCCATACGATCCGCCCTCGGGGTCACTGTATAGGGTTCACCGAGGAACCGGTGGATTGCCTCCGGCTCGAAGGCGTCGTGTTGGGGGCCCAGCACGACACGCAGCGTCGGCATAGCGGTATAGGCCGGGCGTTGCGATCTGGGCCAAGCCATCCCCGCATCGGTCAGGAGGGCGTGTGCCGGTCGCCCTGCAGGATCCGGCCCGATGGGTAGTCTGTCTCCCCGCTGCAGCGCCCGTCCGTGCCAACCGCCAAACCCGCCCGGCAGATAGGTGGCGCGCGAGCCAAGGAAAGGTGGGGCAGCGATCCCGCCTGCCACGGCCAGATAGGCCCTCGCCCCGGCCTGTCGCTGTGCGAAGCGCACGCTGTGCCCCGCGCGCACGAAGACCGCGTGCCAGGCTGGTACCCGCAGCTCCCCGGCCCATAGCTCGAACGTCGCTCCACATACGGCGATCAACACGTCGCACTGCGGCCACAGTGCCGGCCCGAGGAGCGTGATCTCCAGGAGAGCCGCGTCTGCGGGGTTACCCACGAGGATATTGGCTGCCGACGCGGCTGCGGCGTCCATCGGCCCGGAGGGTGGGATGCCGTAGCGAGCCCAGCCATGGCGCCCCATGTCCTGAACCGTCGTCAGAAACCCCGGATCAACGATCTGCAGGGTCACGCCCGGTCCTCCTGGGCACCTTGTAGCGTTGTCCGGACCGCGAACGCGCTCATACCGACACGAAGCGCACCCGGACGCCGGCGTCGAGCGTGAACGGTGGGCTGCGCTCTGGGTCGAAGAGCACCAGGTCGGTTCGGCCGATGATGCGCCAACCGCCTGGCGTGCTCAGGGCATACAGCCCTGTCTGCCATCCCGCGATACCCACGCTTCCCGCCGGGATGCGTAGCCGCGGCGTGGCCAAGCGTGGCGTCGTGAGCGACGTTGGGAGCCCGAGGAGGTAGGCGAAACCCGGCGCGAACCCCAACATCGCCACCTGGTAGAGGGGCGCTGTATGCTGCTCGACCACCTCCGCCTCCGTCAGGCCGCAGTGCGTGGCCACATCGCCGAGATCAGGCCCGGTCTCTCCGCCGTAGCGGACCGGTATCTCGACGATGGGCGACGTGGCATCCTGGACGGCGGTATGGATTTCGGCGCTGTTCCAGCCTTCGGCTGCCGGCCTCGCTGCCTGCACACGCTGCGCCTCGCGAGCAAGCGCGGTCTCCAGCGCCCCAGCCCCAATCTGTTGGGGATCGTAGATCACGAGCAGCGAGCGGTAGGTGGGCACCGTCTCGACGATCCCCGCAACAGGGTCGGCGCGCAGGCGAGCGTCCAGCGCATGCACCTGGCGGTTCAGCGCAACGTCGACACGGTCGCCGAACTCAACGGTAACCGCTGCCTCGCCGACCGGTAGGATGCGTGGGTAGCTGGCGTCCGGGCTCACAGGCTCCTGATGGTCACGTTGGCCGCCGTCAAGCGCGCGCGCAGGGCCCGGGCGATGTCGGGGGCGTTGGGTGTGTCGCCGTGAACGCACAAGGTGTCGATCTGAACAGGCACGGACTCGCCGGTGATTGCGTCGATCCGGCCCTCGGTCACCATACGGATAGCCCTGGCGGCGGCCTCCTCCGGATCGTGGATCACGGCGCCTGGCTGGGGCCGCGGCACAAGGGTGCCGGCGCTCGTATAAGCACGGTCGGCGAATCCCTCGAGAGCGACGCGCAGGCCCAGCGCGCCGGCGGCATTGACAAGAGCCGAACCGGGCAGCGTTACCACGATGAGGGTGGGGTCGAAGGCGGCGACCGCACGCGCTACCGCCCCTGCAACGACTTCGTCCACGGCAGCGGCGTTGTAGAGCGCGCCGTGAGGCTTGACGTGCGCGAGCGGCACCCCCGCCATGACGGCGAACGCCGACAGGGCGCCAAGCTGGTAGAGCACGCTTGCCTCCAGCTCCTCGGGCGCCATCGCCAGCGCTCGCCGTCCGAATCCCTGCAGGTCGGGATAGCCTGGATGGGCCCCCACGGCCACGCCGTGCTCCGCAGCCAAAGCCACCGTGCGCCGCATTACCACCGGGTCGCCTGCATGGCAGCCACAGGCGATGTTGGCCGAGGTCACGATCCGCAGAAGCGCTTCGTCGTGGCCCAGACTATACCGCCCGAAGCTTTCGCCCATGTCGCAGTTGAGGTCGATGTCCATCGATCGGATCCGGAGCCCCCAGCGCTAGACGAGCCGAATGGCCTTGAAGTCCTTCACCTGTCCGGTGATCGCCCGTTCGGTCGGGAGACGCTCGATGCTGGAGGCGCCGAAGAATCCGGCGATACCGGGCATCCGCAGGAGCGCCTTGCCCACATTGGCGGGCTCGTCGAAAACCCCACCGTGGCAGATGACGATGATGTCGTCGCGAACGGACATGCCGGCGTCGTACACCGCCATCACCTTGGCGATAGCCTCCTCCATCGTCATGGCCACGCCCGCGCCGATGGAGCCGGAGGTCGTGAGCCCTACGTGCGCGACCAGGACGTCAGCGCCGGCCTTCGCCATAGCCGCAGCATCGGCAGCGTCGAACACGTAGGGGCAGGTGAGCATGTCCAGGCCGTGGGCGATGCGGATCGCCTCGACTTCCTTGTCGTAGCCCATTCCCGTGGCCTCGAGATTGGCCCTGAAGTCGCCATCAATCAGGCCAACCGTGGGGAAGTTCTGCACGCCCGTGAAGCCCATCTCCTTGAGCTGCTTGATGAAGAGCGGCATCAGGCGGAACGGATCGGTGCCGCACACGCCGGCCAGCACGGGCGTGTCCTGGACGACCGGCAAGACCTCTGCCGCCATCTCGACGACGATGCCGTTGGCGTCTCCGTAGGGCATCAGCCCCGCGAGCGACCCCCGGCCCGCCATGCGATAGCGGCCCGAGTTGTAGATGATGATCAGGTCGGCGCCACCCCGTTCGGCGAATTTGGCGGAGATACCCGTCCCTGCGCCGCAGCCGATAATTGGGATCTTCTGCGCCATCGTCTTTCGCAGCCGTGTGAGCGCCTGATCACGAGTGATAAACGCCATAGGTTAGCCTCCTTGCTTACCATGTCTGTCAGACGTTGTCTGTTAGCCCTTGAGCATACCCAGTAACAGCTCTGCGCACGCATCGGCGAAGGCCATGTCGTTGATGTTGTGGTCTATCTCGATGACGGGGATGTCGGGGTGCACGTTGGCCTTGATGGCATCGAAGCACGCTCTGTCCGCTTCCGGGTCCCAAAACGCGTTCGGCATGCCGTTCGCACCGATGCCGTCGAGCATCGAGACGCCCCGGAGCGGCAGGACGATGGCCACGGGAGCCGTGGCGGCGTTGGCGGCTGCCGCGATCATCTCGCCGATGCGGCGGTTCTCGTCGACGTTCGTGCGCAGCAGCGTCACGTTGGGGTTCCACTGGTACAGGTTGCGGTGCTTATAGCGTTCCGGCACCATGTCGATCGACCAGAAGTTGGCCATATCCACACAGCCCGGGGCGATCACCGCGGGAACCCCGGCGCGCGAGGCAGCCATGCAGCGGTCGGGCCCCGCGCTGAAGACACCACCGCAGACTTCGTCGGCCAACTCCGTCGTTGTCAAATCTAGCGAACCGCGAATGTAACCGTCGCCGATCAGGGCTTCCATCGTGCGCCCGCCGGTGCCTGTGGCGTGGAAGACCAGAACCTCGTAGCCCTTGGCCTCGACCACCTCACGGGCACGATCGACGCAGGCGGTCGTGTTGCCGAACATCGAGGCTGTGACGAGGGGGCGCTCCTCCTCGGGGGCGGGCGCAACGGCTGTAACCATCCCGGCGATCGCGCCCGCGGCGTTGGCATAGATGCGGCGGCTGATGCTGTTAATGCCGGCTACGTCGACGATGGACGGCATGAACGTGATGTCGCGGGTGCCCGCGTAGGCGCTGACATCACCGCCGCCAACCGTTGAAACCATCACCTTGGGGATCCCCACCGGTAGGGCGCGCATGCCGGCGGTCGCGATGGACGTTCCTCCGCTGCCCCCCATACCAATGATGCCGTCGAGTCTGCCTGCCTCGTAGAGCTGTTCGACGACTTGTGCCAGGCCCTTGGCCATGATGGCCATGGCCTCGTCCTTATGGTTGCCAGTGGCCAGATAGGCCAGATCGCCGCCGGCTGCCGCGGCCACTTCAGCCCGGGTCACGTCGGGCGGGAAGGCGGGCTCGCCCATGACGCCGAAGTCGACGACCAACGTAGCCACTCCCGCTTGCTCGATGACTTGCTTCACAAAGGCGAATTCCCTGCCCTTGGTATCCAGGGCGCCCACGATCACCACTGTCTTGGCCATAGCTTACGCTCCTTTCTGTGAGAGACGCGATCAGCCGTCAGCGGAACCATTCAGCAAGCAGAAAGACCTCCCGACCAGTCAGCGAGGAAGTCGGCGTCTTCCCGCCTGTTCCGTGCTCCCTGCCGGTGACTGATTGCTGAAAGCTACCCCGGTAACTCGCCGGGGGGCAGCACTGTGCAGTCCGGTAGCTCGCGGAGCTCGATCTCCGGGCCAGGCGGGGCGTAGATTGCGACGAGCTTGAGCATCTCCCAGCCGGTGTTGATGGTGCTATGCTCGACGCCATCGGGAATAAAGACCATCATCCCCGGCGACAGCGGCTGGGTCTCTCCGGCCACCGTCTGCGTGCCGTAGCCCGATACGCAGTAGAGGATCTCTTCAGTGCCGGGGTGGGCGTGCGTGGCATGGCCCTTGCCTGGGGCCAAGAGCACGATGCCGGCGCTAAACGCCTGCGCACCGGTGACGTTTGGGGCACTGAGCCACTTCAGATTGCCCCAGCCGAAGACCTGGGTCTCCACTTCATCCGGACTTACGAAGTATCTGACCATCGCGCGCTCCTTTCGTGAACGAGCGGGCAGACGACGGTCGACGCTGTTACCTAGCGGCAGATCAGGGTGGGACGGCGGGTGGTGCGCAGGACATCGTTGACCGTGCTACCCAACATAACCTCGAGGACGGCGTTGTAACCGTAACCGCCCATCACGACAACGCTGCTATTGTGCGCCTCGGCAACCTCGCGGATTCCCGCGGCAACGTCGCTCAGGTCCATGGAAATGAGTTCTGCCGTCACGTCGTGTTCTTCCAGGTAACTGGCGGCAGTATCCAGGGTGCGCATGACGACATCTTTCTCTGGCCCGGATGAGAGCACCACCAGCTCGATTTCGGGCCAGTTGGATGCCATATAGGTGGCCACGAAGAGCGCCTCGCGGCTCTTGGGGCTGCCATCAAAGGCAAGCAACACGCTGGAGAGGGGAAAGAGCGGCGTGGGAATCGCCAACACCGGACACGAAGCGCTGACGATTATGGTGCGGAAGCCGGAACGCAGCTTGGCGATCGGGCCTGTGCCCGGCGGGAAGTTGAGCGGTGCCACCACCAGATCCGCCCAGCGGGCACGCTGGGTAATCTGGTGTGTGATGGGGCCGGCGCTGATCGCAAGCTCGCCCTGGATACCGGCGGCCCGGCAGCGCTGCTCGAACCCTTCGTTCAGCGCAACCACGTCATCCTTCTGGCGATCAGACTGCGAGGGCACGACGTGCAGTCCCAAGATGCGCCCCTCCTCGCAGCGTGCCAGCTCCAGTGCCTGGTCGAGCGCCAGCCAGCCGCTCTCTCGGCCATCCAACGTCACCAGGATGTTGCGGAAGAGATGCCGCGGCGGTTCTCCATCACGACTGACGCGTTTCTCGCGCCATTCACCGGGCGGCGATGCCGTCAGCCCCAGCCCTTCGGGCGCCAGCGCGTTGGCGATCTTCTCACCCACGCGCGCGAGGACTCGCTCGGGCTTGGTGCTGAATTCCTCGGCCAGATCCTCGGCCGCCTCTCCGGGCTCTACCTGCCAACCGAGCGCGTGCTGTAGCGCAGATCGATGCTCTGCCAGCCAGAGATATAGGTCCGCCTCGGTGCGCTCCGGAAAGTCGCGCAGGATGCCCCGGCTCTGGATGGCGTCAACGACCGGCCGGTAGACGGTCTCATACCAGTGCGCCACGGCCTCGCTCAGGGGGATTTCGCGTTGTTGCTCGAGCCCCATGTAGTACCGGTGTACGCTGATGTGTTCCTTGAGCGCGTCGTATTTACCGGGGGCGGTCAGCGTGAGATCCACGCCGGGAAGCAGCCTGCGGATATCTGCCCAGCGGATGAACTCAGCATGCTCGGCTTTGAGGATCAGGTCGTCGGGGTTCATCGAGGTCGTCAGTGGGACGTCGGTCTGGATCTCGGTTACGTAGGCCTGGATGTATTGGCTGCCCAGCTCGCGCGCAACGGAGACGCGATGGTTGCCGTCGCGAACGAAATAGACCTCACCGATCTGGTAGACCTCGATGGGCGGCAGGCCTGTCAGGCCGGTGGCGGCGATCTTGATGCGGGCCCAACGGTGGGCGTCACTGACTTGCCGGGGGAGGAAATCACGGGTGAAGTCATTATACCGCCCCACACTGCCGATGATCGCGGAGATGGGGATGTCGCGCAGCCCTCGTTCTGCGCGGGCGTTGGCTTTCAATCTCTGCCGTACCTCCTCGTACGACAGCAGATCTACTGGCTCGCCTGTAAGCCGCCCGATGAGCTCCTGCATCGCGGCCCGGCGCCTGGCCCTATGAAAGTCCTGTACGGCTCCGGGTAGCAGTGTATCGACGTCGTCTTCCGGCACGGGTCACACGCCTCCTCGAAAACCGGCTTCAACACCGGACGTTTCGCTCCAAGTATAAGGTCTTATGCGTCGGAGTCAACGGCACTGAGTGTGGGTTGTGCGCTTCCGAATATGGGGGTACAGTCGGGCAAACTCAGGGAGGCCGTACCCTATGCCCGGAAGGAAGTCTGTGTGCTGCGCTGCGCGCCTGGTAAGCCTGTGCCTCGTTGTGTTGGCGCTGGGGCTACCTGGTGCTGTGCGAGAGGGCACCGGTGTTCGTGAAAGCGGGCCTACCGGCCCGGTCGGAGCGGCGAGCTTCGAGGTGCTGGCCGGGCAGATGGGGCGGGCCGAGGCGTGGTACGCGATCTACGGCGCGACCTTGACCGGCGAGTCGACCCCGGCACGGTCCGGTCCGCCCGCCGACGTGACGCCAACCCTTGAACGCATCGCGCCGGTCAGCCGTCCATCGCTCAGCGTCACCGGCACTTTGACACCCACCCTTCACCTTCCCTTGGTGATGCGCTCGCCCGAACTGCCCATGGTGGAGCGCCGCGCCCTGTGGATCACGCGGTACGATTGGACACGCCTTGACGAGGCACCCGTCCCCGAGACGATCGACGCGATGGTTGCCAAGATTGCGGCTGCGGGCTTCAACACGGTGTTCTTCCAGGTGCGTGCAGCCGGAGATGCTTACTATACCCCCGGCCTGGAGCCGTGGGCCGCCCGCCTGAGCGCCGGGCCGATCTCCGAAACGCTCGGGCTCGACCCGGGTTGGGATCCTCTGGCGCGCATGCTGACACAGGGGCATGCAGCGGGGTTGGAGGTGCACGCCTACGTCAATGTCTACACGGCCTGGCAGTCCCCCTCGAGCGCGGACCAGGGCCAACTCTGGCCTCCAGCCACGACGCCACCGCAGATGTTCGACCTGTTCACGTACGGCCCATCCTACCTGGAACACCCGGGCGAGTACGCTCTCGGGTATTCGTGGCGCCAGTATCTTGAGGGCTCCGGGCTCGCCGGGCCCCAGCCGATGCCCCTGGCGCCCGGGCAATACCTGTGGGCCAGCCCCGGTGTGGCGCTGGTGGCGGATCACGTGACTGCCGTGGTGCAGGATATCGTCGCGCGCTACCCCGTCGACGGTGTGCACCTGGACCTGGTGCGCTATGCCGGACCTGGCTACTCATACGACCCGTACAGCAACGCGGCAGCAGGAGAAGCTCGGACTCCCGCGCGCGACCAGTGGCAGCGAGATCAGGTGACGGCGTTGGTGCAGCGCCTCCACGATGCGGTTCACGATCTGCGTCCAGCGGCGGAGGTCTCCGCTGCCGTTTGGCCCTATTATCTCGACGCATGGGGTTGGGGGCTCACTGAGGGGTACACGGATTACTATCAGGACTCAAAGGGCTGGCTGGTCTCAGGGGCCGTCGACGCGATTGCACCGATGCTCTACGGGAGCGTGCCGGACGACCTGGCAAACTGGGAGACGCTGATGCGTGACTTCGTCGATGATGCGGCGGGCCGGCCCGTCTATCCTGGCATCGGGGCGCACTACGACGATTTCGCGGCAATCGCCGCGCGCATTTTGACCGCGCGTGTGGCGGGGGCACCGGGACACGTGATCTTCTCCTACGGCGCGCTCGAGGCTCGCGCATACTGGGACGATCTGGCTGGCGGTCCCTACCAGAAGCCCGCGATCCTACCCTGAGCCGTTCCTGAGCGTCTTCGGGGTCCACAGATCCACCAGGGTCCCGCCGACATACTCTCTGACCTCCGCCCAGGAGTCTATGGGCAGCTCGAGGCGTGCGAGCGCTGCCGTGGGCATCCTCGCCGGTGCTCCGGTGAGGACCTCCAAGAGCAGTTCCAGGCCGGGGTTGTGTCCGACGACCATGACTTGGTGGTACTGGTCGTCGATACCCTGAAGGACCCGGATGTAGCTCGTCGGTCCGGCGTTATAGAGCTCATCCTCGAGCTCTATGCCACTCTCATATCCACACGCTTGCGCCACCAGCTTGGCGGTCTTGCGTGCCCGCTTGGCGGTGGAGCTGATGATCAACTGAGGTGTCAATCCCTGGTCGCGCAGGAATCGCCCCATCTGTGGCGCATCGACTTTGCCCCTGAGCTTGAGGGGCCGGTCGTGGTCGGGAACACCGGTATTCTGCCAGCTTGACTTTGCGTGACGCATCACGAGGAGTGTCTTCATTGGGTATGTATTATAATGACAATACGATATTCCACTATCACTGTACAAGGAGGGACAGGATGGACTACGTATACCTTGGACGCACGGGCCTGAAGGTAAGCCGGCTATGTCTGGGGACCATGAACTTCGGACCTCACACGAGCGAGGAAGACAGCCACACAATCATGGATCGCGCCCTGGAACACGGGATCAACTTCTTCGATACCGCGAATGTCTACGGTCGCAGACGTGGCGAGGGCGTGACCGAGCAGATCATCGGGCGTTGGCTGGCTCAAGGTGGGCGGCGGCGTGAGCAGATCGTGCTGGCGACCAAGGTCTACAATGGGATGGGAGACGGCCCGAACGAACGTGGGCTCTCGGCATACCACATACGCCAGGCCTGTGAGGATAGCCTGCGGCGGCTCCAGACCGACCATATCGACCTCTATCAGATGCACCACATCCAGCGCGACACGCCCTGGGAGGAGATCTGGCAGGCTATGGAGCAACTGGTGCGCGAGGGTAAGGTCATCTACGTCGGCAGCAGCAACTTCGCGGGGTGGCACATTGTCCAGGCGCAGGAAGCTGCCCAGCAACGCCACTTCATGGGTCTAGTGTCGGAACAGAGCCTCTACAACCTGGATGCGCGTACCGTGGAGCTGGAGGTCTTGCCTGCGGCGCAGGCCTATGGCCTGGGGGTCATTCCGTATAGCCCGCTGGCCGGCGGATTTCTCGCCGGTGCGCTGAAAAATGTAACCGAGGGGCGCCGCGGTTCCGAGCGGATGCACGCCCGTGTCGACACGCACCGGGCGAAGTTGGAGGCCTATGAGGGCCTGTGTGACAGCCTCGGCGAGGCGCCTGCCAACGTGGCGTTGGCCTGGTTGCTGCACAATCCTGTCGTCACCGCGCCGATCATCGGCCCGCGAACGCTTGAACAGGCGGAAGGCGCGTTGCGGGCCCTGGAGATCACGCTGTCTGACGACGTGTTGGCCGAACTCGATCGGATCTTCCCCGGCCCGGGAGGCTCTGCCCCGGAAGCGTACGCCTGGTAAGATCGCTTCGCCTTGGCCTGAAATCGAACCCTTGTGCCCTCCAGGGTCTCCCGCGAGACCTTGGAGGGCCTTTGTTGGGCATCTGATTGCCGTGTATAATGGGAGCGATGTGTGCCTCACCCAGCTCGGGCAAGACGGCAAGCGAGCCAGACGTGGATTCCATGAACCAGCACACGGTTGATCAACAATCGACGGGCTGGCGGTCGAATCGCGGGTCCGCGGAAGCGTCCAACGGGGGGCAACTGGCCCGGATGTTGCTGGATGGGCTGGGTGTCTCAACTGTGGTCCTGGGGGGGCTATACCTCCTCTTCGCCCTGGGCCACCTGCAGTATCCGGCTCCCATAGCGCGGATACTGGTCCCCATGGCCCTGCTGACAGCCCTGGCGATGTTCGGCATCTTCGGCGTGGTACACCGGCGGAACAGCTTCAGCCCGATGACCGGTCATGTGCTCTCGGGGCTCGTCGCGGCGTTAGTGCTCGCTAACAGCCTGGTGCACCTGGGTGTGACCGGCGACCCGCTCCAGACCACCAACCTGATCCTGCTGCTGGTTGGCGCGGGTTTTCTCTTCCTCTCGATACCCATGCTCGTTGTACTCATCGTCGTGACGCTTGCCGGCTGGTTGATCCTGGCCGGGCCCGCGCTTGCGCTCCCTACTTGGCGCCATTTCGGGTTCGCCCTTTTCTCGGGCGCCGCTCTGGGCCTGATCCTGCAGGCCACGCGGCTGCGCACATACCGGCACCTCGAGGCTTTGCGAGACGAGGCGGAGATGCGCGCTCAGATGCTCCGGCAACGGGCGCGCCATCTGGAGACGCTGATCACAGTTGGGCACAGCATCACGACCTTTCTCGATCTCGACGCTTTGCTGGAACACGTCGTGGAAACGGTGCAGGAGGCCTTCGGTTACGATTACGTGGGTGTGTTCCTCACCGATGAGAGTGGCCGCTACCTCGACGCGCGTGCCGGCACCGGCGAGGCCGGGCGGCAGCTCATAGCCGAGGGCTGCCGCCTGGAGGTGGGTAAGGCCGGGCTGGTGGGGTGGGCGTCGGGCCATCGCGAGCCGGTCTGTGTGAATCGTGTCGATGAGGACAGCCGCTATGTCAAAGCTGACGTCCTGTCCAATACGCAGTCAGAGCTGGCGCTGCCGTTGGAGATGGGGGACAGACTCCTTGGAATCCTCGACGTACAGTGCACGAGAC
>JAXDDO010000005.1:0-13522 GCA_034676805.1 Anaerolineae bacterium | reverse complement strand
CAGCAGCCACAGACCAGCGCCGGCCATCGCCAACAGCACGAGAACCGGGAACTGCATCCGAAAGAGCGTGGGCAAGAGCGGCAAGCGCAGCCGCAGGTCATAGGCGTTCGCGAAGGCGAACATATCTCCGCCGAAGCCTCGCGCCAGGACGTGATTCCAGAAGCCCTGCCAGGTCGCCAGTCCTCCGGGGTCGAGGGGGACACCTGACATACTTCCCCGGATCGGCAGGTACAGATGGGGTATGATCCAGCTCGCGGCGGCTATCAGGAGAGGTCTTGCCCAGCGCCTGGGTGTACGCACCAGACTCGGGGCCTCGAGGAGCACGTACAGGCTCCAGCCAGCTGCCACAAAGGCCAGCGAAGGATGGTGCCCGACGCCGAGTCCGGTGGCAATCGCCAGGCCCATGAGCGCCCGATCCTGCTGTGTGCTGGATTCGCGGGCGGCCCGCAGACGTGCCAGCGCCAGGTAGCCCCAGGAGACGAAAAGAAGCGTGGGCATCCGGATATTGGCGGTGGTCGCCTGGGCCCAGAACGTTGTCGCCTGGCCCAGCGCCAGTGCGGCGACCACGGCGCCCCGGCGTGCGCGGTTGCCAGCGATGCCGAGCGACTGCGCCCACACCGCGATGGTCTCCGCCACAATGACGAGGGTTGTCGCTGCCACCACGGCGCTGAGCAGGTTCAGGCGGAACGGGAGCGAACCTATGGGGAGGAGGCGCACCCAGAGCGCGCCGACCATCGTGTAGAGGGGATAGCCCGGTGGGTGGGCGATGCCCCAGCGGGCGGTGATCAACTGGAACTCGCCGCTGTCTGCGGGCAGGACGTCGCGTGCGGTTGTGGCGGCGTAGGTGAGGACTACGACGCTCCACAACGCTGCACGCATGATATAAGCACCGTGGGCAAACCTGGAAGAACGCAGGTTTGCCCACGTGCGACGTAGACGATCCAGCAACGTGCTACTCCGCCATGAGTCGTTGAGCCCGTTCGGCGATGCGCTCTGCGGTGAAGCCGAACTCTTCCTTGATGCGTTTGTACGGCGCCGAGGCCCCGAAGTGGTCGATTCCGATGGCGTCACCGTAGCTACCCACATAGCGCTCCCAGCCCAGTGGCGTGCCAGCTTCCACTGCCAGGCGCTTGATGACGTCGTCCGGGAAGACCGTTAGCTTGTAGAAGACAGGCTGCTGGTCGAAGAGCTCCCAGGAAGGCATGCTGACGACTCGAGCGCCCACCCGGCGTTCCGCGAGGAGTTTTTGGGCAGCCAGAGCGTCCGCGACCTCGGATCCGGTGGCGATGAGGATGATGTCAACACGATCGAGTGGTGAGTCGCTGAGAACGTAGGCGCCGCGGGCTACGCCTTCCATAGCTTTCTCCGCGGTTCCCGGCAGGACGGGCAGGTTCTGGCGCGAGAGGATCAGACCAACAGGCCCGTCGGCGTGCTGCAATGCCACTTTCCAGGCGGCAGCGGTCTCGTTAGCGTCGGCGGGCCGAATGACCGTGTTGTTTGGGATGATGCGCAGCGACATCAGCTGTTCAATGGGTTGGTGGGTCGGCCCATCCTCACCGAGGAAGACGGAGTCGTGCGTCCATACGTAGATCACCGGCAATCCCATCAGCGCTGCCAGCCGTACGGACGGGCGCATGTAGTCCGAGAAGATCAGGAACGTGGCACCATAGGGACGCACGCCGCCGTAGAGAGCCATACCATTGAGGATAGCCCCCATACCGTGCTCCCGTACGCCGAAACGCATGTTCCGGCCTTCGGGTGTGTCTTTCTGGAAGTCGCCGAACCCACTCATGTAGGTCTTGGTGGAAGGCGCAAGATCGGCCGACCCTCCCATGAGTTCGGGGACGACGGGAGCCAGAGCCTCGATGACCTTGCCCGATACCGATCGGGTCGCCGCGGGGCGGTCATCGGTACGGAAAGAGGGGATCGCCGATTGCCAGTTCTCCGGCAGCCTGCCGCTGAGGACCCGGTTGAGCTCTCTGGCCTCTTCGGGGAACTGCTGCTCGTAGTTCGTCATCATATCGCGCCATATCGCCTCCGCGCGCTGTCCTTGCGGCACTGCCAGGCGATAGTGGGCGATGACGTCGTCCGGAACGTGGAACGGTTCGAGCGAGGGCCATCCGAGCGCCTCTTTTGTCAGGCGGACCTCCTCCTCACCCAGGGCGGCGCCGTGTGCTTCGGCATCATCGTGCATATTCGGGCTGCCATAGGCGAGGTGGGTATGACACGCGATGAGATGGGGCTGACCCTTGGCGGCTTTTGCGGTCCTAATGGCCTGTTCAATAGCGTCAGTGTCGTGTCCGTCGATCTCCTGGACGTGCCAGCCGTAAGCTCGGAAACGCCCCGGCACCTCTTCTGAAAAGGCGAGCTCTGTGCTCCCTTCGATTGAGATCTCATTATCGTCGTAGAAGAAGATGATGTTATCGAGTCCCAGGTGGCCTGCCAATGAACCGGCTTCCTGTGAGACACCCTCCATAAGGTCACCGTCCGAGACGATTGCATAGATCCAGTTCTCGAAGAGGGGATAGCCGGGTCGGTTGAAGCGGGCAGCTAGATGCCGTGCGGCAATGGCCATACCAACTCCGTTGCCGAAACCCTGTCCAAGCGGGCCAGTCGTCGTTTCGATCCCGACCTCGATATCGTATTCGGGATGGCCCGCCGTCTTGCTTCCCCACTGACGGAACTGCTTCAGGTCCTCGAGCGACATTGGGTAGCCCGTGAGGTGGAGCAGGCTATAGAGCAGCATCGAACCGTGTCCCGCCGAGAGCACGAAACGATCGCGGTTGGGCCACTTGGGGTTTTTGGGGTTGTGCTTAAGGTGACGCGTCCAGAGAACGTAGGCGACATCGGCCATGCCCATTGGCATCCCTGGGTGACCCGAGTTGGCCTTCTGAACGCCGTCCATTGCTAGGACGCGTAGCGCGTTGATACAACGTTGATCCAGATCGCTCTTCGGCATACTATTCCTCCACTAGTTCAGGTTATCTATCTCCCATGTGATCAGTGGGCGACTTTGTATGAGTCTATCACGCTTCCGCGGCAGAGAAAGCGCCCCGTCGCGCCGCGCAGCGACGGGGCGCCTGGCTTGCTAGGACGTCTGATCCACGAGCGCCCGCAGGGCGACCGTCACCTTTCGGGGGTGTTCGGTCAGGAGACCCACTGCTTCCCACGTCTGCGCGAGCTTGGTCAACGCCCTATGAGAGATGGCGGGGCCGAAGGCCTGGTGCAGGGCGCGCACCGTGAAGTTGCCATTGAGGTGCTCCACCGCATACGAGACCAGCTCGCGCTCCAGGCGTGTCAGCGCCGGGAAGGAAGTGGGTGGGCGAACCTGGGGCGCCAGCACGGACGCCAGGAGGGCCTCCATCCACACGCTCGCGTCCTCGATCAGATGCCCCATCTGGAAGTAGAGCCGGTTCGACCACTCCGCCTCGCCATCCAGATCGTGGATGAAGGGGGGCGACTCGACCAGTGTGCCGTACACGCCAAACGGGAAGTCCGCGGCGCTGAAGTGCCCCACGCCTGGGGTCACGGCTTCAGCACGCAAGACGTCCCACCGCTGTTCTGTCACAGTGTAGTCCAGCCGGTAGGTCACCAGAATTCCGCCGTTGAGGCGCCAGTACCATCTGGCACCCAGACGCCCCTGGTAGCCCGGAACCCGCTCGGCGACCGTCTCGAGAATCCGATCTGCGAGCCGCAGTGCCTGGTAGGATGGATAATGAAGTGCCACGCTTACGACCTCCGTTGCAGGGCGGGCCTAGTCGGCGAGCCCGAACTGCGCCTTCACCAGGGCCTCTTCGTCTTCCGCCGTAGCGACGATGCCATCCAGGCGCGCGTCTCGCAGCATGCGGAGGATTTCCCGAAACTGGGGTCCCGGCCGAAACCCCATAGCCTTCAAATCATCGCCATCGAGGGCCGGTTGCACGTGCCGCCACTCACGCGCAAAGGTCACAAGTCTCGCACGCGCTCCTTCGTCATCGCTGACCAACCATGCTAGGGCCAGTGCCCCCACGCTGAATGGCTCCAGCAAGGTCACGATATGGCTGACTCGATCGGTGTTTGGTAGCTGTGCCAGGGCCTCGAAGATAGGGTGTTGGGCTTCGTGGAGATCCGCCAGTTGGCGCGGCAGTCTGAGGCGGTGGCGCACCTGGTGGAAAGCTCGTGAGTCCAGCCGGAACAGAAAGAGTGCCCAGTAAAGCGTCCGGCGGTCTACGCCTTCTGCACCGTTCCACACATCACGATCGAGGTCTTCCCTCAGGCGCCGAAAGCGTTCCCTTAGCCAGTCGCTGCAAATCAGATCCGCGTGTATCTGTTGCAGCGCTCCCATGTCCGCAAGCCGCTCGAGCACAGCTTCGGGCTTCGACTCCTCGAAGATGAGGTCAAACTCATGGCGGATGCGCTCGGACGTGACGCGGTCGAGCAGCGGAAGTGCATCGGCAATCAGGCTCTCGCTGCGCTGGTCGATTTGGAAACCCAGACGCACCTCGAAGCGAGCCGCGCGGAGGATGCGCGTCGGGTCCTCAACGAAGCTGAGGCTGTGTAGCACGCGAATGATCCCCGCCTCGATGTCGGCGCGACCCCCGTAGAAGTCCAGCAGTTCGCCCCAACGCTGCGGATCAAGCCGGATCGCGAGTGTGTTGATGGTGAAATCACGACGATGCAGGTCCTGTTGGATGGAGCTCCGGGCAACCATCGGCAGCGCGGTGGGGTGTTCATAGAACTCGGTGCGGGCCGTCACCAGATCGATGAACTGCGGAAGATTCGCGTGGTTGTTCTCGCCGGCGACAGACGGTTCGCCTGCGCCGCGACCTGCGCGCCGCCCGGCGACAGCCATCTCCTGGCGCAGCCTGTCCCAGATGTCGTCGGGCAACAGCCACTTCGCCGTACCGAACCGGCTGTGGCTTCGCACGTCACCGCCATAGAGCTTGGCCATTCTCTTGGTCAGGTGTATCGCGTCGCCCTCGACAACGAGGTCGACGTCGGTGATGTTGTGCCCAAGCAGGAGGTCGCGCACAATCCCGCCAACGAAGTAGATCATGTAGCCCGACTCCGCTGCCTCTCCGCCGATCCGGCGGATCAATGACAGGAGGGGGCCAGAGAAGGCTTCAGCCATCAGGTGCGCAATGCGTTGCCGTTCGGCGGTCTGGGTCGAGGGCTGAAGGCGAATCATATCGGTACGTGTGACCACGCCGACCACGCGACCGTCGCGTACCACCGGGATCTGTCCCCAGCCTGTCTGGATCATCAGGGCGCGTACCCGCTCGGCGGAATCTCCCGGAGACACGTAGACCGATCCTGGCTGCATAACACGGCGCACCGGCTGGGCCTCGAGCTGGTGCTGGTGCGCGCGGTCGACAGCATTGCGCGTCACGAGGCCGATGACTCGCCCAGCCTCATTGATGACCGGGAAGCCCTCGTGGCCGGTTTGCAGCATCTGTTGGGCTACGCTGGCAATTGCTTCGCCGGGCTCGACCGTTCGGACGCCGTAGGACATCAGGTCGCGCACCTTGATGCGCGGTTGGACGAAGTCGGATAGGGATTGCCGCAGGTCGGCCACGACATTCGCCGCGGTGCGGTCGCGGATCAGCGCGGCAGCGGCGCGATCGTGCCCGCCGCCGCCGAAGTGCTCTGCCACCGCCGCAACGTTGATATCGTCGGTCGTACTGCGAGCGACCAACTGAGTATTGTCGCCAATCTCGACTGCGACGAACAGGGCGCTGGGCTCCAGCAAGTTGCGCAGCTTGTGGGCCAAGGTGGAGATCTCCTCTTCGGTATCGGGCGGTGAAACAGCCCAGGTGAGGATGACCGGATGCCCATCGACCTCAAGCGTCTCCATATGCTCTTTGAGCCCCTCGTAGATCTCCTGTTGAGCAGGCGTCAGTGGGTGGTCGAGAAACTCTGTGGCCACCTCAAGATCGGCGCCCTGATCTATCAACCAGGCAGCCGCCCGTAGGTCGCGGGGTGTCGTCGATGCGTAGGTGAGGTTGCCGGTATCTTCGTAGATCCCCGCCAACATCAGGGTGGCCTCCACCGGAGACACAGGGATCAAGCGTGTCGAGATGGCTTCAATGAGGAGCGTGGTAGCTGCTCCTAGCGGTTCGCATTGGAACTGCCAGTTCTCAGGTGCGACGTCGGGGGGTGTGTGATGATCGATGACCGACACCTGGCTAATGTCCTTGCCCATGCCCCGCACAAACGTTAGCTTCTGGGTATCGACGAGAATGACGCGCTGGACGTGCTGGCCCCTCGGAAGTGCATCCGGATCGAGTAGCGGCAGCCCCGGCCCATATAGAGACAAGAAAGCCTGGACGTTGCGGTTGACTCGATGGGGCAGGATCGGCTGTGCCCCAGGGTAGATCTTATGCGCAGCCAGGAGGCTCGCAATGGCGTCGAAGTCTGCATTCTCATGGGTCAGTATGACTTGCATCGTTGCCTTTCCGCACGGTTCCGGCGGACAGCTCAGTGAGATTATAGCACGGATAGGGCGCGGGTCAGCAGACGTTGCGGGACGCGCGGCAGCATCGGGCTAGGATGGGCGTAGCCTGACAGTACGATGGTGGAAAGCCAGGGATACCACTACCACGTCACCTTGGCGGTTCGCTGCTTGTGCAGTAAGATGGCGCTAGATCGGGGGCGATGACAGCAGCGGAGAGAGGTGGATGCGATGACCCGAAGGCGATCTTCACGTTCGAGACGCACCGTGAGACTTCAGTCGGCAGAACGTTTTCTGTTCATCCTGGCTGCCACGATCTACCTTGTCGGCCTTTTCGGCGGGATTGGGCTCCTTGATATGCCGGTTTCGACGGCGGTGATTCTGTTGGCCGTGGGCGGCGGGATCGAGTTCATCATCACTCTGCGCTTGCTGTTCTGACGGCTGCCATACGCGATTCGGAGTTGGGACAATGTGGGATCAGATGAGCCTCTTCCAAAGCACCGAACGGCCGTTGACGGTAAGTGAGGTGACAAGCCGCATTCGCGCCTTGATCGAACAGGAGATGACCTTTCAGGACCTGTGGATCGAGGGCGAGATCTCCAATCTGACACGCGCCTCGTCGGGTCACGTCTACTTCACTCTGAAGGACGCCGGTGCGCAGATCGGTGCGGTGATCTGGCGGACCCAGGCACAAACGATGACCTATGTTCCCAGGTCAGGCGATCAGATCCTTGCTCACGGGCGGATCGGGGTCTACGAGCAGGGAGGGCGCTATCAGCTTTACGTGGATAGGGTGCAGCCAGCAGGTCGCGGGTCACTCTATCAGGAGTTCGAACGGCTCAAGGTGCAGCTTCAGGCAGAGGGCCTCTTCGCCGAAGAGCGCAAGCGGCCACTCCCTACGTTCCCGGCCTGCATTGGCGTTGTGACGTCGCCCACTGCGGCCGCGTTGCGTGATGTCCTGAACGTGCTGAGCCGGCGGTACCCGCTGGTGCGCGTCGTGTTGTCGCCCACGATGGTGCAGGGCGATGCTGCGCCGCCCCAGATCATTGCGGCGTTGGAGCGCCTGAACGCACGCGAGGACGTGAACGTGATTCTGGTCGTGCGTGGAGGCGGATCGCTCGAGGATCTCTGGGCATTCAACGACGAGCGCGTGGCCAGGGCGATCGCTGCCTCGCGGCTTCCGGTTGTGTCCGGGGTGGGACACGAGACCGATTTCACGCTGGCGGACTTTGCCGCGGATCATCGCGCGCCGACACCGTCGGCTGCGGCGGAGGTCGTTACGCCCGAGATCGCGGAGCTGCGGGCTGTGGTGAGCCAGCAAGGAGCGCGGTTGGGCCGAGCAATGGGGCAACGACTCGACCAGCAGCGTGACCGACTGCTGGGTTTTGATCGCGCGTTGCGGCATCTAGCGCCAGGGGCGCGGATTGCCAGTTCGCGGCAGCGTGTGGACGATCTCGTGTCGCGTCTGGACGCGGCAGCCGGCTACCGGCTCCGCGAAGCAGAGCAGCGTGTGGGTGCGTTGTGCGCACGCCTGGCGTCGTTGAGCCCCGATGCGGTGATCAAGCGCGGGTACGCCATCGTCCGCGAGCGCCAGGCGGGCCAGGTGGTCACGTCGATCGCGCAGGTGGATTCGGGGCTGCCCTTGTCGATTCAGGTTCGAGACGGAACGATCGCGGCGCGGGTAGAAGCGTCCACAGGCGACCCCACCGGGTAACCGGAAGCCGGCGAACGTTACAGCATGACGATCGTTCGGGCGTGGTGCCGTCAATGGGCTATGCCGGCGAACGAGGGTTTGACATTGGGCACTGACCGGGCATAATAAGCGCACTATGCAAGCGGATCAAGCGACTCGGTCACCCAAAACGGAACACTCCCCCGTGGTCATCTGCACACCGGAAGCGCTCAACGACCTGGCAGAAGTACTGGCTGCTCACCCCCTGGTTGCTGTGGATACCGAGGCCAACAGCCTCTACGCTTACCAGGAACGGGTCTGCTTGATCCAGTTCTCTGTTCCAGGCGTTGACTATCTGGTAGATCCCCTGGCTCTGGAAGACTTATCTCTACTCGCACCCCTGTTTGCGTCCACAGAGGTGGAGAAGATCTTCCACGCTGCGGACTACGACCTGATGGTGCTGCACCGCGATTTCGGCTTCGAGGTCCGTGCGCTCTTTGACACCATGTGGGCTGCGCGCATACTCGGCTGGCCCAAGGTGGGGCTCGGGGATATCCTGGCTCTACACTTTGATGTTCATCTCAACAAGCGCTTCCAGCGGTATGACTGGGGACAGCGCCCACTGCCTCAGGAAGCGTTGACCTACGCGTGGATGGACAGCCACTATCTGCTTCCCCTGCGGCAGTTACAGAAGGCCGAACTCGAGGCAACGGGACGGTGGCCTGAGGCGCTAGAGGTTTTCAACTATCTGGCCACCACCGTGACAGTGCCCGCGGACGACAGCAATGATCGCCACTTCTGGCGCATTAAGGGTGCCCACGATCTGCGACCGCGCGAACTGCAACTGCTTTATCAGCTGTTCAGATGGCGGGAATCCACTGCGCGGAACCTGGACCGACCTCCGGTGAAGGTGCTATCGAATGCCAGGTTGATGCGGCTGGCGCAGGTACAGCCGCAGACGCGCGACGAGCTGTTCGCCACCGGTCTGTCGTCAGGACAAGTACGCCGTTTTGGCGCGGAGATCCTCCGGGCACTGCGGGCTAACCCACTGCCAGATCCCCCGTCTCTGCCACGCCATGTGCGCCCATCCGACGACGTGCTTGAGCGGTACAAAGTCCTTAAGGCCTGGCGCAAGAACATCGCAGATGCCCGTGGGGTAGATTCCGATGTGATCCTGCCGAACGCCGTTCTATGGGAGCTGGCCGAGAACCCGCCGCAGGACATGCACGCCCTGCTGGAGATATCCGGCATCGGGCCGTGGCGTCAAGCGACCTATGGCCCTGATCTTCTCCAACTGGTCGCAGAATGAGTCGTGGCGCCTATCGCTAGCTCAGGGAGAGCTGATTAATGGATATCTCTTTTCTCGGTGGCGTTGAGACGGTAACGGGCTCGATGTATCTGGTGCGCACGAACCGCCGAAACATCCTGCTAGAGTGCGGCCTATACCAGGGCAAGCGCCAGGAATCTTATGAGCGAAACCGCAAGCTTCCATTCGACATCCGGCGCCTCGACGCTGTGGTCCTCTCGCATGCGCACATCGATCATTCGGGAAATCTGCCCAACCTTGTGAAGAACGGGTTCGATGGTCCGATCTACGCCACGCACGCGACATGCGACCTGTGTGGCGCGATGCTGCCTGACTCCGGTAGGATTCACGAGTATGACGTCCGTTACGTCAACAAGCAGCGAGCCCGCAAGGGCGAAGCCCCGGTTGAACCCCTCTACACTGAGGAGGATGCAGTACGTACACTCCGCAACTTCGTCGGGGTGGGGTATGAGCGCCCCATCGATGTTGCGCGCGGCATTCGCGTTACGTTCTTGGATGCGGGCCATATCCTGGGTTCCGCCATGGTGCTGCTGGAGTCGGTGGAAGCCGGCGAGACGGTCAGGCTACTCTTCACCGGGGACCTTGGCCAACCGGATCTGCCCATTGTCCGAGATCCGACGCCAATGCCCGCAGCGGACATCCTGATGATCGAGAGCACCTATGGCGATCGAGAGCACCCGCCGATCGAGGACATCAAGCATGACCTGGCTGAGGTTGTTCGGCGGGTGGTGGCGCGAGGTGGTCGGATCGTGATCCCTTCATTCGCTGTCGGGCGAACACAGGAGATCGTGTATCACCTTCACGAGCTGGTCCACGAGGAGCGCATTCCCGACATACCGATCTACGTCGATAGCCCGCTGGCGGTCAACGTTACCGAGGCGTTTCGTATGCACCCCGACTGCTACGACCGAGAGACGCTCGAATTCCTCGTGGAGAGCGGGAGCAGCGATCCTTTCGGCTTTGACCGGTTACGTTACGTGCGCAGTGTGGAGGAGTCGAAAGCACTCAACGATGCCTCCTATCCCTTCATAGTCATCAGCGCCTCCGGCATGGCCGAGGCCGGGAGGGTTCAGCACCATCTGGTCCACGCGATCGAGGACCCGCGAAACGCGGTGCTCATCACCGGATGGCAAGCCCCCAACACTCTGGGGCGCTACATCGCCGAAGGTAGCCCTGTGGTGCGGATCTTCGGTGACGAGCACCCTCTGCGCGCCGAGGTGCTCAGCTTCTACGGCTACAGCGCTCATGCAGACCGCCAAGATCTGCTCAACTGGGCGGCACCTCAGGCATCGGTCGTGAAGTCGGCGTTCGTGGTCCACGGCGATCCGGAACCGGCGCAGGCTCTGGCAGGCGGCCTGAGTGCTCTGGGGTACGGCAGAGTCATCGTGCCCGACCGCGGGGACAAGGTCAAGCTGTAGCCCCGGTTGCCAGCGCCCTATGTTCCCCGTTGCCGCACGCGACCCGGGTGGAGGAGTGAGCCGGTCTGACACATGGGCGCTGCGGATCACCGCGGCACTGTTGGCGCTACTTGGCGGCTATCTGTACATCGAAACCCTGCACCCTGGCGTCGGCCCGTATCTGGATTCCATCCAGTATCAGATCACGACATGGGTGTTGGGTGTGTCGCATCCCCCCGGTTATCCCCTCTACACGTGGTTGGGCGCGCTCTTTGTCCATGGCATCCCGTTCGGCAACCCCGCCTACCGGCTCAATCTGCTCAGCGCTCTGACCTCGGTCGTCACAGTTGTGCTGATCCAACAGGTCAGTTATCGGCTCACACGCTCGGTCACCGCGGCGACGGTTGGGGCACTGTCGCTATTGCTGGCAGTGCGGTTCTGGTATCAGGCAACCTACAGCGAGCTCTACCCGCTCTATAACATGCTGATCGCCGGCACCTGGTTAGCGCTGTTGATCTTTGCTGAGACGCGCCGGCGCGGCGCCTACTACGCTGCCGTGGTCCTCTACGCGATGGCGTTTGGCGTCAACGTACCGGCAATTGTGCTGTTGCCGATGTGGCTGTGGGCCGTTCTCAGCGTCGATTATCACGTCGTGACTGAGCCGCGCACGCTGCTGTCCACGCTTGCTATCGTGGTTGCGGTCGCTCTCCAGTATCTTTACATCCCCGCGCGGGCGTTTGCCGATCCGCCAGCCAAGTTCTGCAACTTCTGCCCAGAGAGCTGGCAAGGTGTGGTGGACTTCTGGCTCGGCAGACGCTGGTGGGGCATCTCGTTCGGATTGCCAGCAAAATACTGGCTCCAGAGGTGGGCAGATTCGGGATACCAGCTCATGCTCCAGTTCTGGCCTGTTGGCGTCATGGCCGGCGGGGTGGGGGTGCTTGGGCTTCTGCGGCGTCAGGTGAGGGTGGCGATTACGTGCTTGTTGGGCCTGGTCGGTACGTGGTTCTTCGTCTCTACCTATGCGGTGGTCGACTGGTCCGACTTCATGACGCCAGTCTACGTGTTCTTCGCGCCCTTGATTGCGGTGGGGGGACAGGCTCTCTGGCACTGGCTTCGATCGCGGATCGCGAGCAGTCGACCGGGATGGGTCCCGCCGGTGCGTGGCTTCTGCATCGCTGGGGTTGGACTGGGAATGGGGCTGGTACTGCTTAACAACTACCCGATTGCTGACCAGAGCCACAAAGTCGAGTGGCACGCATGGGCGCGGGACCTATTGCCACAGCTTGAAGAGGAGGCGTGGCTGCTCACCCCTCCCACCGACACCGATGGGTTCGTGCAGACGTGGGTGCTGCGCTACATTAGCTGGGCGGAGGGGTTGCGTCCTGAGATGCAGGTTATCTACGTTCCTGATGGATCGTTCGAGCCGCCAGGGCCAGAGCCTTACTACATAGCGTGGGCAGATGCGGAGCCGGAGCTGCGCGACCATCCGGTCTATCTGATCGAACTCAACGACCCGCGGGTTGCGGGCTGGGTCTTGCAGCCCATCCAGCGCTATGATGGCTGGGTCATCGGGTACCGGGTGGTGGGAGAGCGCAAGGACGGCGAAGTCGACCCTTGGGTTGCCCCCGATGTCTGGGACGCGATTCAGGCGGACCTGGTGATGCCATGAGCTATCCTCGTGCCAGGTGGCGGCTGCTCTTTGATGCACGCCCGCGCCCCGGTCCGCTCAACATGGCCATCGACGAGGCTGTGTTGCGGACAGTGGCCTCGCGCGAGGCACCACCCACGTTGAGGCTCTACGGCTGGGCTCCGCCCGCACTCACGTTGGGGCGAGGGCAACCTTACGCTGACGTGGATGTGGAAGCGGTGGCCCGCGATGGCATTACGCTGATGCGCCGGATGACGGGCGGGACGGCGGTGCTCAACCGCGATGAGCTGACCTACGCCGTGATGGCCACGGACGATGACCCCCGTTTCTCCGGGCAGAGCATCGCAGAGAGCTATCGCGGGATCAGCGGAGCGCTGATTCGAGGCCTGGATGGGCTGGGCCTGGGGTATGCCGCGGCCCAAGGGCGCGATCCAGCATCGTCGGATCGCCGCCCGCGTCGCAGGGCGGAGCGCACACCGGTTTGTTTCGAGATCCCTTCCGACTACGAAGTCACGGTTGAGGGCAGGAAGCTGGTAGGGAGCTCGCAGATGCGCATCCGAGAGGGTGTCTTGCAGCATGGATCGCTGCCGCTGCGGGGCGATATCGCCGCGATCAGCCGATACCTGACGACCAGACCCGATCCCGACCGGATACGGTCGCTTGCGTTGACGCTGTACGATGCGCTGGGTCGCGAGGTGTCGTGGGACGAGGTGGCCGCGGCGCTGCTCGAGGGGTTCAGGGTTGCTCTGAACCTGGATCTGCTCCCCGGCCCGCTGACCGTAGGCGAGCGACGACTTGTCGAGACGCTGGTCTCCGAGAAGTACGGCAACGAGGCTTGGACGGAGCGCGTGTTGTAGCGTGGAAGATCCGAGGAGGTTTACATGAAGAGCTATCGCAAAGAGCTTTGGTTCAATGTTCCTAGTCGCCGGGCGTTTGTCAACATCACGTCTCAGGTTGAGCAGTGTGTGCAGGAGAGCGGCATCCGCGAGGGTCTGGTTCTGTGCAACGCGATGCATATAACCGCTTCAGTGTTCATTAACGACGATGA
>JAXDDO010000004.1:0-44816 GCA_034676805.1 Anaerolineae bacterium | reverse complement strand
GCATAGCATGGCCCGCCGCCAAAGATCGAGTGGACCTTGTTCTCCCCGCGAAAGGCAAAGCAACGCCGGCCACCCTTGCGCCAACACGGGATTTCCCGGTTTCGGAAATACCAGCACCGCGGACGCTGCACCAGGTTGCCGCCCAGCGTAGCCATATGCCTGAGTTGCGGCGACGCAGCGCCCTCCACCGCAGCGACCAACCCGGCCATAGCGTCCTCCGCCCCCCAACCGGGATGCGCCCCCAGGGCCGCCAACGTCGTCAGGGCCCCAATGTGCCATCCATCCGACCGCAGTGCGATACCGTCAAGTCCGGGGATCGTCTTGAGGTTGACCAGCTTCTCTGGCTCAACGAGCCCATCTTTCATCATCGCCACCAGGTCGGTGCCTCCGGCCAGCGGGCGGCACTCAGTCGTGCCGCCGGGCGTGGTCAAGGCCTCAACGGCTTCCTCGATCGAGGTAGCACTGGCATAGGCAAATGGTTTCATCGACATGGCATTCCCTCCTGGTCTACCACACACCCACCTCTGCACATCCGATCGCCTCCCCTCATTGCTCTGCCCTCGCCTTGACCAGTAACGGGAGCAGACGGTCTGGCGTGATGGGCAGGTCCGTGACCCGCACCCCGGTCGCATCAAACACGGCGTTGGCAATCGCTGCCGCGGTCGGGATAATGGGCGGCTCACCCAGCCCCTTGCTGCCGACGCTGTTAGCCTCGACATCGGCCTCGTCGACGAAGAGCACATCGATCTGAGGAATGTCCGCCATAACAGGGACTTTGTACTCCTCCAGGTTTGCGGTCAGCTGGAGCCCTGTGTCGGGGTCGATTAGCCGCGCCTCAGTCGTGGCATAGCCCAATGCCATCGTCACGCCCCCGTAGACCTGACTTGTCGCCGTCAGGGGGTTCACCACGCGCCCGATGTCGTGTACGGCCACAACACGCTCCACGCGCACCTGCCCGGTTTCAACGTTCACCAGCACTTGAGCGAAATGCGCACCGAACGTGTTGATGGCCCTGTCCTCGGGGTTCGGGCCTCTCGCGCCCTTCGCCACGATCATGTAGTTCCCCATCTTGGCTGCCGCCCGCGTGAAAGGCAAGCGTTTCTCAGGGTCAGGCGTGTAGACAATCTCACCGTTCTGCACGGTGAAATCATCGACATCGGCGTCCGCCAGATCCAGCATGATCGCCGCCAGCGCCATCAACTGTCGTAGCGCTTCGCGACACGCCGACCGCACAGCCGGCGCGGCCGACGCCAAGGTGACGCTCCCGCCGCTCCCCGGCCCGAACGGCGCGGGCAACGAATCCCCGACCACGCACCGGATAGCCTCCAGCGGCAGGCCAAGTTCCTCGGCGGCAACTTGAGTGAGCACGGTTTTCGTCCCGGTGCCGATATCCTGAACGCCAACGGCGACCTCAGCTGTGCCATCGGGCAAGAGCTTGACCAGGGCATTCGCCGGCGGTCCCCCGCCGCCACCCCATATCTGGCTAGCCATGCCCCATCCCCGGCGCCAGGGACCTTCCTCCCGGGGTAAGCGGCTCTCACGATCCGCCCAGCCAAAGCGTTCTGCTGCAATCTCGTAGGCGCGTCGCAGTCCCTTGTACGTGTAGGGCTCATTGCGGGCAGGGCTGATCTCCGCGTAGTTCTTCATTCGCAAGGCCAGCGGGTCCATACCCAGCTTATCGGCCAACGCGTCCATCGCGCTCTCCAGTGCGAACGTCCCTTCGACATAACCGGGAGCGCGAAACGCGCGCGCATGGTCGGTGTTGGCCCGCGCTGACCACACCACAGTGCGTACATTTGGACAGCGGTAGAGATCATTCGCTGGCCCGCCGATGACCGGGCCATCGCCGCCATAGGCGCCGGTGGCGACCCTGGCCTCCTGCTCGATCAACGTCAACGTGCCATCACGCTTGGCACCCAGGCGAACACGCTGCTGGCTGCCCGGCCTGTAGCCGGCGACAAGATGCTCTTCCTCGCGGCTCAGCATCACCTTGACAGGACAACCGGTCTCCCGAGCCGCGACCGCAGCCATCAGCGTATAGGCCTCTGCGCCCCACTTGCTGCCGAACCCACCCCCCATATAGTCGCAGATGACGCGAACCCGGTCCATCGGAATGCCCAGCGCGTTGGCGACGCTGCTCCGCGTTCCGAAAACGCTCTGGGTCGAGTGCCATACCGTCACCAGATCGCCTTCCCACTGCACCACGCTACCGTGGGTCTCCAGGCAACAGTGCGCCGCCACCGGCGTGGAGAACGCGAGTTCGACCACCACGTCGGCGTCTGCCAGACCTGCCTGCATGTCGCCACGCTCGTAGACGTCGCCTTCGCGCCGGATCCAGTTATCCACACCGGTCAACACATCGGGCGCTGCATCAGCCGTCGCAGTTTCGAAGTTGTAGGCGAATGGCAGCGGCTCGTATGACACCTCGATAGCGTTGAGGGCGTCTTCGGCAGTGCGCTCGTCGCGCGCGACCACGAACGCGACCTCAGCACCCTCATAGGCTAATTCCTCATCGAACACCTCGCGCCCTTCAAGATGGGCAATCGGTGGCGGGTTGTCGTGATGCCAGATGGCGACGACACCGGGAAGCGCCTCGGCCCGCGAGGCATCGATCGACTTGATCCGCGCGTGAGGATGGGACGAACGCAAAAAACGGCCGATCAGCATGCGCGGGAGCTGAACATCGTAGGTGTAGACGGCTCGTCCCGTAACCCGGGCCACGCCGTCCACCCGCGGTGTAGGCTTGCCCACCACCCGCATCGTCGCACCCCGGGCCCACCGCTCGATGTGCTCCTCTTCGACGATGACTTCGCGCTCTTCGATGCGCCCCTCGAACTCGACTTTGGTCTTCTTGATCGTCGGCATCGCGTCATCCCTCCTTGGTGCTCTCAACCATTCGCGCGGCCGTCAGGACCGAGCGGATGATGTTAGGATAGGCGCCACACCGGCAGACGTTGCCCGCCATTGCATCTCGTACCTCAGCTTCGGTCGGGTGAGGGTTGTGCTCCAGCAACGACACGGCCGACATCACCTGCCCGGGCGTACAGAACCCACACTGATAGCCATCCTCTTGGATAAACGCGTCTTGGACCGGATGCAGTTGATCACCGTCCGTCAGGCCTTCGATCGTACGGATCCGCCGGCCTTCACAGTCTATGGCAAGCGTCAGGCAGGCGTAGACCGTCGCATCGTCGATGATGACCGTGCATGCGCCACACTGTCCCCGTCCGCAACCTCGCTTGGCCCCCGTCAGACTAAGCTCCTCGCGTAACACTGACAACAGCGTTCGGCGTGGTTCGACCAGAACCGCCACGTCCTCTCCATTCACGTTCAACGTAAGGGGAACCTTCCCCGGACCTCGAAATAGCAACGTCATTGGTCACCTCCTTGGCACAAAAACACCCCATTCACTGAGGTCATTCTACTGCTGCCGCATTGGCGGCGCAAATCGCATAGCGGAGCCAGCGAGAGAGAACTTGACACGCCCCGTGCTCCGCATATAAGGAAACCAGCACACCCATCGCCAAAACCTCCCAGGAGTACCACAATGAAGGACACATGGGGAAGGCTTCTCTCGGCTGTCGCATTGGCGGCAGCGATGCTTGTTCTGGTCGCTGTGCTTGCCAGGCCCCCGGCGACCGTCCTAGGCCAGCCGTCCTCCCAGATCCCCGACGATTTCCCCGGCCTTCGCGTCAGGGGCCGGCACCTCCACGACCGCTATGGTGACCAGGTCATTCTCGTCGGTGTGAACAAGATGGTGATCTGGACCGATCGCGACGGGATCCCCGCGTTCCCCGAAATCGCCAGGACGGGCGCCAACGCGGTTCGAGTGGTCTGGCTCACTGAAGGCTCGGCAGAGGAACTGGACATCGCTCTGACCAACGCCATCCTGCACAAACTCATCCCCATTGTCGACTGCCACGACTCTACCGGGGAATGGTCACTGCTGTCGACCTGCGTCGACTACTGGGTCCGTCCGGACATTGTGGCTGTCCTGCGCAAGCATGAAGCCCACCTGCTCCTCAACATCGCCAACGAGGCAGGCGAAGGCGTGGTCTCTCCGCCGCTTTTCCGTGCCGCCTACGAGCTCGCCATCCGTCGCATCCGCGCGACCGGGCTGCACGTTCCGCTGGTCATCGACGCCCAGCGCTACGGGCAAGACATCGACGACCTCCAGCTCAATGGGCCCTATTTGATCGATGCCGACCCGGATCACAACCTCATGTTCTCGATCCATATGTGGTGGCCCACGGCCTGGCGCGGGACCGCCGTGGACCAACTGGTGATCAACGAAATCGCTGAGTCCGTGGCGATGGATCTTCCCCTGATCATCGGCGAGTTCGCCCATAAGGGGCCCGGTTGCGCCTGCTGCATACCCTACCGAACGATCATAGAGCAAGCGCACCTCAACGAGATCGGCTACCTTCCGTGGTCTTGGGGACCGGGGAACCGCGACTGCGTCGAAATGGACATGACCGAAGACGGCACCTTCGATACGCTTCACGGATGGGGGCTTGAGGTTGCCATCACCAGCCCCCACAGCATCCAGAACGTTGCGGTGCGCCCCGAGTGGATCGTTCAGGCGACTCCGATCCCGACGCCCACCCCGGCACCCACAGTCTCGCCCATCTCCGGACCTGATGGACTGCTCTCGCTGGGCCGGCCCGTGACAGCATCGTCTACTGAGAGCGACGTGCTCACACCTGACAGGGCAGTCGACGGCCGGCTCGATACACGCTGGTCCTCCGCATATAGCGACCCCCAGACATACACGGTGGATCTCGGAGCAACACACCCCATCGCCCGTGTTATCCTGGAATGGGAAACAGCCTTCGCCCGGCAGTACAAGGTGCAGGTCTCAGACGACGGCGAAGTGTGGGCAGACGTGGTGCACGAAACGGACGGCGATGGGGGCCAGGACGACCACATCGTCGCCGCGCACGGTCGATACGTCCGCCTGCTGGGCCTCGAACGCGCCACCGAGTGGGGCTACTCACTCTGGGAGCTCTGGATCTTCGAGCGCGATGACATGGCGCTGCCCGAACCCATCCAGAGCGATGATATGGCATCGAGCGAGCAACCCGACCTCGTCATCAGCAGCATACGGTGGTTGCCGCAAGCGCCGCAGGCCGGTGACGCGATCACGTTCCAGGCAACGGTGAGGAACATCGGCACCAGCGCCACCCGCATGGATCCGCCCGTCCGCTGCCTCTTCCAGATCGATGGCGAAACCGTCGCGTGGGGCGAGCTCCGCAAACCGCTGTCGCCGGGATGGGATGCCATCGTCATCGCCGACCATGGCCCAGCCGAGAGCGGTACCTGGGTTTCGCCGGATCCCCGCGAGTTCATAGTCCTGGCATGGATCGACCCTACAGAGCCCGGCGACGAAGGCGCCGTCGCGGAAGCCCTCGAACACAACAACATGCAGACGGCCTACGGCAAGGTCTGCCCGGTCGCCGTCCAGTCCGCTCCGGTGCCAACCGCGCTCACAGCTGACCAAGAAGCGACCGCGGCTCCTCAGGGTTCAGTTGACGCAACACCGGCCCACGTCGTGGCCCTACCTATCGTGGAGACTGTGCCGGACACACCAGAACGAGCAGCGAGAGTGCCTGTAGGCCCTATCGTTGGCGGCGTAGTCGCGGTCACGCTGCTTGTCCTGTTGGTTATCTTTCGCCGGCGGCGCGCATAGCCTGCGAGCGCCACGCCATCTTCGAGACACAAGCGGCGCTATCGCACCTCGATGCTGTCCTCCGAGGCACCATCGCCCACATCGAAGGCCCTTGCGGCGTGGCGTAGGTCGTTGTTCACCATAAGCAGACCCACGCTACCGGCCCCCTCAACGCGGACAAATGCGCCCACGGGACTGAGCGGGCGACACCCGTGGAAGAACGCTTGCCGCACATCTGTCAGGCGGACAAGCGACTCCGACTCCGCGTTGCCCTCGGCACCGACATTGGCCAACTCGAGGTCTTCGACGTCATCGCACACCAGCGCCGGGCGTCGATCGGGCTGCTCCAGAGCAAACCGCACGTTGTTCAGCGTCAGCCCCCGCGCATGGCGCACGTACAGCGCATACGCCGGGAGTGTGCCGAACATGTGATACTCGGGGTAGTGGTCCGCCATCTCGGGAATATCACGCCGCGCCGCTTCCTCAGCCGTCCCGCCGCCCGCAAAGGTCACGTGCACATTGCTGAAGGTTATCCCTTCGACTGGATGCCCAGGAAGCCCCGTTATGTTGATACAGGAACGCAGTTCGCCCGGCATCTGCACCACCTCGTGGGGCAGCGGCGCCGAGTTCTCCGGAACGCTGGCGCGGATGTTGCTGAACAGGATATTGCGGAGCTTACCTGTAGCTAGCGATTCCCTGCGCTCCAGCTTCCAACCGAGATAGCCGGCAAGGCGAATCGAGATCGGACCTGTGGTGTTCTCCATGATCAGATTGTCGAAGACGATGTCTTCCATCACCCCGCCCTCAACCATCTGAAGCTTGATGCCCGCGCCGTAAGTGTTGTAGATCACACAGTTGGAAACGGCGATGTTCTTGAAGACGCCAGTTGAGGAAGGCCCCATTCGAAAAGCTGCCCAACGCGTTGTGATCACGCAGTTGGTGATGACGACGTTCCGAGCTGAGCGGCTTAGGGGAAAAGCATCGTCGCCACAGTCCATGTGACAGTTAGCGATGAAGACATCCTCGCATCCAACAAGATGGAAACCATCGGTGTTCTGGTTCTGGCGGTTGTCGACCTTCACCCCGTCGATCCGGATGTCACGACAGTCCTCGAGTCGGGCCAGCCACGATGCGGCGTTCGAGAGGGTAAGTGTGTTGATACGTATTACCTGGCAGTTGTGAAAGTCAAGGATCCGCGGACGCGGATAAGCGCGTCCGCGTGGAGCCTTGGCCTCATCCTCCGCATTGAACCCCTCAGTCCCGCAAGGGAAGGCCCACCCCTGACCATCGATCCTGCCCTCGCCCGTCAGCCCTATGTTGCTCACATCCTTGGCAAAGATGAGGGTGTGCTCCTGCACACTGGACGCTCTCCTGGTCGCGATTGTGTAGTCCTCGATGTGCTGGCTCCCCAGCAAGACAGCGTCCGCCGCAAAGTGGAGCGTCACGTTGTCCCTGAGTTCGACAGTCCCCGTGGGGTAGATGCCGCTCGGGAAGAACACCGTGCCGCCCCCATTCGCACCAGCAGCGTCGATGGCCGACTGGATCGCGGCTGTATCCAGCGTTTCACCGTCACCTTGCGCACCGTGATTTCGGACCGAGATCGTGGTTAGCCCACTCATATCACCCGTCATGCCTATCCTCCTGTGTGAAAGACTGATTGGCCAGATACCTTCTGCGTCACGCCCGAGAGTGCTAGGCGACCCGGAACCACGCTCCCTCTGACCGAATTTCCCTGGTCTCCGTGCGGGTATATACTGACTAGGGTACTATGGAAGCTCCCAATCACCACTGCTCAACGAGGAGGCTGTTATGGACAGCGTTCGCTTCGGAATCGTCGGCGTTGGCGGTATGGGCAACGGCCACGCCATGAACATGCCTCGCATCCCTGAGGCCGAACTCACCGCCGTCTGCGACGTCGCGCCTGCGGCGCTTGCTGCCGCCACCGAGACCTACGGCGTGCCTGGCTTCGCCCACCACACCGACCTGCTCGACAGCGGTCTGGTCGACGCCATCATTATCGCCACGCCCCACTACTTTCATCCTCCCATCGCCATCGATGCGATGGAGCGCGGCATCCACGTGATCAGTGAGAAGCCAATGGCTGTGACGGTTTCCGGCGCCGAGGCAATGATCGCTACGGCCCAGCGGACAGGCATGGTCTTCGCGGTCATGTTCCAGCAACGAACCCTGCCGATCAACCAAGCCGCCAAGCGGCTGGTTGAGGAAGGCCGGTTAGGTCAGCTCTATCGCACGCTTCTGGTCGATGCCCATTTTCGCAGCCAGGCCTACTACAACTCGGCGGGCTGGCGCGCCACCTGGAAGGGTGAGGGCGGCGGCGTTCTGCTGAACCAGGCCCCCCACGGGATGGACATCTTCACCTGGCTGGCAGGAATGCCCTCACGCGTTACGGCGCGCGTTAGCACCCGGCAACACCAAATTGAGGTCGAGGATGAAGCCACAGCGCTTCTCGAATACGAGAACGGGGCTATCGGCTACTTCCTCGAAACGGTCAACGAATACCCCACCGGCATGCGCCTGGAGTTATGTGGCGAGCTGGGGAAACTCGTGCTCGACGACCAGGGACTCCGTTTCTGGGAGGTCAAGCCCGGCGTGCGCGCCGCCTCCGACGGACTGGAGGCGATGTGGGGTCACCCTGATGCCGAAGCGATTGAGATACCCCTCGAAGACCGAGAGACTGGACACGCGGCCATCGTTCGCAATGTAGCGCAGGCCATCCTCACAGGAGAGCCACTGATCTCGCCAGGGCCCGAGGCCATCTACAGCCTAGAGCTGGCCAACGCCATCCTGCTCTCCGGTCACACCGGGCGCCCGGTGACCCTTCCGGTCGACCGCGCTGCCTACGACGATTTCCTTGACGAGAAGAAGGCCTCCTCCAAGGACAAGCACGTCGAGGATCAACGCATCACCGATCCCAATCACGTCGCCTGACTACCTTGCTCCCCGGCACGTTCCCGGCCTCTGCCGGCAGACGCGCCGGGGAGCCAACGCCATCATTGCGCATGGTCCGTGATGGGATACTGCCCAAAGGTGCGAATCGCGCGTGCCATGGCACGAACGTTCTCCGCGCGAGCATAGTAGGGCACGCTGTTCGAGCTCCCCGCGACATAGCCGCCGCCCCGCCCAGCCGTGACGATAGCCTGCTGCACGAGATGGGCAACTTCTTCCGGCGTGCCGCGGCTCAGGGCGTCGACGTCGATGTGCCCGACAAGACAGAGCGCGTCTCCATAGCGCTGCTTGAGCGCACCCAGGTCCATCGCGCCCGGCTCAATAGGATGCAGCCCTTGCATGCCCAACGACAGCAGATCGTCGAGAATCGGCATCAAGTTGCCGTCTGAGTGGAAGATCCACGGCTTGGTGATCTGCTCTGCGACGCGCCGGTAGTGCGGCATGAACAGCTCCCGGAAGACGCGCGGCGATACGTAGGGCGCTGTCTTGAACGCAATATCATCGCCAAACCACAGGAAATCGAAGTCCAGTTCGCACAGATGGCGTGTCACCCGCGCGTACCAGTTGGTGTAGAGCGCAAACAGGTCCTCGACCAACGAACGGTCGTCGTAGAGCGCCAGCGCAAACGTCTCGAACCCCATGCCCAGGATGACGGGATCCGATCCGAGATTCAGAAAACAGAAGAGCGCCTTATCGCTGTCACGGTATTGCGCCAGGAACCGGCGATACGGCTCATAGAGCGCAGGGTCATCCGGGTCGGGAAGCCTCAGCCTTTTTAGATCGGCACGCGTCTTGATCCGCCCCCCGTGGATCATCGTATGCCCGCCGGCCTGTTCCTGGATGCCCTCATGCGCAACGAACAGGTAAGCTCCGAACCCGTCCAATCCCAAACTCTCCACTAGTTCCAGCACATCGTAGCGCTCACTACCGAGGAGAACCCCCTGGTAGACCGGCTCGTCCCCCACTCCCATCTCCGCCGCAGCGCCATTCTCCGGCGAATGCTTACCCAGCAGTGCCAACGCTACACGCTCGTCAATGACCGATTCCAGGAACGGCACTCGATCTGGCTCCTGGCAGTGCAGGGCTGCCATCAGCCGGGCCCGTGATGTCATAGCCGCCATCTCGACACCTCCTCTGGTCAGGGAGCTGGGTACGGCCATCTCTAGGGATAGGTCCATCCTCATAAGCGGTAGGGATGCCACACCGCCGCTTCCCTGCGTAAGCTCCGGCTGGCGCAGACCGACCGGCTTTGAGGCTCCCCGTTCAGGCGCGCGTGCTTGCGCCTGCTACACGGTCCAGTCCAGCGCGATAGGCGCCCTGCGTCGAGTGGATTCCGCCATCATCTCGATGATGTAGTCGACGTTGAAGCCATCAATGACATCCGGATGCCCCTGCTCGCGACGCGCCAAGCAGCCGGTGAAGTAAGCGATCTCGATGTTGAATGGGTTCAGGGCAGGAAACCGGTATTCCGTCGAGGTCTCCGTTTCGTTGTCATAGTGGACCAACAGCGCAGCATTGTTCTCGGGATGGTCCCACATGACAGGATACAGCTCGAGCCGCCCGTTGACGCCGTTGATCTGCACGAACTCATCCCAGGCATTCCGCTCATAACCGATGCGCTTGAGGGGATGGGTCGCAGCCTCAAAACTGACAACCAGGCCAGTCTCGTACTCGAAGAGCGCGGTTGCCTTACGATCGAAGTTGGTGCCCGGGACATAGTCGACATACGCGTACAGGCTTGCCGGGCGCCCGAGGAAGCTCAACGTGAGATCGATCAGATGGCTTGCAGCACACTTCATCACCGCGCCACCATAGCGCTCGATCGCCCAATCAGGGGGCGCATCTCCGCTCGGATCGTAGAAATCGCCCCAGGGTTGATAGGTGCGGACCTGAGCGCTGAACAGACGCCCAAGCGAAGGCAGCAGCTCCCTGGCCTTCTGTGATGCGGGGAAGAAACGCTTCATGTATGCTGTGAAGAACAACTGCGGAGTTGCGCCTGATGACACCGCCCGCACTGCGGACACGAGCTCGCGCGCCTCTGCCGCATTGTCGGTCATCGTCTTCTCGCACACGACGTCCTTCCCGGCCTCCAACGCCGCCAGACAGAGGTCGCGGTGATAGCGACCGGTCGTCAACACGCTCACGACAGTGACCTCTGGGTCGGCCATAAGGTCGCGGTAGTCCGTCGAGAACCGCGTCCCAAACTCCTGCACGTAAGGCGCCGCCGCGCTTGGATCCAGGTCGGCGATATGTACCACGTTCACGCCCGCCTTGGCCAGCCCGGCGAAGTGAAACCGCGAAATGCCACCGCAACCAATGATGCCCCACTTCGGGAGTGCCCTAGATTGTGTCACGCTTTCCCCTCCTTATGTCTCAAGCGCTATAGGCGCGTACTGTCTCTATCATGGCGTAGATATTGTCGTCCGGCGTCTCCGCACCCACCTGGTCGCCCGTTCCCACGATCAACCGCTGGCTGCCTTCGAACGCCTCCAGAATCTCGAGGACCTCGGCACGCACCGCGGCTGAGTCGCCGTCGATAAGTGTGCGCACCGTATGCACGTTGCCGTTGAACGCCGTTCTCTCACTCAGGGTTGCACGGACTCGTTGCAGATCCGTAACGTCTCCCCCCGGTGGTCGCTCGAACGGACAGATGCAGTCCAGCCCTAACGTGGCCAACTCCGTCAGCACTGCCATACAACGACCGTGAAAATGGTGATGCACCAGCCCACCACAGGCGTGTGCCGTCTGCACAACGGCCTCGAGTACGGGCTTCTCCCATCTCCGCCAGACCCGGGGACTTAGCAGAGAAATGCTCGACCAGCCCGAGGCGACGAAGACCGAACGCGCCGACGTGTAAGCGAACGCTGCCTCAACCTTGGATACCAGATAGTCGATGTAGCGGGCCTGCAGCGCGGCCATATCCGCCTCGTGGTCGACTAGGTCCATGACGACTTGAGGTAGCCCCCCCTCTCGTGGCCCCCCGGCGAAATCGACGAAGGGCATCCCAACGTAGACTTCCAGCAGGTAGTCGTCGCCTACGGCGTCAAGCGCGCTCTGTACCTCGTGCCAGTCAAGTTCGTCGGGTGGTACAAAAGCCAATCGTTCATAGGCGGGCCAGTCAAGCCCGAAGTCCTTGATCGGGCGCTCCAAAATCCAGGACGGCTCACTGGCATCGAGCACGCGGCGCCAGACGAGCGACCGCCCCGCCACAACTGACTCGGAGCGTTCCTCGTACTGACCTTCGCCGGTCTTCCGCACCTGGGTACTGTCTCCTCCCTCCCATTCGCCAGGAACTCCAGGCGCCACAATGCCCCATCCGTCGCAACCATAGTGCCGGAAAGTGTGCTGGAGCGCCTGCCAATGAGGCACCTCCAGCTCCAGTTGGTACATTGGGATACCCAGAACGCGCGCAGGGATGTAGTACCAGAACTCAGGCGCAACGGGCACGCCATCGGAGCGGCGCCCCTCGTAGGCTGCCAGCATACGCGTGCGCGGCGTCCAGGTCATAAAGTACCCCACCCGCCCTAGCCGACGTCCACCATGACTTTGACCGTCTCACTGCGTGCATCGGCGGCGAAGCGAACCGCTTCAGGGACCTTGTCAAACGTGAACACGTGCGAGATGAACAACTCCGGATCGATGGTGCGACTGCGCAATAGCTCCACCGCTTGGGGCCAGCCGAGGTTCGGAATAGAGTGAACGCCCCGCAGTTGCAGACGCTTGAAGTGGAAGTCGTTCCCGTCAAAGGCGATCCGTGCGTCATCGCCGAATTCGATGCCGTTGTACGTGATGATCCCGCCAAAGCGGGCGATCTTCAGCGCATCAGTGATCGTCGCGGGGGGCGCTGTGACCAGTACACGATCGAGCCCTTGGGGTTCAGCTTGCTCGAAGTAGGCCACCGGGTCTTGTCGATCGATCATGACACGGTCGGTGATACCCAGACGCTCAGCCACCTCCCAGCGACGCTTTGAGTGTGCGCGCCCCGTCAGGTAGACGCGGGCAGCGCCCTTCACCAGGGCAAGCTTCGCGATCATCAGGCCGATTGGCCCAGGGCCAAACACGGCCACCCGGCCGGCCAACGGAATCTCCGCGGCCTCGACCATGTCGATGGCCACAGTGAGGGGCTCGGCAAGCGCGCCGGCGCGGAAGTCCAGATCACGCATCGGGTACACAGACGTGTAGCGCACCTTGATGAGTTCGGCGAATCCCCCCGGCGAACGATGATGGTCGAGGTTCACACAGTGCACTACGTTTCCTCGCTTACACTGCTCGCAGACACCGCAGTAGGTCGAGTTCTCCACAACCACACGGTCGCCAACAGCTAGGCCTGGCACAGTCGACCCTTTCTCCACGACCTCCCCCGCGAGCTCGTGACCAATCGGCGTCCACTCTTTGGCGACAGTCCGCGCGACCAGCACATCCCAACCGCACACGCCACAGGCTTTCACTCTGACCAAGACCTCGTCAGGGCTAAGAGGCCCAACCTCGACGTCACGCAACTCAAACTTCATAGGAGACTTGGTGAAGTAGGCTTTCATTCGACACTCCTTCCGAACATGGTAGCCACGGTGACTGCAAGTAGATTATTCTCGGGCCACGCCAACGCAATAGCACAGGCACGGCCTTCGCCAGACAGTTGCACAGGCGCTGGCGAGCTGATATGTCAGTAGCCCGCCAGCGCACTCGCCGAGCATCACAGGCTGTCCTTGGGATCCGTGCTGCGCCCCACTGTGATCAGGGGCTAGCCGCTTGCCAAGGATAAGGATAGAGCGCTACTTCAGGACCCGACAGGTTGGTCAGCATCAGGCCACGCTCCGCGGCAGCGATGCCTCCTGGGAGAAGGGGCAGCTCACCATCCGCAAGAGCGTGTTGGAGATTCCCGAGTACGTCGAACACCAGTATGCGCTCATAGGCAGGGTCGGTGGCAACCACCACGTCACCGACAACGTCCAGATAGGGACGGTCTTCCGAGCTTACAGCCGCCCACACCGGCACATCCCATTGCCGTACGGCAATCCCCCCCGCATCGAACACCTGGATCTGCCGATGCCATGTGTCAGCCACAAAGACCTCGCCACTCGTACTGACTGCGATGCCGACCGGCTCCCGAAGCTGTCCCGGCCCATCCCCGGATCCGCCGAATGCACGCAGGTATCCGCCCCCATCGTCGAAGACCTGGATTCGGTTGTTCCCTGTGTCCGCAACGTAGACATAGCCACCTGGCCCAACTGCGATTCCGCGGGGCCCATAGAAAGCCCCATACCCAGTCACATCGTACAGCTCAACCTGAGCTAGACGTCCCCAGCTTAGCAGCGGCGTCCCCTGGCTGTCAAACTTCTGAATGCGATGATTCCATGTATCTGCCACGTAGACGTTGCCGTCGGCGTCCACAGCCACGTCCCACGGCTCGTTGAACTGCCCGAGGTCCACGCCGTAACCACCCCAACCGCCAACCACAGTCCCTTGCTGATCAAGGTGCCACACACGATGCCCACCGGCATCCGCCACATAGAACGATCCATCGGGAGCGACAGCGACTCCCCGAGGCTCCACTGCCGAGAGCATGAACCGCAAGGCAGCGCTCGCCGGGCTCTGCGCGTCCGCGAATGGGTCCTCGTCAAGTCGCGTGCCCATCTCGTTCTCAGCAGGCTTCTCCAGTACCCGTCCCTGATCGAGCCGGTACGGCCATACCTGAGTCGCCAGGTCGCGGCGCACGTACAGGCGAAACTCCAGCCGGTGAGGCCAGGTGTTGAAGGTGAAGGGATCTTCAGGATTTCTGAGCCGGGCATAGCGTGTGTAGTCACGGTTCCATATGATGTCCCATAGTGCCCGTCGCCGGTCTGGCTCCGTGATAGCCGCCTTCAGCCGCTCCCAGTTGAGATTCTTGTAGTCCTCAACGGGCCACCATATGTGCTTATAGTCGAACGCGTCGTATGCGTCACCGACGATTGCATCGACGGCCTGCCACTCCGAGCGCGCCGCCAGAATGACCGGCGAAGCCAACAGCCGATCGGGATCGGGCGTTTCGAAGTAGTAGTGGTTGGGGTACCGCGAGTACATATACCAGTAGAAGGGCCAAGCCACCTCCTTGCCATAGGCCACGTTCAACTGATCTGGGGTGCCGGTCACACGCCACGAGATGTCATCGATCTGGCCAAGCACCACCCTGACATCGGGAGTCCCGTGTGCATAGACCAGATACTCGGTGGCAAGCTCATCATTGACGAAACAAGCCATGAACATCGTACGGCTGGTCAGTGCCCCAAGAATGCCCAGCACGGTCAAAGCCACCAACCGCAGGTTGCGCGCAGTGATGCCTTGGCCCATCGCCGCGATCAGCAGCCCCAGACAGCCAACGATGCCCGCCAGCCCGCCAACAAGCCGTCCGAGGGGTTGAAGCTGCGTGATCGTCAAGGCCAATCCTTCGTCGGCCCCTGCCTGCGCCAATGCCTGCCAGAGTGTTCCGGACGATTCGCGGAAGGCAGCCCAGGCGAAGCCCAATAGAACGAGGGAAACGGGTACCAGCCACCCTCTGGCAGCGAACAACTGCCCCAGCACGACACTACCTAACACGCGGTCGGCAGTCCAGGCGGCCAGCAAAATGTGAGGCAGTGCAGTATGCACAAATAGCCACGGCATCTTCTCGCCAGCATAGGCGTAGGCGACCCAAGACATTCCGGCCCACGCGAGGAGAAACAGTGGGAACAAAGTCGGTAGCGCGGTTGCGAGGGCGAAGAGCCGGTCGCGAGACTCAGGTTCCTGGTTATTAGCGTCGCGGAGGCGTAGGGCCGGCGCCAGCCACCGAACGACCGCCCATCCCCCTCCACCTACAGAAATCAGGATGGGCATATACTCATACAGCCCTCCAATCAGACCGTAGTAGTACCAGGGCTGAGTTCCGCGCTGCACGCGCTGTTGGGCGATCCAGTACGCCAATCCGCCAACGAGTCCGGTGACAGCGCCCCATCCGTAAGTGAGCAACGTAGTGAACAGCACCACGAAGATCGCATAGTAGGTCAACGCGATCGGCGGCCACCGGCGGCGGTCCCACCAGAGCCCTAACGCGACCGAGGCACCCAGGCAGAGTGACAATGTGAGCCCCGCGCCCACCAGGTAGCCGAATGGCACCGACCCGAGGCTCCTCGGCCCCGCTGCCATGGCTGGATAGAAGATCGACATATCCACCCCGGCGACCAGGTTCATCAGGAGCGCTGAACCAAGAGGTAGAGTGAATGTACCCAGGACCACCAAGATATCGAACATGCGAGATGCGCGGAGGGTTGTCTCTCCTACCGCGCGCACCAACACGGCTGCAACACTCGCCGCCAGCACAATGGCCACCCCCAAGGCAACGCGCCCCCAAGCGGGCACCAACCGGCTCCCAATGTCGTCGTTCGCCTCCCCCTCACCGGTGTACTCGCCCTGCCGGTAGGCGACGACGAAGACCCCGCCGGCCAGCAGCGCAGCCAAGAGCAGGACGATGAGCACACGCCGGAGATCGGGACGTGCCCACCGGACAGCGAAGATCTGCCACAGGAAGGGCAACACCATAAGCGCCAGGAAAATCGCGGTGTAGATGTATGCATTCTCCTTCGTAGCATACATCAAGGCGAATGCAGTCCCGATCCAATAGAGCCAGCGCCCTCTTCCATCGTCCAGATACCGGAGAATCGCCCACAACAGGAGCAACGAGTAAAGCATGATCGGGATGTCGTGCCGGGTGTAGCGCGAGTAGTACGTGATCGTAGGGGAGATGAGTAGCATGACCGAAGCCACCAAAGACCCAACGCGGCCAAGCCATCGCCGGAAGAGCCACGGCATCATCACCAACGCTACCCCTGCCAAGGCGGTATAAAGCCTGGCAGTGAAATCGCTAACGCCAAACAACGCGTAGAAAAGCGCTGTCACCTCGAACAAGAGAGTCCCATGCATCAGCGGGTCGTGTCGGAAACCTTGTCCGGTGTACAAGTTCCACGAGTACTTGGCGTGCGTAGTTTCATCGTGACTGACGGCTCGCTCGCCCAATGCGTACAGACGTGTCACCAGCGCCAACACAAGAATCGCGATGGCTGCGACTCTCCAGAAGTCCAGTCTTGTGCCACGTTCCGATGTCGTTCCGGTCCTGCTAACCATTCCTACTCCGTTAACAACTCAACGCTCCACAGCCAGAAGACGTTGGGAATCAGGGCGACATCCCGTCCCCGCAAGACTGGATTCTACCCGTCCTGGGCATTCCTGCAACCCCCGTTCGCCGGAATCTGAGGTGGCCTGGCTCGGCCAATTTGCTGCACCCAGCAGCTTGTAAATGGCACGGATGTGTTACACTACGTTCGCAAGCCACTGCGCCAGGTTCCCATGGCCAAAGCAGAACATCAAGACACCGCGAAGTGGTGCTATCGAAGCGAGGTCAGATCAGAGATGAAACATCCGTTGGGACTACACACCAGGGCTATCCACGCCGGAATGGACTTGGCCCCTCGAGACGTTACGCCTCCCATCCATATGGCTAATACGTACATCTTCGAGAGCGCAGAACAGGCAGCCGCCGCTTTCGAGCATGAGGATCAGCCAATCTACACACGATGGGGAAACCCCACAACCTCGGTGCTGGAACAGAAGGTCTCCACGCTAGAAGGGGGTGAGGCAGCCGTAGCTACGGCGTCGGGAATGGCTGCTGTTAGCGCGGCCATCATGGCGACGGTCCAGGGCGGCGACCACGTCGTTGCGACAACCGGGCTCTACAGCGGCACCTACCACTTGCTCACAGAGGATCTGCCGCGCTACGGGATCGAGACAACGTTGGCCGAGGCCACCAATCTCCAGGCTTTCGCATCTGCGCTCCGGCCCAACACGCGGCTTATCTATTTGGAGTCGCCAGGCAACCCGACGCTCTTGATGAATGACATCGCAGCCATCGCTAGTTTGGCCAGATCGCGGGACATCCACACCATCGTGGACAACACCTTCGCGACCCCGATCAACCAGCGCCCGTTGGAGCTAGGCATAGAGGTTGTAGTCCACTCGGCCACCAAATTCCTCGGCGGGCACGGCGACGCGATCGGGGGCATCGTGGTAGGGTCCAAGCCGTTCATCGAGTCTGTTCTGCGGGGCCCGATCCGTCATATGGGCGGGTGTATGAGCCCGTTCAATGCGTGGCTCATTGCCAGGGGCATAGCCACACTCCCGCTGCGTATGGCGCGGCACAACACCAACGCCCTGGCCATCGCCGATTGGTTGAGCCATCATCAAGCAGTCGCGTGGGTGCGATATCCCTGCCACCCATCACATCCCCAATACGAGCTGGCTCGACGGCAGATGCCAGGTGGTGGTGGCGGTGTCGTTGTCTTCGAGCTGAAGGGCGGGTTGGCGGCTGGCGCACGCCTGCTCGATCACGTCGAGTTGTGCGCGAGAACTGTGAGCCTCGGTGATGTTCGCAGCCTGATCACGCACCCGGCGAGCACCACTCACCACAGCGTACCACGCGAGAGCCGGCTGTCCGCGGGTATCACCGATGGACTGGTGCGATTTGCGGTAGGACTGGAGGATCTCGACGATATCACCGCCGATCTCGAGCAAGCTCTCGCGTCGCCTGCCTGAGCCTCGGCTCATGCGCGAATCGGACGTGCCATCCATGGCAGACCCAGGAGAAACAACGATGGATGATAGCTCCTTCTACAATCGTGGCGCCGAAATGCTCAAGACGCTGGCTCATCCTGCGCGTCTCCATATCCTCGATGAGCTTCGCCACGGCGATGCGTGCGTATGCCATCTACAACGGGTCATACGTCGCCCACAGGCTTATGTCTCTCAACAGCTCAGAGTACTACGAGAAGCTGGCCTGCTCAACACAGTTCGCGACGGCCACAACATCTACTACCGTATTGAGGATGAACAGACCTGCAGAGTACTGGAGGACGTGTTGGGACCCGCAGGCGTGCGGCGCCCTGAGCCCGCCTGCCCGTGCATCGACAGCACATGCGAATCATAACGCGATCGAGCCCGGTTGAGGCAGGGCCATAGGGTCGCGATCCCACCAGGCGTGTTGGGTCACGCCGACAGAGGCAACACAGACAGAACAGAACGGCGAACGGAGTATCCGTTCGCCGTTCTGATGGGTGCAGCGAAAAGTCTCAGTGACCGGAGACGACCTTTAGGTTCGTGAGCGCAGAGACGATGATCTCCGCTACGCCGGTCAACTCCCACTTGCCTGTGTTCGCGACGAGATGGTATAGCATTGTGTTATTCCAGTCGATGCCGAAGAACCGCTCCAGATAGGCGGACGCCGCCTGGTCCTTGCTGCTGGTGAGTTCTGTCGCCTCGGCCAGTGAGATACCCTCGCGCTCCTTGACGCGCATAGCGCGTGCGCCCAGCGGTGCCTCCAGCCTTACGTGGAGCACCCCAGGCTTCTCCTGCAGGATGGCTTGTCCTCCACGCCCCACAATGACCACGTTGTCGTGTTGGTAAGCGGCCAGTATCGTATCTCGCACCAGGTCAATACCTTGAATCTCGCTGAGAGTCTCGACCCTCAATACGCCCTCAGCGCCCGGCGGTACGCCGGCGGCCTCGGAAGCCATCCGCCGCCGCCCGAAAAGCCGGTCGAGGAACGTGCGCATGCGATACGTGTCCTCGGAGAAATCGATGACGCCTTCCTCCGAGACCCCCATCTCGGCCGCTACGCGGACCATCATGTTCTTGTCAAAGTACGCATATCCAAGAATGTCGCAGATGCGCTCCGCGATCTGCACGGCCCCACTGCCATACTGACGCGAGATCGTGATAACTGGCATCGCTCCCCCTTTCTGCCGCCTGAGAGTCTGGAAAGATGCACCTGTGGCCGCAAGGGACGGTCCGGCCTGACCCGTATGCTACTGGTACTATACCAGAATCCGCAGAACCCTGCAAACATCACCGGTAAGCGCCTTCGAATACGCTCGGAATCACGTATAATCCGAAAGATACCTAGCCCGAGGAGGTCCGCATTGAAGATCCGGTCGATCACGCTATTCGACAAGCTACAGCTGCCAGTCGATCCTGCCCAGATCAGGCGTTTGAGCCGATTCGCCCAGACGGCACAGGGGGCTTATTCGTCCGCCGGGTATGAGGTACAGACACTGCGACTCGCCACCAGTATCTTGTCGAACCTCACTCCATCGCGAAACCTGCGCCAGGTGGTTGACGACGTCGTTAGCCTGGAGAAGGTGTGCCAAGATGCAGGGTTTGGGTACATCTCCTTGGGTCCGGTCGGCGCCAGTCCTGTCCCGAACCTTCCGGAGATTCTCGAAGCCGCACGGTCCGTGTTCGTCACCTGTCACATCGCCAAACCCGGGACAGGCGTCGTCGACGGTGAAATGGTCCGCTTCTCAGCGGGAGTCATATCTGAGGCCGCTGCAATAGAAGGGGGGTTCGGCAACCTGCGGTTCGCCGCGTTGGCCAACACACCACCCGGTACCCCCTTCTTCCCGGCCGCATACTGGGTCGGAGAGGCACCAGCGTTTGCTGTAGCGACCGAATCCGCAGACCTGGCCGTGGAAGCAGCCCAGCGCGGAGCCGATGCTGCTGCAATACACGCCTATCTCAGAGCGTCCGTGGAATCCCATGGACAAGCCCTGCAACGCATCGGTTTCGAACTGGCTGCACGGCACGGGCCACGTTTCCTGGGAACCGACTTCTCCCTGGCCCCTTTTCCGCGCCCCGAAACCAGCATTGGCGCAGCTCTGGAAACGATGACCGGGCAGCCGCTAGGAAGCCCCGGGACCCTGGCAGCCGCCGCCACCCTCACCGATGCAGTACAGACAGCGCGCTTTCAAAGAACAGGCTTCTGCGGCCTGATGCTCCCGGTGCTCGAAGACAGTGTTCTTGCGCGTCGTGCTGCAGAGGGTTACCTCAATATCGGAGAATTGCTGCAGTGGTCGGCAGTATGCGGTACGGGTCTCGACACCGTGCCGGTACCCGGAGATGTGAGCCAGGAGGCGCTGAGTCGGGTGCTCTTCGATGTCGCGTCGCTGGCTGTGCGCCTGAACAAGCCCCTGACGGCGCGCCTGATGCCACTGCCGGGGAAGTCCGCTGGTGACCCCGTGCACTTCGACTTTTCGTTCTTCGCTGATGGGGGTGTCTTGCCGCTCCGCAGCGGTGATTCTACCAATGCACTGAGTGAAACGTTCGATCTATCGCTCGCAAGCTATCACGCGTAGGATTGATAGAGCGAGCACGCAGCCCCCAGACCAACTGAGGGCTGCGTGCGTTCTCAGAGCGCTCTAGACGCTGGCCTCTGTCATCAGCGCAAGGCAGTTCGCCAGCCCTGCATCACCATCAAGACGCTGAAAAGATCGACTCAGCGTCCGGGTTGAGCAGCGAGACGAACGTGTAGATGCCGAGCACCGTGCCCAACGGAAACCCGAAGAGGTTCAGGAAGCCCACGATGAGGGCCAGCACACGCGCCCAGGGCCTGAACTTCAGCAACCCGATCCCCACCACAATGCCCGGTGCGGACACGAGAGTCGTGATGAAGGCCACGATGGTCCCCACAATAGTGAGGATCGTCATCGCGTCCCTGTCGCCTGTCAGGAGCCCTGTTCCCAACAAGATCACCAACACGGTGACGCCTGTCAACACCCCCAGGACGCCCAGAACGATATAAAGCCAGCCGAGGACCTTGATGTTTGTCTTCACAGCGACCTCCCAAACGATTCGATCATAGTCTGCCTATACTACGTACTCAGGCAGAGGGAGGTTGCGCTTCCACCGACTTTTCTATCGCCGCTCGCTACCTCGGATCACGGCAGCTCGGGATACTCGTCTGCTGGGGCATAGACGACACCAACCAGCCCCGGGCCTGTGTGAGCACCAAGCACAGGTGCAATCGCCCCGATCGGCTGCCATTCACAGTCGAAGACCTCGTCAAGTGCCGCCTGCAGCGCGACAGCACCCTCGGGGTTGTTGGCGTGCATCACCTGAATGCGCATGCGCGTACCGGCAGGATGGGTTTGCGCGACCAGGTTTGGGAGCGTCGCAACCGCGCGGGCAAAGGTGCGAGCTTTGCCACGCTCGTAGTATTTCCCGGTCTCCTTGTCAACGCCTATTTGCGGCTTGATCTGCAAGACCGATGCCAGGAGACCCTTGATGTGGCTGATACGTCCCCCATGGATCAGATACTTGACTGTCGGCAGTGTGAAAACTGTATCCGTCAGCGTGCGGACGCGTTTGAGGAGCTCAACGGTTTGCTCTACCGACCACCCAGCCCTGGCCGCGCGCGCCGCAGCCTCGACGTGCCACCCCTCGGCTCCCGACAGTGTCTTGGTATCGAAGCACACCACGTGAGCCTCCGGGACCAGCTTCGCTCCCTGGCAGGCCGAGTTGAAGGTGCCGCTAAGTCCTGAGGAGATGTGTACCGAAAGAATGTCGGGGTCGTCTTTGGCAAACTGCCGATAGACCTCGGCGAACTCTCCCGGCGAGGGCAAGGACGTCGTAGGCAAGCTATCTGTTGCAGCAAGGATCTCATAGAACGCATCCGGCTCTATGTCGACCCCGCTCCGGTAGGTAACACCGTCAAGCGTCAACATCAGCGGGAGGATGTGGAACTTCAGCCCCTCACGCTGTGCTGCGGTCAAGTCCATACCCGAATCGGTAACAATCTGCATGTAGTCCCCTCCTGTGACTAATGCCGTCCGGAACCGCCCCACGGCGCATGCCCCCACACGCCCGTAGGCATCTCGAGCTAGCTGGACAGCGAATCTACGGGCAGCCGCAGAGTGTAACTCACGGTCTCGCCCGCCGTACACGATAGAGTTCCACCCAATTCCTCACAGAAACGGCGGCATGTCACCAGCCCGATCTCGGTAGCCCAGTCTGATGCTCGGCGTAAATCCGCAGACAGACCTGCCATCCCAGAAGACCCCTCAGCCACCCCGTACGTCACCCTCAAGACTAGAGTTGACAACTCGCCAGTCTCTCGAAACGTGGTGAGCGCCACTGTCCCGGTGATAGCCTGACGCAACGCATGCAACAAGAGACTCAAGAGCATCCACCGCACCATTGACGCATCAGCGCACAAGGTGCCGAGAGCACCGGTCGCTGTTAGCGTCAGAGTGCAGTCGCGTTCTCCTGCCAGAGGTTGCACCGTACGCAACACGTCACTCAGTAACTCCGACACAGCATAGGGCGATCCATAGGTAAGCGTCCGGGCTGCATCTTGTTTCTGCACGCTATACAGATCATTGATCATTGTCAACAGCTGTTGACCGGCCTCGTAGATCGAAGTCAAGTCTTCGCGTTGAAAGTCCGTGATCGGGCCATCGATCCCCTTGAGTATCACGCGCGAAAACCCTGTGATTGCGTTGATCGGCGTCTTGAGATCGTGCCCCATCCTGGACACCGCACTCATTGTAAATTGGCTGGCTCGTTCGATCTTGGTGATCAGGAACCCCGCACCCATCCCAAACAGCAGCTTCACGAATCGAGACTGAAGTCTCGTCCAGTCCTCAGCACACAAGCAGGCCGCGAAGGCGTCGTACACACCCTCTTGCGCTCGCTGTAGGTCGTCGGGCTGGAAGCTGTCCACTGATTCGAGCCGCGCCCCAAGTTCGTGGGCCCGGGCCAAGTTGAAGCGCTCGGCGAGCACTTGTGTGACAAGGTCCTCTATCAGCAACTCGAGCGCGGCGCGACCGGATGCCGCTGCCAGTGCGGGGTTGATTGCGGACAGCGCCGCCAGCCATCGTGCAGCGATGTCTGGAGTGCAGGCTTTCAGCCGACTGGCGATGTCGCTCTTGACGTCTACTTGGCCCATCTCGCCCTCTAGCGTACGTTCGGCGCCCAGCCACGGGGCGCTGTCACTCCGAATATAACACACTCCCGAGACGTAGCTAGTCCCCTATGGTATAATCGTTGGGTCGGTATTACCGACGTATCAGTCGTCGCGAGGTCATCTCTAGATAGACGAGCCAGCCGGGCGCATCGTACGGCGATCCCGACTGCAGATAGGGAGGTTTTATGCACATCGAAGTGGTCTCCGGACCCATTGAGGCCCAGACTGCACAAGTGATAGCCGTTGGTTTGTTCGAGGACACCGAACTTCCCCTGAAGGGTGCAATCGGCGAGCTCGATGCGGTGCTTCGGCAGGCCATCTCGACCGTCTTGTCAGACGGCGATTTTCGGGCTAAGAAGAACGAGACGCTTCTTCTCTACGCTTACGGCCTGGTCCCTGCCAGACGCGTGATCTTGGTAGGCATGGGAAAGCGTACGCACTACGGGAAGGAGGCGGCGCGCCAGGCTGCAGCGGCAGTTGCTGTAAAGGCACAGGACCTGCACCTGACGGACCTATGCATTGCCGCCTTCGACGCCGAGTCAGATACCGTCCCTCTGGCCGACACAGTCGAGGCCGTCACCGAAGGCGCATTGTTGGGCACGTACCAGTTCACGGAACTCAAGACCGAGCGCGACGCCGTCAAGCCATCGCTCGAACGTCTTGCCATTGTCGCCCCACCTACAGCGGATGCGAAGCGCCTCGCCCAATCGATCCGCGCCGGCTCCGTCATCGCCGAGTCGACGCTCCTCGCCCGGGATCTGGTGAACCGACCGGCCAACATTGCCTCACCTGCCCACATTGCCGGTGTCGCGCGTGAGTTTGCCGCGTCAGCCGGGCTGGACTTCCGTGTTCTTGACAAGGCAACGATGGAAACTCTGGGGATGGAGCTACTGCTCAGTGTCAACCAGGGCGGCGGAGAGCCAGCGCAGATGGCCATCGTGGAGCACAACGCGCAGCATACCACACTGCCCACCGTCGTACTTGTTGGCAAAGGCATTACGTTTGACACCGGCGGCATCTCTCTGAAGCCCAGTGAGGGGATGGAGAAGATGAAAGGCGATATGGGTGGTGCAGCGGCGGTCCTTGGCGCGATACGCGCCGCAGCGCTCCTCGATCTGCCGATGCATGTCGTCGCCCTGGCACCCTTGACCGAGAACATGCCTGACGCCCGCGCAACCAAGCCGGGTGATGTGAAACGCTCGCTGAAAGGGCTGACGGTCGAGATCATCAACACGGACGCGGAGGGCCGGCTGGTCCTGGCTGACGCGCTGACCTATGCGGGTGAGTTCTCCCCCGACGCCGTGCTCGATATCGCCACACTCACAGGCGCGCGGGTCATTGCACTCGGTGACCACGCGGCCGCCGTCATGGGCGACGAGGCCCTGATCGGACGTCTGAAACGCGCCGGAGAGATCACCGGAGAGCGTGTGTGGCAGCTCCCGCTCTTCGAAGAGTATGGAGAACAGCTCAAGAGCGACATGGCCGACCTGAAGAACGTCGGCGGGCGTCCGGCTGGCACGATCACCGCTGGCTTCTTCCTGAGCAAGTTCGTGCCGGAGGATACACCCTGGGTCCACATCGATATCGCCGGATTGGGTATGATCGACAAGGCGCGCTCGTACGTGCCAGCAGGCGGTACCGGGTTTGGGGTGCGTCTGCTGTTGGAGTTCCTGCGCGGCTGGTGCGCTGAAGCGCAGGAGTAAACGCAGCGGCAAACACCAGTACTATCGCGATACCAAGCTAACGTGGCAGGTCAGGCGGTGCGAAGGTAGCGAATGGATAACTCGAACACAATCGCCGAACTCACCCAAGCGATGAACGCTTTCGTTGCAGCAATGGGCTGGTACCGGGGAGATTCCAGGTTCCTGCAGTCTCCCCGCAATATCGCCATTTCGCTTGTGCTGGAGGCCTCGGAGGTCCTGGAGCATTTCCAGTGGGGAGAGGAAGCGGAGCCTCACGCCCTGGCCGAGGAACTCGCGGATGTTATGCTCTATCTGCTGCAGTTGGCCTATTTGACAGGTATCGATCTTGGGCAAGCGGTTCAGGACAAGCTCACAGCAAACTATCGTCGCTTTGGTCCAACGTACTCCAACACTCACGAAGATGACCAACCGTGATCTCCGCCTCCGGAGCCGAACCTCGGGACTCGGCGTGCGTTGAGAGCCGTCTGAGTGCATTGGAACGTGGAAAGCGAAAGCGGATGCGCATACTTGCGATCAGTGATGAAGTCATCGGTATACTCTACCAGCGAAGTCTATCGGACATTGTCGGCGATGTAGATGTTCTCCTGAGTTGTGGCGATCTGCCCTATAGCTACATGGAGTTCGTCGTCACCCAAACGCGTGTTCGTGATGCGTTCTTCGTGCACGGCAACCACGATCACCCCCAGGAGTATGGCGGTCGGTTGATTGAGAGTCCGGGGGGATGGGTCAACATCGACAGGCGCGCCGTCTATGTGCGTCACCACGATCTTCTTGTCGCAGGACTCCAGGGATCAATCCGGTACGCGCGGCGCGCACCCTACCAGTACACCACACGCGAGATGGCGCAACGCGCCCTACGACTCGTTCCGCAGCTGCTCGTCAACAAGGCGCGCCACGGACGGTACCTGGACATCTTGATCACACACTCACCCGCATATGGAATCCACGATCGCCCAGCAGGCGCCCATCGGGGGTTCCCGGTATTCGTGCGGCTGATCGATGCATTTCGACCCCGGCTCTTCTTGCACGGCCATAACCACCGCTATGGACGCTCCACATGGCATACGCGTCACGCCGAGACAGATGTGGTCAATGTTCACCCATTCTGCATCATCGACTTGGATGACGGCGCCGTGACACTGAAACACCTTGGGAATCACTAGGACTGGTGCACCGGATCATCAGCGGAGGATAAAGTAACTATGGCAGACTTCTTGACATCACAAAGCGAGGACTTCTCCAAGTGGTACAACGAGATTGTCCAGAAAGCGGATCTTGCAGACTACTCGCCCGTACGCGGCTGTATGGTCATCAAGCCATACGGCTATACGCTGTGGGAGCGAATCCACGACGAACTGGACCGCCGTTTCAAGGCCACAGGCCACGTCAATGCATACTTTCCGCTATTCATCCCGATGAGCTTTCTGGAGAAGGAGTCCGAGCACGTAGAGGGATTCTCGCCTGAGCTTGCCGTCGTAACACACGGTGGAGGCGCTGAACTCGAGGAGCCCTTGGTCGTTCGCCCAACCTCAGAGACGATCATCGGGCATATGTACGCAAAGTGGATCCAGTCGTACCGTGATCTACCCGTGCTGATCAACCAGTGGGCGAACGTCGTGCGTTGGGAGTTACGCACGCGCCTCTTCCTGCGTACCACGGAGTTCCTCTGGCAAGAGGGTCACACAGCGCACGCCACCAGAGCTGAGGCTGTGGAGGAGACCCTGCGGATGCTTGATGTCTACGCCGACTTCGCGATGAAGGAAGCCGCCATCCCGGTCTTGCCGGGTCGCAAGAGCGAGAGCGAGAAGTTCGCCGGTGCCGTCGCTAGCTACACGATTGAGGCGATGATGAAGGACGGCAAGGCCCTACAAGCAGGCACCAGCCATTTCCTTGGGCAGAACTTCGCTAAGGCGTTCGACATCCAGTTCCTGGACGAGAGCAACGTCTTGCAGTATGCCTGGACAACGTCTTGGGGCATGAGCACACGGATGGTAGGGGCCGTGGTGATGACACATGGCGATGATCAGGGCCTCGTGCTGCCCCCGCACTTGGCTCCCATTCAGGTCGTCATCGTTCCGATCTGGCGGAAGGACAGCGAACGTGCTGCCGTGCTTGATGCGGGGCGCCAGGTCAAGCAACGTCTAGCTTCCCTCCTGCGGGTCGAGCTGGACGAGCGCGAAGGCTATTCACCGGGATGGAAGTACAACGACTGGGAGATGCGAGGCGTTCCTCTCCGCATCGAGATTGGGCCCCGCGACATCGAGAATCAGAATGTCATGGTAGCTCGACGTGACACGCCGGGCCGCGAGGGGAAGATGCTCGTGCCAATGTCCGCTATCGAGGCACAGATTCCCGAATTGCTTGAAGCCATCCAACTCGCCATCTACAACAAAGCAGTCGCATTCCGCGACAGCCACATCGCCGACGTTGACAGCTACGAACAGCTCAAGCATGCTGTGGAGGTGGGTTTCGCCCGAGCCTGGTGGGCAGGCAACATTGAGGACGAGGCCCGACTCAAGGACGAGACTAAGGCGACCGTACGCTGCATTCCGATAGAACAGCCGGGAGGCAAGGGCCGCTGTGTGCTCACAGGCGAACCGGCAACTGAGGTCGCGATCTTCGGCAAAGCCTACTGACGCCGGCCAACTGGCTCCCGTTGGGATAGATAATCCAAGCCGGGGCGGTCGTAGAACGACCGCCCCGGAAATCTATCCAACCCCGTTCAGAGTACCGGCAGAGAGGCGCTACGGCTTGTTCCCACAGGCAGGGCACTCAGGGTTCCTCTGGAAGCTAACGACATCGAAAGCAACGTTCAGGCCATCCCAGAGGAGAAGCCGGTCGACCAAGACGTCGCCCGCCCCCAGCAGCAGCTTCAGTGCCTCTAGCGCCTCCAGCGCCCCCATCACGCCCGCGGCTGCGCCCACAATGCCCAGCTCGGCAGGCTCGGGATACGTACCGGGGACCGGAAGCTCCGGGAAAACACATGCCCGGCACGCGTGTCCGGGCATGTAGACCCCCATCTGCCCCTCAAACCGCGTCACCGCTCCCCATACCAACGGGATCTGTGCCTCAACACAGAGCTCGTTCATGAGGCTCTTCGTCTCGAGGTTATCGCTAGCTTCGACCACCAGGTCGTACGCGCTGACCAAGTCGAGTCCATTTTCGCGCAGGACCCTGACTTCATGAGGCACTGCCCTGACCTCTGGGTTGAGCGACCGCACGCGCTGGACCGCGACCAATGCCTTGCTCCGACCAAGGTGCTCCACCGAGTATAGGACTTGCCGGTTCAGGTTCGAGGGCGCAACCTTGTCGTTGTCCGCGATCCCTAGAACACCAACCCCGGCAGCTGCCAGGTAGAGCAGGATCGGCGATCCCAGTCCGCCGGCTCCAACAACCAAGACCCGTGCCTCACGCAGCCGGGCCTGACCCTCCTGGCCAATCTCAGGCATCACAATCTGCCGGGCGTAACGATTCTCCATCCGTCGGTTTCCCTGGCTCCTAGATCTCGTCTCCGCCGATTATAGGGCAGCTGGCCCAGCGAGCAAGCCCCCGAGGCGCGCTGGGTAACCGCAAACCATCCTGCGGCTCCCCCCACAACCAGGCGGTCATGCCCTCGCCTAGACAGAAGGTAGATCGTGAGACCCAGAATCGTCCTCCTGAGCGCTCTCCACGGCCTCTCCCTCGGCTCTTGGCGTCCCCTCGACATCGGTCGAGGCCCCGGCTAGGGAAGAGATGTCACCGGGCCCGGCGGTAAGCACCACAGCGCTGTTAGCTCGGCCCGCTGGAGCCTGGGGAGGACGCGCAGCACCGCCGGTCGTCCCGGACACACCGCGCGTTGCATAGGGCATCGTCCCAAACCGTGTCAACAGCACCGCGCCAGCGGCGGGCGGAACGAGCAGAAAAACGAGGAACGTGTGCGGAACGCCGAAGATGCGCGAAACAGCCAGCAGCGAGCTGAGCAACACCGTTCCCACCACAGCAGCGACGGCTGAGTTGGGCGCCGGTTGGTTGAGCAGGCCGGTGAGGATGCGCCGCCCAACCACCGCTCCCAAAGCTACCCACCCCAGCAAGATGCCGAGGCCGACGACTACCAGACCAATGACCGCGAAGGGGCTTAAGCATATCGTAATCGCCAACAGCGCTGCCCCAAGAACCGTGCCAATCAGGGTCAGAAGCCCGATCCCAAACGATGTCAAAGCTGCTTCCTCGACCGCTCTGCCGACGCGCTCAACATGACTCGGCCATAGGCTCGCAACCACGAGCGCAAGCAACCCTAGCACCACGACGCCCGCGAAACCTCGTATCACGCGCAAGAAGAAGCTGACCCAACGTGGCGTACTAGACAGCCCGACACGAGGCCCTTCATCTCCGAACTCGAAGGTGGGAAACCTCCACAGCCCACGCCAGCCGCCCTCATCCACGGGCACAACATCACCCTCGATGACCGCCCCCGTTGCCCGGGAGATCGCGCCAGCCGTAGCGACATCCCCCCTGATATGAGCCGTCTCCCCTAATGTTAGCGCCCCCGCCGTGAACACATCGCCTTCTATTTGACCACTGACGTCAGCGGCTCCCATAGCGACAAGCTGGCCATCCAGCAAGGCACCCTCCTCCATCGTGATGGGTCCGAAGACCGTAAGGTCACCACTGAACACTGAGTCGGACCGCAACATCACAGGGCCGCCAAAGACCACCAGGTCCTCCGAGATCCGGTTGCCCCGTTCGAGTGTATAAGGACCAAAGTGAATGCCACCACTTCCCTGAGTTGCGGGCGCGGCGAGAGCCGGTGCAGCCAGGGCCGCGAATACCAGCACGACTAGAATGCTCAACCATAGCTTCTTCATGAAAGACCTCCAAACACAAGCATACGCAGCCGCCCCCTGGCGACCCAGCTGTCCGATATGTGCGCAATAGCCGGGCGCGTAGAGCGTATGGCGTGCCTCACTGGACAGCAGCCGTGACCAGTTGCCGCCGTCGCGAGAGCCAGACCAGCCCCATAGTGACGATCAGCCCATTCGGCATCGCCAGAACATAGGCACAGAGCATCGTACCAACAACAAACGGCAAGAGCGTCTTCCACCTCAGGAGCAGGCTCACGAGCGTTTGAACCAACGAGCGAAAGAGCACCTGCCGCGCGGAAATGACCGCGCCCAGGCCACGTTCCAGGGATGCGTAGGCCGACCCGACAAAGCTGAACACGATCAGCGATACGGCCGCCACAATCAGAGCGCCCGCTAGAAAGGTCAACAGCCGGCGCAGGCGCTGCTTCTGCACAATCTGCTGGACCGTGCGGGTCGTGAAACCTTCGGGAACGGGCGGGGGTGTGGGCACCACACGCATCAGCGCATCCGCCTGGATCCACGCGGCCCACTCCCGACGGCACGACTCACACGCTTCGAGGTGCGCCTGCCACAACTGCTCCTCGCGAGGGCTCAGATCGTCATCCATCAGCCGCATCCACCACGCCTCGCTGTGCATATCCGGCAGTGGAATCTGCAGATCCTCACGCATATGTCTCCTCCTGCACCAAAAGCTCCGCCATCGTACGGCGGGCTCTGAACAACCTCGACTTGATCGCCGAAACGCTCAGCCCTGTGACGGCCTCGATTTCTGTATAGGGCATCCCTTCCCAGTAAAAGAGAGTGATCACCATGCGATCTGCGGGGCTGAGATTGTCCAACATCCTGCGTACCTGCAATTGACGCTCCTCGCTCAAGAACTTGGACTCCGGATTGGGGCTATCGCCCGGCGTCCATTCCCAAGCGCCATCCTCACCCATAGCGTCCAAAGACACCGAGTCCTTTCGCCGCCGTATGCGATCGATACATTCATTCGAGGCGATGCGCAGCAACCAGGGCTTGAAAGGCCGCTCAGGGTCGTACGAATGCAGGTTGGTGATAGCCTTGATTAACGCCTCTTGGGCCGCATCTTCTGCTTCAGCCGGCTCGCCGAGCATCCGGTAGCACAAGTTGAACACCGGTCTCTGGTAAGTCTCGACCAGCTGGGTGATCGCGGCCTCGTCGCCGCGTTGCGCCAATCGCAGGAAGTCTTCTGCCATCGCCTCGTGCCTAGCCTCAACCCAAGATTCCAATGGAACGTCATTGCATCAACATCGTGAGCTTCCGACCCACGGGGCGCTCACAACGCGCATCGGCCCGCTGATTGTGGCCCTTCTAGTACTACGAGAGTAATGCTTGAGAGTTGCATGAAAAAGAGGGCGACCCAAGGGTCGCCCTCCACAGATGCAGTCAGCCCTTACAGGGTGTCCAGACGGAACGGCTGCTGAAGATCAGAGAGCAACAGAGACTCGGGCTCCTCTTCGACATCGCTCAACAGCGTGCCCTTCGGCAACTCCTTCTCGACCGACACGCCTTCGTAAGTATCGATCGGGCCGTCCGACCCCTCGATATCGCCACGATAGCCAGTCCCTGCAGGAATCAGCTTGCCGATGATCACGTTCTCCTTCAGCCCGTACAGGTGGTCCTCGGCCGAACGTACCGCAGCATTCGACAGGATCTTGATGGTGTGCTGGAACGACGCCGCGGACAGGAACGATTCCGACGCGAGAGAGGCCTTGGTCAGGCCCAACAGCACCTGCCGCGCCCGGGCAGGGTTCTTCCCCTGTGCTACCAACTCCTGGTTAGTATGCTCGAAGTGCACCCGGTCGGCCAGGTCGCCAGGCAAGAACTCCGTGTCGCCCGACTCGGTGACCAGAACCCGGTTCAGCATTCGCCGAATGATCACCTCGAAGTGTTTGTCGGCGATGTTCACGCCCTGAGTCCGGTACACTTGCTGTACCTCATTGAGGAGATGCAGTTGAACCGCCTCTCGACCCTGGACCTGCAGAATGCGATGGGGATTCGGAACACCCTCATACAGCTGGGTGCCTGCCGGAACCTTCTGGCCTTCGGCGACCAGTAGACGAGCAGAGGGAGGAACCTCATACTCCTGCTCCTCGCGGACCTCGTAGATGAGCACGATATCCTGATCCTCGCGGCTGATGCGACCCGCAGCTCGTGCGCGCAGTTCCTGCTCGCCTTCCTCGGTCGCCCCGCGAGCCAGAATCTGCTCTCGCTCAACCGTATCACCATCCTCAACAAACAGTTCCCAGCCCTCAGGGATATCGTAGCTCACCTTCTTCGTCTGGCTATCGACGACGGTGACCTTGACGAGATCGCCCTCACGCGTGACATGCACCACACCGCTAAGATCGGCGATCTCCGCCTCACCCCGCGGTGACTTGCGGGCCTCCAGTAGCTCTTCCACCCGCGGGAGACCGCTCGTGATGTCACCACCAGACATTGCCGTGCCACCGGTATGGAAAGTCCGCAGCGTAAGCTGAGTCCCAGGCTCTCCAATCGACTGCGCGGCAATGATGCCGACGGCCGTCCCGATCTCGACGATGCCGCCACGACCCAGATCTCGCCCATAGCACAGCCCACAAATGCCGTGCTCCAGCTCGCACGTCATCGGAGACCGCACGTAGACCTCTGGTATGGCGAGCTGATCGATGTACTCAGCATGGTCCTCGTCGATTTCCTGGTTGCGATCGACGATCACTTCACCCGTCTTGGGATGGACTACAGGTCCAGCCGCAGCACGCCCGAGGAGACGGGAAACCATCGACTGCCCACCGACGTTATCCGATCGGCGGATCCAGATGCCCGAACGTGTGCCACAGTCACGGGCATTGACGATGATGTCCTGCACGGTATCCACGAGACGACGGGTCAGGTAGCCGGCATCCGCCGTGCGCAGCGCCGTATCCGCAAGGCCCTTGCGAGAACCGTGGGTAGAGATAAAGTACTCGAGCGCCGTTAGGCCCTCGCGCAGATTCGAGCGAATGGGCAGGGGAATGATGCGACCTGAAGGATCGGCCATCAGGCCCCGCATACCCGAAAGCTGTGAGATGGGGCCGAAGCCTCCCTTGGACGCGCCAGACTTTGCCATCACCGATATAGGCCCATAGGGATCCAGCCGGTTCGCGACGGCCTTGGATACGGTATCGCGCGCACGCGACCAGATCTCGATCGTGCGGAAGTACTGCTCTTCCTCTGTTAGGAGCCCGCGGCGATACTGGCGCTCGATCTCTGCGACCTCTTGGGTAGCCTCACCCAGAATCAACTGCTTCTCTTCGGGCACAGTGAGGTCATAGACGGAGATCGTCACGCCCGACACAGTCGCATACTCGAAGCCCAGCGCCTTGATGTCGTCCGCGAATGCCACGGTGGCATCTTGCCCAATCCTGCGGTAACACAGCGCGATAAGATCCTGCAGCGCCCCCTTGTCCAGCGGGACATTGATGAACCGCAGTGGGTCGGGCACGATCCGGTTGAAGAGCGCTCGTCCGACGGTGGTCTCCACCAGTTGCTTCGGGGCAGGCAGGGTCTCGTAGACTTGCGCGACCCTGACCTTGGCATGCAGACCGACGATGCCCAGCGCATAGGCCATCTCGACTTCGTTGAGATCGGCGAAGACCTTGCCATCTCCCTTGTCGGCCTCGACATCCATGGTCATGTAGTAGATGCCCATGCACATGTCCTTGGAAGGGCCGATGATCGGCTGACCATCTGCCGGCTTCAGGAGATTGCGGGTCGCCAGCATCAACTTGCGGGCTTCCTCGACTGCCTTCCGGGACAGCGGTACGTGAACCGCCATCTGGTCACCGTCGAAGTCGGCGTTGAACGCGGAACAGACGAGCGGGTGCAGTTGGATCGCCTTGCCCTCGACAAGCATTGGCTCGAACGCCTGGATACCCAACCGGTGCAGCGTCGGCGCGCGGTTGAGCATCACCGGGCGATCGGAAATCACTTCCTCCAACACTTCCCACACCTCGGGACGTTGGCGCTCGATCAAGCGCTTGGCTGCCTTGACGTTCGTCGCGTAGTTGTATTCGACCAAACGCTGGATGATGAAGGGGCGATAGAGCTCTAGCGCCATAGTCTTGGGGAGGCCGCATTGGTGCATCTGAAGGTGTGGTCCCACCACGATCACCGAGCGCCCCGAGTAGTCCACGCGCTTGCCCAACAGATTGCGGCGGAACCGGCCCTTCTTTCCCTTGAGCATGTCACTCAACGACTTCAACTGGCGGCGCCCGCGGCGACTCATCGCCTTACCCCGCTGGCTATTGTCGATGAGGCTATCAACAGCCTCCTGAAGCATACGCTTCTCATTGTTGATGATCACCTCAGGCGCCCCCAACTCGAGCAGGCGCTTCAGGCGGTTGTTGCGGTTGATGACGCGGCGATAGAGATCGTTCAGGTCCGAGGTCGCGAATCGCCCTCCATCCAGTTGCACCATTGGACGCAGTTCGGGCGGCAATACCGGCAAGACCGTCAGAATCATCCACTCTGGACGGTTGCGGCTCTTGCGCAGGGCCTCCACCACACGCAGGCGCCGCGTCGCTCGCTTGCGCCGCTGCGCCGATCGACCGTAGCGCACTTCGTGCCAGAGCTTCTCCGATAGGTCGTCGAGGTCGATCCCGCGAAGCAACTCGTAGACAGCTTCTGCCCCCATCCCCGCCTTGAAGACCTGTCCCCACCGCTGCCGCAGTTCGCGGTATCGCTGTTCATTGAAGAACTGCAGCTCTTGCAGGCTCAGCAGTTCCTCACGCAGGTCCCCATAGTGCGTACGAATGATGTTGATTTTCTCAGCAAGCTCAGCCCGGACCTGGGACACTTCGTCCTGGACGTCCTCAGTCTGCGCTTCCACGCCCTCTTCTACGGGCGCCAAGGCCTCAGATTCACGCTGGCGTATCTCTTTCTCCAGCGCATCGAGCGCATCCTGGGCAACAGTGTTCAGAATCGCATAGTGATCCCGGCTGATCACCTCATCTGCCTCGACGATGACCGTATCCGTCGGGCTGAAGATGATCGCATCACTGACCGATCGGCCCATCATGCCTTCCAGCCGTTCCTGAAGACGTCGGGCCTCTCCCAGTATCTGCTCCGTGCGCGAGTTGAGCTCGTCTTCCAGCTCTGACTTTAGCTCAGCCTGCGCCGCCTCCAATTTCTCCTTCCGACTGGCGACACGCGTGTCGAGCTCGGTGATGCGAGCGCCAGCCGCATCGTCCATTCGCGTGACGCGAGCCGCTTCCTCCTCATCAATGCGCTTGAGCGCCCGTTGCCGGGCGTCCTCATCCACCGAAATGACGATGTATTGGGCAAAGTAGAGAACGCGGTCGAGGTTGCGCTTGCTGAGATCAAGAAGAACGCTTAGATGGCTGGGGATGCGGCGCGTGTACCAGATGTGCGCAACGGGCGCGGCCAGCGTAATGTGGCCCATACGCTCCCGGCGCACCGATTGTCGTGTCACCTCAACGCCGCACTTGTCACAGATGATCCCACGATATCGGATACCCTTGTACTTCCCGCAGTAGCATTGGTAATCCCGAGACGGACCAAAAATCGCTTCGCAGAATAGTCCATCTTTCTCGGGTCGTAGCCGACGGTAGTTGATGGTCTCAGGTTTGGTTACTTCACCATACGACCACGACAGGATATCATCAGGTGAGGCAAGGCTGATACGGAGAGCCTTAAACGTGCGTGCTTCGGTTACCCGTTCGTCACGGTTCATTCTTCCTCCCCTAGCGGTTGGCCAAATCCGGCCCCCAGAAGTAAAATGAGCGACCGAGCATTGACTGACTCAGCGCTCACGCGTGCCACCGACACTTCCGGTCATTATAGCTTACCCTTCCCAGAAGTCAACATAAAAGGACAGGCAGCACAAGACAGCGGGAACCACCTCTTCCCGCTTTGCTCCTGGTGTGTCTGCCTGTCTATGCGGCCTATCTCTATTCCCCTGCGATCACTCAAAGTATACTCAAGGATCGGACAGTTGTCAAACCGCCCGAACGCGTTATGATGCGCTTCGTCGGACAACACTAACGAGGGAAATCGTGAACACCCTGCGCGCCCTTCTGAAAACTATGCGGCCCCGCCAGTGGACCAAGAACGGAATCATCTTCGCAGCACTGGTCTTTGATGCGAAGCTCCTTGACCTCACCTATGGCCTTCGGACCCTGGCAGGCTTTGCGCTCTTTTGCCTAGTATCCGGCGTCGTGTACACAATCAACGACTTGGTCGACAGCAAGAACGACCGCCTACACCCCCAGAAACGGCACCGCCCCTTGGCGTCGGGGGAGCTGTCGCCGCGCGTGGCCCTCCTTGCCGCCGCCGGGCTGGCATGCGCCTCACTGGTCGCCGGGTTCTTGCTCAACGGCACGTTCGGATCGATCCTTCTCGGTTACTTCTTGCTGCAGCTCAGCTACTCTTTCTTACTGAAGCACATAGTCCTGATCGACGTTATGGTCATCGCAGCAGGTTTCTTGCTGCGGGTGGCGGCCGGCGCGCCTCTCGTAGAGGCGACTATCTCTCCTTGGCTCTACATCTGCACAACGCTCCTTTCTCTATTTCTGGGTTTCTCGAAGCGCCGCGGCGAGCTGGTCGAGCTTCAGGCCGAGGCGGAGAACCACCGTCCCATTCTAAAGCTCTACAATCTCTATCTGCTAGATCAGCTTATCGGGATGGTCACTGCGTCCACTATACTGGCATATGCGCTCTACACCTTCTCGGCGCCAAACTTGCCCGGTAACCATGCGATGATGCTGACCATCCCCTTCCCGATCTATGGCCTGTTTCGATATGCATACCTCATCCACGCAGAGGGCTGCACACTGGCGCCCGATGAGGTCCTGCTGACGGATAGGGCGTCCCAGATCAACATCCTCCTGTGGGGACTCACCGTGCTGGGCATCATGTACATCGGTGGCGGAAACATATGAGCATCACCCCAGCGGAGCGCTCCGCTCCAGGGAAAGTAATCCTCTGCGGTGAGCATAGCGTTGTCCACGGTCGACCGGCGATCGCCATTCCGATCAGCGGTATGCGCGCCCATGCCCGTGTCGAGCCAGGGCCACCTGGCTCTGGCTTGCGCATGCGCGCTAGCAACCTGAAACGTGAGTTCCTGCTCCGCGACTTGCAGCCCGACCACCCCTTGGGCCGGGCCGCACATCTGGTTTTGGACCATCTACAGCAGCCCGAACCCGATGCCATCCTGACACTTTGGTCGGACCTGCCTATCGCCTCGGGCATGGGCAGCGGGGCAGCGATCACGGTCGCTGCTGCCCGAGCACTTGCTGCCAGCCTGGATTCACAGCTCTCCGCTGATATCGTCAGCGGGATTACTTTCGAAGTTGAGAAGATTCATCACGGAACCCCCAGCGGTATCGACAATACCGTCATCGCTTGGGAACGCCCAATCTACTTCGTGAAAGGGCAGGCCCCGGAGCCGATCAGAATCCATACACCCTTCCATCTCCTGATCGCCAATAGCGGCATAGCCAGCTCAACGCGCGAGGCAGTCGATGAAGTAAGGCGACGCTGGATGGCTACCCCCAGCTATTATGATGTCGTGTTCAATTGCATCGGCGCGATCGTTCGCGCCGCGCGGGCGGCTGCGGAACAGGGCGCGCTCCAGGCACTGGGCACGTTACTCAATGAGAACCACGAGTTGCTCGCGAAAATGGGTGTCTCGCTGCCCCAACTGGATCGCCTGGTGCAGGCGGCACGGGCCGCCGGTGCGCTGGGCGCTAAGCTAACCGGCTCCGGGCAGGGGGGCAACATTATCGCCCTTGTCGAAGCAGAAACGCTCGAACCGGTGAGAGACGCGCTCGTCGTCGCAGGCGCTGCCACGGTATGGCATACACAGGTGAGCACAGGGTATGACTGAAGCCAGTTCTGGTGAGTTTCTGCGCACGCAACACAGCGTGGTCTTCGTCAAGCTCGGTGGATCACTCATAACGAACAAGCGCCGGCAATCGACCCCACGGCTTGATGTGCTCAAGATGCTGGCAGGTCAGTTGGCCGATGCGCTGGCCGCCAAGCCAGATCTGCGTATCCTGCTCGGGCACGGGTCAGGCTCATTTGGGCACTGGGAGGCCGACCAGTACCAGACACGGCAGGGCGTGCACTCGCCGGAGCAATGGCGTGGATTCACCCGTGTCAGTGCGGCTGCACTGACACTCAATCGCCTGGTCATCGAGAGTTTGGTGGAGGCCGGCGTTCCTGTGCTGAGCTTGCAGCCTTCTGCTGCAGTGCTGGCACGTGAAGGCCGCATCATCGACTACAATGCAGGGCCCATTCAGCGTGCACTTGCCTATGGCCTCGTGCCGCTGGTTTTCGGTGATATCGCCTTCGATGACGTCCTGGGCGGCACGATTCTGTCGACGGAGGACATCTTCGTCTACCTCGCCCAAGTGCTGCGCCCTTCTCAGATACTGCTTCTGGGTAATGCCCCCGGCGTATTGGGCCCCGATCGCCAGACGATCGCCACGATCACACCCGAGAGCCTTCCGGCGGTGCAGGCTCACCTGCGCGTTTCTGGCTATACCGATGTCACCGGAGGTATGGCAGACAAGGTGAACCAAATGGTCGCCCTCGTACAGCGGTATCCTGACATCGAGGTTCGCATTATGTCAGGATATGAGTCAGGGAGTCTGCGCCGCGCCCTGGTGGATCCCTCAGCCCCCTACACTGGCACCCTCATCCACGCGCTATCGCCAGTCTCGTGAGCCGTGGCATGACCGGGCCATCTGGACGTGGGGCGGGGCAGGCGCTGAACGCGTTCGGCAAGGAAGCGCGGGGACAGACCAATATACCCAGCACGTCAGACCTCCGTGGGCAGGTCACACCCGAGCACCGTGCCCCTTGGCGAAGACGCCTGCTTGTGCTGGCTCTACTATTGGTCGGCGTGGGGCTACGTATGCCGGGCATTGGCGTTGTCCCTCCGGGTCTCTATCACGATGAGGCCCAAAACGGCCTGGATGCGCTCGATGTCTTGGCGGGCAACCCGCAGATCTACTTCGCAGCCAACAATGGGCGAGAGCCGATGTTCATCTACCTCGTCAGCGCGAGCGTGGCAATGTTGGGACGCACGCCGCTCGCAATCCGGCTCCCTTCGCTCTATGCAGGCATCCTCACGCTCGCAGCCACCTACGACCTGGCCAGAGTGCTCTGGCGTCGCCGCGTTGGGCTGTGGGCCCTGGCGGCCCTATCCGCGACCTTCTGGCACGTCCACCTGAGCCGTGTGGGTTTCCGTGCCGTGCTAATGCCGTTGTTCACGGCCCTGTTCCTGGCACAGGTCGTCCGAGCACTGCGAGAATGCCCCGGGCACGACAACCGACGGCGGCACTGGGTCGCCGCCGGAGTTCTGTTTGGAGCGGGCTGGTACACGTATATGGCGGCACGCTTCACCCCCGTAGCGGTCCTCGCTATGCTGGTCTACGGTCTCTGCTTTCATCGCCAGCGCGTGGTGCGCGCATGGCGTGGCATTGCGCTGGCAGCCTTCGCAGCACTCCTGGTCATGCTGCCATTGGGCATCTACACATTGGCGCACCCCGAAGTTGTGCTGGCGCGCAGCGGGCAGGTTTCGATCTTCAGCGAAGAGATCAACCACGGGGCGTTCTGGGCATCCTTGGGCAAGCACACCCTGCGAACGCTGGGCATGTTCACAGTCCAGGGAGACCGCATCTGGCGCCACAACCTGGCGTTACGTCCTGTCTGGGGGCCAGCGCTGGCACTGGCGGCCGCGATCGGTATGGGCATCGCACTGGCGGGTGCGCGCAGAGACGCCGGGCTGGGCCTCACACTGGTGTGGACCACTGTGATGGCGCTTCCCACCCTCCTTGCGGAGGATGCGCCACATTTCCTGAGGGGGGTTGGTGTGCTTCCAACGGCAGCGCTGCTGCCTGCTCTGGGCCTCGAGTGGCTGTCACAGCGCCTGGCCAGCTTGCCTGTGCCCGGTTGGTCCAGGAATGCCCGCTGGCTGCCCGCCCTGCTCGTGGGGTTGGCTACGCTCGGCACCGCCTATGACTACTTTGTCCGCTACAACAACGCCCCGCAGACCTACCACTGGTTCGAGGCCGGCCCTGTCCAGATGGCCGCCGAGATCAATCGCCTGCGGGGCCGGGGATGGGATGGCACCGGGAGCAAGGAGAGCCCGCCGATACACCGGACCATCTACGTAGATCGCCAGTTGTGGGAGACTTGGTCAGCCCTGCCCTATCTGGTCCCGGAGTCGGAGGTCACCTTTCTGCCCGCCGACGCGCCGGTCGACCTCCAAAGGGGAGCTGCATTCTTCGTCTGGCCCTACCGCAACTGGACCTCTGATGTCTTGCCTCTCGTCCCACGTCCTGCTTACCTCCAGATCCTTCCAGGGCCAATGGCCCAGGGAGACCTTGAGCCACACCCGACCACCGTCGTCACGATCTTCCAGGCGGATACCTTACCCGAGCTGCCGACCCCGATCGCGACATTCGAGAACGGGGTGCTTCTGCGAGCGGCCTTGGTCTACGATGGAGCCGACGGCCTCCAGGCCGGGCTCTGGTGGGAGTCACCACCGGCAGCTAAAGGTTTCGAAAACACTGACTACACCGTCTTCGTCCACTACCACCGCGATGCAGACCGCGTGGCACAGCACGACGGGCAACCCGGCCTGGGATATCTGCCCACCTCGGATTGGGTTCCTGGCGACTTGATCATGGACGTACATCCGCTGCCCGGTGTTGAAGCGCTACCGGATCGCGACCGGCTTCGCATCGGTCTCTACCGCACCAACGACAGTGTTGGGCTTGGGGTAGTGGATCAGAATGGTGTCGCTGTGGGCGAATGGGTCGAAGTCCCGGTGATTATGGTGGCGGCGCCGTGACACAGGATGGCACTGGAACGCACGGCGGCCCCCTCTCGCACCGGAAAGGTGGCACGCTCGACCTGGCGCTTTATGTGCTCCTGGGCCTGCTGGCTGCGGCACCGCTCTGGGGACCTGGGATCATCAGCACCCGCGGCGGCGGCGATAGCCCCTTCCTGATCCAGCGCACCCTGGAACTGGCCGACAATCTGCGCCACGGGGTCTTTCCGCCAAGGTGGATGTCACACGCAGCGTTCGACCTCGGCTATCCCTTCTTTAACCACTACGCCGCCCTGCCCTATTACTTGAGTGGCGGGTTGACATCGTTGGGCCTGAACCCCCTCGCAGCGATTCAGATCACTCAGACATTCGGCTTCGTGCTCGCAGCCATCGCGATGGGGCTATGGTCCCTCAGCATCTTCCGCGGCCGTGCTGCCCGCGCGTTAGCCGTGGCCGCCTATACGTTTGCCCCCTTTCACCTGGTCAATGTCTACGTGCGCGGCGACTCTCTGTCGGAGTTCTTCGCCCTGGCACTCTACCCTCTCATCCTGTGGGCCCTGCATCGTGTCGCCCGCAAGCCGACGCTCGGCCGCGCGCTGACCGTGGCGCTTACCTATGGCGCGCTCATCTTGACCCACAATGTCTCAGCCCTCATCTTTTCGCCCTTTGCCGCGATCTATGCTTGTGCCGCAGCCTGCCAGCATGGCTTCGCTCCGACGTCTCAAGCTTCCGGCGTCCTTCGGCAGGAGCGTAACAGAACGGAGGTAAACCCAACCCGGACTCTCGTGCAGAGCCTGGCCATGTGCGCCGCCGCAGCTGTAGTGGGCGTTCTGCTGACCGCTTGGTTCTGGCTTCCCGCGATTGGCGAGATAGACCTGGGGCAGATGGGGCCAGCATTCACTGAAGGTTACTTCCACTATTCGAACCACTTCCGAGGATTCGACCTCGTTCAGGATTCCGTGATCTTCGACTACAGCGTGGCGGCGACAGCAACAGAGGCTGGGCCGTTCGCGATGGGCCTGGTACAAGCTGTACTCGCGTTGGCCGGCGCGACAGCGACAGGCTTTCGCTGGGTAAGCCGGAGGGACAAGACCAAGCACCGTGCCGGCAGTCCCTTTCCCTGGCTTCCTGTCGCGGTGCTTGCCGGCGGTTTTCTGGCAACGTTCATGGTCACACCCCTCTCCCGACCGCTATGGGATGCCCTGCCCTTGCTAGAGGTCACCCAGTTTCCCTGGCGCTTCCTGTCTATCCAGGCGCTGTTTGCCGCCGCTCTGGCCGGCGCTGTGGCGGAAGCAGGACAAATGGCCAACCCTGCCCTCCAACCTGACACGGGTCTACCAGATGAGCGCGGCCATACGCTGGGCCGATTCACAACCATCGCGACTGCGGCGATCGGGATCTGCGCGGTAGCCGTGGCTGCGCTTGCGGGGCTGAAACCCGATCGATTGCTGATCGCGCCCGAGGACGTGACATGGGAGCGGCTTTTGTTGTACGAGAGCTTCACCGGCAACATCGGGACGACTGTACGCTATGAGTACCTGCCCAAGGACGTGGTCCCGCGACTGTACACTTCGGAGGCGCTGATCGATGGTGTGGGCGCCGTCATCGCCGACGATGGCGGAACCGTGGATGCCGTGCTACGGGAGCGCACGTCGTCGCGCCAAGTATGGTCAGTCACGACCGGGACCACTCGAACGATCGTGCTACCCCTTAACTGGTGGCCGGGATGGCGCGCCAGCGTTGACGGTGTCGAAACAGAAGCATACGCCCTGGTGGGCTCCGGTCGCCTTGCTCTGCTCCTGCCCGCTGGGACACACAGCGTTGAGGTCCGTCTCAAGGCCACGCCTCTGGCGCGAGCCGCGCAGGCGGTATCCCTCACGACGCTAGTGGTTGTCGCGTTTGCAGCATGTCGTACGCGGCTGCTCTCCACCGGACGGTCGCTTGTCATAGCCGGTGGATGGGGATGGGCGCTGCTCCTGGTTGCAGCGATCGGCCCCCTTGTCCTCCAGCGAGCACCTCAGGGCACAGCAACCTTCTTCGACTTCGAACAGATGCCCTTTGCGCATCGTGGTCCCGTCACATTCGCTGACCTGCAACTGGATGACGTCATCGTATCGCCCACCACTGCCGGTCCGGGCGAGCCGATTCATGCGAAGGTGCACTGGCGCCCACAGTCGGGACGGGATACAACCACTGCACCCTATACTGTCACGCTACGTTTTGTCTCGCCCGCTGAGGCTCGTCACGGCGTTGAGCACACGCTCGCGAGAACATCCGCCCCCCTCAGCGCTTCCACCGAACTAGAGCTTGTCCTCCCGGAAGCGCTCTCCCGCGGCCTCTACCTGCTGCAACTGCGAGTTGAGGGGCCAGAGGGAGACGTGAGGCCGCGCACCGCGCGCGGAAGGGCGATGGGTGACCTCTACGTGGGCGCGATACGTGTGCCCCTTGGGAAATCTCTGTTTCCACAGACACCTGTCCTGGCTGCGTTTCGGGATCTGACGCTCCACACTATCGAGGTAGAGCAACCGCAGCCGGAGACGCTCGACCTTACGCTTACATGGTCAACACAGGGAACGCCCCGAAACTGGCGCGTTTCCTACAGGATTCTCGACCTGGCGGGTCATCAGCTTTCTCAGCAGGATCTGCAGCCCGGATATGGCTATCTGCCGACGACCCTTTGGCGTTCCGGTGAAGCCGTCACCGACCACGTACGCATTCCGCTCCCTGAGGGCCTCGCCCCGGGCGACTATACGCTGAGCATCGTGACCTACTTGCAGGCCACGATGGAAGGGGGTGGTGAAGTCGATATCCCGGTCCACCTCGCAGTCCCTACCCTGTATGACCTACGAACCGCCTGCTGTGAGCAGACCCGCAAGGGCGCCACCATCGTGTGCGAGACCGGTGGCTTGGCACTCCTGGGGTTTGAGCTCCCGGACACCGTCAACGAAGGCGATCGACTGGAGTTTCGGGCCGAATGGAACGCCTTGCGCCAACCCGAAGACGATTTCCAGGCAACGTGGGCCGTTCTCGATCCCGCCGGAACGCCGGTGACAACGCTGGCGGGTCCTCTCGCCATCGGAAGCCGCACGGATCTCTGGCCACGCTTCACCTGGGCGCGCGCCCCGGTGGCGCTCGATCTGCCTCCCCGCCTGCCGGCAGGCGTGTACTCGCTGACATTGTTGTTGAAGGGTCAGAGGGCAGGGCCTGTCGACTGCGGCCCTGTGGCACAGTTCGCCGTCGCGGCTCGACCGAGATCCTACAGCATACCGGCGCTCCCGCAGCGGCTAGAGGCCGATTTCGGAGCGACTATCAGGCTGCTTGGCTACGATGTTGAGCAGGATCGTCGCGCCGCCAGTCTGACGCTGACGCTCTGGTGGCAGGCGATACAAGCCCCGGACCGAGACCTCAAACGCTTCGTTCATCTGTACGATGCCGAAACCGAGGTCATCGGAGCACAGGACGACGCGATGCCGCGCGCCTGGACCTACCCAACAAGTTGGTGGACAGCCGGCGAGGTTGTCAGCGAAACCGTCGTGCTCCAGTTGGCGGAGGTGGCTGCAGGGAGTTACAGTCTTGGCATTGGCTGGTATGATCCCGAGACATCAGTACGCCTCCCCATCGTCACAACGAATGTGGACGCTGTCAGGGATGGTCGTTTGACCCTCCGTGCAGGGTTCCACCTGCGGTGATCGTGAGGCCAGGAGCAGAGAGCGGCATCCCACGGCCCCGGAGCACAGTCTGGTGGACCGGCGGGGCTGCCACGACGAGCCCCCCTATGGGCTCGTTGCCCCGCCCGGCACATCGGCTATAATCGGGACGGGCTCCCGGCTTATGCCGGGGCCTTGCTTGTGAACACGGAGGATGTTCGTTATGGCTGAAGCAGTATTCCACTTTCCACCTGACTTCCAATGGGGTGTTGCTGTCTCATCCCATCAGGTTGAGGGGCACAACACGAATAACCAGTGGTGGGCGTGGGAACACCAAGAGGGCAGGA
>JAXDDO010000044.1:0-54993 GCA_034676805.1 Anaerolineae bacterium | reverse complement strand
CAGGCGAGGTCCCGAGCCGGAGCAAGCAGTTCAGTTCCTTCGATCATATCCTTCACCCAGATACGCTGCGACTTGGGGAGTAGCAGCGTTGGTCGGCGCAGCGCCAGGTCCCTTCACTATACTCGATCGGTGTCCTCCGACAGCGCCGACTGAGCACGGTACTGCCCCAAGAAACGTGCATGGTAGCAGGTGTGGCGCACGCCGTCAATAGCGGGTGTGGAGAGTACAGGAGCACAGGTTTTAGGTATTGCCCTCGGTGAGGCGGAGTGCCATAAGAAGTTGCTCGCGGTTGGCTTGCCAGGCATCCATATGCTCCAAGATGATCGTGACGAGCTGGCTGGGAAACAGCAGCGCGAAATGCGGTCCGGCATAGACTGCCAGTTCACGCTCTGGCAGAGGGAGTGGGGGCGGTGCCATGTTCCAGGTCTTGATATCCGCTGCGGCATCGGTTTCCTGAAGGTAGAAACCCATCAAGGTATACGCCAGGAGCGCGAAGTGCGTCATGGCGTACGCTACACCTAGGCGACACGGCGGGAGGTCATCGAAGTGCCAATAGCGCGTCAGGGTCATGAAGACCTCTTCCAGAGTCCAGCGCTGCTGGTTGTCACGCAGGATGTCACAGGCCAGGATGTCGGGCTCCGTGGTGACCAACCCTTGATAGCGCACTTCATCAGGGTAGGTATCGCGGATCAGACAGCTCGACAGCGGCACGGCGCAGGCGGCCCACTCGGCTTCCATCGCCGGCAGGCTCATGATCTCCCGGTGCGGCAGCGGCCCATCGTGGAGCTTGGGCGGCTCCGCGGCCTGCCATGTCATCCCCGCGAGCTGGCTCAGGTTACGCATATCCTCCAGAATCAGCATGTCTTCGCGGACGCCGATGGTGACCCGCGTTCCCCGCGCATGCAACTCGGTCAACCACGTCCCATCCAGGTAACCCCGGTCCACCAACAGGTGGCGCAGCGTGCCCTCCCCGACCACGGCTTCCGCAGCCTGCACCAACGCCCGCCCGGCCGTGATCTCGGCTTCCTCAGGCGGCACCAGCATCCACAACAGCGGCCAAACCACAGTCTCTTGCCATACGCCCAACACGCACGCCTTGAACTCTGCCGCTGGGGTGTGCGGCCCGCGTGGCACCCGGAAGTGCACACTGTCCATCACCCACAACGCCGATCCAAACTGCCCCGGGCAGTACGCCAGCAGCGCTGCCAGCACTCGCTGCTGGTTCTGCAGGAAGTCCTCGGCCCGCGCGCGGGCGAAGGCATCGGCGATCGCTTGGGCGGTGAAGGGTTTGGACCCCTCAGACGTCTGGTAGAAGCCCGCCTCGATCTGCCGCGCATTGAACCCCAGCTGTCGCAGAATGTACGGCGAGCGGAACAACGTGCGTTGGATGGGCTGCAGCCGCGGCAGCCGCCACAACGGACGGTAGACCAAAGTGTTGCAGAAGAAGAACATCGGGATGCTGCGGCGTGCCCGGCGGTCCGGAAAGCTCTCGAAGGCTTCCAACACGTGGGCTTTCAGACAGAACTCCGCGAACCCATCCAGAAAGCTGCGTGCTGCCGGCAGGATGCCGTCGCACTGCCCCGCCTCCAAGGCGGCGATCACCGCCTCCCGATTCTCCGTGAAGATGAACCATTCCTGCTCACGTGCGTCGGTGACGCTGGTGTCTGCTGTTGGCGCTACCATGCGGTATCCTCTCATTCTGCGTTACTCGATACCGCATTCTACTCATTTCCTAAAACCTGTGCTCCTGGCGGTAGGTGGCCTTGTGTTGACTTTATCCCTGGCTATGATAGAATACGCTGAGTTTATAGACCCACCTAAGTTGCATGCAGAGTTTGCAGGCGCAATACTGGGTGGGAACAGGAGTTGGATGTGGAAGAACTGAATCATGCCTCTACGCCTTCTGAACCCGTCAACCAAGAAGAGGATGTCATCGTCGAAGTAAGCGCCCCTGCGGAGGCGCCCGTTTCTTGGGAAGAGCAACTGGAAGAGTCGCTCGCCGGGACGACGCTCAAGCGCGGTGAACTACGCGAGGGGATCATCCTCTACCGCCGGAGCGATGGTTTTGTCGTCGATATTGGGGCCAAGCGAGACGGCTTCGTTCCTATCGAGGACATCAGCGAAGTCGAGGACCGGTCGTTTGACGTCGGAGATGAGGTGCCCGTAGTCGTTACACGATTCCGGGATTCCGATGGCAACGTAGAGCTGTCGATTGCTCAGGCGTTGCTCCAAGAAGATTGGCTTACCGCCGAGAAGCTTCTCGAAAGTCAAGACACTTACGAGGGCTTAGTCACCGGGTCCAATCGTGGCGGTCTCACGGTTGAGTTTGGGCGACTGCGCGGGTTTGTGCCAATGTCTCAGCTCATCGGCTTCAACCGCATCCGCCAGCCTGCAGAGCGGCAGCGCCGCCTTCAGGAACTGGTGGGCCAGGATCTCATCCTCAAAGTGATCGAGGTCAACCGCCGACGCCGGCGCTTGATCCTCTCGCAGCGTGCTGCAGCCAAGGAATGGCGTGCGGCTCGTCGCGAGGGGCTGCTGGAAGAGCTCGAAGCCGATCAGGTCCGGCGTGGTCGCATCAGCCAGATCACGGACTTCGGCTTGTTCGTGAACCTCGGCGGTATGGATGGTCTGGTCCACATCTCCGAGCTATCGTGGGGGCGGATCGAGAATCCCGGCGAGGTATACCACGCGGGGCAGCGTGTTAAGGTGAAGGTCCTGAACGTCGACAAGGACCGGCAGCGAATCGCCTTGAGCATCAAGGCCCTGACACCTGATCCTTGGGAGAGCGTGACCGAGCGTTACGCTATTGGCACACTGGTCGAGGGTCGGGTAACCCAGGTGGTAGACTTCGGCGTCTTTATCGAGTTGGAGCCCGGGGTGGAAGGCTTGCTCCACAATTCCGAACTGCGCGACATTGCGCAGCGGGAAGAGCTTGAGTCAGGACAGTCCATTCTGGTCAAGGTGATTCGTGTGGAGCCCGACCGTCGCCGCATTGGGCTGAGTGTCCGCCAGGTACGTCCCGAGGAATGGGAAGAGTGGGCACTGTCGCATATCCAGGAAGAGGAAGCCGAGGCGTCCGAGGCTGACGCCGATGCCGAAGATGGCGATGACTTCGGCTTCGATGACGAGGATAAGGACGTCGACGAAACGCCCGAGGGTGGGGACGAAGGCGTGGAAGCCGAAGCGTCCGAGGCTGCCGCCGATGCCGAAGATGGCGATGACTTCGGCTTCGATGACGAGGATGAGGACGTCGACGAAACGCCCGAGGGTGGGGACGAAGGCGTGGAAGCCGAGGCTGAGGCGACTGACGACGACGATTACGACGCAGTCGCTGAATCCGAGGTGGCTGATGAGGATGAAGCCCAGGCAGTAGCTGAAGCCGCCGACGAGGCGGTAAGGGAGCCAGGGTCAGAGGAATAAGCCGTCGGTATGAATACGAAGAAAGACGACAAGATCACCGTTGAGGGCACGGTTGTAGAGGCTCTACCTGGCACGCAGTTCCATGTACAGCTTGACGCCGGCCACACTGTGTTGGCCTATCTGTCAGGTAAGATGCGAAAGTACTACATCCGCATCCTCCTCGGCGATCGCGTACGGGTAGAGCTCTCCCCGTACGATCTCTCCCGAGGGCGTATCGTCTACCGCCACAAGAAAGCGCGTCCCGGTGAGGCGGAAGAAGAATGAGGTCGTCTCAGGCAATCTGGTAAAGTACTCAGGACGCCGGCCTACGAAAAGGGCCGGCGTCTTTGTAGCCTGACTGAGTTCGGTCGGCAGCGGGGAAAGTCATATGGATCTATACCAAGCCATTCTCAGCCGTCGTTCGGTACGGCGTTATGGAAGTGAGCCTCTGGACAAGGACATGCTCGCCCAGATCGATGAGATCGTGGCGAGTGTGAGACCGCTGGTTCCCGACAACCACTTCCGCGTGATGCGGCGCGACGTGATCACCGGTGAGGACCTGATCGCTGCCATGGGGGGGTACGGACGCATCCTTAGCCCGCCGCACTACCTGGTCGGCTACATGATCGGGGATCGAGCCCCTCTGGTCGATCTGGGTTATCGGCTCGAGCAGGTTGCCGTGCACCTGGTGCAGGCAGGTATTAGCGTCTGCTTCATCGGCAGTTTGGATCGCGAAGCCAACGTACGCGTGCGATTCCGGTTGAACCGGCAGGCCCGCATCGGTGCATTCTTGATCTTCGGCAGGGCCGCTGAAACAGTCACGGGTCGTGCGCTCAACGCGGTGATCCGCAGGGCAGCCGGCAGCGCCAGTCGAATGGCATCTGACGAAATCTTCTACAAGAACTCGTTTGACAAACCTCAAGCGCCGCCGCGACGGTTGGCGAAAGTCATCGAGGCTGCACGTGTGGCCCCCTCATCGCAGAATGCACAGCCATGGCGGTTCCTGTGGCAGGACCCGATGCTCTACCTATTTGTTCAGAAGCGCAGTAACCGGTACGGAAGTGATCCTGACCTGCAGGCGTATCGGTTCTTCGACGCGGGCACCTGTATGGCAAACATCACGATGGCGCTTGCCTCGATGGATGCCGAGGCTCAGTGGACGCTGATCGAGGATGGTACACTGGCTCCGCCTGGGTTTCCCGACACCCTCGAACCCATCGCTTCGCTGCTGCTGGACTAGGTGAGAGCTTCTGGCTCTGGCGGGGAGCCAAGGCCCCGGATCAGGGGGTGCTTACCGGGGTAATGATCCCCTCCGAGACCCTGAAGCTTGTGGTTCGTTTGCGGAAGCTCTCCGGGAACATCTCGGCATCCGTCGTCGCGAGAATCGTCTGCTCTACGTTGCTCAGGAGTTCCAGCAAGTATCCACGTCGAGATCGATCCAATTCTGCCAACACCTCGTCGAGCAACAAGACCGGAGACTCGCCCGTCACCTGCTCCAGCCAGCGCAGCTCTGCAAGGTGTAGCGCCAACACCGCGGTCCGTTGTTGCCCCCGCGATCCGAACACCCCGACGTCGCGAGTATTGGAGATGAAGCGCATCTCGTCGCGATGTGGGCCGGTGAGCGTCATGCCACGCTCGATCTCCTGCCGGCGCTGGCGCGCCAGCGACCGTCGGTACGCTTCGTAGAGAGACTCAATGTCGACAGGGGGCTCCTCTTGGGCCTCCGCTAACAGCCCCATCTGGTAGTCAAGCGCGGGTGGACGCACAGGGTCGAAGTTGGGCTCGTATTGCAGCTGCAGCCACGCTTGTCCTCCTGTAAGATCGCGGTGCAGCCGATCGATATGCAGGGCCAGCTCGCGTATCACTCTGCGGCGATAGAGCGAGACGGTGACTCCGGTGCGCACGATACGCTCCTCAAGGGGAGCCAACTGCAGCGGGTCGCCGCCGCGCTCGCGCAGGTGCCGCAACAGGGCATTGCGTCGTGAAACTGCCTTGCGGTAGGTTTCGTATACATCAACGTACGTGGGATACACCTGCGACAGAAGGTTGTCGAGGTAGCGCCGCCGCCCAGCAGGCGCGCCGGCGATCAGATCCAGGTCCTCGGGCAAGAACAGCACGACGTTGAGGTGCCCGGCAAGCTCTGAGCGGCGTACCACACGCTGGTCGACACGGATGCTCTTGTGCATACGCTGCTGGCCGTTGGTGAGGGCTTTGTGCTCCAGCGCGATTTCGATCGTTTCGACGCGGGTCTTGCGGACTATCTCGGTCTTGAGATGGGCAAAGGGCATGTTGGCCATGGCCGCGTCCCAGTGAATCACGTGCTGGTCGACGTTGGTCAGTGGCGAAGAGCCCAGGGCTAGAAAGGCCATAGCCTCGAGCAGACTGGTCTTGCCTTGGGCGTTGGCTCCGAGGAGGAGCACCGGCGCGGGGGGCAGATCCAGCTCGAGGCGGTTATAGGTGCGGAAATGACGCAGGCTCAGGCTTCGAATGTACATCGAAGCGCTATTGTAACATGACGGATGGGAAGCTCAAAGCCGAAAGGACGCGCTGCATGGCCACGATCCTGCTGGTCGAAGACGCACAAGATCTGGCTGAAGTAATCCGACGCGAACTGAGCAGTATGAGCTACACTGTGCTGTGGGCTCCTGACGGGCCTACGGCGCTGCGGTTGCAGGTGCGCTACGCGCCGGATCTGGTCATCCTGGACTGGATGCTGCCAGGGATCGATGGGCTGGAGGTCCTGCGCCAGATCCGCGAGGTCTCGCCCGTACCGATCCTGATGCTGACTGCGCGCACCGAGGAGGCAGACCGGGTGATTGGCCTGGAGCTAGGCGCCGACGATTATCTCACCAAGCCGTTCAGCATGCGTGAGCTGGTGGCGCGGGTGCGGGCGCTGTTGCGGCGTATCCAGCACGTGGCGCAGCTTGTGGAGGCGGATCGCGCTCAGGCCGCAGCGCGGCTGTCGTATGGACCTCTCACCCTGGATCCCGAGGGCTACCAGGCAGAGCTCCGTGGGACGCGGCTCGAGCTGACGCGTACCGAGTTTGAACTCCTGCACTTATTGCTCCGCAACCCCGGCCGGGCGTTCAGTCGTGACTACCTGTTGGATACAGTGTGGGGCGAGGCCTACATAGCCGGAGACCGGTCCGTGGATAATGCTATCCTCCGGCTGCGCCGGAAGCTGGGCGATCTCGGCGACGCAATCGAGACCGTCTGGGGTATCGGGTATCGGCTCAGCGCGTCGTGGGAAGTCGCAGACGGGGGAGCATCGGCGGCGGAGGCCGACTACTGTGGCTGAACGGCGACGGTTCTTTTTCGGCGCTCCGCTCTTGAGGGCTCTCGTGGAGAGCGGCGCCACCGGTGGACTCGCTATGGGCGTGCTTCTGGCCAACGCTACACGAGTCGGCGAGCGGCTCCTGAGCCAATCCATCTTCTTCCTCCTGGTCTTGACGGCGCTGTGGTATGCCATCCGGCTGCGCGTGCCCCGTCTGTCTGCCCCGCTGCGCCTTGGGCGGCCATGGCCTGTGCGAGATCTGTTGCGGGTTTTTGTCTTCGAAGGAATCGCGGCACTGGGGCTCAGCCCGCTCATGGTCGGGATATGGCTGGCGTCGCTCGCCCTAGTAGGTCTGCTCCCAACGCTGTGGGCGACGTTCTTTGGCCCGGTTGGACTTGCCGTGCTGATCATGCTTGGTGCCGGCCCGCTGTTCCTGGTCTTCAGGGTCGGCGCACACCTGTGGGCCTTGTGGGAGCGCCTGCGGGAGCGGCGCTTGGTCTGGGCGCTGACCCATACGCAACTGCAACTGGTGCTCTTGTTTGTGGCGCTGGCCGGGCTGGCGATGGCCGTTGCTCTGGTGGGTGGTGGGAGCCGTCCCTTGCTCGATCTGGATACGTGGGTTTTCACCATTCTGCCATTCGCGGGAATCGGCACGGTGGCCACCCTCATCGGACTGGCTGTTGTTATTCCCCCGGCACTCTTCCTGGCCTGGCGTACGGCAAGGCGAACAACTCAACGGCTTGAGACTTTGGCCGCGGCGACCGCATCGATCAGGCAGGGAGCCTATAACACGCGCGCCACCGTTCAGGGCCAGGATGAGGTAGCCCAGCTCCAGAGCGACTTCAACGCTATGGCGGCAGCGCTGGAGCGCGCTATGACTGACCTGCAGACAGAGCGCGATAAGGTGGCTGCTCTGTTGACTGCGCGGAGAGAGCTGGTTGCCGGCGTCTCTCACGAGTTGCGGACGCCTTTGGCAACTGCGCGCGGTTATCTTGAGTCGCTGCAACGCAACCCCGAGACTGCTGCCTTCAGGCACGACCTCGAGGTGATGGGGCGCGAGCTCGATCGATTGCAGGGGTTGATCGATGATCTGTTCGCGCTGTCGCGCGCCGAGGTGGGCGCGCTGGCGCTGGAGATGCGGAGTGTCGACCTGGCTGCCGTGATCCACCGGCAGGTAGAGCTGACGGCGCCACTGGCGTGGCAGCGCCAGCGCGTGCGGGTGGCCTCAGACGTGCCCGAAGCACTTCCACACGTTTTGGCAGACGAAGACCGGTTGGAACAGGTATTAGCCAATCTACTGCGCAACGCGCTGCAGCACACGCCGCCTGGTGGCATCGTCGCCGTATCGGCGGCTATCGAGGGCGGCGATGTGGCTCTGCGCGTCTGCGACACGGGCGAAGGCATCCCCCTCGATGAGCAGCCGCGCATCTGGGAGCGCTTCTATCGCGGCGCACTGGCCCGCAACCGTGACGCGCAGGGCGCCGGCTTAGGTCTGGCGCTGGTCAAAGAGCTTGTCGAGGCGATGGGGGGACGGGTCAGTGTAGCGAGCCAACCGGGCACCGGGAGTTGTTTCACCGTGACCCTGCCCGGCGCCGATCGCGCTGCGAGCTGCGACAGAATCGCGACACAACCATGATCGAACGGTGACACGACCGGGGTATCCTCCGTGTATCACTCACAAGCACGGAGGTATTCCGGGATGAATGATCTGGCAATTGAGACAAATGGACTGACACGCTACTTCGGCGAGCTGACGGCTGTCGATGGACTCGACCTGCGGGTACCCACCGGGAGCGTCTATGGCTTCCTTGGTCCCAATGGTGCAGGGAAGACGACAACGATCCGGATGTTGCTTGGTCTGATCCGCTCGGATGCCGGAGAAGTTGAGTTGTTTGGTCACCCTCTCCGGCAAGACCGCATAGCCTGCTTGAGCCGCATCGGCGCGCTGGTGGAGTTCCCGTCCTTGTATCCCCACCTAACGGGCCGGGAGAACCTCGAGGTCACGCGCAGGCTCACCGGCGCTGCGCCCGCTCAGATCGACCACGTGTTAGCTGCGGTGCACCTGACGGATGTCGCCGACCGGGTGGTCAGAACCTACTCTACCGGTATGAAGCAGCGGCTAGCTCTGGCCCTGGCCCTCCTCGGCGATCCCCAGTTGCTGATCCTCGATGAGCCCACGAACGGCCTTGATCCGTCCGGCATCCGCGAGATACGAAATCTCGTCTCGCGCTTTCCGGAAGCATACGGAATCACTGTGTTCCTCTCCAGCCATCTGCTGACGGAAGTGGAGCAGGTGGCAACCCACATAGGCATCGTTCAGCAGGGACGGCTGTGTTTCCAGGGAACGCTGGATGCACTGCATGCACAGATGGATAATCACGCGGTATTGGGCGTGGACCAGCCGGAACGGGCCGAGCGGGTGCTGAGAGGGGCCGGCTGGACAGCGCGTCGTAGCGGCAATGGCCATCTGTCTGTGGCGATCAACGGGACATCCGACGCCGCGATGGTCAACGCCCATCTGGTACGCAGTGGGATCAACGTCTACCAGCTTCATGTGGAGCGTCCGACGCTCGAAGATATCTTTCTCACCCTCACAGGGGCGATCGGCGTCGAGGCCGGCGTGCAGCACGCTGTGTAGAGGAGCTAACTATGACAGGCATACTCAAGGATCTTGTGCGCGCGGTGCGCGCGGAACGGCTCAAGCTGAAGGGTACCCTCGCGCTGTGGCTGGCGGCCATCGCGCCAGCTGTGGTCCTGGCTGTGGAGGCGCTGGCCATTTACGGACGTCGTGAATACTACCTGAACCGGGGTCTTGCCGATGCCTGGGGCGACCTTGCGATGCAGACGATGGTTCTGTGGTGTTTGGTTATGCTCCCGCTCTTTGTGGCGTTGGAGACCGCGCTGGTCGCGCAGTTGGAGCACGGCAACCAACAATGGAAGCATCTCTGCGCTCTCCCGATCTCACGCGGGGCGCTGTATACAGCGAAGCAGTTGGGTGGCATGGCGCTGATCGGCATCAGCCTGGTGATGCTCGTGGCCTTCACACTGATCTGTGGGGTGATGCTGCGCTTTCTGATCCCCAATATCGGCTTCGAGGCCTCGCCTCCGCTTGGGGAAATCGGCGAGTTCGCAGCGTTCGTCTTCCTGGCGTCTTGGCTGATGATCTCCATCCAGACCTGGGTCGCCCAGCGCTGGTCGAGCTTCGTCGTTGCCAGCGCGGTGGGCGTGGCGATGACGACGATCGGCGTGATCGTGATTCAGAGTCGCTACGCGGGTTACTATCCCTGGACGCTCCCGATTCTGGTGGCCAACGGCTTCAGTGAGTACATCCATCCGCTCAACGTCCTGGCGGAAGGGGTGCGACCGGTGAAGGAATTGCTGATTGGCAGCGTCGGCGGTGTGGTCACGGCTGTTCTCGGTGGGTGGAATCTCACACGCCGCGACGTGTTCTAGGCAGTCGGGCGGACAACGTCGCTTGCGGCCCGGAAGTGTCTCTTCCGGGCCGCTTCGTATGTGTTGGCGGTGACTGGCTTGCGGAGTTGACTAAGCGTGATACTGTGTGGGGGAGGAGAGCAGAGCGCCGTGGCGGGTGCATATCTTGATGCAGGGAGCGACTGCGTCCTTGGGCCAAGCGGGCCGGGTAGCCCCTCCTATCCAGCAGCCAGCCGCGTCTGCATCAGCCATCACGAAGGAGGTTAGTGTGAAACCAAAGCCGATTCGTACGTTCCCCATCATTCCCTCGCTACCGGAACGGCTGCAGCCACTTTGGCGGGTCGTCCATAACCTGCGTTGGGCGTGGAAACACGATGAGATCGAGCTCTTCCTACGGCTCGACGCCGATCTCTGGGAGAAGACGCAACACAACCCGGTGCGGATGCTGGGTATGATCGAGCAAGAGCGATTGGAAAGGCTTGCCTCCGACGTTGGCTTCACTTCACATCTCGACCGGGTGGTGCAGTTCCTTGACGATCACATGGAAGACCAAAACTCCGCCTGGTTCACGCGGACCTATGGCGCGGTTGACTCACCCCTGTTTGGCTACTTCTCCCTTGAGTTTGGGATCACCGAGTGTCTGGGCATCTTCGCCGGGGGACTGGGCATTCTTTCAGGAGATCACCTCAAGTCTGCGAGCGACTTGCGGCTTCCGCTCGTGGGTGTGGGCCTCCTGTACCAGCAGGGCTACTTCCAGCAATACCTGAACCAGGCTGGGTGGCAGCAAGAGGTCTACGAAGACAACCACTTCGACAACCTGCCTCTTACACTGGAGAAAGACGCTGAGGGCGCGCCTGTGATGATCGATGTGCAGTTCCCGGGGCGGAAGGTCATCGCTCAGATCTGGCGCGCTCAAGTTGGTAGAGTGCCTCTCTATCTCCTGGACACCAATGTCCCCCAAAACGTGCGACCCCAAGACCGTGATATCACGGACCAGCTCTATGGCGGCGATCAGGATCTGAGGGTCAAACAGGAGATTCTACTGGGTATCGGTGGGTATCGAGCACTCAAGGCGCTAGGGCTCTCACCGTGTGTCTATCATATGAACGAAGGGCACTCTGCGTTCTTGAGCTTGGAGCACATACGGCAGCTCATGGTCGAACACCAGTTGAGCTTTGCCGAAGCGCGCGAGATCGCTTCGACTGGGTTTGTCTTCACCACGCATACACCGGTGCCCGCAGGACACGATCGGTTTCCGTCCTCGCTGATGCAGCATTACTTTGGCGACTTCGCAACACAGGAGTTGGGTTTATCGTGGCACGAGTTCATGGCGTTGGGACGTGAAAACCCGTTTGACCAGAACGAGCCCTTCTGTATGACCGTTCTTGCCATACGGCTCTCCGCGTACACCAATGGGGTCAGCGCACTGCACGGTGAGGTCACGCGTCAGATGTGGCAGGGCATCTGGCCTGGCGTCCCTCAACAGGAGATTCCCATCTCGCATGTGACCAACGGGATTCACATTCTGTCCTGGATCTCGCGCGACATGAAGGCGCTCTTTGATCGCTATCTGGGCCCGCGCTGGCGGGAGGAGCCTGGCGACAAGGCAGCCTGGCATCACGCGGCTGAAATCGCTACCGATGAACTCTGGCGGACACACGAGCGCCGCAGGGAACGGCTGGTCGCCTTTGCTCGTCGCCGGCTACGAGAGCAGTTGGAGCGACGCGGGGCTTCTTCGAGCGACATCCGTGCAGCAGATGAGGTGCTTGATCCTGAGGCACTGACGATCGGCTTTGCGCGCCGGTTCGCGACCTACAAGCGTGCGACGCTCATCCTGAGGGATCCAGACAGGCTGGCGAACATCCTCAACGATCCGGATCGCCCGGCGCAACTCATCTTCAGTGGTAAGGCCCACCCGCGCGACAATCCCGGCAAAGCGATGATCCAGGAGATTGTGAACCTGGCGCGTCAGGACAGGTTCCGATCTCGGATCGTTTTCCTCGAGGACTATGACATGATCGTCGCTCGTTATCTGGTGCAGGGATGCGACATCTGGCTGAACAATCCACGTCGCCCCCGCGAGGCAAGTGGCACCAGTGGAATGAAGGCCGCTGCGAATGGTGTGCTGAACCTGAGCACGCTCGATGGGTGGTGGGCCGAGGCGCATGCGTCCGAGGGCGGTTGGTCCATTGGTCGCGGGGAGGTCTACGACGATCCGGAGTATCAGGACCAAGTCGAAGCAGAAGCGCTGTACAACTTGCTCGAACGCGATGTCGTCCCGATGTTCTACGATCGGACGGGGCGTGTGCCGCGCCAATGGGTGGAGCGGATGAAAGCAAGCATCGGGGACCTTTCGCACTACTTCAACACGCATCGCATGGTGGCAGAATACACGGATAGGTACTATATGCCTCTGGTCGAGCGCTGCCGCGAGCTTGCCGCGACCGATTTCGAGCGCGCGAAGGCGCTTGCAGCCTGGCGGAAGCGGTGTTACGACGGCTGGTCGCAGGTTCGCGTCGTCTCGGTCGCCAGCGATCTCCCGTCAGAGGTGCGTGTAGGGCAGGCTGTCCAGGCGACCGCGAAGGTTGTCCTGGGCGACCTTCAACCCGAAGATGTGCATGTTGAGTTGTACATCGGATTGGTCAATCCCACCGGGGAGATCGTGCAAGGGTGGGCTGTTACGATGGAGGTGGAAGGTAGAGCAGAGGAGGGGCAGTACCTCTACAAGGCAGAGACGGTGTGCGAGATGAGTGGGCTGCATGGCTACACCGTGCGAGTGCTCCCCTACCATCCGGACCTGGTGACACCATTTCAGCCCGGGTTTATCCGCTGGGCCGGCTAGGCAGCTTCCTGGCAGCAAAGCTCCAACACGCGGTCGTGACCGGCAAGGTCGGGGTGAACTAGCAGGGCAATGGACCGCTCCTCAAACGCGGCCCGGGCAAGCGCCTGGGCCGCGTTTCCTTGGCTCGCCCCTATCTCCATCAGGATGCAGCCCCCTGACCGGAGGCGTTCAGCGGCCTGGGAAAGCAAGCGTCCGATGATGAGCAGACCATCAGGGCCGCCGGTTAGGGCCAGGCGCGGTTCCTGGCGCACCGAAGGCGCTAGTGCCATCCACTCGGCGTCTGCGATGTAGGGAGGGTTGCTGACCACGAGATCGAACGTCGGGGCAAACGGACTCAAGAGATCGGCCTGGATCCAGCTGATGCGCTGCGCGACATCGTGCCGCAGGGCATTTGCCCGTGCCACCTCCAGAGCTGCAGCGGAGATGTCGGCAGCGTACACACGGGTGTCGGGGAGCGCCAGTGCCAGCGAGATCGCTATGCACCCCGATCCAGTGCCAACGTCGATCACCGTATGCCCGGGATGCGTCGCGAGCCGGGCCAGCGCACGCTCGACCAAGTGTTCAGTCTCCGGTCTGGGGATCAGCACGTCGGGCGTGACGATGAAGTCCAGGTCCCTGAAGGCGACGTGGCCCAGTATGTAGGGCAAGGGCATCCCCGCGGCGCGTCGCCGAATCGCGCGCGCGTAGACCTCAACCGGGGCGCTCTTGAGTTCACGCTCTGGGTGCGCCAAGAGCGCCGGCCTGTCAGAACGGAGTGCTGCGGCCAGCAGCCGCTCCGCCTCGAGATGGGGGCGGTCGGCGACGGAGCCGAGTTGCTCCGCCCCCCACGCAAGCGCCTGGGCTATGGTCGCGGGAGGAGCAGGACAGGGATCGCCACCGGGTGCGAAAGGGGCGTTTTCAGGACGTGCCATCGTGCCGAGTCTCCGTCTGCGCTGCTACGTCACGCTCGAGCCCACAGCCGGCAGAAGCGGCACAGCCTCTCGCTCGTCGTCGGTTGTCCACAACGCTCGCACGAGCGCAACGCCGGCGGATCATCCTCGACATTGCTCAGAAGCCCCTCTTCCCTGGCTCTCAGGAAGTTGACGTAGAAGTGCATCTTGGTGCCGGGCGTCTTGTGTTCCATCTGCGTTAGCGTCTCCTTGTGCTGGATGCTGGTCGCGCCTGTAGCAAAAGGGCACTCTTCGTAGATGTAGTCGATGCCCTCCAATAGGGCATAGGCAGCGGTTTCGCGCTCATATAGCCGGCAAAAGGGCTTTACCTTGCGAGCGAAGCCTTCGGCGTCGGCAGGTAGAACGGGGCCTTGCCGGCGCAAATAGCCTACCTGCCAGTGCAACACGTTGCCGAAGAGTGAGGCCGCTTCATCATCCAGGTTGTGCCCGGTCGCCAGTACACTGTAACCGCCCTCCAGAGCCATCCGGTTCATCTCATGGCGTTTGATGAGGCCGCAGATGGCGCATGGTCGAAGCTCTTTCTGGACCCGCGCAGCTACGTCGAGCACACTCTCTCCGTAGGTGGCGACGATGTCTACGACGAGCAGGCGCGTGCCTGGATGGGCCGCCTCGAATGCACTGGCTTTGGCTTTCGATTGCGCGGAATACCCGAACCCACCATCGATTCCCAGATCGATATACATACCGTCGACCTGGTACCCAAGCTTGAGAAGGACGTCCCACAGCGTTAGGCTATCCTTGCCCCCCGAAACGGCGACCAACACGCGTTCCTCGGCAGTGAACATCCGGTATTTGTGGATCGCGCGGGCGGTCTGTCTGATCAGCCACGGTGGGTAGTGCTCGGCGCAGAGCGACAGCTTGTGTTGTCGCATGTTGATGACGGCGGGCGCTCCGCAGATTCGGCATCGCATCGGCTAGCCTCCCGAGATAACGGCAACGATCCTGATCTCGTCCCCAGATGACAGCTGCTGGTCTTCAGTGACCAGGGTTCCATTGCGTATCACCAACACACTCTCGGGCAAAACCTTTATCCGTCTCAGCAACTGTGAGACGGTCAAGGTCTCATCGAACGTCCACACCTTGTCGCGATACGTCACTTGCATTGGTTTCTCGGTTCCTCCACCGATGAAAACAAAAGCGGGGGTAGCAGCAGGCCCCCGCTTGTCTCTGTGTCACCACCGTGACACCTATTCACGGCTGAATCGGGACTCCAGCTTTTCCAACAGTTCCGCAGCCTCGACCAGCTTGTCGAGTGGGTTTTGATCTCCCGTGAAATAGCGATAGTCGCACGGCATAACGTCGAGCTTGTCGACCAAGGTCATGTGATGCTTGCGTAGTGTGTCGACCGATACGCCATAGAAATCCGCCAGCTTGTCCAATGGAACGTCGCGTAAGTTCACTTTGCGGACGGTATAGTCCAGAGCCGCCGACCAAGCCTCCGGTTTGGGGATGGTCAGCGTCTCTTCGCCGATCGCGATGCGAAACTCGACCCACATTTGGATGGCCGAACCGATCATGTCGATCGGCATCTGGGCGGAGGTCATCTTCTCGGTGAGATGCTCTTCCACGGCGTCCATCCCACTGGCAAAGAGCTGCTCGATCCGGTCGGAGACTTTGGACTCGGGTTCCAGACGGAGGTAGTTCGCCAGAGCGCGCAGTGATCGATCGAAATCGCCTGCGCGCGCGAGCATCTGTGCCAGCGTCATGTGAAACGCCCCGTTTTCGGGATAAAGCGTGATGGCGCCCTCCAGCAGTTCTATCGCCTCGTCCACATCCCAGCGGTTGTAAGAGGCGACGGCCTGCTCGTAGAGGGTCTGTGCTTTCCGTCGTTTGGCTATTCCCGACTGTGCCAGGCTCATCACGACCTCCGGAGAGAGTGACTGCTGCGAGCTTCGGACCTCCGATGCAGAGCTGTGCCTTCGCGGGGTACCTCGTGTCGAGCCCCCCTCGTGCCAGGGCATTATAGCACTTAGGTCCTGCAGCACAACAAAAGCTTGTCTCCGAGCCTATGCGTCCTGCGTGTCCCGAGCTTCCCTTCCGCGCTACTGTCACCACCAGGGGCCGGACGTGATCTCCACACCCCATGACGTGAGAAGGTCGATGACATCATCCCAGTGGTTTTCATCAACTACCGCGATGTTGGTGGCTCCTGGTAGTGGATGCAGCCAGCGACGCAATCTAGCATCCGCACGGCGCAGCTCAGCTAGGGCCTCCTGACGTTCCAGTCGCAGCAAACGGGCCTGGGCCGTGGTCCCGGCCCCGAAGTGGTTGCCCCAGGACTTGATCCTCTTCGTCCAGTCGTCACTCAGGGGCGCGCCAGTCATCTTCTCCAGCAGCGCAATGATCTCCAGGGGACCGATCCCAAGGCTGGTCGCCATCCTGACGGAGGCGGGTGTCAGGGTCCACCGTCCATTGCACGCTTCCGCGATGCGGCTGAGCATGCCGCTCACGTAGAGGCTGGGCAGCGTCACACACGGCACAAGGTCATCTCCGGCCCACTGCAAGCTGTGAGCGAGATCAGCTTCCAGGCCTGCGGAGTAGGCCGGGAGGAGCTCGAGCGCCCGCAGCTGCGCCTGGACCTCCTCCAGTTTCGAGGCCCGAAACCAGACGGTCCGGTCATCGAGTTGGTGTAGCAGACGCCTCAGGCGCTCGTCGGCGAGCAGCTGTGCCAGGAGTTCGGGGCTATCCACCTGCATGATGCTGACACGGCGGTGGACGATGATCCTCTCGTGCTGGTGTTGCCACTCCTCCAGAGAACGCATCACGTTCTGCGGCGGAGGCTGTCCAGTGGCCTCATCCAGATAAGCGAGGATGGTCTTGGCAGTGTCGCCTCGCTGGAATGCGCGATAGGCTGCGTCGCGCGTGATGCGGTACGTGATGACGCTTTCGCTCACCTTCTCGCGCTCGGCGAACTGATCGAGGCTTGCCAGGACGCGCAACGGCACGGGACCCATAGCCAGGATCTGGAAGTCTGGCTGAAGGACGACTTGACCGGTCGGCTCGGAGGCGATATCGGTTCCCGAACGCCCCTCGAAGTAGGCGCGTGCTGCCGGGGTAAGGCGGATCACGCTCAACGACTCAGGCGTCGTCGAGTCGTAACCCAGGTCGACGACGCCAATGGCCTGGAGTTCCTCGAAGATGCTCCAACTGATCAGCGCTTCCAGATGCCGTAGATCCTTCTCCATATCGAGCCGGTAGCTGCTGCCATACCAATGCAGACTGCCGTAGAGTAAGTCCCAGGTTTCAGGCTCCAGGGCGAAGCTGCCCGCCTGCCCTCCCGTGAGCAAGGCCGATACCCATGCGAAGCTGACCCAGTCGTAGGCGGCTACCTCGCCAAGAGTCTTGATGACGATCGCGCGCATCTCCGGGACGGGACGTGGGGAGACACCGGCACGGCCCTCGGAGGAGAGGATCGCCGGGTTGACCCCTAGAGGGGCCTGGAGCCGCGTGTAGGCTGAAACCAGATCGTGCATCTGCCGGGCGAGCGTGGTATTCCAGAAAAGAGTGACAGCGCTGCTCTCAACAGCAGTGATCATTTCTTCATCCTCACTGACCATGCGAAGCGCAGCCAGCATTTCACACAACCGCGAGACCTGATCCAGCTCGCCTTCGTCGTCGTTGAGACCCAGGGCCATTGCGATGCGCCGCCGGTCCCGTTTTCCGAGACCTCCCGCCTTGAGGCGCCGCGCTGGCTCGCGCCGCAACTCGGCCCAGACGAAGAAGAGCTGCTTCAGGTAGCCTTGTGGGTTACCTGCGCGGACCAGGGATGGTGTCGCTGGTGCGCGCCGGCTGCTGCTGGGGGTGATCGCTGTGGCTGGCAGCAAGGATGTGGGCAGGGCGCTGCTGACCTCGCGAGGCACGGCGAACCATTGAAGTGGCTCAAACGTGCGTAGCGTCGAGAATCCTCCTGCTTCGGTTGCGTTGATGATCAGTCCTTTTCGAAGCAGGCTGTGAAGTACCTCAAGGGCCGTCGGGCGGTTCGCCGTTTCGGGCAAACCATCGACTCGCACCAACTCTGCCAGCATCAGGGGAAGTGCAACCTCACGCACCGTACAGGCATCATTGGCTTTCATGGCGACTGCCAGGGCCATGCGCTCTGCCTCACTGAGCGAGCGGACGAAATCACGCGAGTGTGCGAGCGTAGGGATAGCGCGGGTCAACTCGCGCACAAACCAGGATTTGTGTGCGGGCTGTCGATCGGGCTTGAGGGCGAGCTGATTGGCGATCTCCTGCAGCGCATTGATGTGGTAGTTCTGGAGGGCGGTGCTGAGCGTCTCCACCATCAAGAGATCTCCTTAGGCATATAGCCCTGACGCGTCAGATCGCTGACGATCCGGTCGGCATCCTCAGGCTTGAGCATTGCAGCCCTCGGTGTCACCAAGCCAAGGATCGATCCCTGAAGGTCCGCCAGAGACATCTGGAGCTCGTGCATTGTGAAGTCATCGCGCGTCTGCAGGATCGTCTGGTCCGGATAGAGGCGCACCCGGCCATAGCGCGACCACCAATAGCGCCACCAGGTAGCGATCTCTGGGATTGCTGCGAAGCTCGCCGAAGCCTTCCAGCCAGCTTCCAACGTGTCGGGGTTCGCGCCGTGCTCGAACGTCCGGTGCAAGCGTGAGGCATCCAGTTCATACCTTACCAGATTGCGCGATAGCCCGGCGGGCTTTGCCCATTGCAGGAGGAAGGTAATGAAGTCAGGGGGCACCGGGGTCTCGAGCTCGAGTCCCGGTAGATCGGGCCGGTACCGCACAGCATCACGCCGTAGTTGACCCATTGCCTCCAACACGATCCCATTGGCCCGTCCCCAGTGCAGGTCTTGTAGATTGCGGAGGCGGACAAAGGCCGCGTGCTCGAGAGAGGGCGCTACGTCGACGAACCCCATCGCGTGCAATGGGCCCACAATGACCTTGTGCACGGCGGCGTCCAGGAATCCCAACCATGCGCCGCGGGTATGCTCCAACTGCAGGCCCATCATATAGCGGTGCGTTTCGGGCTTGGGGAAGAGCTCGCCAAACCATCGCTGGATGTCGGCCAGCGCCAGCCATTGCTCGTGGGGTAAGAATGAGAGCAGCTCAAGCAGAATCCAGCGCAGGTTGGTGCAGCTCAGGTGGACGGACTCGTCGATCGACATGAGGCCCCAGTAGCCCTGGTAGGCGCGGCGCACCCTGACCTCGCCAGATCGCCACAGAGGCCACCATGTTGCCCAATGTGTGATGTTACGATAAAGCCGATAGACCGTGCCCAACTGCTGGCCTGACGGAAGTGCCAGCCACGTTTGGATAAGTTCGTGATTCACTGTGAGGGGACTGCCGGGCAAGACAATGCCGCTGGCGACCAGCACGTGGTATAGGAACTCAGCCCACTCTTCGGAGATGCCCAGTGCCTTTGACCAAGCCTCCAGCGAAGGCTGATCCAGATGCGGCTCAGGGGGCCATAACTCGAGCGTTCGCTGTCGATCGGGGTACTGTCTGATCGCCGCTGCATCTTCGGGCATGGGGGGCCAACACGTTACGGTGCGGGCGTAGGGGTACTCAGGTGCCTGCCAGTAGGGCCGGGCCCTCAGGGTGGATTTCTCCGACTGTAACAGACCCAGCAACTGCTGGATCTGCGAAAGGACCTCTCGCGGGTCCGCGGCCGACACAACCTGCTTCGGCTCCGGTGCCTGAACACAGGGCACGTGCAGTGCCGGCAGGCGTTGATAGATGCCGAAAGGGATGACCAAGCTGCCGTCCTCCCCAACTAGAGCCAAGCCAGCCTTCAGGATGCCGGCGCGCAGGGCCGAGCGATCGCCCGATCTGGGACGAGCACCGCTGTCGGAGGTCGCGTAGTAGCCGTGGAGCTGGGTCCGTATGAGGACCTGGAGGTAGAAGTGGCGCTCTTCGTCCGAGAGGCCGGCGACTGCCCGGGCAAGGCGCGCGGGGTCGAGGAACAGGCCGGCGAGGCGTTCAGCCAGATCCCGCCGGGTTCGCCCTTTTGCCTCGCCCCCAAGCTTCTCGATGCGATCGCGGAGGTCGGCCGTTCGCCACTCTGCTGCCACAAGTTGCTCGGTCATCTCGGCGACAGGGTCGGACAGATCGGTCGTCCAGAATGGCCCGTGTTCCGATGAGCTTGGCGCGGGTGGTTCGCTCCAGCGATATCCCAGCTCCGGCTTCAATACAGCCTGCGCGTCTGGCGCGCCTGCAGCCCTACGTCTTGCTGCCACTTTCATTCCCTCTGGCGTTTTCTGGGGAGCCGATTCAGGCTCGCTGCTGCGTATGCGCGAGGGCTCCGGGGACTTCCTCGCCGTAGAGGATCAGGTACCGGTAGCCCTGTTCGGTCAAAAAGCGTTGGCGATTGCTGCTATAGTCCTGGTCGACCGTTTCCTTTGTGACGATGGTGTAGAAGTAGGCCTGTCCACCATCAGACTTGGGGCGCAGGATCCGTCCGAGGCGTTGGGCCTCTTCCTGTCGTGAGCCAAAGGTGCCCGATACCTGAATGGCTACATTGGCATCGGGAAGGTCGATGGAGAAGTTGGCGACCTTGGAGACGACGAGGGTCGGAATCTCGCCGGTGCGGAATTGCTCATAGAGGGTTTCCCGCTCGGCGACGGTCGTCTTTCCGGTGATGATGGGATAGCCGTAACGCGCCGCGATCCGTTCCAGTTGGTCCAGGTACATGCCGATGATCAAGACGCGATCGCCCTGATGATAGGTCAGCAAGCTATCCAAGATCCCCAGCTTTTCCGTGTTATCTGCAGCAACTCGGTATTTCTGACGCTGTTCGGCCATAATGTAGTCCATCCGCTCGGCCTTCGACATGCCGACGCGGATTTCGTAGCAGATGGCTGGCGCGATCCATCCTTGACGTTCGAGGTCGTGCCAGGGTACGTCGTATTTCTTGGGCCCGATGAGCGAGAACACATCCTCCTCGCGGTTGTCCTCGCGCACCAGAGTAGCGGTCAAACCCAGACGGCGGCGGGCCTGTAGCTCGGCTGTGATGCGGAAGACGGGCGCGGGGAGCAGGTGGACCTCATCGTAGATGATCAGCCCCCAGTCTCCGCGGCTGAACAGCGCGAAGTGCGGGTATTGGTCGACCAGGGGTGTGTGTTCGTTGCCCTTGGTGCCGCGCTTGCGATGAGTGAGGATCTGATAGGTCGTGACCGTGACCGGGCGAATCTGCTTCTGTTGCCCGGTGTACTCGCCGATCAGATCCTCGGTCAGCGTGGTCTTGTCGATGAGTTCCTCTCGCCACTGCCGGGCGGCGACTGTGCTCGGGGTCAGAATCAACGTGTTGGTCTGCGACATCGCCATGGCGACCATGCCTACGATGGTCTTTCCAGCTCCGCACGGCAGCACGATCACACCGGCGCCGCCCGCATCCGAGCCGTTGGCCCAGAAGATCTCGGCAGCGTCACGCTGGTAGTCACGGACGGCGAAGGGTCTGCTGTCGAGGCCCACGTCGCGCAACTGCAGCGCCAGCGGCGCTCCCAGAAGGTAGCCTACCAGATCTTCAGCCGGATAGCCGGCCTTGACCAGGGCCTGCTTGACATGGCCCCGACGGGATGTGGGGACCTGGAGGGTGTGCGGCCCCAGTTGGTTGAGCACGTAGGGCTTAAGGTAGCGGTTGCGTTCCAGCTCGACCAGCAGCAGCGCATCGTCGGACATCAGCCGCAGGCGCGTTTCATCATAGGGATCGCGGGTTAGCCGCACCCGCCCGTAGCGACCCATGGCGTCGCGGATCTCGAAGACAACATTGTCGGGCAGCGGGTACTTCGCGAGCTCCTGCAACCCCGCGATGATGTCGTCGGCATGGAGGCCGGCTGCGGCGGCATTCCAGAGCGACAGGGGAGAGATGCGATAGGTATGGATGTACTCCGGGCTTTTCTCGAGCTCTGCAAACCGCGCTAGATGGTCGCGAGCTGCTTCGTAGTCCGGGCTGTTCACTTCAAGAAGGACCGTGCGGTCCCCTTGCACAATGAGTGGGGCATCAGCTCGAAAATCCATATCAGGAGCATTCTACCTGACTCCACCTTTCCGTCAACGTTTTTTTTGCCTACCTTAGCCAAGCCCTACCTTTATGATAGAATGCGGACGGTGGGATCCGACCAGATTTCATACCGAGGAGGTCCACGCATGCGTCGAATCATGGTGACGGGGGGGGCGGGGTTCATCGGCTCCAACTTTGTCCGCTATATGCTGCAGAAGTATCCAGACTACGAGATCGTGGTCTATGACAAGCTAACGTATGCGGGTCGGCCGGAGAACTTGCAGGACGTTGCCGAGACCTTTGGTGACCGCTATCGCTTTGTACAGGGTGATATCTGTGACATGGAGCGGGTGGAGCGGACGGTTCAGGACTGCGCTATTGACACGATCGTGAACTTCGCTGCGGAGACCCACGTTGACCGGTCGCTGATGGAGCCAGGCTCGTTCATTCAGACGGACGTCTACGGGACCTACGTGTTGCTGGAAACGGCGCGCAAGTTCGACCTGGAGCGCTATCACCAGATCAGCACCGATGAGGTGTACGGGCAGGTGTTGGAGGGACGGTCGCGCGAGAGCGATCTGCTTTTGCCCCGCAGCCCCTATGCCGCGAGCAAAGCCGCCGGGGATCTGATGGTACTGGCTTATCGGGAGTCCTGGGGGCTCCCGGTGACCATCACGCGTGGCTCGAACAACGTGGGACCCTATCAGTACCCGGAGAAGGTCGTGCCGCTCTTTGCGACCAATGCGATCGAAGGCCAACCCTTGCCTGTCTACGGCGATGGCCGGCAGATGCGGGATTACCAGCACGTGCTCGATCACTGCTCGGGCATTGACATGGTTCTGCACAAGGGCGAATTGGGCGAGACCTACAATGTCGGGACTGGTGCGGAGATCACGAACATGGAGATGACGCGAATCCTGCTCGCGGCTTTGGGGAAGCCCGAGAGCCTTATCAAGCACGTCGAGGACCGGCCTGGTCACGACCGCCGCTATGCCCTGGACGTGAGCAAGTTGCAGGCGCTTGGATGGATGTGCGCATATTCGTGTGCAGAGGCGGTTGCAGCCACGGCCCAATGGTACCGCGACAATGCCTGGTGGTGGCAGCCCATCAAGAGCGGTGAGCTCTACAAGACTTACTACGCTCAGCAGTATGCCCAGCGGTTGAGCGCAGGCTAGGTGCTGTGGTTAGGAGGGCTCCGGCTAGACGGCGCCCCGTGATCGCCAGGGCACGCACTAAGCGGCAGCCTGGCGCTGCCTGGAGCTGGCTCTGATGGCTACGCCCGACACGATCGCGCGCTTTATGCTCAGAGGGATCAACCGCGCTGTGCGCGACCACGCGTTGATCGTTGACGGAGACCGGGTTGCGGTGGGCGTGTCGGGCGGCAAGGACAGCCGAACGTTGCTAGAGCTTTTGGTCCGCGGCATCGACATCCCCGGGACCTACGATATCGCCGCGATCCACATCGACGGGTCATCTGTGGGACTGCCCGACCAGAGACCTGTGCTCGAACCCTGGTTCCAGGCGTTGGGGGTGCCGTATTCCATCCACCCCCTCGAGGTGGCGGCATCCGATACGCTGCCGATGGACTGCTTTCGCTGTGCCTGGAACCGTCGCAAGACCCTGTTCACCGTCGCCGATCGGATGGGGTGCAACAAGGTCGCGTTTGGGCATCACGCCGATGATGCCGCAGTGACGACGTTGATGAGTTTGATGTACAAGGGCCAGCTCGAGACGCTCGAGCCACGGCGAAGCTTCTTCGATGGGCGGCTCACCCTCATCCGCCCGTTGATCTACTTGAGCGAGGCAGAGATCAGGCGCTTTGTGCGTGCCTGTGGCTGGGAGTTTCCACCGGAGCTGGCGTGTCCTCGCGAGGACGAGGTGGTTCGAGTGCGGGTCGAACGCTTTCTCGCGACGCTGTCGGGCAGGGAACGCAAGCAGATCCGGGCCAACTTATGGCGCGCGGCCCGGCAGTATACAGGGTCGGAAGCTGCGCCATGAGCGAGTCTCGGCGGCGCGAGTACCAGCTTCGGAAGCTGGCCCGTTTTTTGTCGTTGCTGTTACGTCACAGGCCGGCGCGCTTTCCCATCGGCCTTGATGATGAGGGGTATGCATCTCTGGATGAGGTGTTGCGGATACTCAAGGCCCTGCCCAACTTCCGCTGGGCAACTCGCGAGGATGTCGAGGCTGTGCTGCAGTCAGGCGGGCATCAGCGGTTTGAGATGGTAGAGGATGATACAGGGCGCTCGCGCATTCGGGCGCTCTAGCCAAGGTAGCTGGCTTTTTCGGTCCCCATAGAGTAAAATCACACGGATTGACGAGAGCGTTTTTCAAGGAGAACGTAGTATGCCCGAACTGTATACGCCGCAGGAAATCGAGCCCAAATGGCAACAGCGCTGGGAGGCAGATGGCCTCCACCGGTCGCTTGTCGATCCTGAGCGTCCCAAGTTCTATGCCCTTACGATGCTTCCCTATCCGAGTGGCGATATACACATCGGCCACTGGTACGCGATGGCGCCCAGTGATGTGCGAGCGCGCTTCAAGCGGATGCAGGGATACAATGTTCTGTTCCCGATGGGGTTCGACGCATTTGGTCTGCCCGCCGAGAATGCCGCGATCCAACGTGGTATTCATCCCAAGGAATGGACCCTCAACAATATCGAGCGGGAGCGCCAGCAACTGCGTACGATGGGAGCGATGATCGACTGGGAGCGTGAGGCGATCTCTTGCTTGCCTGGTTATTACCGCTGGAGCGAGTGGTTCTTCCGCAAGTTCTATGACATGGGTCTGGCGTACCGCAAACAGGCCCCGGTGGACTATTGCCCCTCCTGCAAGACCACGCTGGCTCGCGAACAGGTGGTTGGAGAGGAGCGCATCTGCGAACGCTGCGGCTCGCCGGTGATCAAGAAGGACCTCGAGCAGTGGTTCTGGAAGATCACCAACTATGCCGACGAACTGCTCGACTTCTCGAAGATTGACTGGCCAGAGCGGATCCGCTTGCTCCAGACCAACTGGATCGGGCGGAGCGAGGGCGCGGAGGTGGTTTTCGTGGTCGCGCCCGAGGACTTGTCGGCGGACGCCGCGCCCGGCACGGGTGACCTGGTTGTCTTCACAACGCGCCCCGACACGTTGTGGGGAGCGACTTTTATGGTCCTTGCTCCTGAGCATCCTCTGGTGAACGTCATTACCAAGCCCGAGTTTCACGAGATCGTGCATGCATACCAATTCCAGGCTGCCCGGCAAAGCGAGATCGAGCGGCTCAGTACTGAGAAGGAGAAGACCGGCGTCTTTACAGGCGCCTACGCCATCAACCCCGTTAACGGGGCGCGCATCCCGATTTGGGTTGCCGACTACGTGATGATGGGCTACGGCACCGGCGCGATTATGGCCGTACCGGCGCACGACGACCGCGACTTCGCCTTTGCTATCAAGTTCGGTCTGTCCATCATTCCCGTGATCGAACGTCCCGACTTGAAGGCCAAGAGCCTGGTCTGGCCCGACTCGGTGCCCGATGATTTCGCGGCGAAGCTCGATGAGGCCGGTATCGCCTACACAGCCGGTGCCGTTGGGAATGTCGGTGAGGGCCTCTATGTTACCCTTCAGGGTGAGGCGGAGATCGGACGTTATGTCGAGCTCATCAGCGCGGCGCTGCGCCCGGGCAACTGGAGCGAGGTGGTCGGCACCGGTTGGTATTTCATCTTTCAGGACGAGGTCAGACAGCTCGATTCCGTAGCGTCGGACGCTGAGATATTGGCGCGCTGCAAGGAGCTCTATCCACCCGTGAGCGACAATCGGACGGTGATGGAGATGATCACGCATTGCGGCTTCTACGAGGACGTGCTCTTCCACGCTGAGCACGGCACGATGATCAACTCCGAGGGCTTCACCGGTACCCCCGGCGAGGAAGCGGTGTCCGCGGTCACGGCTTGGTTGGACCAGCGCGGTGTGGGCGAGGCGGCAGTCAATTACCGTCTTCGCGACTGGTTGGTCAGTCGCCAGCGTTACTGGGGAGCGCCGATTCCGATCGTCTACTGCCCCGTGTGCGGCACGGTCCCGGTCCCCTATGAGGAGCTCCCCGTGTTGCTTCCCGACGATGTCGATTTCATGCCCACCGGTGAGAGTCCCTTGCGCTATCATGAGGGATTCCTCAACACCACCTGCCCGCAGTGCGGCGGCCCCGCGATTCGCGAGACCGACACGATGGACACATTCGTCTGTTCTTCGTGGTATCAGTATGCTTATCTGAGCCCTTACTATCGTGAGGGTGAGCCCGTCAACGGCGATGCGATGCCTTGGGATCCTGCGGAACAGGCTTACTGGGCACCGGTGGACACGTATACAGGGGGCGCCGAGCACGCAGTGTTGCACCTGCTCTACACGCGCTTCTTCACGAAGGCCCTCCGCGACGCCGGAATCTTGGACTTCGATGAGCCTATGCGCCAACTCCGTAACCAAGGGGTCATCCTGGGCGAACCGCGTTCAGGAGACTGCGTTGACGTACGGGGCAGTTGGGAAGGGTCGGCATTCCGCGCGACAGCAATCACGGTCTACAGCTTCCAGGACAGAGACACGTGGCCCGAGCCTGTTCGCGAAGAAGGCCGTGTCTGCGGGGAAGTCCTGGACCGCGATGAGGTGAGCCTGAAGGTGCGGACCTCTGAGAGCGGCGCGCTGACGGTGGTGCTGGTCAACGAGGATATGCCGGTCGAAATCCCGGGCAAAGAGGTCCAGGGCACAGTTGGAGACATTCTCTACCATCTCGACGTAGAGAAGATGTCGAAGAGCAAGAAGAACGTGGTCTCACCGGATGTGCTGGTGGCCCAACATGGAGCCGATGCGCTTCGCGCCTACCTGATGTTCGGGTGGCGCTGGGAGCAGGGCGGCCCCTGGGATAGTCGCAGCATCGAGGGCGTGACGCGGTGGCTCAACCGTATCTGGACGTTGTTGACCGAGAGCTCGCAGAACACCGAGCCGGTCGACGCTGTCTCTGATCGCGAACTGCGGCGCACGATGCACTACGTGATCAAGAGCGTCACCGAGGATCTGGAGGGCTTTAGCTTCAACACCGCTATTGCCCGCTTGATGGAGCTCACGAACGCCCTGAGCAAGGCGAAGGCGGCGACTTGGGGGAGTGAGCTTTGGGATGAAGCCGTGACAACCCTCTTGCTGTTGCTCGCCCCGGTGGTCCCTCACATGGCAGAGGAGCTGTGGTCGCGGTTGGGCAAGCCGTACAGCATCCATCAACAGGCTTGGCCGGCCTGGGATGAGGCGATGTTGGTCGAGGATACGGTGGAGGTTCCGGTTCAGGTTAACGGCAAGGTCCGCGCGCGGATCACAATTGCCGCAGGCGCTGACGAGGGGGCGATTAGGTCCGCGGCGCTGGAGGATCCGAACGTCCAGCGATACGTCGAAGGCAAGCAGATTGTCAAAGTCATCGTGCCTCGCGGTCAGTTGGTGAGCATCGTCGTCAAGTAGGTCTGAGCTTACACGCGCTTCTGTCAAGCGGCCGCTGCGCCCCGTAGCGGCCGCTTGTGCATCCCCAATAGGGCTGGACAAGCCCCTTGCGTATGCGATAATCCTCGCGGACCAAATCTACCCTTCTTCAGGGAGGTGTCATGGCATCGCGAACCACAGCAGTCGGGACCGCGCCCGCACGTCGTGCGCGTAGCGCCACGCTCATTGCTCTGGCTTTCGGTTATTTCATCGATCAGGGCGAGGCGCAGGCCATGTCGGTGCTCTTCCCCACCATCAAGGCGCTGTGGGGTCTGGACTACACTGCACTTGGCACGATCGGCACAATCCGAAACGTCCTGCAATCCATAAGTGCGCCATTCTGGGGCTATGCCTCCGATCGTCTGTCACGCAAGAAGGTCATCATTTTCGGCACCGGTATCTGGGGGGTGTGGACGTTGTTATGCGGGTTGACACAGAGCTTCGGCCAATTACTGGTGATCCGGGCCATTTCGGGGATCGGGCTGGGATGTCTCATGCCGGCGACCTTCTCGCTGATGTCCGACACATTCCCGCCCCACCGTCGCGGTCGTGCGCTGGGTGCGTTGGAGTCTATCGGAGTCCTCGGCATCATCATCGGCACGTTAGGCCTGGGCATGCTAGCAACGCCAGCACTGTGGCGCTGGGGGTTCTTCCTGCTGGGGGGGTTTAGCGTCGTCTCCGGTATCCTCGTGGCCCTGTTCGTCAAAGAGCCGGTGCGCGGTTCGAGTGAACCGGAGCTGGCAGGCAAGATTACGTCCGAAGTGGCCTCGAGCTACCGTGTGCAACTTTCGGATGTACCCAAGGTGCTGGCGATCCCGACGATCTGGGTGGCAATCTTGCAGGGCCTGGCGGGAAGTATGCCGTGGGTCGTGATGGGCCTTTACCTGGTCACGTGGTTGGTTGACGTTCGTGGCATGACTGAGGGAATTGCCTTTGATAACCCGCGAGGTAGCGCGACGTTGGCCTTCGCGGGCATTGTGGTGGGGACAGCCTTCAGCAACATCATCGGCGGGATTCTGGGTGACTGGGCAGAGACGAAAAGCCCCAAGTATGGGCGGACGATCATTGGCCAGATTTCGATTGTTAGTGGGATCCCGTTGACCTACATTCTCTTCACTCGCACACAATCGTGGGGGTTCTGGGCGTTTTTTGCCCTCTGCTTTTCCACCGCGCTGCTGATCAGTTGGCCAGGGAAGGGCGCCAAGGAGCCGATGATGCAGGGCGCGGTGCCGCCGGAACTTCGCGCGACGGCCTTCGCGATGACGACTTTCATCGAAAGTGGTTTCGCTGCCCTGGCTGCCTACGTTGCCGGGACGCTTGCCGACGCAGTCGGTTTCACGCGCGCGTTGCTGTGGACGATTCCTTTCCCGTGGATAGTGTGCGCGATTCTATATTCTGGCTTCTATTGGGCGTATCCCCGCGACTCCAGGCGGTTACGGGCGGAAATGGCACGCCGCGCGGAGGCGATTGATGCGGGGGCGGTGCGGCCCAAAGATGAAGAAGCGGCGGGGCTGATGGAGCTGGGTGCGGTTCTCGGTGGTGTCGAATGAAGGTCGAACTGATCGCGATCACGCAGTATCTGCAGGGTGACGGTTCCACCGAAGCACTGATCGAGCACGCCGGGCGCGTGTGCTACCAGAGCGAAAGTCGCGGCGATCCGGCGGCTTTTCTGCGCGCACGTCTGCGCCAGGGCCACGAGAGTATCATTGAGCACGCCAGCGCTACCTTTGAGATCTCTGGCATTTCACGTGCCTGCAGCCATCAACTCGTTCGCCACCGGCTCGCCTCATACAGCCAGGAGAGTCAGCGGTACGTCGATATGTCGGATCCAGCCGTCGTGGTGCCCGACTCGGTGGCCGCAGACCCGGATGCTCTGGAGGTCTGGCGAGGTCTGATGTCACAAGTACGGGAGGCCTATCGGGAGCTTCGGGCGCGCGGCGTGCGCAAGGAGGACGCGCGCTTTGTGCTGCCCAACGCCGCTGCGACCCGCATCGTCGTGACGATGAACTTCCGGGAGCTGCTTCACTTCTTCCGGCTCCGCGCCACGCCCGAGGCCCAGTGGGAGATCCGGCAGATGGCTCTGGAGATGCTCGCATTGCTGGCCCCCCACGCGCCAACGATCTTCGGCGCGTATCTGTCCGAGCTCAAAGCAGCGCAACCCGGCTTGTTTGGCCCGATAAGGGATGAGCCGCGAAAGGAGGGCGCCTGAGGTCGCCGATCCCTGCGTTGGCGCGTGCAGGCAGATGCCTACCTCTCAGGCTGTCTCAAACCCGAGCGCCCGCTCCCTAAGGCTCACATAACGGTTTTCGCCGATGACCAGATGGTCCAGCACGTCGATCTCCAGCATCTTTCCCGCTTCCACGAGCCGCCGGGTGAGCGCCACATCTTCGGGCGAAGGGCTGGGATCACCCGAGGGGTGGTTATGTGCCACAATCAGCGCTGCGCAGTTGCGGCGCACTGCGCCGCGGAAGACTTCGGCGATGCGCACCAATGACGTGTTCAGGCTGCCCTGGTAGAGGATCTCGCGGGCTGTGACCCGGTTCCGGGTGTCCAGGAATAACACGGCGAAGAGCTCTTGTTCCTTGTGCCCTATGAGTGGCATCAAGATGTGGGCGGCGTCGCTCGGAGCGCGGATCTGCCATCGTTCCTCGGGGGACTCGGCCATCAGGCGTCGACCCAGTTCCAGAGCGGCTTGTATCTGGGCGGTCTTCGCCGGGCCCAGCCCGTGCTCGGCGGCCAGTTGGGCGAAGTCGGCGCGGGCCAGCCCAGCCAATCCTCCGAACTGCGAGAGGAGCCGTGACGCCATTGTGAGGACGTTCTCACCTCCTACCCCGACCCGCAGGATGATCGCCAGAAGCTCTGCCGTAGAGAGGGCTTGAGGGCCTGCGTGTGCCAAGCGCTCACGGGGTCGTTCTTCAACGGGCATCTCCTTAACTGTGACGTAAGCCATGTGTCTTGCCTCCCTTTTGGGCGATGGTATAATGCCCGCGCTCAAGCAAGCACGGTAATCCAGGGCGAACCGGGAAGTAGCCTGCTGTTACTTCCGGGGCGCTTTCGGTAAAGGAGCCTCCAGGCTATGATTGATGATCTCTTGGCAATCCTGCCCCAGGTTGTGACGGTCCTGACCTTAGTGACTGCGGTCTTCGTCACCAGTCTCTGGCTGGGCATGGTTATGTGGACGTTTCGAGATATTCGTTCTCGCACGCGCGATATCGTTGTGCAGATCCTGGCGACTGTTATGGTGGCGGTTCTGACGCTGCCCGGTCTGATCGTCTACTTTCTCATCCGTCCTCGGGAGACCCTGGCCGAGGCCTACGAGCACGCGCTGGAGCAGGAGGCCTTGCTGCAGGCCATCGAAGAACCTGAAGTATGCCCAGGGTGCGGCGCCAAGGTTCGGGATGATTTCATCTACTGCCCCCATTGCCACACTCACCTGAAGAAAAAGTGCGTAGCCTGCAATGCCGTGCTCGCACTGGACTGGAATATCTGTCCCTATTGCGGCGCTCCACAGGGCAGCCAGATTGTCGAACCTGTGATCGACCGCGAGCTTGATGCGGAGGCCAGAGAGGCCCCCCAAGTTTTGTGAGCTGACACGCTCGATATCGTTCGATGCCGGGACCTGGGTCCCGGCATCGTGCTTTCACACATCGGATCTTCCTCTACTCCAGATCCTCCGCACGGATGGTGTGTACCTTCACCATGTTCGTTACGCCGTGTACCTCCAGAGGAATGCCCGCGGTGAGGATGACGTTTGAGCCGACCCGAGTGTACCTCCGGCTGTGGGCTGCGCGCACCATTGTCTCGATCATTTCGTCTGTGTGATGGAACGGCTGGACCACGGTGGGGATGACGCCCCACATGATCTGCATCCGGCGTGCTGTGGCAGCAAACGGCGTTACGCCGAGCAGGGGCACCCTTGGCCGGTGGCGTGCGACGATGCGCGCCGTCCGTCCCGATTCGGTAGAGCACAGGATCGCCGCGGCATTGGCCGCGGTTGCCAGCGCAACGGTCGCTCGGCTGATGGCGCTGGTGACCTTTTCGTCATTCGACTGGTTCTGATCTACAGGAAGATCCAGCAACTGATCGTAGGGGAAACTCTCGGAACGCTCCACGTTATCAGCGATTCGGGCCATCATGCGCACCGTCTCGACAGGGTAGCGGCCTACCGAAGTTTCGCCCGAAAGCATGACGGCATCGCTCCCGTCGAGGATGGCGTTGGCTACGTCAGAGGCTTCGGCCCGCGTTGGCCTGGGAAGGTCGATCATCGATTGTAGCATTTGGGTGGCCGTGATGACAGGCTTGCCTAGCTGGTTGCAGAGCCGGATCATGCGCTTCTGCACGAGAGGGACCCGCTCGGGGGCGATCTCGACGCCCAAGTCGCCGCGTGCTACCATGATGGCGTCGGATGCGCGCACGATCGCCTCCAGATCTTCCAGCGCCTGGGGCTTCTCGATCTTGGCCACTATGCCGGGAATCTGATGTGGATTCTCGCCCACGTGGCGAGTCAAGGGCGCGTCTACGTGTTCAACCAGGTAGCTGCGGAGCGCTTCCACGTCTGAGGCCTGACGCACGAAAGAAAGCGCCAGGAAGTCCAGCTCAATGTCCAGGGCCGCGAGCGCGTCCTGTCTGTCTTTGTCTGTCAGCGCATCGATATGGAGGGCCACACCCGGCAGGTTGACGCCTTTGTGCGAGGTCAGGGTCCCCCCGACGATGACGCGACACGTCACTCGAGGGGCATCGACGATCGTCGCCACCAACTCCAGGGCGCCATCATCAAGCAACAGGTGGTCGCCCGCGTGGATGTCGCCGATGATCTCTGGGTGCGGAAACGGGATCTCCTTGAGCGGATCCTGGACCGGACCGGAGGTCAATACAACCTCGTCGCACTCGGACAGATGAATGCCGGTGTCAGGTAGACGACCGATTCGGATCTTGGGACCCTGGAGGTCGCCCATCAACGCCACATAGCGCCCTTCCTCCTCGGCGACGCTCCGCACCAATCCGGCAGTCTCTCGCTTTTGCGCGAGTGTGCCGTGGGAGAAGTTCAGGCGCGCCACGGTCATCCCCGCTCTTACCATAGCCCGCAGCACTTCTGGATCTTCGGTGGCTGGCCCTAGGGTACAGACAATCTTGGTGAGAGGCATGTTCGACTCCTTTTGCAGTTCCACGCCAACGGACCGGTCTGGTGCCTGGAAACCTCAGGACCTTGGTGTGCGCTCGAGTTGGCCCTCGCCGCCGCAGGTGCGCGAGTAGGGTCGCGCTATGACTATCGTGACGCCAGTAGATTCTACCCTCAAGCGCCGCCTTGTCCATACGCGTGGTCACGGGAGCCTCGGTGAACGGGCTCAGCCTACGTACCGCGCCGTTCGGGGATCGAGAGGTCGGAGGTCGGGTGACAGTTGCCTCGATGCCGATTCTGCAGCATAATAGAGTTTGTCTCCCAGACTTGAGGCAGGTTTGCCCTATGCAGAGCGTTTCCGACGATCGTGGCACCACCCGCCCCACCATTGCTATCGTGATGCGTGGCTTCCGCAGGCCAGACTACGATATCTGGCTAAGCGCTACGGAGGCTGCGCGTGAGCACGACCTCAATGTGGTGACCTTCACAGGGCACGCGGTTGATTCCCCCGTCGAGTCACAGAGGGCCGCCAATGCCGTCTATGAGTTGGTGAATCAAAAAAGAGTCGATGGCGCCTTGGTGCTCGCTAGCGGCATTGGGCTTCACGTGGGCACAGAGGGGATGCTGGCTTTCTGTGAGCGATTTGGTCAAGTCCCACTGGTCAGCGCCCAGATGCCGCTGCCCGGGATTCCCAGTCTCCTCATCGACAACTACCGCGGGATGCGGGACGTGGTGGATCATTTGATTGAGGTTCACGGTTACCGGCGCATCGGCTTCATCCGGGGACCGGTCTCGCATGCGGGAGCCCAGGACCGCTATCGCGCCTATTGCGAATCGTTGGTCGATCACGGGATTCCACTGGATCCAGACCTCGTGGCACCACCGACGCGAGGTTGGGATCATCAGCCAGGGATCCCACGATTCCTGGATCGTTTTCGTGTGGCATCGCGCTTCGCTCTCGATGCAGTGGTGGGCGCGAGCGCCGGACTGGCCCAGCAAGCTCAGAGCTATCTGCGAGCCTGTGGCATTCGCATAGCGGAAGATGTCGCGCTTGCCGGCTTCGATGATTTCCCCTTCCTCTGGGGTGTCATGCCGCCGATGACCACGGCGCGTGCCCCCTTTGGCGAACTGGGAAGATGCGCCATAGAGTTGCTCCTGTCACAGATGCGCGGCGAGGACGTACCACTCCAGTTGACCCTGCCCGCCAGGATTGTCGTGCGGCAGTCGTGTGGTTGTCCCAGTCAGCTTGTCGTGCGCGCGAAAATGCCGCGGGCCGAGGATGTGGGGGCCACGGATACGAGACCGGAGGACGCAGTCTCTCGTGATTCGTTTGAGGGCAAGACGGGTGACGCCACCGCGTCCCTGACGCTATCGGACCAACGTGCGACAATGATCGCCGCGCTGGCGGACCTGGTCGGGCTGCAGGTTCCCGGCAAGTCGAAGACGCCTCCTGGGTGGGTGCCGGAGCTAGTAGATAGCTTTATCCACGATTTCGAGTCGCTCAGTTCAGGTGCAGGCTCGAGCGCCTCCAGTGCTTTCCTGCCGACCCTCAAGAATGTGCTCATGGAAGCCGCCCAGTCCGGCCGGGATGTGACGCATTTGCAGGACTTGGTCTCTGAGCTGCAAGGGCCTGCCGTTGAACGCTTGATGGCCCGACTTGAGGCTGAACCACGGGAAGCAGCAATTGCGTTGGCGACCTGTGTTGACCTGTTGACTCAGGGACGGGTTATGGTGAATGAAGTCACGCGCAATGTCGCCCTGGCGGGTAGGGTGCAGACGGGCAGGCAGATTGTGGCGCTGAGCCAGGTAGGTCATACTTTGACCACCGCTGAGGATCTGAAGGAACTCACCGATACGCTTTCGGACGAGCTGCCGGAGATTGGCATTCAGGGCTGCTACCTGGCATTGTATGAGGATCCCAGCAACCCAGCCGGAATGGCATATCTGCGGTTGGCCCGCAACTCGCGCGGACGCATCGCGCTCCCGCCTGCCGGCCTACGTTTCTCGGCCCCGAATCTGTTACCTATTGAGTCTCTCCCTGGGTTGTTGCCTGAAGAGCCCTACAACGTGATTGTCGAGCCTCTCTTTGTCCGCTCTGATCAGTATGGATTTTTGCTGCTGGAAGTTGGGCCTCAGGACATCCTGTTCGAGGATCAGCCTGTCGAAGGCACAGTCTACGACCTGCTGCGGGGGTATGTCAGCGATGCGCTCTGCGGCATCTCGCTCTATGACGAAGCGGTGCGCGCGCGGCAACAGGCTGAAGAGGCAGATCGCCTCAAGAGCCGGTTCCTGTCTATGGTGAGCCACGAGTTACGGACACCACTGAATGTGATTGCGAGTCTGAGTGAGATGCTTCTCTGGGAGCAGCGGTCCGACCAACAGGAGCTCGCCCGCATTCACGCCAGTGCCCAGCACCTCGATGGTTTGATCCGTGATGTGCTGGACCTGGCAAGCAGCCAGGTGGGGCAACTTCGATTGGTCAGAGAGCCTCTGGATCTGCGAGATGCGCTCGAGGTCGTAACTGTGATCGGTGAGCAGATGGCCAATGACAAAGGCATGACCTGGATGGCTGAGATCCCCGATCGGCTCCCGAAGGTCTGGGGCGACCGTACTCGCTTGCGACAGGTGGCGCTCAATCTGGTCAGCAATGCGTTCCGCTTCACCGCGCAAGGTGAGGTGCGACTGCAGGTAGTTGCTGGTGAGTCGGAGATCACGGTGTCTGTCAGCGACACTGGTATTGGGGTGCCGGTCGAAGAGCAGGAGGCGATATTCGACGAGTTTCGGCAGTCCGAACGTACCACTGCGCGGGGGTATGGGGGACTGGGTCTGGGGCTGGCGATTAGCCGGCGTCTGGTGGAGATGCACGGCGGCACGATTGGGGTCAGATCGTCTGGCGAGGAGGGCGAGGGGGCCACGTTCTACTTCCGGCTTCCCATCTTGAGAGAGCAACCTGAGGCGCCAGAGCGTATGCCGGATCATGAGGCTACCTGGTCTGCTCACGTCGATGAGGAGGGTGCCCCATTGGAGGCCGCATCGGGACGGGTGCGGCCTGTGGCTATGCTGACGGAGCGCAAGGGTGCCGGAGAGAGCTTGCGTCTGCATCTCAGAGAACGTGGCTACCCTGTCATAGAGATCATCATTGAGGACGATGGCGACCCGGACGACCCACACCACTGGCTCAACCAGGTGCTGCGGACTTCGCCGGCCGCGCTGATCCTGGATATGAAACCTGCGCTGGAGCGCGGCTGGGCGCTGATGCGGGTGCTCAAAGAGAATCCCGGCACCCAGAGCACGCCAGTGCTCTTCTACTCGCTGTTGCGGGAGGAGAACAGCGGTGATGAAGTCGGCGAAGCCGCCGGCACCCACGAAGAGTTGGCGGGGATAAGTGGGTCTGTCCTTGCGCTGGATTACCTGACCAAGCCGGTGAGTGCTACCGACCTTGCCCAAGCGCTCGATCGCCACGGTATCACGACGTCTCCCAACGGTGATGAAGACAGGGTAGCTGCTGCATACCGACCTTCGCAGGTTCTGCAAGCGGCGCCCCCAACGCTTCTGGTCGTTGATGACGAGCCTGACATCCTGGCAATGCACGCCTGGTTACTTCAGTCGCAGTTGCCTGGAAGCCAGATTCTGCAGGCGAGCAACGGGCGTCGCGCTCTGGAACTCATGGCGCAGTCTCATCCCGATCTCGTGTTGCTCGATCTGATGATGCCGGAGTTGAATGGATTCGAAGTCATCAGCGCTATGCAACATGATCCCGACTTGTGCGACATCCCTGTGATTGTGCTCACAGCCAAAACCCTCACCGATGATGCGATTGCGCATCTGAACCAGGGCGTGATGGCAGTGCTTGGTAAGGGTCTGTTCAGTGCCGAGGAGACGTTCGACCATATCGAAGCTGCGCTACAGCGGGCCCGACATCCTAACGTGGAAAGCCGCAGACTCGTGCGGCGGGCGATGGCCTACATTCACGAGCATTATCCTGAGCCGATCACGCGCAAAGAAATTGCGGCGCACGTCAGCGTGAGCGCCCGCCATCTGGACCGGTGCTTCTGTGAGGAACTCAGCGTGACCCCCATCGTGTACTTGAACCGGTTCCGGCTGCGTCAGGCGCGGCGTCTCCTCGAAAGCGGCACACTTAGCATTGGTGAGGTAGCGGCGGCGGTTGGGTATTCCGACAGCAGCTACTTCTGCCGTGTGTTCCGTCGCGAGACGGGCATGTCTCCAAGCGACTACATCCGAGCACACCGCCCATAGCCCAAGGGGGCGGCTCGGCGCGTCGATGGGGGCTGTTGCGGCTGTGTGACCCCGTCCTATCCCCATTGCCTAGACTGCGCGCGTCCCACGTGTCCATTCTGTACCAATGGCGTGTCCATGACGTCCGCGACATACGCGCCCATTTCTGCTATAGTGGTGGTATGACAATCGGCTGATTGGCATGCCAATTGGCTATCCCGCGTGTCTGATCGGATCACTCAATCTTCCCGTGCGTGCCCGAGGTGGGGGATGGAGTCCGCGACTCCCAAGTTGATGCTGGTTGAGAATGACCCCTATTTCATCTATCTGCTGAAGCTGTACGCTGAGCAGAGCGGCTTCACGGTCGTGAGCACGAGTTCTGCCTGGAGTGCGTTAGCTTTGGCCCGGGAGGAGAGCCCTACCGTGATCGTCCTGGAATCGGATCTTCCCGGGATGGATGGGGGAGAATTCCTTAGGTCGTTGCGTGCAGAACCTCAGACTCAGGCAATCCCGGTGATCGTCTGTCTTTGGCAGGATAGCCAGCCATGGTGCGAGCCAAGCCACACAGAAGAGGTCCTTCACAAGCCACTGCAGTTCGACGATTTCGTGCTGGCGTTGAAGAACATCGGCGTGTGGCCCGGCGACGACGCAGGCAAGCCCAAACGACCGCTGTTGACGAGGACGTAGACCTCTGCTGGCGCTCGGCGTGACAGTGGCCTGGAGTGTACAAAGCTAGCCCGGACCTATTCGAAGCTCTAGGGGAGAACCTATGTCGAATGCCCATATCGCAGATCAGGCAATGACTCACAGAACTTCCGGAGGGGCTGCACCGGTTCTGCTGGAAGTGAAGGATCTGAAGAAGCACTTTCCCATCCGGAAAGGCTTCTTCGCTACCAAAACAGTGGGTTACGTCCGCGCGGTCGACGGTGTGAGCTTTTTCATCCGCCCAGGTGAAACGTTGGGCCTGGTCGGTGAAAGTGGGTGCGGCAAGACCACAACGGGTAGGGTGATTCTGCGCGCCTACGAGCCGACCGCAGGTGAGGTGTGGTTCGACGATCGCGATATGGGACGGGTTAACGTTGCGGAGCTAGACAGACACCAACTCAAGACGCTCCGCCGAAACATGCAGATGATCTTTCAGGATCCCTATTCCTCGCTCAACCCGCGTATGACGCTCTTGCAGATCGTTGGCGAGCCGTTGTTGGTCAACAAGGTTGCCAAGGGTCAAGAGCTGCAGGATCGGGTCGCGGAGCTGTTGAAGGTTGTTGGTCTGCGTCCGGAGTATATGACCCGCTACCCGCATGCCTTCAGCGGTGGCCAGCGGCAGCGCATTGGCGTGGCGCGCGCCCTGGCGCTAAACCCACAACTGGTCGTCTGCGACGAGCCTGTGTCGGCGCTAGACGTGTCCATTCAAGCCCAAACGCTTAATCTGCTTCAGGACCTGCAAGTGGATTTCGGCTTGACTTATCTGTTCGTCTCCCACGACCTCAGCGTCGTCGAGCACATCAGTGATCGTATCGCTGTGATGTACGTGGGCAAGCTGGTCGAACATGCGACAACTGAGGCGCTATTCGAGAACCCGCGACACCCCTACACCGAGGCGCTGCTCTCTGCGGTTCCCAAGCCCGATCCTCGCTTGCGTACGGATCCCATCGTTCTCGAGGGCGACGTCGCCGATCCGGCAAATCCTCCTAGTGGCTGCTACTTTCACCCGCGTTGCCGTTACGCTCAACCAATCTGTTCGCAGCAAGAGCCCGAGCTGCACAAGATTGGCGAAGAGCATTGGGTCAGTTGTCATCGGGCTGAGGAGCTGAATCTGGTAGGTGTGACCGCAAAGGTGGCCGGTACTTGACTGGAAGGAGGTGCCTATTGCCGGAACGTTGTCAGCGGTCCGCAGTCTCTGCGGAAATTGCCCCTCTGTCAGGATCTGTCTCGTCTGTTGATACCAAAGGAGGTTGTGATCTATGAGTCGGCGAACGAAGCTTACTCGGCGTCAGTTTCTCTATTTGTCGACGCTGGCCACCGCCGGGGCGGTGGCTTCAGCGTGCGCTCCTCTGACCCCGGAGGTAACCGCGCCCACTGAAGTTGCTCCGGAGCCCACTTCCGCGCCTACATCGGAGCCTGAAGAGCCGGCAGCCACTGAGGAACCCGAAGAGGCTACCGAGCCCACCGCAGAACCAGAACCCGTCAGCATGTACAAGGAAGCACCGATGCTCGCGGCGCTGGTAGAGTCGGGGGCCCTTCCTCCTGTAGAGGAGCGACTGCCGCTCAATCCCTACGTTGTTGACTGCCGCGAGAGCATCGGCAACTACGGCGGTAATCTCCGTCGCGGCTTCAGCGGTGTCTCCGATCGCTGGGGGCCCACGAAGCATGTTGATCGGACGCTGGTCTGGCTGGACCGCGACATGAATCTGGTGCCGCGCCTCATCGAGAGCTGGGACGTCAGCGACGACGCCAAGGTCTTCACGCTCCACCTGCGCAAAGGGCTGAAGTACTCGGACGGCGTGGAGCTCACGAGCGCAGACTTCAAGTGGTTCTACGACCACTACGCCTCCCACCCGGATCTCCAGCCGGGCCTGTGGACAAAGCTCACCACGGTGGATGAGAACGGCAACAAGGTGATGTGCGAGGCCGAGTTCCCCGATGACTATACGGTCGTCTACAAGTTCGCGCATCCCAGGCCGCTGCACATGTACGACGCTTTGCGCGAGCTCCACGGTTTCTCTTTGCCTGCCCACTACCTGAGCCAGTTCCACATAGATACCACCGACGACCCAGAGGGCCTGGAGCAAGCTACGGCCGATGCCGGGTTCAACGCCTGGAATGAGTACTTCGAGGACCGGCGTCTGTTCCATCTGAACCCGGACATTCCGTGGCCCACACCGTGGATCGCCAAGAACACCTTGTCGGAAGAGCTCTTCATGATGGAGCGCAACCCCTACTACTTCGGCGTCGATCCTGAGGGGAACCAGCTCCCATACATCGACACAGTCACACACCGCCTGTTCGAGTCCCGCGACGTCTTTGACCTCTGGATCGTGAACGGTGAAATCGACTTCCACAACCGTCACGTGTCCATCGCCAACTACAGCCTCTACAAGGAGAACGAGGCCAACGGCGATTACCAGGTCTACCTTGGCGTTAGCGCAAGTCACGACGCGCTCCAACTGAACCTGGCGACCAAGGAACCGAGGCTCAACGAGTTCTTCAACACGCGCGAGGTCCGCATAGCGATCTCTCACGCGATCAACCGGGAGGAGGCGAATGAGCTGATCTGGGACGGCCTGAAGACTCCGCGCCAGTACAGCCCGATCTCGCTCTCACCCAACTACTACCCGAAGCTGTCGAACGCCTACATCGAGTACAATCCCGACCTGGCGAACCAGATGCTCGACGAGGCCGGTTACGACCAGAGAGACTCCGAAGGCTACCGGATGTTCAAGGATGGCAGTGGTACCATCTCGTTCATCATCGAGGGTACCGCCGAGCCGGGTACGCCTGATGAGGACATGGTACAGCTGATCGTCAAGTACTTGAACGACGTGGGCATCAAGGCGACCTACAAGTACTTCGAGCGTGCGCTCTACACCGAGCACTACAGCGCGAACGAAATCGAGGCCGCCTGGTGGGGCGGTGACCGCACGGTGCTGCCGCTGGCACCGATGGCCCAGCTCTTCCGTGGTCTCAACCCCGATCGCCCGTGGGCAGCCGGGTTCGGCATCTGGTACAACGACCGGACTGCGGCCGCTGGCGTCGAGCCGCCAGAAGGGCACTTCATCTGGAAGATCTGGGAGGCCTGGGACAAGGTCGCGGTGGAGCCCGATCCCGATCAGCAGAACAAACTATTCGAGGCGCTTCTGGACGTCTGGGCCGAAGAGCTGCCGATGATCGGTGTGTTGGGGGAGGCCCCCGCCCCGGTGATCGTCAAGAACGGCTTCCACAACTATCTGCCGGGCCAGCCCGTCGACGATACGTCGGGAGACGAGCACCTGCTGCAGACCGAGTCCTACTTCTGGGACGATCCGGACGCCCACACGTAGGTCTGAATCGCTTGGACGCGGTGGGGGGCGAGCCCTGTGCTTGCCCCCCAGTTCCTAGGGATGCGTGACTGCGACCAGGCATTGGGAATAGGGCCGCGTGGAACAAGGTATACCTGATCCCTAGTCCCTTGTCGCCAAGCACGACTGCTGGAGGACGCGCATGCTGAAGTACATACTCAAGCGCATCGTGATTATGATTCCGACGTTGATCGTGATCTCTATGATCTCGTTCGCTATCATCCAACTACCGCCCGGAGATTACCTTACTTCCTACGTGGCGCGCCTCCGCCAGATGGGTGACTACGTGGACGAGACCGAGATCGAGTCGCTCAGGCAGCGCTATGGGCTGGGACAACCGGTCTACGTGCAATACTACAAGTGGGTGTCCGGCATCATTTTGCGGGGCGACTGGGGCCAGTCGATGGAGTGGCGCAAGCCTGTAAAGGACCTGATTTGGGAACGCATGGCCCTGACGGTGTTTCTGTCGCTGATCTCGGTGTTGGTGAGTTGGTTTGTCGCGATCCCCGTTGGCGTCTTCTCGGCCACGCACCAGTACACGATCCCTGACTACCTGTTTTCGGCAATGAGCTTTGTCGGCGCGGGCCTACCCGGCTTCCTGATCGCGCTGGTGGTCATGTGGATCGCGATGCGCCAGTTTGGACTCAACGTAGGCGGGCTCTTCTCTCAGGAGTATATGGTGGCCCCCTGGACTTGGGACAGGTTCGTGGACCTGCTCAAGCACCTGTGGATCCCCGTGGTCGTGATCGCGCTGGGGAGCACAGCGGGCAGCATCCGCACCACACGTGCCAACGTGCTCGACGAGCTCAACAAGCCCTATGTCGAAACGGCCCGCGCCAAGGGACTGAAGGAAGGAAAGCTGGTCTGGAAGTACCCGGTGCGGGTAGCGATGAATCCCTTTTTCAGCACCGTGGGGTGGACGCTGGCGAATCTGATCTCGGGACAGACGCTGGTGGCCTACGTGCTCAGCCTGCAAACGACAGGTCCGATGATGCTGCGCGCCCTTACCTCGCAGGACATGTATTTGGCGGGCAGCTTCCTGCTGCTGCTCAGTGCCCTAACCGTCATTGGCACGCTGATCTCGGATATCCTGCTGGCCTGGTTCGATCCACGCATCCGTATGGAGGGCTAGACGATGACGACCTCGACGCAACACGTCCCCGAAGAAGTTCGCGAGCGACAGATCCTGGACGAGGCCATCGAGCGGGAAGTCGTCGGTGTCGATGAGGAACGGCTCTACGTTGCCAGCCAGTGGCAACTCATCTGGTGGAAGTTCCGCAGGCACAAGATGGCGATGGCAGGTGGCGTCATTCTGATCCTCTTCTATCTGGTGGCGATCTTTGCCGAGTTCGTGGCACCGTACGACCCGGAGGCCTATTTCGCCTCGTTCAAGCTGGCACCGCCTACCCCTATACGCATTTTCGATACGGAGGGCAAGCTGCACCGGCCTTTCATCTACCGGCGCGATCGCCAGCGCGATGAGGAGACGCTGCGGAACTACTATGTCGATGACATCAACGTCCGGTATCCTGTCAAGCTGTTTGTGAAGGGTATCCCTTACAAACTCTGGGGCGTCTTTGAATCCGATGTGCATCTCTTTGGTATCGAGGTCCCTCGAGAAGAGCAGGGCGTTTTCTTGGCGGGTGCCGATCGACTGGGCCGCGATCTCTTCTCTCGCTTGTGTTATGGGGCTCGCATCTCGCTATCCATCGGGCTTATCGGCGTTCTGCTGAGCTTAGTCCTTGGCATCATCCTGGGTGGCGTTTCGGGATACTACGGCGGGCGGATTGACACGATCATCCAGCGAGTCATCGAATTCGTGCGGACGATCCCCAATATCCCGTTGTGGATGGCGCTCAGCGCAGCGCTGCCGGCCGATTGGCCGGTAGTCCGGCTGTACTTTGGGATCACGATCATCCTGTCACTGATTGGATGGACGGGAATGGCACGCGTTGTGCGGGGGCGGTTCCTCGCGCTCCGCAGTGAGGATTTTGTGCTCGCGGCGCGGCTCAGCGGTTCCAGCGAGATCCGCATCATCCTGCGGCATATGGTGCCCTCGTTCCTGAGTTACATCATTGCCAGCCTCACGATCGCTATCCCCGGCACGATCCTCGGTGAGACGGGGCTGAGTTTCATCGGGCTGGGCCTGCGTGCTCCGGCGATTAGCTGGGGAGTCTTGCTGCAGGAGGCGAGTAACGTGCGCTCGCTTGCACAGGCACCCTGGGTCTTCGCCCCAGCCGTGACAGTCGTGTTGACCGTTTTCGCCTTCAATTTCCTGGGCGATGGACTGCGTGATGCGGCGGATCCTTATGCAAGATAGTGCGAGGGCGCAGTTCAAGGTCCAGGGATACGACGAACCGGCTGAAGTGTGACGTTTGGCTCTCGACTCTTCTACAGGAGTGCGCCAAGTGGATAATAGAGACGTGCTAATAGAAGTGAAGAATCTACAGACCTACTTCTTTCTTGATGAGGGCACGGTTCGTGCGGTGGATGGGGCCGACTTGTGCATTCGACGAGGTGAGGTCCTGGGCGTCGTAGGCGAGAGTGGCTGTGGGAAAAGCGTTACCGCGCGTTCGATCATGCGCATCGTGGCAAAGCCAGGACGGATCGTAGGCGGGGAGATTCTCTACTATCGTGGCCGCAATGGCACTGGGCAGGAAGAAGTCCTCGACCTGACACGGCTTGCGCCACAGGGCGACGAGATGCGCAGTATCCGGGGCAGTGAGATTTCGATGGTCTTCCAGGAGCCGATGACGTCTCTCAGCCCGGTCCACACCATTGGAAATCAGATCATCGAGGCCATCACTTTGCACCAGCGGGTGAGTCTGGAGGAGGCGCGCACGAGGGCCATTGAGATGTTGGACTTCGTTGGGATGCCATTGCCTGATCGCACCATCGATGAGTACTCCTATGAGTTAAGCGGAGGTATGCGTCAGCGTGCGATGATCGCGATGGCACTTTCGTGCAACCCCAGCCTGCTGATTGCAGACGAACCGACCACCGCCTTGGACGTCACCACAGAGGCTCAGATCCTTAAGCTTATGCGGCGGCTACAGGATGAATTGGGCATGGCCATCATGTATATCACGCACAACCTGGGCGTGGTGGCGCAGATGACAGAGACCGTGGTCGTGATGTACATGGGCAAGATCGTGGAGCAGGCCGACGTGGACACGGTTTTCCACAATCCGCTCCATCCCTACACCCGGGCCTTGCTGCGGTCAATCCCGCGCCTCGGAGCGAAAAGCGCAGAACGACAGCGTCTGGCATCGATCAAAGGGATGGTGCCTGATCCGTATGCGCTTCCCAGAGGCTGTGCTTTTCATCCACGATGCAGCGACATGCAACCGGGACTGTGTGATGAGATGGAGCCAGAGATGGTCGAAGTAGAGCCTGGCCACAAGGTACGCTGTCATCGTCCGGCTGGGGCTGGTCGAGACCTGGATCAATGAGGCCCCGAGCGATACAGGTCTCCCGATGATGGCTGTCTGCATAGGGTCCGGCGCGATAGGTCTTGAGACCTGTGGGTCCCTTTCTCAGGGCTCTCGGGTTTCAGAGTTGGCCCCAAGCACTTGGCATCGCGGCGTCTTGGGGCTATGTTTACAGGTGCTATGAATATCTTGCTGGTCTTCCCCCCCCACTGGTTGCCGGCAATGCCACACCTTGCACTGCCGACGCTTACCGCAGCCTTGCGTGCAGCAGGGGTTGGTGTGATCCAACGTGACCTGAACCTCGAGGTGTTCGATGCTGTGCTGACACCGGCGTACCTGGAAGAGGTCAACGACAGGCTGGCCGCGGCGCCGCCACCTGGATTGCCATCCGCCGCCCTGCGGGATGCGGCAGACCATGGGGCGGACGTTGCCCATCGCGTAGAGGCCGCCAAGGCCGTGATGCGGGATGCACGCTTCTACGACGGGAGGACAAGCGTGCAGGCCTTTCTGGCACTGGTCCAAGGGCTGGAGCTAGCTTCATTGCCTTTCCATCCGGCACAGTTCCAGTTCACCGCTTACACGCCGCCCGGACCTGTCGACAGCAGCCGAAACCTGCTGCAGCTCGCGGCCGATCAGGCACGCAATCCGTTCAGCGAGCTCTTCCAGAAGGGAATCGTTCAGGATATCCTTCGAGATGCGCCGGATATCGTCGGGATCTCCATTCCGACGATGGATCAGATGCTGGCGGGCGTGACACTCGCCTACCTGATCAAGCAAGCAGGGTCGCCGGCCCACGTGACGGTCGGTGGCCCGCACGTGTCGATGCTGCGTGAGCAACTCGTGAAGACGCCGGCGCTATTCGACCTCTTCGACAGCGCTGTCGTCTTTGGCGGCGAGGGCCCGCTGCTCCGGTTGGCAGAGTCCCTTGACGGGGATCGGGATCTCTCCAAGGTGCCGAATCTGATTTATCGAGACCGGGGAAAGGTGCGTTCAACAGCCATACAACCGATGTCTGGACCCGATCTCACGCCTGACTTCGATGGATTGCCGCTGGACCGGTATCTGACGCCTACCCCGGTGCTCCCGCTGCTCAGCTCACACGGCTGCTACCACGGCAAGTGCGCGTTCTGCAATGTGGGCTATGGTGGGCCAGACGGCTTTCGGATGATCGATCCTGATGTGGTGGTAGAACAGATGCGCACGCTACGGCAGAGGTATGGTGCGCGCCATATCTTCTTCGCCGACGAGGCGCTGACGCCGCGAACGTTGCGGATTCTGTCGAGGCGGCTTGCCGAAGCGGAAGACGACCTCCACTGGTGCGGTTGTGCGCGGTTCGACCCGGGGCTGAACAGGAACCTGCTCGGAGCTATGGCCCGCGGTGGATGCCGTATGCTCCTCTTTGGCTTGGAGACGGCGGCAGAAACGACGATCGCGCGTATGCACAAGGGCACCAAGCGCGAGACGATGAGCCGTATTCTCCAGGATAGCGCGGCGGCAGGGATCTGGAACCACACATTCTTCTTCTTCGGCTTTCCGGGTGAGACGATGGAGGCAGCACAAGAGACGGTGAACTTCCTTTATGCGCACCAGGACGCGATCCATTCAGCGTCGCCAGGAGCCTTTGTGCTGGAACGATATGCCCCGGCAGAGCGCTTGCCGGATGAGTATGGGATCAAACGCATCCACAGGGATGCTGCGCGGGATCTGGCAATCTACTTCGACTACGAGTTGGCTGCGGGGCTCGATGAAGCTATGGCGAACCGTTTGGCAACACGGTTGGTCGACGTGCTACCCGAGAAGGCGTTTGGGCAGTATTACGTCGCCGATGCGTATCGCTTCCTGTACGCGAGCGATCTGTGGGACAAGGGCGAGGCCATGCCCCTCTGGCTGAGCTAGCTCCGCGGTAGGGGCAGCGGAAAACGCGAAGCGATGAAACGGATAGCGGATCATCTAGGCGTATTCCTGGCGTGGGCTGTGAACACGGCCTTGGGCTTCTGGGTGATGGTCGTGGTCAGACAGGCCCTCATATCCACCCTGGCGGTGCTCTATGTGGGTGATTCCGTACGGCGAGCGTGGGTGGCGCGGTTCTGGGGTCAGGCGTACTACGTCGTCGCGGGTCTGGCGTACCTTGTTTTCATCTTCCTCATCGACGGGTATCTGAAAGACGGCACGCGGGTACGTGACGTTTTGCCACGCTTTGCTCTCGTGGCTGGGGTGGAGTTACTGATCCTTTTCCTTGCTGATGTCATAAACTCGTTAACGCAACAGAGCTTACTCGGTACTGTGAGCCTGATCTTGCTGCCAGTGGAAGGTGTCTTGGGCATCGTGCTGTTGGTCGTAGCGCGCGCGGTGCGCCGCAGCCGAAGGAGGCACTCTCTCGACCGCGTGTGATGGCCAGCCACGACCGTCTCGTCGCTGTGCCTCCGGTGCGACTTCCCCTGAGCGGAGCAAAGGACTATCGTAGTGACCAAAGCATACCTCCAATACGCTCTTCACGACGGCTTCATCCACAACTGGCTAGTTCTGGGGCCGCGCGTGGCCCCGCTAGACGGCGGATGCACACCAAGCGCGCTCTTGGGAACAACCGCCGACCCGGTCATCGAGGCAGAGGCTGTGGAGCCCGCCGCTGCCGATGATGTAAAGGTGGCTTTCGATGGCTTTGAGGGCAACTGGCGATACTACCGTTGTGCAGAGGACCATTTTGTCGATCTGTCGGGGTCCACGCGCGACAACCACTCCCATACCGCCTGGGCGTATGTGGAGCTGGAGGTCGCCGAAGACTGTGCGATAGACTGCGGATTGACCATGGTGGGACCGTTGGCAAGTTCCGCGGCGGATGTCTGGATCAACCGTGTCCACGCCCATCACCTACAGAGCGGCAGTGAAGACCCGGCTGGTTACACCCAACTCGGCTGGCCACAAACACGCTTCCATGTTGGCCTCACACAGGGGCGCAACGTTGTCTTGGTCCGGTTCGAGGCTACTGCGACGGCTTCGTGTGCCTATGCGATAGCCCTGCAGGTCGTTGGGACAACCCCCACCATTTGCCTCCCCACGCATATCGAACGGCTGGAACGGCGAGCCCTTCTGGAAGATGTCTTCTACGCTGCTTACGCGGATCGCTATGTTGTCACGCGCGCCGACCAGTTCACGCTGTCGTGGCCTTCTGAGGATGACCTTGCTTATAGCTCAGGCGGCCCGGTAAGCTTGGCTGCACGGTTGCGCACGCGGTCGGGCAAGATCTACGCAGAGACGAAAACGAAGGGGGCGCCGGGGAAGCAGGTGCGTCTGGGACCGGCCTACCGGCAGCAGGGCGGGCTTTTCGATGTGATCCTGATGCCGCAACCGGAAGAGTACTACCAGGGTGGCATGCACATCAGCCGCGCCGTGCCGCTGTGGAGCCTGGGAAACACCCGCTATTTCGATGCGCCAAGCGGGACGCTTACGGAGCGACGAAGCGCGGCGCTCGTTCACGCTGCGCGACTTGAGGCCGATGTCTACTCCGAGATCGCCAAGATGGCTATTGGATGGTGGTCGCGGCTTGATCTATCGCACATGCAGAAGACGCTCGATGTTCTAAGGTGCCAGTGTGAGGTCGACCATCTCGAGTTGCTCGGGTATCTGGGCATGGCGATCCGCTTCGGCGAGGCGCCGGAGTTTCCAGAATCACTGCGCTCTGCGCTGGCAGAGACGGTGATGCAGAGGGGATTTGCCGCGGAACCGGACTCCGCTGATGCCGGTGTCCTGGCGCGAACCGGCAGTCTGGCAATGGCTGCGTGCGAGATCCTTGCCGGGCAGCTCTATCCCGAGCAGACTTGGCCGGGGACTGACAGGACCGGGCAAGCGCATCGTCGTCGCGGCGAAGAGCTTGCACTGACGTGGATGCGGGAATGTGCGACAAGAGGGCTGCGGGCATGGCACTCAGACACAGCGTTCGAGGAGATCCTCGTCGTGCTCGCGCATCTGATTGACTTTGCCGATTCCGATGAGGTATGGCAAACCGCCACGGTGTTGCTCGACAAGTTGCTGTTTCAGCTTGCGGTGAACTCCTTCAAGGGGGTGCTCGGCTCGAGCCGGGGGTCTACGTCGGCGCCGCACCTGTTTGGAGGGTATCTGGCGCCGACTTCAGGCATCTCTTATCTTCTTTGGGGTGCCGGCATCCTCAATCACCACATTCGCGCCATCGTGAGTCTGGCATGTCTGGAGGATTACCAGCTTCCCGTTCTGCTTCAGGCAATTGCCACCGATCTGCCGCCGGAAGGGGTGTGGAGCCGTGAGCGTCACCCTGGGACCGATATCGGCGCGGACGTTAGCACAGTAACATACAAAACCCCGGACGGGATGCTCAGTGCGGCTCTCGACTATCACCCTGGCGAACGCGGTGTTGATGAGCATATCTGGCAGGCGACACTGGGAGCCGGTGCGACGGTCTTCGTGACACATCCTGTGTGCAGCAGTCTCGATGAGGCACGCCGGCCGAATTACTGGCGCGGCAATGGCGTGCTTCCACGCGTGGCGCAGTGGCGTGACGCGCTCATCGCTCTGTATGCGCTCCCCGATGACGACTGGATGGGGTACACGCATGCGTATTTCCCCGTGCACGCGTTCGATGACTATGTGATTCACGAAGGATGGGCGTTCGCCCGCAAAGGTGATGGCTATCTGGCCTTGACCGCAAGCCAGGGCTTGACGTTCGTGCGGGGTGGGGATGGCGCGTACCGCGAGCTGCGTTCTCACGGATGCCGCAACGTTTGGCTCTGCCAGATGGGCCGGGCGGCTCTGGATACCGACTTCGCGACCTTCCAGGACAGGGTCTTGTCGTTGCCGGTTGTGATCGATGATCTTGCCGTAAGGTGGACAACCGTCCGCGGTGAGACGTTGTCCTTCGACTGGTCTGGGCCATTGATCAGGAACGATGAACCTTTGTGCTTGACTGTGGAGCCCATGGTGGAAAACCCCTACTGCGTCGCACCGTCGCCCGCCGAAACCATGGAGATTCGGTATGGTGATGTGGCGATGCGGCTGAATTTCTTGCACGAGGCATAACTGGATTGAAGGGAGGACTATGGCCAAGACAGGCGTAGGCGCGCGATGGGAGTCGGAGTTGGCGGTCTACCAGGACCCGATTAGTGGTGCGACAATTCATCAGTTGACGAACTACAAAGGACACAGCAACCACTTCTATTTCACCTACCCTTGTTGGTACGATAGCGGCAGGAAGATCGTCTTCTATTCTGACCGCGACAATCGCACGAACCTCTTTGGTGTGGACCTGATCACCGGGGGCATCGTGCAGCTCACCGATTTCGACCCGGCACAGGCAGCTGTTGGCGGCCTTAGCAAGAACCCTGTGCGGGAGGAGGTCTACTTCTACCGGGGAGGCGTTCTAACCGCGCTCGACCTTGTGACCCTGGAGACCCGGACGCTGTACACCCGACCCGAGGGATACGTGGGAGGCAGCTCCAACGCCACTGCGGATGGGAAGTACATCTGTGCTGGTCACTACAAGGATCTCTCCGATCAGTTCATGATCGATCTGGGACACGGTTACGTCGGCTTTCGCGAGATCTGGGAGGCGCATCCCCCGTCGACCATCGTCAAGATCCCTATCGATGGCGGCGCATCCGAGGTGGTCTACGAGGAGGATTACTGGCTGGGGCACTTCAATTGCTCCACCAAGCTCCCGGATATCATGACCTTCTGCCACGAGGGTCCTTGGCATCTGGTCGAGAACCGGATCTGGGGTCTGAACCTGAATACCGGAGAGGCATGGCAGATCCGGCCCAACGCGCCCGATGAGGCCATCGGGCACGAGTATTGGCTGCAAGATGGGGAGCACATCGGCTACCATGGCCGTACCCCGAGTGGGCCGGTCTACGGTGCGATCCGCTATGACAACACCGATCAGGTCGAGGCGCCCTTCGAGGGCCACTGCTGGCACTTCCACAGCTATATGCTCGATCTGGTCGTGGGTGATGGTGACGCGAAGGACCCCTATCTGCTGCTTTGGCGGTTCAAGGAGGGCGGCTCTACAGGCGATGGGCCTAGCTTCGAGGGTCCCAAGGTCCTGGTCTGGCACCGGGGATCGTTCCACACGCAGCGCGTGCACTTGCATCCCTGCTTCAATGACAATGGAACCCAGATCATCTATACCGCGGACCCACAGGGGTACGGTCAGGTCTTTGCCGTAGACGTGCCGGCGTTCGAGACGCTTCCAGACCTGGCGGACGTCAAGGCGAGATCCTGACGGCCCGGTTGCCGACGTGTACGGGGCCTATGGGCGATATGGCGCCCCTCGGTCTGTCTACGGTGTGATCCTGATGTCACTCAGCAGGGCTCAGCTTGCCCTGATCAGAGGGAGGATCGAATGGAGGATGCTCATTGGGCGGAGCCTCAGGGGACGTATGAGGAGCGTCGTCAGCGCTATTTGAGCTTCTGCGCTGCCCAGTCACCTGGTGGCAGGATCGGATTCTTCAACCAGATCGCTCGCCTGGAGCTGGGCCAGCCCGTGGACGAGGGTCCCATCCGTCAAGGGATCGCCTTTGTGGATTCACGGCAAGACTGCTGCGACTTTGCCGCCGGGGGTCTGTTGCGGATCCTCTACCTCTATACTGGCAGCCCGTGCATTGCGCCCGAAATGGTTGCCGACATCGAGGACTGCCTGTTGCGGTTCAAATACTGGTGGGATGAGCCGGCAGGCGACAACCGGCGGTGTTACCATACTGAAAATCACCAGATCATCTTTCATTCTGATGAACTCCTTGCCGGTCAACGCTTCAAAGACCGCGTCTTTGTCAACAACCGTGAGGATGGGCGCGCCCACATGGCGCATGCCCTGCACTACATCAATCGCTGGCTCGATTTCCGCGCGCGCTTCGGGTTCAGCGAGTGGTTGTCCAACTGCTACTTCGAGGAAGACCTGCTCGCGCTGGTCAACCTGCACGATTTCGCCGAGGACCCCGAGGTTCGGCGACGCGCCGGCGCCCTGATCGACGTCATTCTCTTCGAAATGGCGCTGCACACTTACCGCGGCGTCTTCGGATGCACGCACGGGCGAACCTATGCGCCTCTGATCAAGGGAGGGCGCCGGGAAGGGTCGGCATCGACGGCCAAGCTGGTGTTCGGCATGGGGTTCTTCAACAACCCAAGCAGCCTGGGGGCAGTCCCGTTGGCGACAAGCTCCTATCGATGTCCTCAGATCATCGTGGACATCGCGGCCGATCTTGATGCGCCTATGGTATCTCGAGAGCGCCACAGTCTCGACATGGATGACGCTCCCGCCTATGGTCTATCCTTCGACAGCCTCGAGGACGGTCATCTCTACTGGTCCATTCAGGACTACACTCACCCGCGTACCTACGACCTTGCACAGCGGACTCGACAACTCCGCAACATCATGCTGTACGAAGACTACCAGCCACGCTACGATCAAGTCCTCCAATGGCAAATGGAGGAGTACGGAGAGGTCCTCGATCGTGATGTGGACTGTCACGCGCTCACCGAAGTGCATATTCAGACCTATCGAACACCTGACTACCTCCTAAGCTGTGCGCAGGACTATCGGCCCGGCAAGCCAGGCTACCAGCAGCACATCTGGCAAGCCACGCTTGGGATCGACGCCGTCGTCTTCACAAACCATCCCGGCGCAGAAGACGAGATCTCACGCCCCAACTACTGGGCGGGCAACGGGATTCTGCCCCGTGCGGCGCAGCATCAAAACGTAGCGGTTTGTGTCCATCACGTCCCGCCGACAGACGCATTCCCCTTCTCGCACGCCTATTTCCCCTGCTGGGCCTTCGAGGAGGTCATCGAGCGTGGGCGTTGGGTCTGTGCACGCAAAGCCGGCGGCTACATCGCGCTCTACTCACAGCACCCAACCCATTGGCGGTCCGATAGCGATGTGGCCAGAGTCGAACTGCGGGTGGACACGCCGGACAACGTCTGGATCTGTGAGATGGGCCGACAGGCGGACTGGCACAGCTTTGAGGCGTTCGTTGAGTCCGTAACACGGAGCGTGGTCCAGTGCGCCGGCCTGGCTACCCGGTACATCTCCCCTTCGCTGGGCGAAGTCATCTTTGGCTGGGGGGCTCCGCTTACTGTCGCCGGGCAGGAAGTCCCGATGAGAGGCACGCCGCGCTTTGACAACGCTTACTGCCAAGCTGAGTTTGGCACCACGCAACTCCAGATTCGCCGCGGGCAGGATTCGCTCGATCTGGATCTTGGTGTTGCCGCAGTTGAGTCGCTGTAGGATGCCGATTCCGCAACCAACACCGCTGGCCAATGGATGGGATCTGTGAGGAGGTGACACGATGGCGAACAAGTTTGCAGTTGCAGGACCAGGATCTCAATTCCAGCAACCGGACGCGACACCGGCGGGATTCTGGGCGGGCGTGTGGCACGGGTTGATCATGCCGATCACGTTTCTCATCAGTTTGTTCAACCCGGATGTGCGCATCTATGAGACGCACAACATCGGTCGGGGCTATGACTTTGGCTTCTTGCTCGGGGCATCGATGGCAATGGGCGGGAGCAAAAGAGGCGTGCACGTCGAGGTGAATGGCGGACATAAGGAACTCCAAGACGAGGCCTAACCGTGACATCCGTTCACGCTCTGTCCGCCCAAGCCGCCCTGGACATCTGCGCGCCTGATGCAGGTCATCAGAAAGCCTCTGCTTGAGGTCGAGGACCTCCATACGCACTTCCTGCTTGACGAGGGGACGGTGCGTGCGGTAAACGGCGCCACGTTCGCGCTACACGCTGGTGAGACGTTGGGGGTCGTCGGCGAAAGCGGATGTGGCAAGTCCGTGATGGCGCGGTCGATCCTGCGCATCGTGCCCACGCCAGGGCGTATTGTGGAAGGGCGCATTCTGTTCCACCGTATGGCGGGGCACCTCAGCGAGGCCATCGATTTGACCGCACTGGATCCGCGGGGAGACCTGATGCGGAGTATTCGCGGGCTCGAGATCTCGATGGTCTTTCAGGAACCGATGTCGTCACTGAGCCCGGTCCACACCATTGGTGACCAGATCGTCGAAGCCGTGCAGCTGCATCAGGACATCACCGAGGCTCAGGCATACCGTCAAGCGATTGCCATGCTGGACGATGTCGGGATGCCCGAGCCGCAGCGGACGGCGGATCGCTATCCGCATGAGTTGAGCGGGGGGATGTGCCAGCGCGCGATGATCGCGATGGCCCTGTGCACTCACCCAGATCTGTTGATCGCCGACGAGCCCACTACGGCGCTGGATGTGACGACCGAGGCACAGATCCTGCAACTGATGGGCCAGTTACAGCACCGCTATGGTATGGCGATTCTCTTTATCACGCATAACCTCGGGGTGATCGCCCAGATGACAGAGCGGGTCATCGTGATGTACCTGGGGCGAGTGGTGGAGGATGCAAAGGTCGACGATCTGTTTCATCGTCCGCTACACCCCTATACACGGGCCTTGCTGGCCTCGATCCCGCGCCTCGGGCAGAGCATTGGCGCTCGGCCCAAGCCTCAACGAAAGCGATTGGCCTCGATCAGGGGGCAAGTGCCTAACGCGTACTCGATCCCGAACGGCTGCCCGTTTCATCCCCGGTGTATCGCAGTGCGCCCCGGGCTCTGCGATGCTGCCGAACCGCCCTGGCGCGCCGTTGAGACGGAGCATTGGGTTCGGTGTGTCCTGTACGGGTAGTTACTTCCACTCGAATCCCGGCCCGCGTGGAACAGGAACGCACCCATCGTCCAGGGTGAAGGGCGCATCGGCGCTCAATAGGCCGGTCTCAAGATACACGGCGTTGGGCAGGCAGGCCATCACGTTGACCTGGACGGGATCGCCCCCGTGTGAGGCATAGGACCGCCGGAATGCGTGGGCCATCGTGCCGATCTGGAGCATGGACGTAGGACCACCCGCGCGCCGCAGATCGGGCTGGATGATGTCAACAGCGTCGCGCCGCAAGAAGCGCGCAAAGTCCGCGGCTGTGTAGAGGTTCTCACCGGTTGCGATGGGGATGTCGAGCGCCTGAACGAGGGCTGCGTAGCCATCGATGTCGTCCGCCGGGATGGGTTCCTCCCACCAATGGCACCCCAGCGCTTGAAAGGCGCGTCCGCGCCGTATGGCCTCGACGGTGCTCAGGGATTGGTTGGCGTCGACCATAAGGTCGATGTTTTCACCGACGGCGGCGCGCACGGCCTCGACGCGAGCGGTGTCCTCTCTCAGCGTAGGGGCGCCTACCTTCATCTTGACGCCGCGGAAACCTTGTTCCACAGCCAAAGCGCAGATCTCCTGCAGCTTGGCCACGTCATGGTTGAGCCACCCCACCATTGCGTAGGCCGGGATCTGCGTGCGAGCACCGCCCCATAGCTGCCAGCACGGAACCCCCAAGGCTTTGCCGTGGCAATCCCACAGAGCCGTGTCGATCGCGGCGATGCCAAACATAGCCAAGCCGAAGGCGCCGTGATACTCAGTCTCGGCCAACATCGCTGTGTGGATCGCCCGGACATATGCTGGGTCTGAGCCCAACACCAACGGTTGGAGCTCGTGTTCGATAAGGGCCGCCAGTGCGTCCGGTGCGCCGGCGATCCGGCCAAAGTAGATCTGGCTTGTGCCGGTGATCGGGGCGCCGTGGATGGTCGTGTCTGTATGAACCGTGACACGCACCGAACCCGCACCGGGTAACGCCTGAAGGGCATCGCGAATCGGATGCGGGTCCGGGGAACGGCGGGAGACTGAAATCTCAAGGTGAGTAACCTTCACAGGTGACCTCCTTAGGGCTCGGAACTTCCAGCCTGCCTCGCGCTCATCTGCGCGAGCT
>JAXDDO010000043.1:0-18685 GCA_034676805.1 Anaerolineae bacterium | reverse complement strand
ACTTCGCCCTCAATCTTCTCCGCAACGAGGCGTCCAAGCGGAGTGTGCGCGCCAAACGCCTCAAGGCGGCCTGGGATGAGGACTATCTGCTCAAGGTACTCGCCTGTTGAGATGCGTAAGCCCTGGGTCAAGGATACAGCATCATTTCCAGCGGGCCTCGAGGCGAGCCACAGCGCCCGATCGGCTCGATCGCTCGGCGCAGTACACGGAAGATGCTCACGACTGCAACCTCTGTGACGCCAATGCGTAATAGAGTAAGGAGATTACAAATGGAGGTGAGAGCGATGTCGAACGGCAACAAACTGCGTAGACAGAACGGCATCATCGCCGGCGTGTGTGGGGGGCTGGGCGAGTTCTACGGGATTGCACCCTTTTGGTTCCGCCTGTTGTTCCTGATCCTGCTGGTGCCGGGCGGTCTTCCAGGGCTGGTGCCCTATCTGATCCTATGGATGGTGATCCCGCGCAAGTGAGCGAAATGCCAGGCCAGATGCCAGATGCGCCACGCCGTCGAGACTTCGGCTGCGTGGCGCTCTCACCGGGTGCGAGGAGTCCAGTTCGCAGCATTGACATGCGTCCTAGTTGTGCCGTTCTGCCATCTCGATCCTCGCTCGGATTGGGGGATGATCGTAGAGGAGCCACACTACCCAGCGTGGCGGGTCAGCCTCGGCGAGGTTTTGGTTCATCAGCTTGCGCATCGCGGTCGCGAAAGCCGCCGGATTCGCGGTGATCTCGAGGGCATAGCGATCGGCCAAGCTCTCGCGCCAGCGCGAGAACCCATTTACCAGAGGGAGCGCGGGCAGCGCAAGGAGAATCCCCACCAAGGCCACCAAGGGCACTGCGGAAAGATCGTCAACGCCCGAGAACCCGAAGCGCACCACACCCCATTGCAGGGTCAGATGCGCGACATAGAAGGCCGCAAAGGTCGTGAGGGTCTGAACCGCGATGCCGAGTTCCAGGTCGTGGCGGACTTGGTGCCCAAGCTCGTGGGCGAGGATGGTCTCGATCTCATCCGCGGAGTAGGTTTCGTAGAGCGTGTCGCCCAGGGCAATGCGTTTGGTGGCTCCCAGACCCATAACGAGCGCGTTGGCTGCGGTGGTGCGTGCACTGAGGTCGATGGTGTCGACTGCGGCAATGCGCGTCCCACTGCGTTCGGCCAGGCGCTCAATGCGAGAGATGAGTTCCGCGTCTTCCAGGGGCGTGAGCCTGTAGAAGATGGGCACCAGCAGCACCGGCGCCAACGCACCAAGGATCACACTGAGGACGACCATCATGCTGGCGCCCCAAAGCCACCAGGTATCCAGCTGTGTACGCAGTAGCCAGTAGATGGCCACCACCACGGGAACCCCGAAGGCAACCTCGATCCCCAGCAGTTTGGCCTGGTCCACCAGCCAGCTCCCCAGGGTCTGCGTGCTGAGCCCGTAACGGTGGGGGAGAACAAACCCCGTCCACCAACTCAGCGGGAAGAACAACGCGCTGCCGGCGATCTCGAGTATCAAGAAGTAGAGCGCGGTGACAGCCCAGGGCGATGATAGACCCCGGTACCTGGCCCCGAGATCCCACAAGAAGGTCGTAAGGCTCCGGGACAAGCCGGTGAGCCAGAACACCAGCAGCAGGACGAGTGTAAACGCGAGCTGGACGAGAGCCCATACGCGCCGAATGCGGGCATACTCTCGGGCCTGCGCTTGCCGAAGGGAGTCGGGCTGGCGCCGCTCATTCGCGGTTCCCGCGTCGCCGGGCGCCAGTCGCTGCGCAAACCCATGGTCGTCCCTCGGGAGTGCGTCTTGCGAAGCGGGCTCCGGAGATGCCAAGTGTTCGCTCATAGGCTTACTATACGTCCGGGGACGGGATCCGCAAACACGGTGGGGCTGCCCGAGAGCCGGGAACGGTGTTCTCGTTTTTATGGGACGTGTCTACAATTAGCCATCGCTGTGAATAAGTGAGAGGAACCCATATGGCTCACCACAATGACCGAGGTGAACAGAACGACGGGCGCACACAGGAAGGAAGCGAGGCAAAGTCCGATCCGGCAACCATCGTCATTTTCGGAGCCTCGGGGGATCTGACTCAGCGCAAACTGGTGCCCGCGCTGCATAGTTTGGCGTGTGAGGGTCTTCTGCCGGAGAACGTACAAATAGTGGGTGTGGCGCGTTCTGAATTCACTGATGAGGCGTTTCGGGAGCATCTGTATGAGGGGGTGGAGGCCTACGGGCGCCAGCGGCCGGAGCTGTGCCGGCTCTGGCCCAGGTTCTCTGGCCGATATCGCTATCTGCGGGGAGCGTACGACGATCCGCAGACGTTCGAGCGGCTCCGTGACAGGCTCAAGGCGGTCGATCGAGACGCGGGCACAGAGGGCAACCATCTCTTCTACCTGGCGGTGCCGCCGGTGGCCTACACGGCGATCATCAGAGGCTTAGGCAAAGCAGGTCTGTCGCGGGGTGGGAATGCATCCGGGCGGCGAAACGGTCAAGGGGCGTGGGCGCGGCTTGTGGTCGAGAAACCCTTTGGCTATGACTTCGCCAGCGCGCGAGAGCTGAATGATGAGATTCACGCGGCCTTCGATGAAGATCAAGTCTATCGCATCGACCACTATCTGGGGAAGGAGACGGTCCAGAACATCCTGACGTTCCGGTTCGCCAACGCCATCTTTGAGCCCCTGTGGAACCGCAACTACATCGATCACGTGCAGATCACGGTCGCCGAGTCGGTCACGATCGGGCGGCGGGCCGGCTACTATGAGAGGGCTGGCATTCTGCGTGACATGTTCCAGAACCATCTCATACAGCTCATGACGCTGGTCGCGATGGAACCGCCCGCCGTGGTTAGCGCCGACACACTACGCGACGAAAAGGTCAAGGTCTTGCAGGCTGTTCGCGAGATCCAGCCGGAAGACCTCGTGCTTGGCCAATATCGGGGCTACCGGCAGGAAGAGCGGGTGGCTCCTGACTCCCGCACACCTACCTACGGCGCCTTACGTTTGTTTGTGGACAATTGGCGGTGGCAGGGCGTGCCGTTCTACCTTCAGTCGGGCAAGGCACTGAAGGCAAAGTCAACCGAGATCACCTTGCGGTTCAAACCGGTGCCGCACTTGCTGTTCTCGGGGGAAGTTCCGGGGGCGAGGATGGATCTGGACCCTAATCGCCTGACGATCTGTATCCAGCCGCAAGAGGCGATTCACCTGAGATTCGAGGCCAAGCAGCCGGGTTCGGGCATGCGCACGAAGCCGGTGAGTATGGCCTTCCACTACGCTCACGGCTTCGGTGATGGCGCTCTGCCCGATGCATACGAACGCCTCCTGTTGGATGCGCTGCAGGGAGATGCATCGCTCTTCACACGGTCGGACGAAATCGAGCTGGCGTGGAAGTTGATCGATCCGCTTACGTGTGAAGCGGAACGCCTACCTGATGGCCCACTTACCGACGCCGGCGCCGGGGAGGACCGCAGGGCGGGCGGAAGTGGCGCGGTCCCTGCACTCTACGATGTCGGATCTTGGGGGCCTCCGGAGGCTGCCAAAGCATTGATCGCCCACCAGCAGTGTTCGTGGTACTATGGCTGTGTTAGCGACGAGTGAGGCGACGACCAAGAACGAGCGTTCACTACGAGCGTGAGCTTCTGAGGGGCGAGCCAACGAATGCAGGGAAGCAGGGGAGAGGGGAACGATGGTGAGGGAGACAGGTGGCCCGACGGATTCCGGTGTCCGGATAGAACGAGATACCTTGGGTGAGATGCATGTGCCCGCAGATGCCCTGTGGGGCGCGCAGACCCAACGCGCACTGGAGAACTTCCGCATATCCGGCCTCCGCTTCCCGCGGAGGTTCCTCTATGCACTCGCCCAGATCAAGCGGGCGTGTGCGCGGACGAACGTCCGGATGGGTCATCTGCCGCAGCACTATGGGGACGCGATTGTGGCTGCGTGTGATGAGGTCGCCTCAGGCGCCCTGGACGCTCACTTTCCGCTGGACGTCTTCCAGACCGGTTCCGGGACGTCGACCAACATGAACGCCAATGAAGTCATCGCGACACGGGCGAAGCAGCTGGGGGAGACCAGGTTGTCGCACAGAGACCTGGCGATTCATCCCAACGACCATGTCAACATGAGCCAGTCGAGCAATGACGTCATACCAGCAGCCATCCACGTGGCGTTAACGCTGGCGCTGCGGCATGAGCTGTTGCCCGCACTGGACGGTCTGCGTGACGCGCTCTCCGTCAAGGAACGTGCCTTTGACGGTGTCGTCAAGACGGGGCGCACGCATCTTCAGGACGCTACACCGATCCGGATGGGCCAGGTCTTCGGGGGTTATGTAGCGCAGGTCGAGCAGAGCCGATCGCGAGTGGAGTCTGTCATCACCGCGCTGCGTGAGCTTCCGCTGGGCGGCACGGCGGTAGGCACCGGCGTGAACTGCCCCGTTGGATTCGCGGCCATGGCGATCGATGATCTCAACACCGCGCTGGATACGCACTTCATCGAGGCGACCAACCACGCTGCGGCCAATGCGGCTCGCGACGCTCTGGTCGAGGCTTCCGGCGCGCTCAAGACGATTGCCGTCAGTCTGCACAAGATCGCCAATGATATCCGCTGGATGGCGTCTGGGCCACGCAATGGGCTGGGCGAACTGCGACTCCCGGCCGTGCAACCCGGATCGTCCATCATGCCCGGCAAGGTGAACCCGGTGATCGCAGAGGCGCTGATCATGGCTTGCGCTCAGGTGATCGGTCTGGACACAGCCAACACGCTGGCTGGGTTGGGTGGGGTCTTTGAGCTCAACATGATGATGCCCCTGTTGGCCTACAACCTTGTGACGGCCACGGAGATCCTGAGTCGCGCCGTGGATACCTTCGCCGACCGGTGTGTGGCGGGATTGGAAGTCAATGCCGCGGCGTGTAGGGCGTCGGTGGAGCGCAACCTGGCCCTGGCCACGGCGTTGGTTCCTGTAATCGGGTACGAGCGCGCCGCTGAGATCGCCAAAGAGGCGGAGAGAACCGGAAAGACCGTGCGCGAGGTAGCCACCGAGCGCAACGTGCTCTCCCCCGAGATGTTGGATGCGTTGCTTGACCCCATACGTATGACCGAACCCGGCCTGCTTCACGAGGACTAGCATCGTCCCGAACCCAGGGTCTGGCGCCCGCGTCCCACGTCGACGAGGAAGCCCGCCAGAGCCATTGGAGAGGGCGTTGCATGTCGAAGGCCCTGCCGCCTTGGGCCTACGGCATCGTGTTCTCAACCTTCAACCCCAGGTGACACGGGTCGATGGGTGGCATAGTACGTGTAGTCGCCTGGATACTCAGTCAGGGCGCCTTCCTCCAGCTCCACGATCCGCGTAACGACGCGATTCAGGAAGTAGCGGTCGTGGGAGATCACGAGCAGGGTGCCCTCGAATTCGTCCAAGGCTTCTTCCAGGACCTCACATGAGGGGAGATCCAGGTTGTTTGTAGGCTCGTCGAGGAGCAGGAAGTTGGCGTCCGATAGCATCAGCTTGGCCAACTGCAGCCGACTGCGCTCGCCGCCTGACAGCGTGCCCACTTGGTCACGTGTGCGCCGGTAGGGGAACAAGAACCGTCTGAGAAAGTTGACGGCGGCGTGCTCGGACATGGACTTCGCATCCCAGATTTCCTCAATAAGCGTTCGGTTCAGGTTCAGCGTCTCGTGCTGTTGGGCATAGTATCCGATGCGTACGCTGGGGCCAACCTTGATGACGCCCGAGGTGGGCGCCTCATCACCCAGGATGCAGCGGAAGAACACGCTCTTTCCGGTGCCGTTGGCACCGAGGAGGCCGACGCGCTCACCGTGCCAGATCAGGAGGCCCAGGCCCAGGAGCACGAGCTGCTCGTCCCCGGACTCCTCTGTGCTGAACACCTTGCTCAGGTCTACGATCTCCAGAACCTTCTGTGATCCCCGCCACCCGCTGAGCTCCAGGCCCATCTTCTCGTGCTCGAACACTGGCTTCTCGATCTTGTCCATGCGTTCGAGCATTTTCTGTCGCGATCGCGCTTGCCGAATGTGGCGCTCATCGATCACGATGCTGGCCCAGTACTCGAACCGTGCTATGGCGGCCTCAATGCGGGCGATGTCTTTCTGCTGTGCAGCATAGAGCTGCTGCTGCCGGAGCAGCCGGATCTGCTTCTCGGTGGCATAAGCTGAGTAGTTGCCCGTATAGAGCGAAAGATGATGATCCTCGAGCTCAGCGATCAGCGTCACTGTTTCGTCAAGCAGATAGCGGTCGTGGGAGACAATGATGATGGTGCCCGAAAACTCCGTGATGAAGCGCTCGAGGCGCGCCTTGCCGGCCAGGTCGAGGTGGTTATCGGGCTCGTCAAGCAAGAGGACATCGCAGCGGAGCGCGAGAAGGCGTGCGAGACCCAACATCTTCTTCTGCCCACCTGACAACACATCGACGCGGAGGCCGAAGTCCGCGTCTTCGAACCCCACGGCCTGGAGCGCCTGCCGGCATCCACTCTCGTAGCGATAGCCATCCATTTGCTCGAACGCCTCTTGCGCGCGGGCGTGGGCCGCGAGGACCCTCTCGAACGCCGTATCGTCGTTGGAGATCGCGGGCTGCCCCATCTGATCCTCGAGCTCACGCATCCGGCCTTCGATGAGTCGCAGGGCACGATTGGCGTCCAGCATAGTGCTCCAGACGGTCTCGCCTTTGGTGAACGCTGGCTCCTGAGCTAGGTATCCGATCAGGGCCCTGCCGTCGGAGCCCGAGGAGAGCCCGCGGCCCGCTGCCAGAGGTCCCTCAGCGCGGAGTCCTGTTGACTGCGCCCGCACGATTGCCCCGCCATCGGGTGCAAGCTCGCCCGTGATCAGGCGGAGCAACGTCGACTTGCCGGCACCATTGGCTCCTACGAGGCCGAACTTCTGCCCGGTCTGAATCTCCCAGTTGACGGTGTCCAGGATCAGCTCTGACCCGTGATGATACGTGACCCGATCCAGATGGATGATGGGCGAGGATACGCCCTTGGGCGAGGATACGCCCTTGGGCGACGATACGCCCTTGGGCGAGGATACGCCTTTGGGCGAGGATACGCCTCTGGACGAAGATGTACTTCCGTTCATTCCTTACCTCCAAGCTGCAACACGGCTTAGTGAGACGGTGGCCATGTGGGCAGTGGTGTCTGCGCGCCTGCGGCAAGGGTTGGGTCTAGGCTTCGGTCACAAAAAAGGAAGAGCCGCGGGCGCGAGCGCGCCCACGGCTCGATTCTGTCGACTACAGCGACCTGTCGGTCGCTCACCTAACGGCACGGCTAACGTGGCGTCAAGCTCTGTGTGGGGCGCACCGCTAAGGACGGTGCGCGACCGAAAACGAGATGACGCCTCGGAGTACCAGCGCGGCCTTGCCTAACTCGATCACGATCATTGTTGTGTCTCTCTCTGTGCGCATCCATTATACCATAGGATGGAAGTGGCGCTGGACGGCTCCGCTACGGATTGATCAGGACCGGCCGCGGAACCAGAATCAGTCTCAGGCCCAGAACGCTCCTGGAGGTGTTGACGAACACCTGTCTTCCGATGCCGGTCATCGCCGAGGGGCCGCTGTCCCAGCCCCACAGCACGTACCGGCTGTCCTTGCTGATCAGAGGATAGTGGTTGTCATCACCTACCTCCCGTCCTATACCGGTAATCCCGCTGATAGGGCTTGGGTAGTTGATTGACACGAAGCTGCTGTTGCTCTGGTATAGGTCGAGTGTGCGGCTTCCGGGCACCGTGGTTGCGTTGGGCGACTTCCACACTGCGTGATCAGGGTCCATCACGTACACATTCCGTCCGCTCCCATGCCAACCTTCTCCCCAGCCGATGGGATAGCCGAGCTTGCCGAAGAAGGCGTATCCGCCTTCACCCAAGCCCACCACCGGCTTGCCCGAATCCTCGATATGGGTGGCTTGGTTGCCGGCTGCGTCGCCCCAGGTCCCGCCGCTGCCCGTGTCTGGCCCAACCAACACAAGGGTGTAGTCTTCGAACGAGGTGCTCAACACAGAGTTGATCCTCACCAGGTCGACCACGAACTGGTTTTCCTGGAGCAGCGACTGGTAGCTCTGGGCGAGCGCCATGTCCGTATCGTAGACGTACACTGCTCTGGTGACGCAGTTCAGTGTGAACGACGCCTGGTTCGAGGTGACGTCGTTGGGCGCCAGGACGTGGAGCTGCTGCCAGTGTGTCCCCGACGCGCTGAGGCTCCAGCTCGTGTTCACGGCCTTTGTTCCGGGCCCGTCAAAGTCGACGGTTTCGTCAGGTCCGTTGACCCCGTCGCTTCGCTCCCACCGGTAAGTGACAGTCCCGACGCCGTTGGCCGTGATCTGTCCGGTGAAGTCGAACTGCTTGGCGCAAGCACCTGTGAAGGAGGTGGGCGCTACGCTGGCCTGGACGTCGCTGACTGTGAAGGGGGGTGTGGGGGTGGGGGGGAAGGGTGCGCTGCCCAGCCCGGTGACGTCGACATTGCATCCGGACAGGAACTCGCGGGCGACCCAGCCTTCCTCGCCGGTGCCGACAACCTGAACCTGCACCCACTGTCCGTCGGGGAATCCCACGGCGCTGTATGCCAGAGGCTTGAGCTCCGTTCCGGCTGGGAGCGAGGCCAACGGAGGGTCATAGATCGTGCCGGGACCGCTTCGCAGACGAAGGTTATTGGTCCCGGCGAGACAGCGCTGGGCCTGGAAAAGGACCTGAACCTGGGCAGTTATCTCTCCCCCTGCACCCCTGGCGACCAGTGTGTAGACGGTGTCGCTGGCAGGCGCCGGTACGTCCCGGCTGCCCGTGAGGCCCACTGGGCCCAGTCCAGGCTCGATCGTCACAGTGTCGGCTTGTTCGGTCTCCCAGGTGAGCCGCACCGTGGCAGTTTCACCTTCCACCACCGTTGTCGGGTTCGCGGTGAAGGATGTGACTCTCGGCGCATCGGGCGCCGGCGTGGCAACGACGACGCGCTGTGCCTGCTCGACCGACCGACCCTGGTTTGTGGCGATGAGGGTGTAGGTCTCGGTCTGTTGCGGCGTGTCCTTCCGCTCGCCGCTGCTGTCCACGGTGCCGAAGGGTTGCAGCCGTACACTGTCGGCGTTGGTCACGCTCCAGCGGATCGTCACTTCCTGGCCCTGGGTGATCTCCGTGGGGAAGACCGACCACTCCGTGATTACGGGATCCACCACGGGGATGCTGACCTGGAAATCAAGGTCCTCGCGGCTGGAGCGGAAGGTGTTGGAGGCCACTAGCGTAACACCCGTCGCGTCGGGAAAGCCATCTTCGAAGGTATACTCGCCAACGCCGTCGGGTCCGGGCTCGACCTCGATGCCGAATGGGCGCAGCTCAATCCGTTGGGCACGACTGACACGCCAACGCACCGTAACCGGCTCGCCGGCCTGGGGGTTTGTGGGGATGATCTCGGCAAGCTCGATGACGGGCGGACGCGTGAGGAGAAATGCCAAGATCCCGCACGTTACCAGCAGCAGCGTCACCAATAGGGGCGGCACCCAGCTAGGGATGATGCCACGGCTCACAAGCTCACCCGCGTGCTGCTGGGGGTCTCCTTGGGATGGGGCGACCTGCACGGTAAATGGATGCGTCTTCGCGCCGCCGACCAGGGGGCGCTTGACCGGGCTGGCGCGCAGCTCCGCTGATGCGGCCTCGCCCTGATTCACCTTGAGCTGGGTCTCGGGTGGCTCGAACGCCAGCTCGTTGGCGCGATCGCTGCCCGAGATGGTGTATGTGTCGGGGAAGTTGCCGTTGTTGCGGATCGTCACCTGCGTTGTCTTTCCTGCCCGGACCTTCTGGGGTTGCAGGCTGCTCTGGAAATGGCTATAGGCCCCGACCGTCAGGGAGGCACGCACGTCCACAAACTGGTTGGGTGCATCGCGGCTGATCACGCGCACCGTGATCGAGTAACGGCCCGCGCGGCTCTCGGGCGTGCGCGGTGGGCGCAGGGTGAGGGCGACCTCTTGCTGTGCGCCCGGCATCAGTTGGACCACGGGAGGTAGGTCAGCCCAGGTGGCGGGAATCCCCTCAACCGTGACCTGGAAGTGGTCGACAATCGGGCCCTGGTTGAGCAACATCAGGGTCGTCACGACCTGCTCACCGGGGGCCACAGCCATCTGCGTGTTCTGCATGACGACCCCAACGCGTCCCTCGCCGGTGCTGGTTCTGACCATGCTGCGATCGACGTGGGTTCTGCCGAGGGGCATGCCGACTGAGGCGCCCGCCCCGAGTTTGCTGGTCGGGGGCTGCCGCGAGACGGGGACGCGCCCCGCCACCAGGCGCAGCCAGACGTCCCCAACGCGCAGAGGCTGGTCTGTCGTCCAGGTCTCCGGGACGCCCGGGAGCAGCTTGGCATTGCCGATGTATGTCCCGTTGGTGCTGTCAAGGTCAACTACCTGGTAGTGGCCCGGGCCTGTCGCCTCGATGCGCGCATGGTATCGCGACACGTTCGCAGACTGAAGGGGTAGATCGTTATCTTCGGCCCGGCCCAGAGTCACTTTGTCTCCCACGAAGGGTGCTTCGACAGTGCTTCCATCGGGGAGACGTGCCTGGATCATATCGCTGGCGCCTGCACCTGCTTGCCCCGCCGGAGGCGCGAGTTCCTGCAGCACAGATGCGCCGCGGTCCCCTGATAGGCTTCTCTGGTACTGGGTCATAAGGCTTACGCTGACCTGGGTTGCGGCCGGTGTTGTCGCGACGGCGGTCGCCTCGCCCGCTGAACCGGCGAGAGCCTCGGCCAGGCTGGCGGCATTGGGCCACCGCTGGGCTGGGTCCTTGGCCATGGCCCTTAGGATGACCTGTTCGAGCGACTTCGGCAGGTCTGGCCTAATCTGCGAGGGAGGCTGGGGCGTCTCCTTGGTGTGATACCGGATGGCCTCCGAGATCGTCTTGACCGGAAAAGGCGGGCGTGCCACCGCCAGTTCGTAGAGCATCACGCCCAGGGAGTAGACGTCACTGCGGGCGTCGGTCTCCTCACCTAGGGCTTGCTCCGGAGACATGTAGGTCGGCGTGCCCATCGATGTTCCAGCCTGCGTGATGTGTTGGCTCTGCATCAGCCTTGCAAGACCCAGATCGGTGAGGACCGGGCGATAGGGCAACCCCTCCGAGGCTTCCGGTTCGATCATGATGTTGCTCGGTTTCAGGTCGCGGTGAAGGACGCCCTGGCGGTGCGCGTAGTCCATCGCCAGCGCCACGTGACGGATGATCTGTACCGCTTCGTCGAGGGGAATCCACTTACTCTGAGCTTTGAGCTCATCGAGCATCTGGCGCAGGTTGGCACCGCGGATGAACTCCATGACAATGAAGAGCAACGAGCGCTCCTGGCCGAAGTCGTAGACCTGAACGATGCTTGGATGATCGAGCCGTGCGGCAGTCCGTGCTTCCTGCAGGAAGCGTTCGCGGAAATCGGGCTGATTGGACAGGTGGGGGTGCATGATCTTGATCGCTACGTCGCGCTGGAGCGTGACGTCCCTGGCCTTGAACACGGCACCCATCCCTCCTTCGCCCAGGAGGTTGGTGAGCTTGTATCGGTTCAGCGATTGGCCAACCAGTCTCTCCATCGAATCCTCTCCTTCGCATGATGCGGGGCATTCAGCGTTCCCGCGGCTCTATAGACGACCGAAGTCTCCTGGGCTGCACAGGTCTGAAGCCTCTGCTCCGCATCTCAGGGCTCATACTCCAACGCATAGCCTGTGTGGGCGGGTTTGTGCGCGTCAATCAGGCGCTCCACCATCTCGCGTGTCGGACTGCTGGGAGCCGGCGGTGATTTTGCGTGGCTGCGATCAGGATGCGCGACATCTGGCGGCGCCACGCGCCTCGTCAGGGTGACCCTGAACGTATGCGGCTCCAGGGCCGGGTCCGTGTCCTCAATCGTGGGCACGGTGCCCGTATAGATCTCGAGAACCCGGCTCAGGGCCCAGCGCGTGCCGCGGCGCGCATAGAGTCTGTGGGCTTCGCGCAGGAGCTGCCTGCGTTGCGCCTCGCTCCAGGACGGGTCGAACGTAATGTCGAACCACGCCGCCAGCCAGTGCAGGAAGCCGCCAGGCGCGGTACCTGGATCCAGAAAGAGGTCAAAGTTGTCGACGGTCCACTCGATCGGCGTCAATATGGCCTCGAAGATCCCCAGGAACCGCGCCATGAAATCGGTATGGTAGATACCCGGGAGGTAACGAAGCAACCTCTGGCTGCGCAAGCTGAGTCCGGGGGGCACCAGGTCTTCCGCTCCCGGAGGGATAGGGGGCTCCGCTGGACCACGGCAAGGGGGCCCACTGCCGGTGGGTGGCGTGCGCGCGCTTCCAGCATCGTCGGGCCTACGAACTGCCCGTTTCGACTCGGGAGCTGCCTCCGCTGGCGCTTCAGGCTTCGGCGTACCCGAGTCCGTCGCCGGTGGCTCGAAGTCAGCAATGGCCGGGCCCAGGCCGACCTGCGACTCCGGACTCGGGACTTCGGAGTGCACTCGTAAGCTATAGGCCCCGATGGTGAGCTCCGCTCCCGGATGCAGGTCGACCGGCACATTGGGCTGCAACCTCTCCCCCTCGAGGTAGGTGCCGTTGGAGCTGCCCAGATCGGTGACCCGACATCCGGCGTCGCCGCACTCGATCACGGCGTGGCGGCGCGAGACGCGCTGGTCGTCGAGGACCAGGTCGTTGCCTTCCTGGCGGCCAATGGTCACCGCTTCGCCGGGTGATAGGAGCCGCTCCGAGTCGATTCGGCGGCTTCCCTCTGCATCAAGGGTCTCGGACGAGGCTATGGTTAGCCGGAAGCTTACGCTCGCTGCCACGTTACATCGGCTCCCTCATACGAACTCAACTTCGTGGATGCCCGAAGCGACCACGCCGTGGGCAATGACCTCGACAGACTCCACGGGATCGCCTTCCGCCGGTCCACCGGGCTGTGCTACGAACATCCGGACACTGCGGATGAATTGTACGTTGGGCGTCCCTTGTAGACATTGATAGACGTCCGAGGTAAAGAGATCGCGCCCGAACGGCCATCCCCGGCCATCAGGACCGCCTGTGAGCGGGTTGACGAAGCGGTAGAGGCGCTTCAGAACCTCGGACTCGACATCGGCCTGGCCCACGCCAGGGGCAGCTCGAAGCTGGACCCGGCATGCTACCCAGTAGTAGGCGGGCGGGCGGATGTCCAGGCGGGTTGTTAGCAGACGCCGTTCGTCGAGATAGGTGGCAAGGGCCGCGGCGCTGTCGGGGCTCAAGGTCAGCTGGTCGGGCGCCAGATACCCCTCGGGCGCTGAGATCCGGGGAATGACCATGACGTAGACCTGTCCCGGCGCTACGCGGCCTGCCTCCGAAGGCCGAGGCTGAAGGCACTTGACGCGGCCGATCTTGGCCGGAAACGCCTGCATCGCCAGGAACTCGAAATCGGACTCAGTGACCGCACGCTCGCGCGAACGTAGCAAAGCAGGTGCGCGCATCATAGCCGACTCGAGAGTCTCGGCGTCCAGCCCCCCCCACGCGGACTCACGGTTGCTCACGCGGGCGACGAACGGAATACCCGTCTTGAGCGTGTTCAGTACGCCAGCTTGGACGTTACCCAGTTGGCCCCCACCGAATCGATAGCGCCTGTAGACCAAGTTGGCGTGCCTGGGTGGTATGGCGCCGTAGAGTTTCATTGTGCCGTCCGGCTGTCGCACGGCAGGGCCAAGGCGCAGCTCCCCTGTGATTCCATCGAGGGTGAAGCAGCGGGCTGTCGCGTCACAGTCGGAGAAGTCGGGGACCTCTGCCCATAGCTCGGGCTCGCGCCCGTCGATTTGCACGATGAGCGTCTCCTCGGGCAATCGCGCCAAAACCGGGGTGTGTTGTAGCTGGAACCGTTGGCCAGGCGTGCCGTCGCTCTGTCCCAGGAACTCGTTGGTCACCACTTGGGCGTGGGTTGCCAGAACGGTCCCGCCCCACGTTGTTACCTTCGCCCGGCGCAATACCGGCGTTTTCTCAAACGGCTGCATCCCGTCCTGGCGCTCGCGTGGTGAGATCTCCTTGATCCGGACCCTCACCCAGAACCAGTCTCCTTTGCCGAAGTCATACGGGCCCATCTGCGGTAGATGGACGTGGACTTTGCCGGGCTGGTTCATACTGCGGGTTGTGTCGGACTCCACGCCGCAGACCTGCCAGCGGTTGTGCGCGTCTCCGGTGGAGGCTTCCCAGACGTAAGGGGGCAGAGTCGGATCGACGCCAGCCCCGCCAGCGGGGTCGAAGTCGAACTCCAGACCGAGGATGTGGTGACTCAGGTCGTTTTCCACGCCGAAGTAGAGGGCATCGTCGATCTGTGGTACCGCCGTGAACACGTCGACACCACCGAACCCGGCCTCCAGACGGCGGAGATTCTGCTCGCGGTAGCCGATTTCCCTTTGTGGCCCTGCGTGGAGGCGCGAGAGGACCGCGCGCAGCTGCGGTGGCTCAATCCGGAGGTCGCGATCCGTCGTGAAGACGATAGAGGTTTCTGTTTCGGTCTGGGTGCTGGCGACTTCGGTGCCCGCCGGTATCACGACCACGGACTCCTGTGGCTGTGAGAGCCAGAAGGTCACGGGCGCGCCAGCGGGTACCGGCTCCTTCAATGTGATCCCCAGCATTTCCATGAACTGGATGAAGTGCAGGTCCGGTACCTGGTTCAGCCGGTAGAGCAGAACATCGGTCATCCATGCAAAGAGCTCAATCAGAGTGACGCCCGGATCGCTGACATTGTGATCGGTCCACTCCCTTGTATAGTGAGGGATGCGCTTCTTGGCCTCGTCGACGATGTCCTGAAACTGCCGATCGTCCAGTTTGGGTCTGGGTAATGCCATTGCAGCCTCCGTTGGGCTCATTCCTCTGGGATCAAGTAGAACGGATAGACCAAGCTGCGCTGGTCGTGGGTCGCCTTCACCTCGTAACGAATCTCGATCAGCAGGGCGTTGGCGTCATCAGAGCTCCCCTGTCCGTCAGTACCCTGGCGCACGTGCACCTCATCGACCCTGATGCGCGGTTCCCACATACCCAGGGCTTCCTCGACATAACGGCGGGCTCGAGCAGCGGTATGGCTGTTGTTGGGGTCGAAGACCAGATCGTGCAGGCGACACCCAAAAGTTGGGCGCATCACACGCTCGCCCGGCGCGGTCGACAGAATGATGTGGATCGCCTGGTCGATCTCATTGCGTTCGTGCGTCAGGGCGATCCCGCCTTGCGGACCAATCTGAGGTGGAAAAGACCACCCGCGGCCGACGATTTCCTCTGGCATCGTTGGTTAGCCTCCGATCATGACGGTGCCCACCGCTACCACCTGCGCTGCCATATTGGGTGCGGGGTCGGCGCACGTTTGGGCAAAATCACCGGCTCGCGCAGCCGGCTTACTGTTGATCATGACTGTGCTGCTGCCGCGCATAATCGTGCCCCGGTTCGTGGGGGGCACCTGAAAGACTGTCCCCGGCGGCGTGGGGATGTGCGGGGGGGTGTTCGTCGCAGTGCTGCCTACAGTCGCGGCCGGCATGCCCATAACTTTGACATCGGCGCTGAGATTGCCGTCGATGATCCCCGCAAATGGGTGCGGAAGCGGTGTCGGAACTGGCCCCCCTGGCGATGGCACCATAACGATGTGAATGTCAACGGCGGTGATCTGGTCGCCTTGTTTGGCTGCCGGCTGTCCCATAGTCGCGCTCCACTTACACCTTTCAATCGCCTAGTTCAGGTTGATGACCGCGCCCTTGACTGTGATCTGCCCCCCGGCCTGGAGATCCATGTTCGCGCCCGCTTCGATCTTCAGGCTGCCGCTGGCCTTGATCTGTACCTCGTTGCCTTCCAGTGTGACTTTGCTCCCGCCGTCGTCGAGCGTGATGACCACGCCGCCGCTGGTGCTGATCCTGATGACACGATTGGCATCGTCCAGGGTTATTCGGTGCCCGCCACTGGTCGCGATCTCGATCTTGTTGTCGGCGTTATCGAAGACAGCAATCTTGTGGCCCGACCGCGATTGCCATATGCGCGCCAGGGGCAGCTCGCCGCCGGCGCTGGGCGCATCCGGGGGCAGAGCGTGCTGGCCGTTCCACAGCCCGCCGAGAACATAGGGACGTCGGAAGTCTGCCTGCTCAAAAGCAACCAGAACTTCATCACCAACCTCAGGGACGACGAGAAATCCCGCTTCCGGGCCGGCGCCGGCCCCGACGATTCGCGCCCAGTCGCTCTCGGCATCTTCGGTCATCCAGGGGAACTTCACCTTGACGCGTCCCCAAGCTTGCGGGTCATCAGTATTGGTCACGACACCCGTGACCACGCCGGGGTCGATGGGCCGGGGACTGCGCAGTCCCGCCTCTTCCAGTATCTGGCCTGTGCGCGTGCCGCGAACGCTGAAAGTTGTCTTGAGACCCTCGGCAGTGTAGACGTGGCGGGCGCTGGTGACGAGATAAGTGCCACTGAAGCGGTCGCCAAGTGCTTCAAGCGTTACCGGCTTGCCTGCCTGGATGTCGGGCCGGCGAAAAGCCTCACCTTCTGCCTGTACGAACGCCCCGCTGATCTCGTCGAGGCGCGCTGCGGCGAGGTGGTCGGCCTCCGCCTGGCTGGTGACGTTCTCTTCCAGAATCACGTGCTTGCCGCTGCCAAAACGGCGCGCCCAAGCCGCGCCGTTCCTCGATTCCTGGATCTCCGGATAGAGCCCGCCTTGCCGAGCGCGTCCGACGATCGGTTGTTGTCGGTCGACGGACCAGCCTCGGACGATGACTTCGTCGACTTGCTCGGCGAGGTTCATACGCGGGTAGAACGAGAGCAGGTCATCCCCCCACCGTAGCGTGATCCCGGCGCCTCGCGACAAGGGCTTGCGGAAGACGAGCTTGCCGTCGCTGACGAAGCACTCATATCCGATGCGCCGGGCGCGTTCTTGGAGAAAGGCCAGATCCGACTGATTGTGTTGGAAGATATGGTCGTAGACTGTGCTCGTCACCTCGACATCGGCCTGCAAGCCAGCGCCGCTGGCAATCTCAGACGCGAGGTCGCTGTCCTTCTTATTCAGGTGTGCCTGGCTCTTCATCTCACGGTAGAGCCGGTGGGATTTGTCATAGCCGCGCACCGCCAGTTGCGCGATCATGCCCTCCTGGAATTCAGGTTCCAGGGAGGTGATCTCCCCCTTGATCAAGGTAGCCCACGTGCCATCGGGTTTTTGGGCGCGGATCTCGATCTCGTCGGTCAGGTCGAACGGTCCCTCGTCAATTAGCTCGAACTCCGGGTCTGCGGCTCGGATCGTGAATATGGCCGGTAAGTGTGCATGTTGGTCGACCTCGACAAAGACCAGGTGTGCCATTACGTCGGGCTCGACATCGGCCCCATTGACCTTGATCGTGATTTGGCTGGCTAACTCGAACGTTTCAGGCATCGTCTTCCAAGGCCTCATTTTGAGGGGATGATCAGTTGTTGGCCCGCGCGTAACTGAAGCGGGTCCTTTAGCCGGTTATAGACGGCGATCTCGCGCCAGCGTGACGCGTCGCCATAGACGGTATGGGCGATCGCATCGATTCGATCGCCGGCAACCACGCGCCAGATGCGTTCGATTTTCCCTCCACCGGACGTGGGATTCTGGCTGGGATAATCGTTCAGATCCTTGTGCTGGGTGAAGGTCACCTCGACCTGCGCTCGTACAGGCGTGCCATCGGGCTTGAACAGGGTGAACTTCTGGGTCATATTGGTGATGACCGCAACGAAGCGGAAGACCCCCCACTCAAAGGCCACTTCGGGCGGGGGCACCTTCTTGTCGCGATTCCCCGCCCGCCGGGTCTTCGATTCCATCAACTTCCAGAGCTTATTGGTCGTCAGGCTCACGTCCTCGCCGGTCTCATAGGTGTCGAACGTGAGCGTGAGCTTCAGGGTCTGGGGACCGGCTTTCTCAAACTCAAAGCTCGGGACGTCTGAGCGGTTCTTCTTTTCCTCTTTGTACGTGTTGGTTTTGGAGACCGAGTACTCGAAAGGATTGAACATGCAGTTGACAGAGACGCCCCCGGACTTAGGCTCGCCCGAGCTGTCTACCTCGACGATGCGGGCGGCCTGTAGGCTGCTGCGCGTGTTAGGCATCGATCGTATATCCTTTCCGCCCTAAGGACCTCACCTGGGTCGCATACGTTCGCGCTCCGTCGCCAACCGGCGTTTGATCTCCCTGTACACACGCCGTGCCAGCGAATCGATGTCAACCGCTGCTCTGCTCGCGTCCTCCTCCCTGAGGCCACCGTCAGGTGAGGCACCTGTCGTGGCTGTTTCAGGGCGCTCAGTCGCCGCCAATCGCTGGATGGTGGGTGATGGGATCTGCGGCTGAGGGGCCGCTTCTGGTGGCCTGTCGTGCCCGACGGGAGCGGGCGCGACTGGACGTGCGGGAGCGTGAGACGCCTCGACGCCGGGCGTATGCCGGCCCCCCTCAACGTGGATATCTGCCGGCGCACGCTCTGCTGGCGGGGAGACAGCCTGTACTGGGGCGCGAGGGTATGGCTCCGGCGGAGTGTCCGGCAGAGGTGCGGGCTCACCGATCAGGTCCCAGAGATCTGAGGGGAGTGGCCCGATCTCTGTGCGCACGAGCTGTGGCTCGGGGAGTGGGGCTGCGCGTGTCTGCGGTGTCTCGCTGGGGCCTGGACCTCCACGGACCTGCCCGCCGCGCTCGGGCTGAGCGGCCCATTCACCCGGTCTGGGACGGCGCGGTGGGATCAGTTCGACCGACGATTGTGTCGGAGCAGCCGAGGCCACTCCTTCGAGCAAGTGCCGCACCGCG
>JAXDDO010000084.1:0-47598 GCA_034676805.1 Anaerolineae bacterium | reverse complement strand
AGCGCGCCCCCCGGTAAACCGGGGGGCGCGCCTGTGTTTGGCAATCAGACCACTCTAGTCAGCGGCCCAACTGTAGTCCATCTCGGCCATCTGTCGGTAGGTGTTCCACCGCGCATTCGCGTCAGCGCGCGCCAGGTCGAGCAACTCCTCTGCCCGCTCAGGCATTGCCTGAAGCAGTGTGCGGAAGCGCACCTCGTTGTACATGTAGTCCTTGATGTCCACCTTCGGCTCGCGAGAATCGAGCTGCAGCGGATTCTTGCCCTCTGCCTTCAGACGCGGGTCATAGCGGTAGAGAATCCAGGCGCCCGAGTCGACCGCGAGTTTCATCTGGTTGAAACCGAACTTCATCTGCGGGATGCCGTGCGAGATACAGTGACTGTAGGCAATGACCAGGCTCGGCCCATCATAGGACTCGGCCTCACGGATGGCCCGCAGCGTCTGGGCGTCATTGGCGCCCATAGCCACCTGGGCTACGTAGATGTTGCCGTAGGTCATAGCGATCATGCCCAGGTCCTTCTTCGGCAGAGAACGACCGGCATAGGCGAACTTCGCCACAGCGCCACGCGGCGTGGCCTTGGACATCTGACCGCCGGTGTTGGAGTAGACCTGCGTATCCAGAACCATGACATTGATGTTACGCCCCTGGGCAAGCACGTGGTCCAGACCGCCGTACCCGATGTCATAGGCCCAGCCGTCTCCGCCCAAGATCCAGACCGAACGCCGAACGAGCACATCTGCCAGGCTGAGCAGGTCTCGCGCTGCAGGCGACGCATCGCCTCCCAGCAGCGCACGCAACTGAGCGACTCGGTCACGTTGCGCCGCATAGTCCGCTTCGGTGATCTGTTCGGCGTTGAGCAAGCCATCGGTCAACTCGTTACCAAGGCTGCCCCGGAACCGCTCCACGAGCTCAGCAACGTACTCCTCCTGCTTGTCGAGCGTGAGACGATAGCCATACCCGAACTCTGCGTTGTCCTCGAAGAGGCTGTTGTTCCACGCCGGGCCGCGACCATCAACATTCTTGGTGTAGGGCGTCGTGGGCATATGACCGCCATAGATCGAAGAACACCCGGTGGCGTTGGCAATCACAGCACGATCGCCGAAGAGCTGGCTAAGCAGGCGGACGTACGGCGTCTCGCCACAGCCAGCGCAGGCGCCGGAGAACTCGAAGAGCGGGCGCAACAGCTGTGAATCCTTGACCGTCTTCAGATTGAGCTGGGTACGGTCGTAATCCGGGATGTTGTTGAAGAAGAAGTTCCAGTAGTCGGTCTCGCGCTCGCGGATGCCGAACACGGGCGTCATGTTGATCGCCTTGCGCTCGGGGTCGAGCTTGTTCTTTGCAGGACAGACCTCGACGCACAGGCCGCAGCCGGTGCAGTCCTCGATGCTCTCCTGGACCGTGAACATCATCCCGGCGAACTCGCGGCCTCGCGCCTCGGTGGCGCGGAACCCGGCAGGGGCCCCTTCGAGAACCGCAGGATCGTATGCCTTGATGCGAATCACCGCGTGGGGGCACGCCATAGCGCACTTGCCACACTGGATACACACATCCGGATCCCAGATCGGCGTTTCCAGCGCGATGAAGCGCTTCTCGTACTGCGTGGTGCCAACAGGGAAGGTGCCGTCATCGGGCAGCGCGGACACCGGCAGGCTGTCACCTTCGCGCAGAATCAGCCGCGCCGTGACGTTTCTCACGAACTCAGGAGCGTCACCCTTGACCGGCGGCTGCATCTCGATGTCGCTGGTGGCCTGGGCAGGCACCTGGACCTTGTACATGTTCGCGAGAGCATTGTCCACCGCCGCATAGTTCATCTCCACGACCTTGGTGCCACGCTTGCCATAGGTCTTCTTGATGGCCTCCTTGATCTTGGCAATCGCTTCGTCCTTGGGAAGCACCTTGGCGAGAGCAAAGAAGCACGTCTGCATGATCGTGTTGATGCGACCGCCCAAGCCGACTTCGCGGGCCACATCGTAGGCATCAATGGCGTAGAACTCGAGCTGCTTGTCGATGATCTGCTGCTGAACCTTGCGGGGCAAGCGCTCCCACGTCTCGGATGCCGGATAGGGGCTGTTCAGCAATAACGTGGCCCCCTTCTCGGCACTGCTGAGCACATCGAACTGCTCGACAAAGATGAACTGGTGGCATCCGATGAAGTTGGCGGAATTGATCAGGTACGGAGAGCGAATCGGGCGCGGACCGAATCGCAGGTGCGAGACCGTCGTGCCGCCTGACTTCTTGGCATCGTAGGCAAAGTAGGCCTGCGCGTACAGGTCCGTTTCCTCGCCGATGATCTTGATGCTGTTCTTGTTCGCACCCACCGTGCCATCCGAACCCAGACCGAAGAAGAGCGCCCGGACGACATCATCCGGCTCGATGTTGAATGAAGGGTCGTAATCGATGCTGGTATGGGTCACGTCGTCGACGATGCCCACAGTGAAGTGGTTCTTGGGCTCGGCCTTGCGCATCTCATCGAAGATGCCCTTGACCATCGCCGGCGTGAACTCCTTGCTGGAGAGCCCGTACCGTCCACCAATGACCTTGACACTGCGGCCCGCTTCAGCCAGCGCGGTGATGCAGTCTTCGTAGAGGGGCTCGCCCGCAGCGCCGGGTTCTTTGGTGCGATCCAACACGGCGACGAGCTCGACGCTTTCGGGCAGCGCCTTGACGAAATGCTCGACGCTGAAGGGGCGGTACAGGCGAACCTTGATCGCGCCCACCTTCTCGCCCTGCTTGAGGAGGTAGTCGACGGTCTCATCGGCAACTTCGCCACCAGAACCCATCAGCACGATCACACGGTTGGCATCCGGCGCGCCGTAGTAGTCAAACAGGTTGTACGCCCGCCCTGTCAGCGCAGCGAACTGGTCCATCGCCTTTTGGACGATGCCAGGTGTCTTGAGATAGTAGGGGTTCACCGTCTCCCGGCCCTGGAAGTAAAGATCCGGTCCCTGAGATGTTCCCCGCATAACCGGGCGATCAGGGGTCAGGCCGCGCTTCCGGTGATCGCGCACCAAGTCGTCGTTGATCATGGCGCGGAGCGTCTCGTCGGAGAGCTCCTCGATCTTGTTCACCTCGGAACTGGTGCGGAAACCGTCGAAGAAATGAACAAAGGGGACACGCGACTCCAGCGTCGCGGTCTGGGCAATCAGGGCGAAATCCTGCGCTTCTTGCACAGAACAGCTTGCCAGCAACGCGAACCCTGTGGCACGCGCCGCCGTGATATCCGTGTGATCGCCGAAGATGGAGAGCGCCTGAGCTGCCAGACTGCGAGCGGAGACGTGGAACACGGTCGGGGTCAGCTCGCCGGCAATCTTGTACATGTTGGGGATCATCAAGAGCAGCCCCTGCGACGCAGTGAATGTCGTGGTCAGGGCCCCGGTCTGCAGTGCTCCGTGGACAGCGCCGGCTGCACCGCCCTCGGCCTGCATTTCAGCCACCAGGGGCACCGTGCCCCAGATGTTCACATTCCCCTTCGCGGAAAGCTCATCCGCCAGCTCACCCATGGAGCTAGAGGGGGTAATGGGGTAGATGGCAATGACCTCGTTGATCTTGTGGGCTACGGTCGCACATGCTGTATTGCCATCCACGGTAATCATCTTACGTTCTGCCATAGAGACCTCCTGGGAGTGTGCTCAAGCTGCTCGAAAAAGCAGCGCCGAAGCGCTCAAAGTGTTCGACCGGAGATTATAGCACAAGCAAAGGGACGGTCAAAAGGAAGAGCTGCCCCTTCCAGGGGGACAAACGTAAGGGTTGGCGTGAGCGTAACTGCTCCGCATCCATAAAACTTGCATTGTAAGCCAACCCTCATAGAATCACGAGCTATGGTAGTGTCGAGCCCTCTCCTCGTGGGACGTGAACGTGCTCGCGCCACTCTCCGCAGCCGGCTAGATGATGGCATCCTGCTCGTCAGTGGCACGGGGGGCGCCGGCATCGGCGTCACCGCCCTGGCCCGCCGTGTGGCAATGGATGCCCACAGGCAATATCCGGACGGTGTCATCGAGGTGAATCTCCGCGGAGGCAGGCCCGGCTATTTGACGTCGCTCACGCCTGATGCGGCACAGCGCCATGTACTGCGGTCTCTCAATCCCAAGATAGCCCTTCCGGAGGATGGAATCGAGTTGCGTAAGGTGTATCAAGCCACGGTCGCCGAGAGCAAAGCCCTGCTGATACTGGACGATGCCGCGAGCGCCGCGCAACTCCGACACCTACTCCCCCGAAATGGCTGTGCGGCTATCGTGACTTCCCAGGTCGATCTGGCAGCGAGCCTCCCCAAACTCCACGCGATGACCTTACCAGGGCTCAGCGCCGATGAGGCTTACCATCTGATCATCCAGGTAACTCCCGAGGCGACCAGGTTCCCACGGGCGGGCGTGCACAAGCTGGCGACTTATCTAAGGGGCGTGCCCTTAGCCTTGCGTATTGTCGCGCCACTGCTGGGGCAACGCCCGCTTCTGTCGCCGCGCAGGGCCATCGCCCATCTCGATGAAGCGAGCCGGCGGATCATCGCGCTGCGTGGGACAGAGTCGGCCAATACCCCGGTTGACGCTGCGATCGAGGTGGCCTACGAGCTCCTCGATTACAGCCTGAAGCAGTCCTTTGAAGCACTGGCGATCTTCCCAGCCGCCTTTGACGTCCGTGCAGCCGCGTCTGTTTGGGACGTGCAGGCCGCAACTGCACAGCACCGACTGGACCGGTTTGGCCAGTTGGGATTGATCGATCACCGGCTGGAAGCGGGGACCTACGAAATCCACCAGCTCGTGCGGCTCTACGCTCAGGAGCTGCTGGTGGGTCAGCCCGAGTGGACGGGCGAGGTGGTATCGCGCTATGTGGCCCACTACCTTCGGGAGGCGATTCAGGCGACGGCGCGGCTCGACGTCCCTGCGCCTGATACCGGGCCGCTCGCAACTGCGGATCTCGTGGCGCTGTGGGAACATGTGACGGTCGCCTGGACACGCGCGGTGGGCGACGATGCGGGCTGGCCTCAGCCGCAAGCAATGGACCGCTGGATCTGTGACTTTCCCCACCACAGCATGACGCTGTTGGCCCAGATGCTCTCACGAACCGAGCTGCTCGGCTGGCTAACCCGATCGCTCGATGCCGCCGAATCAGTCGGTGATGCCCGTACTGTCAGTGCGCGGCTGGGTGAATTGGGACGCGTCTGCACTGAGCTCGGGGCATATGATCAAGCTCTCGACTACTACCGGCGCCAGTTGGACATCGCGCGGGAGAGCGAAGCCCTTGACATTGAAGGAGAGGCGCTCATGTACACCGGGTTCGTGTATGGCGCGCTGGGCAACCTGGAGCAGGCCGCCGCAAGTTGGCAGCGGTCGCTGCGAGTCTTCAACCTGTCGGGCGATCCGCGCGCAGCGCGCGTGTATACCTGGTTGCAGGAACTCCAGAACCGATCTGGCTAAGGGCTCGCAGGCCTCACGCCAACGCTTCTACTCACGCTTGCAGCCGCCACAAACGGCGCGGCGCCCGGCGATAACGTCGGGCGCCGTAGACTCAGGGCCTGGGTTGATCTGACCCCTAGGCTGCCCTGCCTCGGAGGTAGGCAACCATGGGATCGGACACCAGCGGGACCAGGTCGCCGATCATATGTGGCATGAGGTTCTCCATCACTCGAGGCATGAGCGCGGGCATCTGCGCCGCCATGTAGTCGGGCATGGGGATGCTTGCTGCAACACGCTCCAGCATCGTGTCCATGACCTTGGGCATCATCATCGGGAGGAGCTTCGGGAAGAGCACAGGGAAAAGGGGCTTCATCGCCCCCAGCAGGCCTGGCACCCTGCCCGCGGCTCGCATCAGCTTGCCCATGCCAAAGGGCATGGCATCAATCAGTTCGGGCCACATCGTCCCCATCAATGCGGCAAACCCCTCAGGGGTCATAAGGGCGATCATCGCCTCAAAGACAGCCCACTGCGCCTGTACTTCGGGATGGGGATCGGGGAAGTCATACCCCAGCTTCTGAGCAGCAAAGCGGGCCAGATCCACAACCTCCACAGCCACGCTCTTCTTCTCACGCGTGACCCGGAACTGGAACTCGCAGCATGGACATGCCGCGAGGAGTTTCTCCGCGCCAACCTCTACGGCCTCATCCAGACGGTGTTTGCCAATCTCTGCTGCCACCTCTGGCTCCTTGATCAAGGTCAGCACACTACCGCAACAGTGCGCTTCGTCGCGATTGTAAGGCATCTCGACATACGACACGCCGGGCAGCGCCCGGATCAGTTCGCGCGGTTCATCGTAGATGTGCGAGACCCGTCCCATATGACACGAATCGTGCCAAGTGACGGTAACCGGATCCCCATCGCTCTCAGGGAACGCGAACGCCCCTGACCTCAGTCGCTCTGCCACGACCTCGCTGTAATGGCGTGCCTCGATGTCGAACTCGACGCCCAACCTGGCAGCCCATTCCGGATAGGTGTGACGCCACATCATGTTGCAGGCCGGACATGAAGTGATGACCGTGTCTGCGCCCACGGCTTTGACCGCAGCGATGTTCTTCTTCATCGTTTCGGCAAAGACTTCCCACTTGCCGGCGACGAGCATCGGCGTCCCGCAGCAGTTCTCCTTGGAGCCCACGTAGGTGAAATCGACCCCCGCCTCGTCAAGGAGACGCACGGTTGCCATACCGATGTCGTGCTCGACATAGCTGGCCGTGCATCCGGCAAAGTAGACAGCCTTGGCGGACTTCCGTGTATGCGCAGCCCTGAGATCTTCAGGGAACCAAGCAGCGCGATCGCGACGATAGCCGGCCCAAATGTTCCCTTGATCCTGGAGCGCTGCACTCATCATTTCGAAGGGTGGGAAGGTCATGCGCTTATCCTCTTCGATCAGCTTCCCCCGCAGCTTCATCCACGACGGCTCGATGGGCAACACGGCAGAACAGCGTAGGTTGCAGAGCTCACACGTCGTACAGACCAGGAAGGTGTCCACCATGAACTGGTCCCACTCCTCCCGGCCCTCCATATACTCGCGCAACCAGTACCACTTTCCACGAGGACTCTGGCTTTCCCACCCACGCCCATAGTACTGGTCACACTCCTGGACGCAGTAACCGCACTGTGAGCAGGCGTATGCATACCACGCCACGTCCCCCGGAATGCCCCGAACCGGTTGTTCAGAAGGGTGTTCGCCGATTCTCTCACTCACTGCGTTGCCGAACGGACGGATTAGGGGCTCTACGGCATTCGCCGCGATCAGCGCGTTGCTGATAAGCGAGTTACCCACGACCTTGCCGGGGTTGAGGATCCCTTGGGGATCGGCCTTGGCTTTGAAGGCCTTCAAAGTCGCGAGGCGCGCCTTGCCCAGAACCCGCGGGGCCATCTTCGAGAAATAGAGCCCGGTTGCATAGGGTCGCCCGCCATACTTCTCGGCAATGCGCGAGATCGTCAGCGAGAGTGGAAAGACGAAGTTGTAAGTGAACCTGCGTTGATCGGCAGGTATGAACCCGAGGATGACGACCTCGGGCTCGCCGGTGGCGTTGCGTCCCTCGCGGATGAGCACGCCCTCCTTTACGACCGGCTTTTCGACCTTCTGCTCGACCTCGCTCATCATGGCGCCCAGGCCAGAGAGGGGGACGACGACCTCAGCCGGGACGAGACTGGGACCCAGCCGTTTGACAGTCATAATGCGGAAACGGTGGGCCCATTCGTGATGGGAGATCGCATCGCTGAGCAGCTCGGCCTGACACTCCGCGGTATCCATGCGGGTTTGGATCTCTCTCCGGACGGTTTCGGCATCTTTCTTCCGGAAGGCCAGCGTCAGTACATAGGCGGACGGAAGCAAGACGCGTTTCTCAATGGGCCGGCCCTGATGGGTCAGAAGGGGCGCGCGATTCTTCAGTGCCGCCATCTCCGGATTGATGAAGTGCATCGACCAGATAGGCAAATCGGCAGAGATAATCCCCTCAAGGAGGTGCTGTAGGCTGTGAGCCTCGGGGCATCCCAGCGACAGCACTTCGACGGGCTCGTCGGGCTGGACTCTGATGGTAAGCTCCGTGATCAGACCGGTGATGCCCTCGGCTTCATAGATCATGTCGAGGCCCTCGCCCTCGAAGATCCCTATGGACCCATCCCCGAGGACGACACGCGCGCACACCACCGCGTCACGAAACCAGCCGGCTTCGTATGACCCGAATCCTGCCCCGCCCTGGGCAAGCCAACCGCCCGCTGTGGCGGACGGGTAACTGCTCGGATAGGTGCACAGCGTCATTCCGTGTTTTTTCAGCTCGCGATCCGCCTGCTCCCAGACGATCCCTGGCTGGAGCGTCGCCGTTTGCGCAACGACATCAACAGACAAGACCTTTGAGAGCCGGAAGAAGTCCACGACCACGCCGCCCTTGACCGGCAAGACGCCGCCATACCCGGAAGTCGCCTTGCCGCGGGGGATCACGGGAACCCCCTCTGCAGCAGCCCATTTCACCAGCGCGACGATCTCGTCCTCAGAGATGGGCTGCACGACAGCGTCGGCCATCGGTCTGCCGACCAGAGGCTTGACGAGGCTCGGCATCTCGCCGATGTCGTGGCTGTAGAGCTTCAGCTCTACCGGACGGGTGCTCATTCGGTCCCCAAAGGTTGAGGCAAGCCACCCTATCTGTCCAACGGATAACTTACTCATAGACCAGCCTCCCTACGATAAAAGAAGGATGACGCAAGGGCACCAAGAGGTCCCCTGGTTAGGCACGTGCGCCAGCAACCGACGGAGCTTCATGGCCGGTTCAGCACGCTGGCGCGCTTGTGCAACAACTCGGCCACAAAGTCTCGCAGGACTTCAACAGCCTCGAGGATACGCGGGTCAGCCAGTGCGTAGTAGATGGACGCGCCCTCGCGTCGAGCGGTCACCAGCCCACGCTCCCGTAGAATGCGCAAGTGGTGCGAGACGGTAGGCTGTGCCACGTCAAGGGCCTTGGTCAGCTCCGTGACATTGCGCGGTTGATCCGCCACCAGATAGAGCAGCATCAGCCGCTTAGGGTCTCCAATCCCTTCGCAAACGTAGCGGTGAATGAGGGCGATTTCGTCTTCGGTAATGGGCAACATAGCACTTCCTGAGGCAAGACATTCAAATATATCGATATGTAGATTATACAAGGGAATGCGGATTCTGCAACAGCACTCGTGGGGGGCCCAGGGACCGGTCTGAAGCGCATCCACCCCGCCGCGATGACAGGTCTGCTCCTGGCGGTGCGGAGCAGCACAGGAAAATGCGCGTGAGGCGCGTGGCGGGCAAACAAAAACGACGGGTTCTGGAAAACCCCGCCGTTTGGGTTATAATGCCGAAGGTGGGAGTCGAACCCACATGGGCTATGCCCGAGCGAGTTTGAGTCGCTTGCGTCTGCCTATTCCGCCACTTCGGCTACGTAGGTGCAGTATAGTCAGATTTCGGAACACGTCAAGTTCTGAAGGTAATGACAACATCAACCGAGACCTGGAACGAGGAAGAGCTGATCCAGACCGCGCAGCGCGGTAATCTGGACGCATTCAACGAGCTGATCCTCCACTACCAGAGCCAAGTCTACAACCTGGCTTACCACATTATGCACGATCCTGCGGCTGCAGATGACGCCACGCAGGAAGCGTTCATATCCGCATATCACGCCATCAAGAAGTTTCGGGGGGGATCCTTCCGGGCCTGGCTCTTGCGCATCGTTACCAATGCCTGCTACGATGAGCTGCGCAGGCGCAAGCGTCGCCCCAAGGTATCGTGGGAGGACTTCGGCGAAATGGAAGAGGAAGCCAACCCTCACCTTGTGGACGACGGCGCCAGACCAGAGGAATCGCTCGAGCAGGTGGAGCTACGTGCACTGTTGGAACGTACCATCGCGAAGTTGCCCGAGCACCACCGAACGACGCTGGTCCTCGTCGATCGCCTGGGACTATCCTACGAGGAGGCAGCCCAGGCGATGGACATCGCGCTGGGCACAGTGAAATCGCGGCTTGCGCGGGCTCGTCAGGAGATGCAAGCGCTGCTTCAAGAGGAGAGGGAACTTTTACCGGCGCGCTTTCGTCTATAGGATAGTCTGTAACGTTGGAGGCACATATATTATGACTCAGAGGAACTGGAGCACCGTGGAGGTCTCGGCGTACCTGGATGGGCAGTTGGAGCCCACTCTCCAGGCGACGCTGGAGTCCGACATGGCGCAAGATCCCACACTGCACCGGCGTGTAGAAGAGCTGCGCCAGATTCAGGATATGGTGCAGGGGATGGGCCTGCGTGTGCCCCCACGTAACTATCTGTTGACCCCGTCAATGGTTGCAGCGCCGAAGACTGAATCCAAGCGACGCCGGACGCCATTGCTGATGATGCGCCTGGCGACGTCGCTCGTTGCTGCTGCGTTTGTCGTGACCTTCGGCTTGACGGCGGTGCAGCGAGGGCTGCTCCCCTCGATGATGGCACAGACCCAGGACGCGCCCGGGGAAGTGGCGCTGATGCGCGAAAGCGTCGAACGCGCGGCACTACCGCCCACGGAAGCGGAGGCCGAATCGTTCAAGAGCGAGCCGGCACAGGGCATTGCCGCTACCCCCGCGCCCGAGGGGACGGTACCCGCCCAGGAGGAGTCGGCGCGTGCACCATTGCCGGAGGCCGAAGTGGAAATGCCGGCCGAGGAAACGGCCGGGGTATTGGGAATGGGCGGCGCTGTCGAACCGGAGGAAGAACCGGTCCCCGAAGCAGGTGCGGCTCTCGTCCCACAACCTACTGCCGAGAACACCGTAGAGGAGCCAGCGGTTGAACTGATGGCGGAGCCGGTCGAAGTGCCCGAAGAGAGCGCCACGGATGACTTGGTGATATCAGAGGGCTATGAACCCTCAGACGATGCTGAGGCCTCAGCGGAGGGGCGGGCAGGCGAGAACGCCGAGGCGGTCCCCGACACAATCGTGGAGACCCTGTCGCAGCGAAGGCCATTGGTGACGACGTGGTTATCTGTCGGATTGGGCGTTGCGACGCTCGTGATGCTTGCGATCACACTCTGGATGGGACGCCGGAGGCTCGATTGATGGCAGCCGGGAAGCATCACGGCAGCGACCATCGAACAACCACTCTCCGGCACACCTGGCACACGGCGCAATGGACATGAGATGACCGACACTTCCAACGACATCCCCTCCACCAGATCCCACAGCATCCACAAACCCGGATTGGCAGGTCCTGCACTGAATTTCTGTCCTCAGTGCGGGACCTCGCTTCAGGATCGCTATGCATTCGGCAAGATGCGTCGCTACTGCCCATCTTGTGATCGTTTGGTTTTTCGCGAACACAAGGTGGCCGCGGGACTCTTGGTCACGGATGCCGCCGGACGTGTTCTGCTGGTCCGGCGCGCTCTTAGTCCCCAGCAAGGCCAGTGGAGTCTGCCGGCAGGCTTCGTCGACTTTGGGGAGTCTCCTGCAGCTGCGGCCATCCGTGAGTGTCGAGAGGAAACCGGGCTGATTGCCGAGATCCAGGGGTTGGTCGAGGTCATCGCTGGACGCGAACACGAGCACGGCGCCGACATTGTGATCATCTACCGAGGCTGTATCACCGGCGGGATCCTCGCGGCGGCTGACGATGCGACGGAGGCCAGCTTTTTCGCCGCCGATGAAGTGCCGCCGCTGGCGTTTGAGGCGACGCGCAAGGCACTGGAGTACTGGCGTGCTTCCAAACCCGCTATAGGTGGAGACGCCAACTCATGAGCCGTGCACGCGTGTTTCTCCAGATTGCTCTCATCGTCGTCTTCGTCAGCGGCTGTGGATCGGCAGCGGCTTTCAGCGAAACACAGGCGCCCCGGCGGACCGAGCCAACAGAGGCGCTCATTACGGCAGCGGTGGATTCACCACCTGCCGCAGCCCCCTCAACCACTGCGCCATCGCCACAGCCCGCGGAAACGGCGACGCTTCTACCGGTTCCCACTGAGACTGCAACACCGATCCCGACTCACACAGCGGCGCCAACAGAGACGGCCATTCCAACTGAGACTCCGACCGCCGTGCCGACGGAGACACCCGTCGAGGTTCCCGGTGAAACGCCCACCGACACGCCGATGCCAACGGCGACCTACCCGCCGCCCCCCGCTGCTGTTAACGTGCCCATCTTGATGTATCACTACGTCTCGGAGATCCCCCCCGACGCAGACGTTTATCGGCTGGACTTGACCGTCACCCCCGACCGCTTCGAAGCGCAGTTGCGCTACCTGAGGGAGCAAGGATATCAGAGCGTGACGTTGGCCGACGTCTATGAAACGCTGACTACCGGCAAGCGACTGCCCGAGCGCCCGATCGTGTTGAGCTTTGATGACGGCTACAAGGACGCTCTTACGCATGTGCTGCCGCTGCTGCAGATGTACGGTTTCGTGGGCGAGTTCTTCGTGCTCGCGACGCCGGCACACTTCGAGGCGGCTCAATACCTCACCTGGAATGACATGCGGACTATGGCCGATGCAGGAATGTCGATCCAGGCTCACGGGCGCGATCACTACGATCTGACCAATCGCCCTTACGACTTTCTCGTCTACCAGATCCTGGGGGCGCGCGAGGCTGTAGAGGCACATACGGGCAGGCCGGTGAGGTTCTTCTGTTATCCCTCGGGGCGCCACGATGCAGCTACCGAGGCCGTCGTCGCGTCCGCCGGGTACTGGGGGGCTGTAACGACAGCATGGGGTACGGAGCTGCGGCTAGACAACCGCTACGCGTGGCCTCGGGTGCGCATCAAGGGAGCTTGGGGGCTCGAGCAATTCGCGGAGATACTGGCCTCCGTCGACCCCACCCAATAGGCCCACACGATACATCCGCGATCTCGCGTGACCCGTGCCCCGGACAGCCGGGACTGCCAGACGTGCTCGGTCTATGGTTCGGGTCGGACACAGTGTCAGGATGGAGGCGTTACAATGCGAAAATGGCCGATCGCGCTTCTCGTGCTGCTACTGACGTTGGCGTGCAACTTTCCGGGATTCCCGGAGTTTGGATCACCGACCGATGTCCCTGAAGGCGAAGCTTCTGCCGAAGCGCCCTCTACGCCAGAGCCCACGACCGGGACATCTCCTGAGCCTGGGGAGGAGGCGTCGCCCCTGCCCCAGGAGACGCCGACCACCGGGGAGGCCATAGAGCGCCCGACCGACACCCCAACCCTGACCCCCACACCCACTCCCACGTCGACACCAACGCCCAGTCCCGCACAACCAGGGCCTCCCCTGGTCTTTCTCGATCCGGCGTGGGAGCTGGTGTCGTGGGAGAGGATCCCCGATACAAACGACTGGCAGGGCATCCTGAGGCTACATATCAGCGGAGGCCGCGCCCCTTACCGCTCACAACTGGAGAACAACGCCATCGTGAACGGCCTTGACGTTCCCGCTCGGTGGCGCCTCTGCGCGCCTATGCCGGCAACGGTGCGCGTCTGGTCGAACGATCAGCAATTCGCAGAGACCAAGATCTATGTCTGGGAAGTCGGTTGCGGCAACTGACAGCCTCTCCCCACCAGGCCACAAGCACCGGAAGGAGTGCCGGACACGTGCGTGCCCCTCTGGCACGGGGCTCTGGAGAACCTCTGTTCGGTTCGATTGACGCACCTCCGTCCGGCGCTATACTCTGGAGATAGAAGCAGGCGCGAGGAGATTCGATGATTGACGAGTTTGACGCAGCTTTCCCCAGAACGCCGCCACGCCCCGTGACACTCTTGGGCACAGTGGTTAGGGGTAGCCTGGGGAAAGGATTGGAAGCGCGCCTGGCGTCCGATCGCTTGATCGAGGGGCTGGCTGTGGGGCGCTATGTTGTGATCCGGGGGCAAACGGGCCGGCGTTTCTTCGGGATGATCACGGACGTCGCGCTGGAGAGCCGCTACCCCGAGGTCGAACAGTCGCCGCCGCAAGCCCCAGACAGCTTCCTCGCGCGCGTCTACACCGGGACCCTCACCTACGGCCGGCTGCACATCACGCCGATGCTGGTGATTGACGAGGCAGGCAGCGGCCCCCGTCCGGCGAAGACCGTTCCCGCGCATTTCACACACGTCTATGAGGCCTCACCAGAGGAAGTGGCCGATGTATTCGGTGACCCGGATGCCGCGGGACGATTCTACATCGGCGAGCCGTTGGAGATGGAAGGCACCCGCATCGCGCTCGAGCTTCCGCGTTTTGTCGAGCGCTCCAGCGGGATCTTCGGCAAGAGCGGGACCGGCAAGACTTTCCTGACGCGCATGGTGCTCGCAGGCATTATCCAGGAGCGTGCCGCGGTCAACCTTGTCTTTGATATGCACAACGAGTATGGCTGGAAAAGCCAAGACGAGCGTAAACAAGAGGTCAAGGGGCTGCGGCAGCTTTTCTACGATGGGCGAGTCAGCGTCTTCACCCTGGACCCGGAGTCCTCGCGTCGCCGGGGTAGCAAGATCGACTATACGATCAGGATTGGGTACGATCAACTGGAACCCGAGGATCTGGAGATGCTGGCCCCGCTCTTTGGGTTCACCGACGTGCAAACCAACGCACTCTACATGCTGCGCCGGCGGCTTGGCAGGAACTGGGTACAACGCTTGCTGAGCGACGGCCCTGATGACGCGCTCATCGAGATTCTGGAACAAGGCAAGCTGCACGAAGGCACGTTGGGCGCCATCCAGCGCAAGCTGGAGCAGCTCCACCGGTTTGAGTTTCTGGTGGACAGCGCCCAGGATGATCCCATCGGCCGAATCCTGGATTACATAACCAGTGGGAAGAATGTGATCCTCGAATTCGGCCGCTACGGCAATGCGCTGGAGGCCTACATTCTTGTTGCCAACTACATCACCCGGCGCATCCACCGGGCCTACGTTGACCGCAAGGAAAAGTTCATGGGCGGGCAGGGCAGCGAGCCGCGTCCGCTCGTGATCACCATCGAGGAGGCTCACAAGTTCCTCGATCCTTCGATCGCCAGGCATACGATCTTCGGAACGATCGCGAGAGAGATGCGCAAGTACAACGTGACGTTGCTGATCGTCGATCAGCGTCCTAGCGGGATCGATCCTGAGGTTATGAGCCAGATTGGCACGCGTGTGACAGCGCTGCTGGATGAAGAAAATGACATCCGCGCCGTCTTCTCGGGGGTCGCCGGGACGGCCGCACTGCGCGAGGTGCTGGCACGGCTGGAGACCCAGCAACAGGCACTAATCCTGGGCCACGCTGTGCCGATGCCGATTGTCATTCGAACACGCGACTACCGCGATATGGCCCGCGAGATTGCCGGCAACGCGATCGATGCCAAAGATGCTCAAACGGCGCTTTACCCCTGATCCCGCCACGACATGCGAGACACTGCCCCGATGCAAGATGCCGTATTCGAAAACCACGAACGTTTGAAGGGATGTGCACCGGCCCTGCTGGTGTACATTCTCTATCGACGCTTAGTCGAGCAGGGTGTAAGACCCACGTGGCTCTGGTTGACTGACAAGCTGGTGCGACGCATGCGCGGATTCTCTCCGCCTGCCATCAGCCAAGTCGCTCCGAAGGTCTATGTGGGCGGCCAACACAGCCACCACGGACTCGCAGCGATGCGCGCATTGGGCATCGACGCAGTGCTGAATATGCGAGAGGAATCGGACGACGCGGCGAGAGGCGTTGCCCTCGACGCATATCTGTGGCTTCCAACCACGGACGATGCCGCGCCGACGCTGGAAGATCTGGAGCAAGGCGCGTTATTCATAGAGGAGCAGGTCGCTGCAGGACGCGGAGTCTACGTGCACTGTGCATCGGGCGTAGGGCGTGCCCCGACGATGGCTGCGGCTTATCTCGTCCGGGGCGGCGCGACACCCGAGGAAGCCTGGCGTGCGATCCTGGCGGGCCGCCCTTTTGTCCGCCCTACGCCTCCGCAGGTTGAGATCATCCAGGCCTTCGCGCACCGGCGTGCTGCCGCCAGAGCTTCACAGGGCCCCGCAGAGAGCGGCGTGCCGGACATTTCAGAGGTGAAGCCCAAAGAGAGGGCGACTCCGGTAACACCGGCTTTCGGGAGCTCGAATCCCGGCATAGATCCCAACGATCGAGACCGATCGGTAGAGCGACGCATACAGATCGCTTACGAGCGCATCGCGGAGGATTCGGCGCTCACAGGAGACCTGACCGACGCGCCGGCCCAACAACTCCTGACCTGGGCCCGCGAAGAGGTCGTCCGCTTGGTGCATACTACGGCTGCTATGGACGAAACCGAGGCCTGGCAAACCCTCGACCCCAAGCTTGCCGAACTGCGTCGCTATCTACGCTGGATTGCCCAAGAGGCTTCACAGGAGGCATCGCCGGAGGCGGCCTTACGCACGCGGCTGGGCCGACCTGACAACGTGAAATCCTGAACTCGAACCGCGCCCCAACATCGCACCAACAGAGGACAAACATGGTCAAGCGACGCCCCAGGCAAGTCGGCTTCAAGGATCTCCTGCTCGGCCTCTTTCTATTTCTTCTGCTCTGGGCAGCCCAGCAATTCCTGGGCATCGATTTGGGGGGTGAGAGCCGTGATGGAGATGTCGTGCTCGATCCCGCAAACGTTATCGAGGTCCTCTTCACGACGCCCATGTTCCCGGATAAGGCAAGCAACCACCACGGCGGACCTGACGAAGCCCTCACTCATGCGATCGATGCGGCGTCGTCAAGCGTCGACATGGCCATGTACAACCTCGACCTGACCCGCGTTGCAGACGCCTTGATACGCGCCGACAAGCGCGGCGTGCACGTGCGCCTCGTGACCGACAACGACTATGAAGATCAGTTGGGGCCCGTGCGACTACGCAGCGCGGGGATCCCTGTCATCACGGACGGCCCCGGTCCCCTTATGCATAACAAGTTCACGGTCATCGACGGCTATGAAGTCTGGACTGGGTCCTGGAATCTGACCGATAGCGATACATACCGGAACAATAACAACGTCGTCGTGATCCGCTCGCACGCCATAGCCGAGAACTACACGACCGAGTTCAACGAGATGTTTGAAGACCGTTCTTTCGGCGCGACCTCCGACGCTACCGAGCCCAATCCGCGTGTCAACCTTGGCCCCGTTCTAGTGGAGACGTTCTTTGAGTCAGAGGGCGACGCTCGTTCTAGGATCGTCGAGCTGATCGATGGCGCAGCGTTGAGCGTGCGTTTTCTGGCTTTCATCCTCACCGATGACCAGATCGCTCACGCGATCATCGAACGACACCGTGCAGGCGTCGAGGTCGCAGGGGTTGTCGAGGCACGCAACGTCGGGGCCAGCGGCGCGGACTACGCCACGTTACGCAATGCCGGGGTGGATGTGATCGCAGACGGCAACCCATACATAATGCACCACAAAGTCATCATCATTGACGATGAGACCGTGATCACCGGCTCGTACAACTTCAGTGTCAGCGCTGCAGACCAGAACGACGAGAACGTCCTGATCCTTCACAGTTCAGAGGTCGCCGAAACGTACCTGGAGGAGTTCAACCGTGTCCGCCAACAGGCTTCGGATCAGAGCGCAGAAGGATGACCGAATTCGGCGACGGCACCCGCCGGTGGTGCCAGAGTCCCACCGGCATCACACAACGCTGTGGTAGGCTTCAATCACTCGTTCGACCATGCGCGCTTGGGTAAACTCACCCTCCACACGCGCGCGACCTGCACGCCCCATCTCGTAAAGCGCCGCGGGTTCTGCCAGCAGGTCGGAAATCGCGCAGGCCAGCGCCTCAGGGTTCCGCGGCGGCACAACACTGCCGGTTAGTCCATCCTGGACAATCCACGACGTCCCCGTTCCAATCTCGGTCGTCACGCATGGCAGCCCAGAGGCCATCGCTTCGAGCAACACCAGGCCATAGGCTTCCGAGCGTGCGTTGGCCGGCAAGACGAACAAGGTCGCATTCGTGTAGACTTTAGGCAACTCGGCGTCTGGTACATCGCCCTCGAATCGAACACGCTCCTGGATGCCCAGCCCCGCGGCCAAAGCCCGCAAAGGCGTCTCCATCTCGCCGGTACCCACGATCCGCAGTCGCACATCCGGCAGATCGCGCATTGCCTGCAACAAGGTGTCCAGCCCCTTGTAGTAGCGCAGTCTCCCCACGAAGAGCAATGTCGGCGGGCCGGCATACGCCAACTGCGGTGGATGAAAACGGACGTGATCGACGCCCAAAGGGACAACCGCGCAGCGATCGCGGACGGGTTGCAGCCACGGTGAGGACTCGAGATAGCGCGGGCTGCTCACGAGAATGCGGGAGGCGTGTCGGAGCACGCGGCGCAGGAGTGGCGCATAGGCGCGCAGCCACCCACGCTGGCGTACAACATCCGATTGGTAACTGATTACCAGCGGCTTGCGGTGCTTCAGGATCCAGGCGCTTACCTCTCCCAAAGGATAGGGCGATTGGACGTGCACGATGTCGGGGTTCATCCGCATCAGAGCCAGAGGTTGACGCAGGCTAATAGGCATCGAGGCCACGGTCGCCAGTCTCCCGGACTTCCACACCTCGACGCCGTGTAAAGTCTTCACCTCAGACTTCGCTCCAGAGGCACAGACCAGGACCGTGACTCTATGGCCCGCCGCAGCCTGTGTCTCTGCCAGGACCTTGACGTGGTTCTCAATGCCCCCGAGGACGGGGGCATAGTCCTTGTAGAGGTGCAGAATATGCATTACTGCGAGGCCTCGACCCCCAACGTCGACCGGTAGAGTGCCAGAGTCTCGCGGGCGGCCTTGCCCCACGAAAAGCGCCCGGCTTGCTCAATACCGAATCGAGCATACTCAGCCCGCAGTGTTACGTCCTCAAACAGGCGGATCAGCGCCGCAGCGATCGCCGCCGTGTCGGTTGGGTCGAACAACAGAGCCGCCGTTCCAGCGACTTCTGGCAATGACGAGACATCCGAACACGCCACAGGAATCCCGCAGGCCATAGCCTCGATCACGGGGAGGCCGAACCCCTCATAGAGACTGGGAAAGACGAACAGCGTTGCGGCCGAATACAGTGGCGGCAGATCGTCACCTGGCATGGCCCCTAGCCAGCGGATGTGCGCGGGGCCCAGTCCCAAGGCCTGCGCCCGCTGCCGCGGTTCGCCGTGACGCGGGTCCCACACGCCGGCGACAACCAGAGTCGTGTGTGGAGACGCCGCTCTGACCGCAGGCCAGGCCTCAACCAGGCGGGTTAGGTTCTTGTGGGGCTTGTTGCTGCCAACATAGAGCGCAAATCTCTCGGGGAGATCATACTTCCGGCGCAACCTATTCACCGCAGCAGAAGGCTGAGGACGAAACAGGGGATCGGCTGCATGAGGAACAACCGTGATACGCTCCGCAGGAATTGCGAAGTGAGCGATAAGATCGCGTTGCGTCGCATGGGAGCCTGTAAGCACGTGTTGCACCGCACGGAGGGCCAGCCGAACCAGGAGACGGAATAGCTGGCGGGCGGGCGGGCTGCTGTAGTCTGGCATTAGGATCGGGATCAGATCGTGCATCGTCAGCAGTGCGGGCACCGGAAGTCGATAGGGCATCTGGTAGTACCCGCTGTGGTAGAGATCCGCACCGATCCGCCGGAGTAGTCGGGGGAATATCCACTGCTGTTGCAGCGAAAACGGGGACACCGGCACGCGCAGCCCGCTGACGACTTGCCGGCTTGGCAACATCACCCGATGTTGGGGATCTTCGAGCACCGTAAGATGCTCGTCGGCCTCCAAGTAGGGCACCAGCGCCCGGGCCAGGTTGCCGATGTAGCGCCCGATCCCCGGGAAATGCGGCGTTGCGGTGCGGGCGTCAAGGACATAATGTGGCACGGCGCTCACCCCAAAGTGTTGGACAGAACATGATCATATACGTCGAGTGTTTCCCGGGCTGCCCGCGCCCACGAGAACCCTGCTGCGCGCGCCAGTCCACGTGCCCTCAGATCTTCCCGGAGCGCACTATCCGACGAAACACGCCGGATAGCCTCACCCAGCCCGACGTCATCTTCGGCTTCGACGCACAACGCAGCCCCCCCCACCACCTCTTCAAGCGAAGGGGCCGTCGAGCAGACAACCGGCGTTCCACACGCCATAGCCTCCAGCGGCGGGAGCCCGAACCCCTCATATAGGCTGGGGAACACAAAAGCCGTAGCTGCGCCGTAGATCGCGGGCAGGTCGGCGTCAGAAACATATCCGGTCAAACACACACCATCGCGCGCCGGGAGGCTCTCCAATGCAGCATAGAATCCATCTGCCAGCCAGCCTCGCTTCCCCACAAGGACAAGGGGCGGGACCTCTCCAGCCCGGTAGAGGGGATCCCACACTCGCAGCAATCGCTCCAGATTCTTGCGCGGCTCGATCGTTCCCACATAGAGCAGATAGCGCTCCGGCAGCCCATGGCGAGCACGCGCCTCTGCCTGGAGCTCCGGCGAAGTCGGCTCAAAGTGGGGGGCTGCAGCCTCATGAATGACGCTGATCTTGCTCAAGGGGAGATCGTAGAGCTGCGCCAGATCGCGGCGCGTCGCTTCAGAGACTGCGATGACGCGATCGGCGCGGCGACAGTAGAGCGGCATCGTCCACCTGAGATACCAGCGGTTCAGCGGCTTGTGGTGCTGGGGTAGCAACTGGGGAATGAGATCGTGAATCGTCAGGACGGTGGGGATGCCCTTCAAGGGCATCAGCAGATGCTCCGTCGCGTGATACAGCGTTGCACCTGGCAACAGCCGGTGAAGCGACACACGGGCCAACTGCCCCATCCAGACGGCCATACGCCAGGGCTTGTACCCCAGAGACACCGTGGCTGAGGGGAATCGCTCTACCCCATCGAGTGGCGTGATGCCGTGCTCACGATTGTAGAAGAGCGCCAGGCGGTCCGGTATCTGCAACGCCAGAGCGCGCACCAGACTCTCGGCATAGCGCCCCAGCCCGGCACGGCGATGAACCGCAGCTGAGACATCGACATAGACAGCCATATATCGCCATTATACGTAGGCAACATCGCACGACAAGCCTTGGACACCATTCGCCGGCTTGTGGTTGTGTTTACGCAGAGACCTATCTATAATAAGGAGGAGCACACCGATCACAGGCGAAAGGAGGGATCGATGGAGACACCACAGGTCAGATTTGCTAGGTTGAGCAAGGATCAGATCGCGGTACTCCACCAACTGGAAGAGGAGCTGGGCACCTACGTCCTGGCATTCGAACCGATCATCAAGGTGGCCGACCTATCGCCCGAACAACTAGCCAAGCTACAGAAGATCGAGCAGGATTTGGGCGTAATCCTGGTGGCTTACCAGGATGCCTAGATGACCCAAGTACAACAAAGGGGGTGAAGAATAACTTCACCCCCTTGATTCCGGGTCGCACCTCACGGTCACAGGAACCGCGCGAACCGATCTTGATCGGCCTTACAGACAGGACACTTGAGCGGTGGGCGGGGCCGCGCGCAGAGATAGCCGCAGACCTTGCACCGCCAGACCGGGATGCCAGCCCACGTGAAGCCCACCAGCACCTCCTCGTGCGCTTCTGCGTCCACGGGCATCGCGTCAGCGATTCCTGGGCCTGAGGCAGCTTCGCGCTCCTCTTCCGGCGGCCGGCGCTCGGGAATGGGCTGGAGCTCCTGCGTGCCTTCGACCACTGCGTCAGATACATATAGGGCGCAGTAGCAGGCATGCCAGTCGATCAGGTCAGCATCACGATAGTCGCAAGGGCAGATGATGTCCAGATCTTTGGTACGTTCGCCATCTGCCAGACGGCACGGGCACGCCCAGTAGCCGTAACGCGCCTCGTTGATGAGCAGGCCTTCGACCAGCCCTTTTGTGAACTCCACATCCGGGTTGAGGTTATAGCCGCCGGCACGCGCCTCGCGGTCCAGGCGCACGTAGAGTCTGTCGATTGCCTCCTGCGAGATCTTGGCCTCGTCGCTCATATCCCCAGCCGCTCCTTGATAGCGTCCGGCTTGAACCCGACAATACAATCCTCATCGTCAAATATCACGGCTGGGAACGAGGTCCGGTCGGTGAACTCTCGAATGTGTGCCCGCACTGCGTCGCGCTCGGCAGGATCCACAAGATCGACATACACGTAGTCGAACTCGACGCCCTCATCCTCGAGAAGTTGGCGCGTCTTCCGGCACCAGATACAGGTGGAGAGTGCGTAGAGAAGAACTTTGTGCTGATTGTGTCGGCCTTCGATGTGGCCTCTAAGGTCTGCCATAGGTAGCCTCCTGTCCAAATAGAGATCGGCCGTCTTGATCTGCCGTGATCCGGCGACGTTATAGTAGCACGACGCCAAGCGCGATGATGGCGGCCCCCAAGACCAGATTGGCGAGCCCGAAGAATAACACCGCATTGTGAGCGGCCGGCCGGGGAGCCTCAAGAACGGCTTGTTTGGGATTCGCGGGGTTGTAGAAGACATCGACCGTAGCGCCCGCCGGATACCGGGCTACGACAGCATCGGCCTTCGCGGGCATCTCGAAGGTTGCGGTCGTGGCAGGTAGGACGTTGCGCTTCTGCGAGACGTAAGCTTGCTCGCCAACTTGGTATGTATAGACGATGAGCGGTGTGAAGGTTCGCTGAACGCCCGACGGCGTCTCCCGATCCAGCGCGGTGACCACCGACTGGGTAACGACGCCCGTGACGTGCGGCCAATTGGCAACTCCGGACCCCTGCCGTTTGATCACGGAGATCCAGATGACATACGCCAAGCCTAGCAGAAACGCGCCGCTCCCCAGGACAATCAGGAACACTGCACCCCTCATGGCTAACCTCCTCTTATCATCGACCTCGACTTGTCCGAGGTCCGCCTGTATTCTAGCGAGCCCGAAGCTCTTTTTCAACCACTGTCGAATCCGGTATCGGAAATAGCGCTCCGGGCATCGAGCCTCAGGCTGATTCAGTCCCGTTCCTTTACGCCGGCGCAGTCGCTGTCAGCCTTCTCTCGGATTTCCAGGATCTCATTGACGTAGACGACCCGTTGATAGGATCCGAGCGGACCGTATTGCCCCTTACGACTGACCTCTCCGCGAAGTCGAACGTAGACCTGCTCATATGGATGGCCGACAATATCCTCGTAGCGACGTTCCAGCTCGTCGGCCGTCTCCTCAAACGCGGGGTTCTGCACCCACCACGATGCACGCGATCCACAAGGTCGGAATATGCGCCCGGCCCGCCCGGCGGTGAAGAACCCTTCCCAGGTCCCGCTCTCGAGCGATCGCCCGATTGCAGCGAATAGCAGGCTTCTCAGCCCAATGAGCGCGAAGAGCCAAGCCATCACAGCCTTACTCCTTCTCAGCTTGTCGGTCTTTCTTTAAAGGTGCAACGATCCTAACTTAGCACCGCGCGCCTGATATGTCAATTGCCGGCGGAGTTCCTCCAGGCCTCCACACATGTGTGCGGACAGACATTGATTCAGAACAGGTCTGCAACAAAGATCCAGTAGAAGATCAAGTAGGCGCCGGCCGCAATCAGGAACATCGCGCTGAAGCGATGCACGTATGATGTGAATCGATCAAGCGAGCGCGACAGGGCACCGCGGAAGAACACGGTCCCGACTGTCACGGCCAGGATGACCGAGCCCATCCCAAGGGCATACCCCAAGAACTGACCGAGCGATGCGACCCAATCCCCGGCAGCAAGCGCGCTACCTACGACAACCAGAAATATCGGCAACGTGCAGCTAAGCGACCCAATCGCATAGACAATCCCAAACATGAACACGTTGCCCAAGGTCCGCTGAGGGTTCAGATGCACACGGCCTGCGGCCGCAATCCCCAACGTGCGACGACCAACCAGCAACCAGAAGCCGAGCGCCACCATGGCTGCACCAATCAACAGCCCCGCATAGGGGAATGCATTGGCCAGCCACTGCCCGCCTGCCGCGACGATCCCCCCCACCGCCGCAAAGACGAGCGTGAAACCCGCGGTGACCACCAACGCGATCCGCACGGCACGCAGCACTTGCCGGACAAGATGCTTCCGCTCACCTTCATCCACGGTCCCCAGTTGGAAAAGCGCGTAGGAGGGCAACATCAACACTCCGCACGGGTTGACGCTGGCAACCATACCTGCAGCGAAAGCATAACTAACGGGAAGCAACTCGGCCACACGTCCTAGCATCCCTTCCGCGCCATCCCGGAGGCTCACCAACAAGACGAGAGCAATCAAGACCAGCAGTGCAGGCAATGCGACCGTCAAGAACGCATTGCGACCACGGCCCTTTGGCTGTTCGAGTTCGAGATTGATCAACGGTTCTCCCATTTCATCCCTCGCTACAGGCAAACCATATACAACAGCACGTCTCCGTTCCGCAAAGCACGCGGGGAGCAAATACCCCATCTGCTCTAGATTCTTGCCTGGGGACCGAGAAAGTCAATACTCGTGTCGAGTCGCGCCAGGGATGGAGCGCGAGCCACTGAGCGAATGCAGGACTGCGGAGGTGCCCGACCTCCGAGGTTGGCGGGTGCGTCTCCTTACGCTCAGCCCCAAAGGTACGGGGAAACTACCGGAGGTTCCGAATGGACCGGAAAGAGGGGACAACTAGCCGCCCGTTGATACCCATTCTAGGGCCGCAAGTAGAGTCTCATATTCCTCGCGGCAGGCGCTGCATATCACAAGATGCGCGTGAACCATGGGCATAGCCCTAACTGCATCCTGTCCGGAGAGCACCATATCCACGAAGATGTCCAACTGAGAGTAGAACGAGTCGCAATCAATCTCGTTAGGTTGGGTGATCAGGATGCTGTGCACGAGACGTTCAAACTTAGCCGGTTCCAGGTTCATCATCATTCGTCTATACTCTGTCCACTATTGTTGAGACGCGGAAGAAGGCTCAGATCTTACACTAGCTTGGCGAGCACAACGCGATGGCCCACTCCTACTCTGGCGTGAACGACCCCATCACATCCTCAACCGTCAGCCCCTGAGCCTCAAGCCGCCGTTTGAGCCGCTCCCGGGCATCGTGCAACAGCTTGTATAGCGCGTTTCTATTGGTGTCCATCTTGCGCGCCACTTCCTCAAGCGGCACGCCCTGAAGCACAACCGCGACCATAGCCTGGCGCTGCAGGTCGGTGAGTTCCTCATCGATCAGATAAGACAGCAGATCGCGCAAGCTCTGCTGTGTGACCCGATGCTCAGGAGTGGGCTCGGTCGAAGGAATCCACGTGAGTGGATTGGCGTCTCTCTCATCGTGCTCTGAAGCATGAGGCGGAGGCACGAGGTCAGATAGCGAGACATTTTCCCAGCGCTTGCGCCGCAGTTCGGAGAGCGCGACCCGAACCGCGATCTTCTGGGCCCAAGTCGTGAAGCGGCTCTCGCCTCGAAACGAGTCCAGATTGTGCAGGATGCGAACCAACGCATCTTGCACGAAATCCTCGAGGTCTGATTCCGTCACCCGATAGCGCTGTTTGATTGCGTACCGCAGCCCACGGAGCAAACGCGCCCGAAGGTCATCCAATACTTGAGGATCGGGGGTGCCAGTTAGCCCTGAGAGCCACGCCTTGTTGGTTCGTTCGGTGCCCATGACCGTGTTCCCTTCATTCCGAACCCGGCGCCAGCTTTCACAAGAATGATTTGAGATTATAGAGAACGCGAGCGGGATGTCAATTGCACGCGATTCAATTCGCGGCCCCAGGCCATTTGACAAACCGGGGCACTCTGCTACAATATGCAACGTTGTGGCCCCATCGTCTAGTGGCCTAGGACGCTGGCCTCTCAAGCCGGAAACGGGGATTCGAATTCCCCTGGGGCCACCACAACTGCAGTTCCAAGGACTCCCCAGTGTATCGCCGGAGAGTCCTTTTTTTGTGTTTGGCCTAGATCGCGAGCTCGAGAATAGCCGAGCATGCTTCGCTAATCTTCAAGAAGACTCTCTGTAGATATAGATATATCATCTCTCTCTATCAACAGGTATTTGTAATGTAGTCTTCGTAGTAGGGCATGGGATTGTGGGGATAAGCGCAATGTTAGCCCATATGTGGGGCTCAGGCCTGCTCCTATCCCCCAGCACTGCGTTTCACGCCTCGCCGGACTTGGGGAGATCGCGTTGGGAATTGTCAACGGCGGCTCGATACCCGGGAAATCGAATGAGCCGGTGACCATACTGGAGGGTCGCGGATAGGTATTGTACGGCTGTGGTTTTCCCCTTTTGAGGACAGTTATCCACGGAAATAGGGGGGTTATCCACAACTCGGAGGGGGGCCAGCTAGACCGTTTCGCCTTCCGGGCATTCGAGCCCCAAGGTATTGGGGGTACGCCTCCTCAGTAGTCCTGTCTCTTGGGGCGTGGATTTGTGGATAAGTTTTCCCCAGATCCTGAAGCACTATCCACAACATCTGGCAAACGGCGCCCCCGGGAACCAGTGCCGAGGGAAGGAGGGACGCAGGACTGTTGTTGTGGCAGGGGGAGTATGCTATAATGACGCTTGCCCGCAGTGGGTAGGTATGGGATGGGCTTCGCAAGCATATATTCGTGCGCAAAGCGCTTCTCTATGCAATTTTATCATATCCCAGACAGGCAAGGGGTGATCATGGCGGATCAAGAGGTGACGGAGTTACGGAATCGTATTCTGGGCATCCTGATTCGAAACTCGCGCGACCAGGTGCGGGCTTCCCGTCGAGAATGCGCGTCGGTCCTTGGGGTGAGCGTGGGCCGATTCTCCAGCTATGAGGATGGCAGTCGAGCGATCTCGCTACCCGAGCTGGAGTTGCTGGCGCGTTATCTGGAGTTGCCATTGAGTGCATTTCGCGCGACGGATTCGCTAAACGAAGGGGCCAAAGAGTCGCAGTTGCCGAATCCTGAGCTGTTCTTGCCGCTTCGACACCGAGTTGTGGGGGCGCGGCTGCGGCAGTTGCGAAATGACAAGGATTACTCACAGGCGGCCGTCGCTGAATTACTGGGGTGCTCGGCCTCCACGATTTCCGATTACGAGTATGGGCGTCGGGCCGTCCCGATGGCTGAGCTGGAAGTGCTGTGTCGGGCGATGGGCGTTACGCTGGAATACTTCATGGATCGGGATAGCGATGTAGGGATGTGGCACAAACTGCAGGCGGATTTCGAGCAGTTCAAGCAGCTGCCTGACTCTGTGAGAGACTTTGTCCTACGCCCGATCAACCAGAGTTATCTGGAGTTAGCGATGAAGCTCAGCCAGATGCCTGCGGGCCAGCTCAGAACCATTGCTGAGGGTATCCTGGAGATCACCTACTGAGGGTAACGGGGCGGGATGCTTTTTCGCCCAAGCCTGTCAATGATGGAGGCAACCGATGGCTCAAGCGATGGTCGTAACAAAGGCCGAGGAGTTGCAGCAGGAAGGGCTTCGCCTTTTCCAGGAAGGGCTCCTCGATGAGGCGGCTCGCAGATTCGGCGAGGCGATGGAGCATTTCGCTGAGGACGGGCGCGAGATCGAGGTCGGTGAGATGCTCAACAACCTTGGCGTCATCCGGCGCAAGCAGGGCCGCTGGGAGGATGCTCTGGAGTCACTGGAGGAGGCTCGACGCCTCTTTGTGCGCGTAGAAGACAGACCACGTGAGGCGCAGTCTCTTGGCAATCTCGCTGGTGTCTATGCATCGCTCAAGCGTCGCGAGGAGGCTGAACAAGCCTGGAGCGCAGCTGCTTCGCTGTTCCAAGATATAGGCGATAGTCAGAAGCAGGGCGAGACGCTTATTGCGTTGGGTGTCTCGATGTTCAAGTCCGGACGGCGGCAGGAGGGGTTGGCGACGTACCAGGCCGGCCTGGGTATCGTGGAGAAGCCTACCGTTCTCCAGCGGCTCTACCGTCTCCTGCTTGTAATCCAGACGCGGATCTTGGGCTAGCTGGGGTGTGGAAGGTCCACCGCCAAGTCATACGGTACCCATCTTAGGGGTGTTTCACGTGAAACACCTGCCTGGTATAGTGGAGGACACAGATGAAGGTATTCCTGAAGAAGAGCGTTGCAGGGGTCGGGAAGGCTCAGCAGGTCATTGACGTCGCCGACGGCTACGCCCGGAATTACCTACTCCCGCGTGGGCTAGCTGTGCCTGCTTCTGCGGGCAATGTCAACGTCGCCAAACAGGTTGCTGAGATGCATGAGCGCCAGGAAGCGCGCATCCGCGAGCACGCACAGCGAATCGCGGCGGAACTCTCCGAGAAGACCCTGACGTTCACTATGAAGGCCGGTGAGACAGGGCGTCTTTATGGCTCGGTTACGTCTTCCGATATTGCCGAGCAACTCACCGCCACGCTTCGAGAGGAGTTTGACAAGCGCTGGGTTCAGCTCGAGCGTCCGCTCCGTGACCTTGGCGAGCACGTCGTCGACCTCAGGCTCGAAGGGGGTGTTCGCGCCCAAGTCAAGGTGGTGGTCGAACCTGAAGAGTAGGTATGACCGATAGTCTAGGTATTTGGTTGCGCCGCTCCCGTGAGGCGCGGCGGCTGGATTTGGACGAAGTCGTACAGGCGCTGCGTATTCATCGCCGGTACCTCCAGGCCCTGGAATTGGGCGACTATGAGGCCCTGCCTGGCCCAATCCAGGCCCGGGGCTTCCTCCGCAACTACGCGCGATTTCTCGGTGTGCCTGTCGAGGACGCTCTGGCGCGGTATGACGCAGAGATCCGGGGATTGCCGGTTCAGCCCCGTATGCCTGAGATCGAGGTGCCTGTGCGTCGAGGGGAGCGAACTTGGGCTCCGCCGCCTCCCTCCGCCGATGAGGACCGCGCCGCTGTTCGCGCGAACTCCTCCAGCAGGCTCATGAAGATCCTTGTCATTGCTGTGCTCTTCTTTGGGCTGATCGCATTGGCAAGCTACGCCTGGTTGGAGTTCGGCCCAGGTGACCTGTTGGGGGCAGAGCCCACACCTCCACCTGCGTCGCAGGCTGCGGTCAACGCGGCAACACCGACGGCAACCGCTTCCCCGCCCCCTGTGTTCCCAATATCTGAGGACGGCATGGTGCGCGTACGGCTGCTGCCGGAAAGCCACGCCTGGATTAGCGTCTCGGCTGATGCCACGGTGGCCTTTCAGGGAATCGCCGAGCCCCAGCAAGTCGTGGACGCCGTGGCAGATGAGATTCTCATAGTGACGACCGGTAACGGCGGGGCTTTTCGCCTTTTCGTCAATGGGACCGATTGGGGCATGTTAGGTGAGCAGGGGGAGATCGTGCGTCGGGCGTGGACTCCCCAGGGCGAGACAAGTCTGGAGGACTAGTGAGCCAACGGTTGGGCCGCAGAAGGGGCGCACGGCGCCCCTTTCGCTTTTATATCGCATCGCTCGGGTGTCCTAAGAACACGGTGGATGCCAACGGGATGGCGGTCTTGCTGCAGCGAGCCGGCTATGAGCCGACTCTGGTTGCCGAACAAGCGGACCTGGTGATTGTGAACACGTGTGGCTTCATAGAACCCGCACGTGTTGAGTCCCTTGAAACTTTCGATGAGTTGGCCGCCTCTCTATCGCCAACCCAGCGACTGGTGGCCGCGGGCTGCTGGGCACAGCGCGAACCGGAAGTGATTCGTGAGTCTGTCCCGCGTGTGGACGCCCTTCTCGGCACGCGCTCCTGGGCCAAGATCGTCGCGCTTGCCGACAAACTCCTTGGTATGCGCGGCCAAAGCGCTTTGACGATCATTGAAGACCGTCTGGCCACGATGCCGGAAGAGGTTGGAGCGCCTGGCTATGTGGTGTCGGGCCGTAGCGCCTTTCTCAAGATCGCTGACGGATGCAGTCGCCAGTGTGCTTTCTGCGCGATCCCGTCGATCAAGGGGGCTACCGTAAGTCGCTCGATGGACGCCATCCTTGAAGATGCGCAGGCGCTGAGAGATCTCGGCGTGTTGGAGATCAACCTGATTGCGCAAGACGCTACATACTATGGGTATGACCTGGGGATGCGCGATGGTCTGTCAATGCTGTTGGAGGCGTTGGCCGACTCCGTGCCTGAAATTCCGTGGCTGCGTGTTCTCTACGCGTTCCCCGGTTATGTCACTGAGCGACTGCTGGCGGCGATGCGCGATATCCCCCAAGTTCTGCCCTACGTCGATATTCCCCTGCAACATGCGGATCCCGGGGTCCTGAGGCGCATGCGCCGGCCCGCCGATATGGACCAAGTGCGACGCACGTTGGCGGCGGTGCGTGAGCGTATGCCAGAGGTGGCGCTGCGCACAACATTCATCGTCGGGTATCCAGGCGAGACAGACGCGGAGTTCTCGGCGCTGCTGGATTTCGTGCATGAGATACGCTTCGATAGGCTAGGCGTTTTCGTCTATTCTCACGAGGCGGGGACGCCGGCGGGACAGCTTGCTGATGACGTCCCGCCAGAGGTGAAAGAGGAACGCTATGCGCGCGTGATGGAGGCGCAACAGGCGATCTCCTACGCGCGTAACCAAGAGTTCATTGGTCGGCAGTTGTCAGTGCTACTCGAGGGCAGCGGCGATGGGATCACGGTGGGGCGCTCATACCGTGACGCACCGGAGATCGATGGTCTAGTGCTCATTCCCGAGGAGGTTGCCCCTCATCGTATTGTGACCGTGGAGATCGCTGACGCCCTGCCTTACGATCTGACAGGTCGCATCGTCGATGCGTAGCTGCCGTGGTCGCCGGGTATTGGCAGGGGCGTGCCCCGGAATCTCCCCCGGTGACCTTCACGCGGGGGGCGCCTCGTCAGGCTCTTCCGTCGTGAGTCCCTTGATTACCGCGAGTAGCTCGCTGAGCATCATGGCTGTTGCGCCCCAGATAGAGACCCCGTTTACCCTGTAACAGGGCGCCGGAAGTGGATGCCCTTCACGGTACCACGTGTGAACGCCGATTGTCGTGGGCCGCAGCAGTTCCCGCAACGGTACTGTGATCACTGCGGCTACTTCGATAGGATCTGGGTGAACCGGGGGGAGCCTGGGCATCCAGCCAACATAGGGATGGACGAGATTCTGGCTGGGGGCTATGTAGAGCGGTGTCAGGGCGCCCAGGATCTCGATGTCTTGAGTGGGAATTCCCAACTCCTCGCGGGTCTCACGAAGCGCCGTGTGGGCATAGTCCTGATCGCCATCTTCCTCTCCGCCGCCAGGAAAGGAAATCTGGCCTCCGTGATGTTTCAGGGACATTGGGCGCGCGGTGAAGACGAGTGCCGGCCCGGCCGGTGCGTTGTGCAGCAAGGCCAGCACGGCGGACTGCCGCGTATGACCATCTGGCTCGACAAGGCGGTGGAGCGCGGGCGCCATCCTCATCTGAGCCTCGGGGCCGGGTAGAGGGCCCCGAAGGGCCCGGTGCAACCGACGGACGAGTCTTTCTAGGTCGTCGATGATTGCCAAGTGCATATCACTGGACTTTCTTCGTATCGATTATAATCTCGGGATATGGGCCGACAAGGGGCAGTTGATGGGAATGCGGGACACAGCTACCGGTCCCGGGTTCGTCGCTGGGTGCGGATCTGTGTGCCCTACGTCGTCACAGTGGCATTGGTCCTATTGGCGGCGAAGCCTCGCGGGGTGCTGGTGGCGCTTCCGCCTCGCCAGGAGGTCGTGACCCGCAATCCTAAGGTGGGCGTTCATACGCGGTTGACCGATGAAGTTGAGGAATGGAAGATCCAGCGATCCCTGGCCATGGTCCGCGAGATGGGAGCCCCGTGGATCGTAGAGTACTTACCCTGGGCCTACATTGAGCCAGTGCAGGGCAAACTGGTCTGGGAGCACAGCGACGCAGTCATAGCCCACGCTGAAAACCAGGGGCTCCGTGTCATTGCCCGGCTGGGTATGGTGCCGGCGTGGGCGCGACCGGATCCGGATTTGATGGAGACGACCTTCACCTATCTTGATGCTGACCGCTATGAAGCATTCGCTGACTATGTTGAGGCCTTTGTCGGACGCTATGCAGGACGGGTAGGCCACATCATTATCTGGAATGAGCCCAACCTCAGTTTTGAATGGGGATACCGGCCCGTTGATCCTGCAGGCTACGTGGCGATGTTGCGACTGGCCTACGCTGCCGCGCACCGGGCCAATCCGGAGGTCATGGTACTCGCCGGTGCCTTGGCGCCAACCTTGGAGCCCCAGGGCAGTTCGGTTGGGCTAAGCGATCTGCTCTATCTGCGGGCCATGTATCAAGCAGGCGCCGCATCTGTCTTTGATGGCCTTGCGGCGCATGCCTATGGGCTCGCCCTGGCGCCGGAGGTGGATCCAGCGGACGATCTCATCAACTTCCGCCGTGTTGAGTTGCTGCGTGCCATCATGGATGAACACGGAGATGACAACAAACCGATCTTTGTGACCGAATCAGGCTGGAACGATCATCCACGGTGGTTGTGGGCGGTCCGCCCCGCGCAGCGTATCCGCTACACGTTGGACGCATACCAGTGGGCCGCCGATCATTGGCCCTGGTGCCCTGTCGTGGCGATGTGGATGTTTCGCACGCCAGTGCCGGGATACAACTATCAGGATTACTATGCCTTCGTTACCGGCGACTTCGAAGGTCGTCCGATCTACCACGCGGTACGCGACTACACCGGGAATGCCGCATCGGAAGGGTTTCCTTAGGAAAAGATGCTGAGGGGCAAGATGGACAGACACGTATTTCTGCGCCACGCATGGCGCACTGCGGCGATCGTCGTTTGTGTCATAGCGCTGGCGGGGTGTGCGTTCCTTGAGGAACTGGATCTGCTGCCCGACCCGCTCGTGCAGGCGACGCCAACGCAGACCCCGACACTTGCCGTTACGTCGACACAGACGGCCACCCCTGAAGCGGCGACGCCTGCTGTGTCGCCGCGTGTAGTGACGCTGGAGATGTGGGTGCCCGAGCTGGTGAGTTCGCTAGATGGCGGAGGCGGCGCGGATGTGCTTGTGAATCAGTTGACGGCGTTCTTCGCTGAGACCTCTGGAGCGCAAGTGCGCGTGACCGTGAAGAAGGACAGCGGCTCCGGAGGGATCTACAATCTTCTAAGCACCGCCCACGAAGTAGCCCCTTCTATTATGCCCGACGTGATCGTTCTAAATCAACACGATCTGCTGGTCGCTGGCGAGGCTGGGCTCATTCGTCCCCTACAGGGCAATATCCCGGACGAGTCGGCCTACGTGGCAACCTCCCTGGCCTCGGTGCGCAACGGAGACACGATTTGGGCTTTCCCCTACCTGGCAAGAGCGAGTCAGATGGCCTACCGGTCTGCCATCTCGACCACCCCGCCGCTTTCCTGGACGACCATTCTCACCGAGAGCGTTGCGATGCTCTTCCCTGCCGCGCCTGTCGACGGGCTGGCTACTGACACCCTGTTGGCGATTTATGTGGGATCAGGTGGGCGTGTCACCGATGCGTCGGGTCAGGCTACTCTGGATCGCGCAGCATTGGAGCGGGTCTATGGGTTTTTCGCAGAAATGCAGCAAGGCGATCTGCTGGATGTCGAACAGGCACTGGCAATGTCCGACGCGGCCAGCTGTTGGCGCGCCTACCAGGAAGGGATCGGGCAGCTCACGCCGGTGACGGTCAGCCAGTACTGGCTCGAGCCCCTCGAAGACACCCTGCCGGGTTGGGCTCCAACCCAGGAAGGGCAGCCGATCACCATTCTCAGCACCTGGGGATTGGCCATCGTCACCGAGGATCCTGTGCGCGGCGCCGCGGCGCTGGAGTTGATCCGCTGGCTGGTCTCGGCCGAGAATATGGCGGAATTGGCTGCTGCGACCCAGATGCTTCCCACCCGTACTCAGGCACTCGGCAGCTGGAGCGTGGTTGCTGACGGTGAGGCGTTTGTTGGCCAACTGCTGGACAGCAGCGTGCGCGCACTGCCACCCAGTGTGGATACCCCGGTACGCAGGGCCCTCCAGGCCGGCCTAACTGCGTTGCTGCTGCAAGAGGTCGATTCACCCGAGGCTGCGGCGAGCACCGCGCTGACCAACTTGCGGCGATGAGGCCGTGTATGAACCTGAGGCACGATTTTGAAGCCATTCGGAACGCGGCCCTGTCTGCGGTAGATCCCTTTGCGGCTGTCAAGCGCGCCCTGAGCCAGAGGGTTGGCATATTCTGTGATGACCCTGACGGCATGAAGTGCGGACTTGCCACGGGGCGGCTGATCCTCGTGGCTGTAGGGAAGGCTGCCATGCCGATGGCGGCTGCAGCCTTTGACCGGCTTGGAGAGCTCATTGACGAGGGCCTGGTCGTGACCAAGCATGGACACCTATTGGGTTACGAACTCCCGTCCAGCTGTCAGGTGATCGAAGCAGGACATCCGGTTCCCGATCCTGCCGGTTTGGAGGCTGGCCGAAGGCTCATTGATCTGCTGGAATCGACCGCTGAGCATGACCTGGTCTTGGTGCTGCTATCCGGTGGGGCGTCGGCCTTGCTTCCCGCGCCCGTGCGGGGCGTGAGCCTGGATGACTTGCAGGCTACAACGGATCTTCTGTTGCGGTCCGGCGCAACGATCGTAGAGATCAACGCGGTCCGGAAGCATCTGTCGTCGCTGAAGGGTGGGCAACTGGCACGGCTAGCTGCGCCAGCCCGCATCGTGTCGCTGATCCTCTCCGATGTGGTCGGCGATCCACTCGACGTGATCGCGTCAGGACCAACCGTCGCCGATCCTACCAGCTTCGCGGATGCCCTGAAAGTACTTGCTCAACGTCAGGTTGCTGACCGGATGCCTCCCGCAGTCACCGACTGCCTGCATTCTGGCGCTGCCGGTGAGCGAGATGAGACGCCCAAACCTGGCGACGGGCTGTTTGACCGAGTCACTAACCTGATCGTCGGTTCCAACCGCCTGGCGGCCACGGCCGCGGTCAATGCGGCGACCGATTACGGGTACCACAGCCTGCTCCTGACAACGTTTCTGGAGGGCGAAGCCCGTGAGATCGCCAAAGTCATCGTGGCTTTGGCGCGCGGCATCCGTGCCCATGGCGACCCAATCTCCCCTCCTGCGTGCCTGGTGTTGGGTGGAGAGACGACCGTGACCGTAAGGGGAGAGGGTAAGGGGGGGCGTAACCAAGAGCTGGCGCTTGCTGCGGCGCTGGGGCTGGAGGGAATGGAAGGTGTCGGCCTCATGGCGCTGGCAACGGATGGCACCGATGGCCCCACCGACGGTGCAGGAGCCGTCGTGGATGGGCAGACGGTCCGGAAAGCGGCTGCGCGTGGTTGGGATGTTGTGGCCGCTCTGCGCGACAATAACGCCTATCCTGTCTTGGCGGACACAGGGGATCTGCTGCGCCTTGGTCCCACCGGAACGAATGTCAATGATCTGCTGGTCCTGTTGGTCACCTGATCAGCGCAGCCGTGCGGACTGGCTTCGTACCCTCCCCATCCCTCGGAATCTTGCCTTTTGAGGTCGCTCAGGTATGATGAGGAATGCTGCGTCTGTAATTATATCTTCGCGATCGAGGGTTTGATGCAGGAATTTATGAACCAGCGTTGTTCTGGGCCATGCTACTGGCGAGGCGTAGGTGTGCCGAGTCCAAATACCCTACAGCCTTTCAGAATGAGGGTTCGAGGAGCAGGCCAATGAGCGCATCTCGCCTTAGCCAATTCTGTGAACGTGCGCTGGAAATCGGCTGGCTTGTGGGTGTGACCATCACACCGGTGTTTTTCAATGTTTACTCCAGCCGTGTCTTCGAGCCGGATAAGCTTACCACATTGCGAGCGTTGGCGCTGGTCATGGCGGTGTTGTGGCTCGTTCGCTATGTCGAGGAGCGGTTCCACAAAGGAGAGTCTCTGCGCCTCTCATTGAAGACCCCGTTGGTATTGCCGGCGCTGCTGACCATGGTGGTCTATCTGATCTCGACTGCATTCTCGATCGTGCCCTTCACCAGCCTGATAGGATCATACCAGCGGTTGCAGGGAACCTTCACGCTATTTGGATACCTGGTTCTGTTTTTCGCGATCCTGACGGGACTGCGGACGAGGGTCCAGCTCAGCCGCCTCATCACCGTTTTGATCCTCAACAGCCTGCCCATCTCGCTCTACGGCATCATCCAGCACCGGGGGCTTGATCCCTTGCCCTGGGCAGGGGACGTCACAAGCCGGGTCGCCGCGAACATGGGCAACGCGATCTTCGTGGCGGCCTATCTGATTATGGTCGTGCCGTTGACTGCCTCACGTATCGTCCAGAGCTTTTCTGACATACTGGAGCGTGCAGAGGCACGCACAAGTGATGTGCTCAGGGCATCGGGCTACATTTTCATCCTGGCGGTTCAACTGCTCACGATCTGGTACTCCAGGAGCCGGGGTCCATGGCTGGGCGTGGTGGCTTCGGCGTTTCTGTTTCCTTATCTGGCACTCATTGTTCTGCAACGCCAGGGCGCGGCGCGCGAAGATGTGCGTCGGGGCCGGCTGATGGATATCCTGAAGGGACTGGCGTTCGGCCTGGGCACATTGGGTCTAGCTGCAGGTCTCGTCGGAGTAGCGCTGTGGGCGCTTGATGGTGCTCTGGCGATCTACATCGGGTTGGGTCTGGCGGCACTCGTCTTCGGAGGGCTTTGGCTCTACTTCATCGTGGAGCGCAGAGGATGGCACTGGTTATGGATTGGGTGGGGCAGCGTAGGGCTGGCGATTGCCGGGGTGTTGGTCGCAATGAACGTTCCGGGCCCCATCCAGACCGAGGCACGGAAGATCCCGTCGTTGGTACGGTTGACAACCATCACAGAGCTCCAGCAGGGCACCGGGAAGGTGCGAGGCTTGATCTGGCAAGGCACCGTCGACTTGATCTCACGACACGACCCGATCAAGTTCCCGGACGGCTCTGTCGACCGCCTCAACTGGCTACGCCCCCTGGTTGGCTACGGGCCGGAGTCGATGTACGTCGCTTACAACTCTTTCTACCCACCGGAATTGGGACACTACGAGTCCCGTACGGCTTCGCCGGACCGATCACATAACGAGACGCTTGATTCACTGGTCATCACCGGCATCTTGGGTCTGGCCACATACCTATTCACGTTCGGCAGCTTTTTTGCGTGGGGGTTTCATTGGCTTGGGCTGCTATCGTCACGCCGGCAGTTGTTGACCTATATCGGACTCGACGTGTTCTGCGCCGTTCTCTTCTTTCTGATCGGATGGAGGCTCGAAGGTGCCTATCTCTTCGCCGTAGCCATCCCCCTCGGGGTGTTGGTCGGGACGATGGTCTATCTGACATGGCAGGCCTTCAAGCGATTCCTCAGACCCGAGGGCCTCTCTGATCCGGAGGACCGGTGGTCTCCTCACCCTCATACCGTGCTCATCATTGGGCTATTGACCGGTGTCGTTGCACACTTCGTCGAGATCAACTTCGGCATAGCGATTGCTGCCACGCGGACCACCTTCTGGGCCTACGCAGCGCTGTTGGTCGTGTTGGGGTTGCGCTGGCTGCCTGGCCTAACGTCACAGGTGGACGAAGTACCCGAGATCGCCCAAGCTGGCGTCAAGTCGAAACGACAGAGATCGACACGCTGGCAGCGTCAGCGCCGGTCCGGTGCAGCGGTCGAACCCTGGTTGGCGTCAGTGTTGGCCTTCTCGCTGGTGGCCATGTTCCTCTTGGGGACGTTGGCGTTCGATTTCGTGAACAACGCAGAGCGGCTTGGCGATGGATGGCAGATCTTTGTACGATCATTGACGATGAAATACTACCCTGAGCCTACCCGCGCATATGGCGCTTTGATGGTCTTCGTTTTCACCTGGGTCATGTTTGGGGTTGTCGGCCTGGGAGAGTTCGATCGTGAAGGTCTCTTTGGTGCTCAGCGGGGCCGGCGGTGGGCTACTGCAGTGGGTGTCTACGGAACCGTGTCAGTACTAGGGATGGTCATCTTTGGTCTGCTGCTTTCGGGCACGCAGGCGGCACTGTCTCAAGTACAAGTGAACACTCTGGACGAGGTGGTCGATGTTGCCGATAGGTTGACCGGGTTGCTCGGGCGTTATTACGGCCTCATCTTCGTGGTGCTAGCCGTTGGAGGATGGGTTCTCATGCGGGAGAATGCCCGCCCGCGATCGTCCGGTGGTGTGATTGGCTACGGCCTGCTGGTCGTTGCCCTTGTACTAAGCATCCCGATCATCCGAGATGGTAGCTACAACCTCGTTCGTGCGGATACCATCTTCAAACAGGGTGGTGTCTATGCCAATAGCCAGTCCGCTACCGAGAAACAGCTAGGCATTCAGCACTTCGAGCGAGCGATCGAGTATGCGCCGCACGAGGACTACTACCACCTCTTCCTGGGCAAAGCACTACTCGAGCTAGCTCAAGGGTTGCCCGAAGGAACGACTCCCGACGAGCGTGAGGCGATCTTCAAAGAGACTGAGGGCGTGCTGATGGATGCGCGAGCGCTCAACCCGCTGAACACGGATCATAGCGCCAACCTGGCACGCTTCTACAAGTCTTGGGCCGCGCGGATCACTCTGGACCTGCAGGCCGAGGTGCTTGACGACCAGCAGGCCTCGCAGATGGGCAACCAACGGCTCGATCTGCTGAACCGCTCGCTGGAGAACTACCAGACAGCGCTCAGGCTCAGCCCGAATAACCCAATTCTGTGGAATGAGTTGGCGCAGCTCTATGCCGTCGACTTTGGCAATCTGGACAAGTTCGAGGAGACGGTCGCGCGGTCCCTGGAGATTGATGAGGAGTTCGAACAGACCTGGATGCTGGTCGGGGATCTACGCCGCAGCCAAGGCGATTACGACGAAGCCATTGAAGCTTACCAGCGTTCTCTGGAGATCAAGGACAGTTGCGCGGTGCGACGTGTCATAGGAACGCTGCTTGCTCAACTGTCGCGATGGAGTGAAGCCGTGGCGTCTCTGACTGTGGCAATTGAAGCGTGCCCAAAGGATGCCGAGCTTTGGGAGATGTACCGCGTACTGGCGATCGCGTATGCCAACCAGGGCGAGCACGAACCGGCACTTCAGGCCGCCCAGGTGGCTGCGGCTATCGCTCCGGCGGAACAGAAAGCTCTCGTTCAGCAACTGATTGACCAACTCACCAGCCCCGACGAACCGGCTACCGGACCCTAGACCCGGTAGATCACAACGCCAGGTAAGAGTGAGCGTACGATTGTCCGGGGAGGTTTGGTATGGTCTCTAGTATCGATATCACGACATACATTGTCGTGTTCGCTGGCGTGTTGCTCTTGGCGATTGTGGGCACGCCGCTTGCACGGAAAATGGGCCTGCGTCTGGGCGCCGTTGATCGTCCCGATCCCACGCGCAAAGTTCACACCGTGCCGACTCCCCGAATGGGCGGCGTTGCGATTTTCCTGAGCACACTGATCGCTGCGCTCTTGTTGCGAGGCGCATACCAAGAGCTGAGCGGCATCCTCATTGGCGCGACGTTGGTATCCTTTCTTGGGTTTTGGGATGACCGGTTCTCGTTGGGCGCCGGAGTCAAGTTGGTTGGGCAACTGCTCGCTGTGGGGTTGTTGATCCTGAACGGCATCAGCGTGCGTACGCTTCCTTATCCCGCGTTGAATCTTGCGGTGACTGTTCTGTGGGTTGTTGGGATCACGAATGCTCTGAACCTGCTCGACAACATGGATGGCCTCTCTGCCGGCATCGCAGCAATCGCAGCGGCTCACTTCGCACTGATGTGTGCGCTGAGTGGGCAGTATCTGGTGGGAGCCCTGTCGGTCGCTGTGATGGCAGCGTGCGTTGGGTTTCTCATCTACAATTGGAACCCTGCGACGATCTTTATGGGCGACTCCGGCAGCCTGTTTCTCGGCTACACATTGGCGTCGCTGGGCATCAAGCTGCGCTTTCCCCAGAATGTTCCTTTTGTGACCTGGATGATTCCGCTGTTGGTCCTGGGCATTCCGATCTTCGATACAACGCTGGTCACGATTTCGCGGCTGCGCCGTGGCCGCAATCCAATCACTACTGCTGGCATGGATCACACGTCGCATCGCCTGACCTATGCAGGATTCTCACGGCGCGAGGCCGTGTTCCTGCTCTATATCGTGGCCTTTGCATTGGGCCTGTTGGCCATCTTTGTGACACAAGCAACCGTTTTGGAAGGGTATTTGGTTGGGGCAGTGATTGTCGTGGCTGGCGTTGTTGCGCTATGGCGAATGGAGAGACCTCCCTTCTGGCCTGCCAACCAAACTTCGGAACAACGGGCCCTGAATACCGGCAAGAGGGTCTCCTGACGGCTGGATAAAGCAATTTTGGTGGTATAATATCTTTTAAATTGGCACAGAAGAGGAGAACGAGACAATGAAACACGTCCTAATGAAGCTGCCGGCCCTCGGGTTGGCGATTGTGGTGCTGCTGTCAGCGTGTGGGACGCCAGCTACTCCGGAGCCGACACCCGCGCCGACATCCATGCCCACGGCTGTTGCCACCGATGTCCCGGCGGAGCAGCCCGGGGTCGCAACACCCGCCGTAACCGCGGATCCCTCGGAACCGGTGATGGTTGTGACTCCTGAGACTCCGGGCGTGTGTCAGGCTGCCCCTCTGCCAGAAGTCTCTGTCAGGCCCGTGGATGAGACGGACTGGGTAAAGGGCGCCAACCCCGAGGAAGCCGAGATCACGCTCTTCGAATACTCGGATTTCCAGTGCTCCGGCTGCGCAGGGATGTACCCGATCATCCAGGATTTCCTGGATGTCAATACCCACGTACGGCTGGTCTATCGTCACTTTCCGCTGGATTTCCACGTACATGCGGAGATCACCGCCGAGGCAGCCGAGGCAGCAGGCGCCCAGGGCAAGTTCTGGGAGATGCACGATCTGCTGTTCGATCGCGCAGGCGAGTGGAATGCCCTGAGTGCTGAGGATATACGGACCCGGCTTAGCGACTACGCTGAGGAGCTGGGCCTGGACCTGGAAGCGTTCGACGCGGCATTGGACAACCACACCTATCTGGACAAGATCCGGTCCCAGTATGCTGAGGCCGCCGAGATGCGCTTGGGCGGAACGCCGACTTTCATTTTCAATAACCTGCTCTTCCCCTCCGACATCGGCCTGTCTTTCCAGGGCTTGACAGCCTACCTGAATATCCTGGAACAGCAGGACGAGATCTTCTACGATGCTCCCCCTGAAGCCACCGTTGGCGCCGATGACGAGATCGAAGCCGTGCTGAAAACGAGCAAGGGAGATATTCGCGTCCATCTGCTGCCCGCGTCTGCGCCTGTGCACGTCAACAGCTTCGTGTTCCTGGCAGAAGAGCAGTGGTACAATGGCTCTGAGTTCTTCTTCGTACGCGACAACTTTGTTGCTGTGACCGGCGATCCCACAAACTCGACCGTCGGCTATCCCGGATACTACTGCCAGGGGGAGACTCAGGGCGTATTCGATCGGGCGGGCCTGGTTGGGATGCTCGCGAACGGTCAGTTCTTCGTGACGCTCGGGAGCGACGCCGCGCAGTTGAACTCACAGTTCGCACTGGTCGGTCAGGTCATCGAGGGGCTGGATATCCTGGATGAACTGACACGCGTATTGGTCGGAGACCCGACCGCCCTGCCGGCTGACGTGCTGGAGTCCGTGGAGATTATCGACAACTAGCGTAGCCAGATCACGTTCCGAAGAGGATAGAGTGGCTACGCTGCGTGCTGCGCGGCTCCTCTATCCTCTTTTCTTGTCTTTGAACCTGTCTGTCTATCGCCGAACCGTCGAAGGGAACGCACGTGGAACAGAAAACAGAGATACCTAGGTGGTTGTGGGCACTTGCCGGGTTTGGCGGCTTGGGGCTGCTCGTGTTGGGGCTCGCGTCGGTCAGCGTGACCTTCGCATTGCCCGAGGCGTTTGGTGCGGCAGGCGTCATCGTGGCAGGCTTTGGTCTCATCGCGGCGACGCTCGGGATCAGCTTGGGCGTAGCTGGCTTGCGTGGTTGGCGGAATGCACCCTCCATGAGGTTCTACAGCCGGTGGACATGGGCGGTTCTGTTACTGGGCAGCATCGTTACAGCCATCAGCGGCAGCTTGATGCCAGTCCAACTGCAGGGGCATGCGCTCTTCGCACCCTTTCACTTCCTGATGATCACGTTGCCGGGGCTGTTGCTCCTCTCGGTTGTCACGCTGCTAATCGGGCGTGAATCTGCGCTTAGCATTCGACGGACGGTCCTGGCACTCGCGAGCGGCGCGTCGGGTGTGGTCCTGGCTATACCGGTAGAGGTGATCGGCCTGATGCTCAGCGGGATGCTTAGCGTCGCCGTGGCGATGGTCTTCCCCGGCGGCAGCGCCGAAGTTGACCGGCTGCTGACACTTGTGCAGGGCTGGACCGTGAGGCCGCCCACGAGCGAAGCGGAGATTCTAGGGGTTGTGACCTCGCCCGTGGTCCTCTTGGCGCTTACTCTGACGCTCTCTGTTGTGACGCCTCTGGTCGAGGAACTGAGCAAGACCCTGTTACTGGGCCTGTTCGGGATGTGGGTCAAGCCCATAGCCCCGGTGGCCTTTCTCTGGGGGGCCGCGTGTGGCCTCGGTTTTGCGTGGCTTGAGGGCGTCTCAAACGGCGCGGTGGGGTTGGGCGGCGTCGGGGGCTGGTTGGGGAGTGTCGGCGTGCGGCTGTTCGCTACAGCAATGCACGTACTTACCAGCGGTCTGCTCGGGCTGGGCTGGGGATGGTTCTGGCGAGGGCGGCGGTGGGCGCTCCCGATCACCTATGGCGTGGCCGTCATCTTCCACGGGCTGTGGAATCTCAACGTCATTGTGAGCGTAGGCGGGCTGGGTCTGGCTGCCTCGTCTCCCGCAACGGGTGGCATGCTGGTCACGCTGGGGGTCGTCGTTCAGCTAGCGCTGGTGCTGCTCGCTACAACGGCGTTGATCGTCATCCCCCTAGCGTTGCGTAAGGCGTGACAAGCATGAGCCTTCAGCCATCTGTGCCCGCGACAGCAGCGTGCAGGAAGTGACCTGGCGCATGGCAGGCGACTTGGGCTCGGTGCTGAACAGGCTGCAGGCGGACCCGCGGTTCATTCGCAACGTGACCGCATGGCAGACGTTGCCGGACAGAGCTGCACGGACTGAGCCCTGGCCCAGTGGGCTGGACCCGCGGTTGTTGGGTGCGGGCGCAAGTCAGGGGATTGGCGAGCTGTACAGTCACCAGATCCTGGCAGTGGAAGCCGCATTGCGCGGTGAGAACGTGGCTATGTCAACGGGCACGGCCTCAGGGAAGACGCTGGGCTACATCCTGCCGGTCCTGAACACGCTGCTTCAGGACCCCAAGGCCACAGCTCTGCTGCTCTACCCGACCAAGGCCCTGGCCCACGACCAGATAGCGGCCCTGGAGCGCTGGATCGGTGCTTTGGGCGCGCCACTTGCCCTTCGCCCTTACGATGGTGACACGCCCCAGCGCCACCGCGCGGCGATCCGTCAAGAGGCACGCATCGTCATCTCCAACCCCGACATGGTCCATCTGGGCATTTTGCCGCACCACACGCAGTGGATGCGCTTCTTCGAGGGGCTACGCTACGTGGTGCTCGACGAGCTCCATACCTATCGGGGCGTATTCGGCAGCCATGTGGCAAACGTGCTCCGGAGGCTGCGCCGGATCGCGGGCTTCTATGGTTCGAGTCCCCAATATGTCGCAGCCTCCGCGACCATAGCCAATCCTCAGGCACTGGCAGAGAGACTCTGGGAGGGTCCTGTAACCCTGGTCACCACCGATGGGGCGGCTTACGGGAAACGAGAAGTCATCTTCTACAATCCTCCGTTGGTGAACCCTGCCTTGGGCGTGCGCGCGAGCGCGGCCGATGAGGCGTTGGCGCTGGCGATGCGCTTACTCCAGGCCGGCGTCCAGGTCATTGCCTTTGCCCGCTCGCGCCTGTCGGTGGAGTTGATGTTGCGCGAGTTACGTAGCCGCGTCGCCGATCAGGGAGGCGATCCCAACGCCGTCCAGGGCTACCGGGGAGGGTACCTTCCGCACGAGCGCCGTGCTATTGAGTATGGACTGCGGACCGGTCGTGTGCGTGCTGTGATCGCTACCAACGCGTTGGAACTGGGCATCGATATCGGAGCGCTGGACGCCTCGATACTGGTCGGCTATCCCGGCAGCATTGCTGCGACGCGACAGCAGATGGGGCGCGCGGGCCGCAGGGCCGGGACCTCACTCTCTGTGCTGATCGCAACCTCGGCGCCTCTGGACCAGTATCTGGTTTCCCATCCGGAGTATTTCTTCGATCGCTCTCCTGAAGAGGCGCTGCTGAACCCCAATACGCTGAGCTTGCTGGCCTCGCACCTGACCTGTGCCGCTTTTGAGCTGCCGTTTCAGCGTCACGAACGGTTTGGCGCCGAGGTGGAGGTCGATGACCTGCTTGAAGCTTTGAGCGCGGAAGGGCTGCTCCACAGCAGCCACAATCAGTTCACGTGGATTGCCGAATCCTATCCTGCACAGGGCGTGTCGTTGAGGAGCTCGACTCCGGACAATGTCGTGGTCCGGACGGACGAGGAGGGGGTCATCGGCACTGTCGATCGTCCCAGTGCCCCTCTGCTGGTCCATGAGGGTGCAGTCTATTTCCACGCGGCGACGCCCTATCTCATCGAGTCGCTGGACTGGGAGCAGGGCCTGGCGCTGGCGCGTGTGGTTGATCTGGACTACTACACGGTCGCGTCTGCTACTACAAAGGTGGAACGCATCGCTCTTCGGCGGCAGGTTCCGGGAGACGGTTACGTCGGGGGGACGGCCCGGACGGACGAGGAGGTTCTGGTTCACATCAAGCCGACGAGTTACCGCAGGGTACACCTGAGCACACGTGAGACGCTGGGGTGGGGCGAGATTCACCTGCCAGAACAGCAGATCGAGACTGAGGCCTTCAGGCTGACGCTAGGGCCAGCCCTCGTCGATGCGCTCGCCGAGGAGGGGGTCCTGGTGGCGCCGCTGGACTATGGGCCGGAGTGGAGCGAGATCCGCGCGCGCATGCTGGAGCGGGATGGATACCGTTGCCGGCTTTGTGGTCAGCCAGCGAGTCCCGAGCGCCCGCTCGAGGTCCATCACCTTACGCCTTTGCGTACCTTCATGGCCGAGTACGCCCGACCAATGGCTTTGCGCCTAGCCCATGCGCCGGAGAATCTGCTTAGCCTGTGTTCAGTCTGTCACCATCAGGTAGAGCGAACCCGCGGCGCACGCACTGCACTTGGTGGTCTGGGCTATTTGCTGCGCAATCTGGCCCCCGTCTTCTTGATGTGTGACCCGGGAGACCTCGGCACCGCCGTGGAGTCGCGCGACGCCGAGACAGGACTGCCCGCCATCATCGTCTACGATGCCATACCCGGAGGCGTTGGGCTGTCGCCACGTCTCGTTGATCTGTGGCCTAAGTTGGTAGAGGTTGCTCTGGAGCGAGTGTCAGGGTGTCCCTGTGCGGAAGGCTGTCCATCGTGTGTGGGCCCTGTCGGGGACAGTGAACCGGGAGCCAAGCGCGCCTCCCGGCGTCTGCTCAGCCTGGCGTCCGGCGACCTTGGCTGAAATCGCCCGTTCAGCCATAGGCGTATCCCAGTACAACGTGCGTGTTTGGAAGTCGTTTGGCTTGTAGTATAATGACGCCATCGTGGTTCCCGAAGTGGCCTATGCCCATCCTAACTAAGGACGTCCTGGAGTTCATCAGCCGCAGCCCCGAGCAGACATGTCGCTTGGGCGCACGTCTGGGGCGCTACCTGCACGGGGGTGAGGTTGTGGCAATGGAGGGTGACCTGGGAACCGGCAAGACGGTGTTCGCACAGGGCGTGGGTATGGGATGGGGGGCCACCACTCGCCTGGTGAGCCCCACATTTGTGCTCGTCCGGCGCCACAAACGTCACCAGGATGACCTTGCGCTTTACCACATCGATCTGTACCGTTTGAACTCCAGTGCCGAAATTGACTTGTTGGGTCTGGATGAGATCATTGGTGCGGCCGATGCGGTATGCCTGATTGAGTGGCCCGAACGGCATCCGGGGCTCTTGCCCGACGAGCATCTCTGGGTGCATATGCGTATGCTAGACGAGTATCGCCGTTCCCTGGTCTTTCAGGCATTTGGCGAAGTGCACCAGGCGATTCTCGATGATTTCCGACAGGAGCTTATGGGGATCTGATGTTACTTGCGCTGGATACAGCCACACAGCGCGCCAGTATAGCCCTTCACGACGGCGCGGTGCTGCGTGCGGAATGCACTTGGGAATCATCGAATCGCCATACCGTGACGCTACTTTCGCGTGTTGTGGAGATGCTGGATGCATCGGGCCTCACAGCGACAGACCTCACGGCGGTTGGTGTGTGTATCGGTCCCGGTTCGTATACTGGGGTGCGTGTGGGTGTATCCGTAGCGAAGGGGCTAGCATCATCGCGGAAGCTGCCTCTGGTGGGCGTGCCCACACTCGATATCCTGGCCGCGGCGCAACCCCAGGACGAACGCCCGCTTTACGCGGTGTTCGCTGCCGGTCGGAAACGCGTCGGCTACGCACGCTATCGCTGGCAGAGTGAAGGCTGGCAGGCTGATACGGGTGTGCAGGTGGTCACGTGGCGCCAGCTCATCGACGAGCTTGAGCTGCCGGCGGTGATGGTCGGGGAGATTGAAGCGGTGGGTCGGGAATCGATGCGTTCCCTATTCGGTCGGGTCGAGCTTCCGCCGCCGGCCTCGCATCTGCGCAGAGCTGGCTACCTGGCCGATATTGCATGGCGGCGGTTGCGTGCCAGCCAAGTGGATGCCCCATCTGCGCTATTGCCTCTCTATGCACGATGAACGGCCCGACCTACGCCTTCCGCATCCGCCCTATGGGAGGGCGGGACATTCCAGCTGTTGTTTCCGTGGACCGGATGGTGTTCAAGGATCCCTGGCCTGAATCGGCCTACGTCCAGGAAGTCTACTTCAATCCACGATCACGCTATTTCGTTCTGGAGCTCGTGGATCCCGCACAACTCCCACCTGCTGCTGACCAGCAACGCCGGCATAGCGCAAGGCTACTGGGATTCGTCGGGATGCGCGTAGAGGGAACGCGAGGCCACATCAGCACGCTTGCGCTGCGATCCGAGTGGCGGGGGCAGGGGCTGGGCGAGGTGCTGCTGCTTACTGCCATTGATTGGGCCCTCGGCGACGGGGCTGATCTTGTAGGGCTGGAGGTCCGCATCTCCAACCACGTGGCCCAGCAGTTGTACGAGAAGTACAACTTCGCGCCTCACTCGCGGCTGCATCGCTACTATGCCGACGGTGAGGACGCTTTCTATATGGTTGTCCGTGTGAACGATCATCCTCGCTACGCCGACCGAGTCCGCGACCGGTTGGCAGAGTTGGCGCGTGAGATCGGAATCGAGCAAGCAGACGGAGGTTAGCAGCGCCGGACGTGACGCATATCGGAGACGGCTTTTCGGCCAGGACCCGCGAGATTCTGGTAAGGAGGAAGCGAGATGAACAAAGAGAAATCTCTCCAAGCAATTCACGCACAGGTGCGCACGTGCACTAAGTGCCCGCTGCACGTAGGTCGAACGAAGGCTGTACCGGGAGATGGCGCGGCTGACGCGCAGATCATGTTCATCGGTGAAGCCCCGGGTTTTCACGAGGACCAACAAGGGCTTCCTTTTGTTGGGGCAGCTGGGCGCCTCCTCAACGAGCTACTGGAAAAAGCAGGCATCGATCGCCAGCAGGTGTTCATCACGAACGTCATCAAGTGCCGGCCGCCCGGCAACCGCGACCCCGAGCTGGATGAGGTCGAGACCTGCAAGCCGTATCTGGACCAGCAGATCGAGGTGATCAATCCCAAAGTTATCGTCACGCTGGGGCGCCACTCAATGGCGCGCGCCTATCCCGATGAGAAGATCTCCGTGGTTCATGGGCAACCGCGCAAGGTCGGGGACCTCGTCTATTTTCCAATGTTTCATCCGGCGGCTGCATTGCACCAGCCGAGTCTGCGCAGTGTGGTAGAGGCTGACTTTCGGCTTCTCAAGGATTTGCTCGAAGGCCGGCTGGAGCCTGAAAGCTACACGCC
>JAXDDO010000039.1:0-34176 GCA_034676805.1 Anaerolineae bacterium | reverse complement strand
TGTCCCCGTGGCGCAATGGACAGCGCACCTGGCTTCGAACCAGGGGGTTGTGAGTTCGAGTCTCACCGGGGACTTCGCCCTCAACGGCCTGCCCCTCTGGGGTCGGGCCGTTGTGTGTTACCGGCAGCGCGGTTGTGTCATTGCCCCACTTCAGTTTCGTAGTATCATTAGCCGCAGCGAGCCACCCCCCAACGACGATCTAGGTGGCCATAGGTCCAGGTGGAGGTCTACATGTTGTTTCGTAACTTTGGTCTGCCCGAGTTGCTCTTGGTACTCGTGTTGGCGCTGCTGATCTTCGGTCCTGGGCGCCTTGGGAAACTCGGAAGTGAACTCGGCAAAGGCATTCGCGGCTTCAAGCGGGAAATGAAATCCGATGAGGCACAGCCGGGGAAGACAGAAGGCTCAGATTCGGACTAGCTGCTGAGTCACGCAGCTAGTCTCTCATTTCCCACGGGAGTTAGGCATGGAGTTCCTCAACATTGGAGGCGGCGAGCTTCTTGTCATTGTGCTCGTCGCGCTCATCTTGTTCGGACCTGAGGACATACTGAAGATGATGCGCACTGTGGGCAGGTACGCGCGACAAGCGCGTGACATGTGGTCGCAGTTTAGCAGTGGCATTCAACAGGAGTTCGAGTCCGAAGAAATCCAGGAGGCCCTGGAGGAGACGAAGGCGACGGTATCCGAAGCACAGGAGGCCATTGCCGCCCTCAAGACCACGGTCGGCGATATCAAGACCACCGTAGAAGGCGACGTCTCGCAGGCTCAGCGCTCCATGAAAGCACAGGCTGCCGAAAGCGCAGCGGCCCTCGCAAAGCAGGCCAAGATCGCCGACCCCACCTCGGACTTGAGTGCTGCCGTAGCAAAGTCACCGCCACCGGCCCCGATGCCGGCGGTAGAAGGTCAGTCACCTGAAGAGGGAGCAGCCATGGTCGAGGAGGCAGAGACCGCCAAGACGCTCGCCCGGCCTGCACCTACTTCTGATGATGTGACTGCGACAGAAGCCACCGAAGACACGGATGAAGAGACAGATGCTGGCGCGCTACCGGGGGAGACGCTCGACACCGTCCCGGAGACCGGTCCCGCAGACGGCGAATCCGGTCGCCCGCTCGCGGCGGGCACTGAGGTCGATGAGCCCGTGGCTAATGCCGAAGCCACAGACGCCGGCGAGCTTCCGGTGGAGTCGCTCGACACTATGGCGGAGACTACGCTCGTAGCCGAGGAGTCCGATCGCCCACTCGCGGCGGGCTCTGAGGTCGATGAGCCCGTGGCTAATGCCGAAGCCACAGACGCCGGTGAGCTGCCGGTGGAGTCGCTCGACACTATGGCGGCGACTACGCTCGTAGCCGAGGAGTCCGATCTCCCACTCGCGGCGGGCTCTGAGGTCGATGAGCCCGTGGCTGATGCCGAAGCCACAGACGCCGGTGAGCTGCCGGTGGAGCCGCTCGACACTATCGTGGAGACTGCGCTCGTAGCCGAGGAGTCCGATCGCCCACTCGTGGAAGGCACTGAAGTCGATGAGCCCGTTGCAGCACCCGAGGACAAGGCGCCAGAGCCTGCCAGCGACGACGAGGAGCACTAGCAGATGGCTGCAAACGAACCTTCAATGAGCCTCTTCGAGCACATCAAGGAGCTCCGGCAAAGACTCTTTCGGGCGATCATCGCTTGGCTGCTCGCTACGATTGTCGCATCTACCTTTGCCGATGCTGTCGTACGCTGGCTGGTACTGCCCTTGCAGGGTCAGAGCGTCATCGTGCTAGGCCCCACCGAGGCGCCAATCATCTACTTCAAGATCGCTCTCGCTACCGGGTTCGCGATCGCCCTTCCGTACATTATGTACCAGATCTACGGATTCGTCGCCCCGGGTCTCTTCCCCAACGAGCGGTACGTGATTCTCTTCGGCATTCCTGCTGTGGTTGTCTTCTTCTTGCTTGGGGGCCTGTTTACCTTGCAGGTGCTCATTCCTATCAGTCTGCCCGTTCTGATGGGCTTCCTGGGAGAGGTCGTCGAGCCCACGTATTCGCTCGAGAACTACCTTTCATTCGTCACAACCCTCGTTGTGTGGATGGGAGTGCTGTTCCAGACACCGCTCATCGTGTATGTCATTGCCCGTTTTGGGCTGCTCACTCCCAAGCAACTTGCCGGCGGCCGGCGCATCGTCTGGTTCCTCGCGGTGATCTTCGCCGCCGTCGTGACCCCCACCACAGATCCCGTGACACTGCTCCTGGTCACCGGCCCCTTCATCGCATTGTATGAACTCGGCATCCTCCTCTCGCGGCTGGCAGCAAAGCAGCGCCGCATCGCGGCCGAGGCCGAGTCGTAGCGCACTATCTTCGCTTTCGAGACGGGGCAGCCTAACCGGGTTGCCCCGTCTTCATTGGTTTGACATCCGTAAGAATTGGGCTATCGTTGTGCGTGCGGTGCACTTCCCATGAAGAAACAGAGCCTACTCAGATCAATCTACGCATGGCTGATGGTGCCCGGGGCCGCCAAGATACCCGCCATGATCTGGCTACTGCTCATCATAGCACTGATCCTGGTCACCATGGTCCGCGAGCCGGTTATCCACGCTGTGCGCGAGCTGGAGCGAACGGTCATCGTCACAGCGACGCCGGCCAGCCTGGTGTCGTCCCCCACCCCGACAGCGGAGCCGACGCCCGTAGGAAGCGGAGGGACTCTTGCTTTTGCAATGCGTCACGCCGGCAACAGCGACATCTACCTGGTTTCCCAGACAACCGGCCAACTTCTGCGGCTCACCTTCGATCCCAATGATGACCGCGACCCTGCGTGGTCACCGGATGGACGGTACCTGGCCTTTGCCTCGCGACGCGCTCAGGGCTGGGATCTCTACACCATGGATATGTCGTCAGGAACGATCCTGCGGATTACGCGCACGCCCGAATTCGAGGCTGGACCCACGTGGTCACCCGACGGCAAGTGGCTTGCCTTTGAGGCGTACGCCGAGGACAACCTGGACATCCACATCCTCAACCTGGAGACCGGTGGGCGCCAGCGCGTCACTTTTGATGCAGACCCCGACTACTCGCCTGCCTGGTCGCCGGACGGACGACATATAGCCTTCACATCCTATCGCAACGATAACAAGGACCTTTTTATCCTATCCCTCGACGACGGCAGCGTGACGAACTTCACCAACACGCCTGATGAGAATGAGGACTATCCCACCTGGTCGCCCGATGGAAAGTATCTTGCCTACTCAGCCGGAGTCCCGGGCAGCGAGACGATCTGGCGCATCCCGTTCGATAAGGAAGCAGCCGCCCGTGGCGAACTGCGACCCATCCTGTTTGGGATTGGCAGCAAGCCTACCTGGTCACCCGATGCGCAGGCCCTCGGTTTTGTGTACCGGCAGGAGACAACGTCCTACCTCATCGCAGCCGACACCCGGGGATGGGCATTGGCTCAGGAGGGCTTTAGCTCGACTGATGTGATCGAGCGCCCTCACTGGAGCGCCCATAGCCTTGGGCCGGACTTCGAGGCACTGCTTGCACAGCAGTCGCAGGCGGACACGGTACCACTCTATACAGAGCTGCTCCTCTCAGCTGATGCTCGGAAGGCCACTCTCGTGTCACTGCCCGATGTGAATCACAGCGACCATGCAGAGAAGCTCAGCGACAGGGTGAACGACAGTTACAATGCCCTGCGCAAGCGGGTAGCCGAGGTGACCGGCTGGGACTACCTGGCGATTCTGGGTGATTCCTGGCGGCCTATGGACCACACGCCCAGACCTGGGCAGGGTCGCATCTCCTGGCACGTGTGCGGCCGCGCTGTGGACGTCAATCAGGGCTTTCTGCGATCCGGCACCATTGAGCTGGTCCGCGAGGATGTGGGTGGCGTGACCTACTGGCGAGTGTTCATCAAGGCTCAGACTCAGGACGGCAGCCTGGGCGAACCCCTGCGGGTAGCACCCTGGAATCTCGATGCGCGATCGAAGGGGGGACTCGCCTCAGCCAACGGAGGGGAGCTGAAGGCCATTCCCAGTGGCTACTACGTGGACTTCACCACCCTCGCGCTGGACTATGGTTGGGAACGCCGCAACGCGCTATCGAACTGGCGACAGTCGTACTACGACATTGAATGGTGGCACTTCCAGAAGACTGAAGGCATGAGTTGGTTCGAGTGTATGCTCGAGCTCTACGATTCGGAAGACATCATCGCGTCCTACGGCTCGCTGCCCTGGTGGACCCTACGTCCCGAGTGGGAAGTTCAGAGCATGCCTTAGCAGCTGACACCATCCGCTCAACCCGCAAGTCGCTCAACCGCCGCGAGCAAACGACTGCGGAAGCGCTCCGGAGAGAACCGTTCGGCACTGCGCCGGCACGCCGAGCCGTCAGTAGCGTCAGTGTCAAACTGCCTCACCGCGGTTGCCAGCGCCTCAGGTGTTGGCTCATCGAAGAACACACCTGTCTCGCCCTCGATGATCGTATCCAGTGCTCCGCCCGCTCGAAACGCCACGACGGGTCTACCCGCGGCCTGTGCCTCAACCGGCGCGATCCCGAAATCCTCATAGCCCGGGAACACAAACGCTTTGCAGCGTGACAGCAGCGCCGGCAGGTCAGAGTCGGGCACGTAGCCCAGAAATCGAACATTGTCGCCTGCCATTGCCTCCAGCGCATGCCGATCCCGGCCATCGCCGGCGATCACCAAGGGCAGGCCGAGCTCCGTGAAGGCCTTTACCGCGAGATCGATGCGCTTGTAGGGCACCAGCCGGGATACGATCAGGTAGTAACCCTCGTGCACCCGACTGGGAACAAACCGCTCCAGATCGACGGGGGGGTGGATGATCTCGGACTCACGCCCATAGAAATCGGCGATCCGGCGCTGTATCTCACTGGAGATTGCCACGTAGTGAACGCTCGACCGCTGCGCCACGCCGTAGTCCCATCGTCGGAGCCAGGCGACCGCGGGTCGCAGGAGCACTCGCAACACCGACGGCAGGCGTTCACGTGCAGCATAGAGGTCGAACTGCCATACATAGCGCGTGGGCGATAGGCAGTAGCATAGCTGGGGAATGCTCTCGGTGCGGACACCGTGGCAGAAACCGCTCTTGTTGCTCACGACGAGATCATACCCGACGTTGCTCAGGTCCAGTCCGTCGAATGCTGCCGCATAGAGCGGGAAATAGAGCTGCTGCCACCGATGAATCCACGGCAGATGATCCATCCACGTCGTTCGGATGTCCCACCCGCGATAGGCCTGCGGCATACCGTCGCGCCAGTAGATGCTCGTGTACACCGGAGCTTGCGGGAATAGGCCGACCAGCCGCTCGAGAACGCGCTCCGCGCCCCCATACTGGTTCAGCCAATCATGGACCAGCGCCACCGATCGCAAGTCACCCTCAGAAAGCGAAAACCCGAACGGCTGCGTCGGCCCAGTCAAGCACGAGGTTCGGGTAGATTCCCAACAGGAGCACGCTTAACACAGCGAACACCAGAACAATCAGCGATGCTACCGGGATCCCAATCGGCGGCAACCCGTGACCGGGAAGGATGAAAGCAGCACGCATCACCTTCCAGTAGTATGCCAGCGAGATCACGCTATTGACCGCTGCCACGACGAGGAGCCAGACCTGGCCTGCCTCAAACACGGCAGTAAAGAGCCGCAGCTTGCCCATGAATCCTGCCGTACCCGGCATGCCGAACAGAGACAGCACACAGACGAGCAGGACCACCGCCAGTATCGGCGCACGCTGATGCAAGCCGTCGTAGTCGAGGATCATCTCCAGGCCCGTCTGGTGGGACACAACCGCAATGACCGCAAACGTACCGAGCTCTGCCAGCGTATAGACTGCAAGGTAGACTAGAACCGCGCTAAGGCTCTGCTGGGTGGCCACCGTCACTCCGATAAGCGCGTACCCCACCTGCGAAATACCGGAATAGGCCATCAGGCGCTTGATGTTTGTCTGCCATAGGCCGGTGAGGTTGCCAAATAGCATCGCCCCGACCGCCAGAAACGCTAACAGAGGCGACCGCCAGATCGCACCCAGCGCGATATAGTCGGGGAGCATGACCATGGTCACCCGCACCAACGCCGCGAAGCCCGCGACCTTCGGCACAATCGCCAGGGCTGCTGTAACCGGAACCGGTGCCCCCTCGAACGCGTCGGGGAGCCATTGGTGGAACGGGGCAGACCCGATCTTGAACGCAAATCCGGCCAGAATGAAGATCAAGACAGGGATCAGTGACCGCGGGCTAACGGCCTGCACAGGCGACCAGACCCAGGCGCCCGAAAGCGCGCGCGCTGTGAGACCATAGTCCGTGGTGCCCGTGAGGCCATACAGCCACGAGAGCCCAAGAGCCATCACAGCAGAGACAGCCGAGCCGTAGACCAGGTACTTGATCGCGGCCTCTGTGGAGCGCTTGTCAGTGTGGAAGTATCCCGTGAGCATGTAGCCAACCAGGCTCAGCAGGTCCACAGTAAGAAGTAGCATTATGGTGTTCGCCGAGGCGGCCAGCAACAAGGCGCCAAAACCGAAAAACAGCACCCCAGAGTAGAAGACCGCTGGTTCTCCACTCTGCTGCCGGATATAGGACTCACTCAGAAGCAAGACCATCGCCAGGGCGACAAGAACAAGAGCCCAGACATACCGGGTGAACCCATCGAACACGGCCACGTTGAGCACCGGCACACTCTCGGTCTCACCCAACGCGAGGGTAGCAGCAAGAGCACCAGCCGTGCCCGCCAGCGCCACCCAGCACGCCCAACGGGCCGATCGCGCTCGGTCCAGGACGAGATCGAGCACTAGGACAAGCAGCGCCGATACAAGCAAGCTCAGACCCGGTAACAGATACCAGACGGAACTACTCATCGCCGCTAGACTCTCCAGCTAGCGCTGCCCTAGCGCACGCAACAGTGTAGTGGCGGCGGCGTTGAAGCTGTTGATCAGGGGGGCTGGGTAGACTCCCAAGACGATGGTCAACAACACCAGAGGCCACAACGTCAGCCGCTCCCACCAGGTCAGATCCTGGAGCTCACCCCATCGCTGACGATCCAACGTACCCAGAAACATGTTCTGCACGATCTTCCATAGGACGTAGCCAGCGGTGAAGACAACGCCAACCACGCCAATGAACGCAGCCACCGGTATGAGCCGAATCGCGCCCCGAAACACAAACAACTCGCTCCAGAAGCCGATGAGGCCGGGCAGGCCCAGTGACGCGAAGGCAATCACCATCGTGATCCCGTAGTACGTGGGAACCACAGACGCCAGGCCGCCAAAGGCCTTTAGCTCGCGGGTGTGTGTGCGCTGGTAGATCATCCCCACCAGGAAGAACATCGCTCCTGTCACGATGCCGTGAGAGAACTGCTGGAGGGCTGCACCATTGAGCCCAGCCGCAGCGGCATCGAACATACCGCCATCACTGCCAGACAACCCATGCCAGGCTGCCGCCGCCGCCACAAGCCCGAGCGTCACGTAACCCATATGAGCCACAGACGAATACGCCACCAGCCGCTTCAGATCCCATTGGGCCAGGCACACCAAAGCTCCGTAGACGATGCTCATCAAGGCCATTACGGTGATGATCGGCACCTCGACAGAGAAGTAGTAGAAGCGCTCCGGGAACAGCGGTAGCGCCACCCTCATCATGCCGTAGGCCCCCAGCTTGAGGAGGATCCCTGCAAGTATGACGCTACCCGTGGTCGGAGCTTCGGTATGCGCATCGGGCAGCCAAGTATGGAACGGGAAGACAGGGATCTTGATGGCGAAGGCCACAAACAGAGCCCAGAAGGCAAGCGTTGCCCACGTCGGGTTGTCTGCAAAGGGCGCGGCAGCCGCGGCATCCAGCACGTTGAACGTGCCGGTCTGGAAATGTACTGCCAGGATGCCAAGCAAGCCGAAGACACTGCCCGCCAGAGTATAGATGAAAAACTTGATGGCCGCATACTCCCGACGCTCGCCTCCCCACACGCCGATCAGGAGGAACATGGGTACCAGCCCTACCTCCCAGAAGACGTAGAAGAGAATCAGGTCAAGCGATAGGAAAACGCCCAACATGCCTGTCTCCAGGAGCAGAAAGAGAAGATAGTACTCCTTCACGCGCTCGGTGACCGTGAACCCACTGTAGAAGAGCGACAGCATCGTGAGCAGGCCTGCCAGAAAGACCATGGGCGCGCTTAGGCCATCGACGCCGACGGTGTATCGCATGTTCAGGCCAGGGATCCACGCGACGTCCTCGACCAGTTGCATCTCCCCGGGATCACTCCGGGCCACAAACCACCATACGTAGCCCGTAAGCAGGAGCACAAGGAATGCAGTGATCGCCCCCAGCCAGCGGATCAACCCGATGCGCTCCCTTGGCACCACCAGCAACAGCAGAGCACCCACCAGAGGTGTGAACAGCATCGCGCTTAGCACTGGAACAGCCATTGTCACGTGTCCTCCCAGTTCAGATCCGCCGGAACATGACCAGAACAGCCACGAGCAGCAGGATGATCATGAATGCGTTCCACAGATAGTCTGGCAAAAGGCCTGTCTGGATGCGACGCATCCAGCGCCCTATGACCCCAAAGGCGCCCGCGACAGCCCGTACCAGGCCGTCAAGCACCGAACCATCCAAGAGGTCCGACAGGTTGGCAAGCCCCCTTCCCAGGAAGCCAGATGCATTGACGACCCCATCGACAACGCCTCCGTCCAGCACCACGACGATACGCGCAACCAGACTGCTCAAGAGACCTGTTCCCTCAGTCAACCCGTCGAACAGACGTCGATCGATCCGATCGGCAGCCGGCGCGACCCGTCCGCCTTCGCCGAAGCCCTTGCCGAAGGTCACAACCGCAGCATCAATCAGCTTCCGGTCAACCCGGTCAGCGACCGGCGCGATCCGCCCGCCTTCACCAAACCCCCTACCGAACTTCACGACCGCGGCATCAATGACCTTACGGTCGATCCAACTACACACTTTCGCCAGCCCCAGCGTGGGCCCGACGACCACCGCAGCATGGATCGCATCGATGTAGAAGCGCTGCTCGGCAGCCCGGTACAGCCAGCCCAGCCGAAGGCGTGCCATAGCCTGCGACAGGGGGTCGTGCTCCAACGTCGCGCCAGTGACCGCGGGTCGACCATAGACCCACCACCCACTGGCCAGGCCACCCAGCGTGGCCACCATACCGAAAACCAGGGGCGGTAACGCCACCTGTTCCGGATGCCCTGCTTCACCGAGCGTGTCCGCCAGGCCAACCAGAGACAGTGATGAAAAGTCGCCGAACCAGTTCGGCACGATACGACCAAGGAGCGGGAAGCCGTGAGGGATGCCCACCCACCCCAGGCAGATCGCGAAAAGCGCCAGCACTATCAGGGGCACGACCATCACGGTCTTGTTCTCACGCGCATAGACTGCCGCCTTGGACCGCGGTGTGCCCAGAAACGTCAGGGCGATCTGACGTGCACTGTAGAACGCCGTAATCGCCGCAGCGATCACCAGCCCCCAGAAGACCCAGCGACTTGCGTTCCATGCCTGCGCCAATATCTCATCCTTGGACCAGAATCCGGCACTCAGCACCGGAAAACCCGAGAGCGCGAGCCCCCCAGCTAGAAAAGTCGCCGCCGTTACCGGCATCCGGAAGGCCAGACCCCCCATCTTCCACATATCATTGGGGCTGAAGTCTGGCTCGGGTACGTGGGCAGGCACGGCATGACCGAACGTATGCCGATGACCGTGTTCGATGCCGTGGATGACCGACCCCGCTGCAAGGAACAACAGCGCCTTGAAAAACGCATGCGTGACAAGGTGGAATAGACTGGCAGTATATGCCCCAATGCCCAGCGCTGCTACCATGTACCCCAGCTGGCTGATCGTAGAGAATGCGAGCACCCGCTTGATGTCGCTCTGCGCAACAGCAACGATCGACGCATACAACGCCGTAACGACACCCACCGACGCCACCACAGGCATCACCTGCGATACAGATAACAGCGGAAAGGCACGGATCATCAGATAGACGCCCGCAGAGACCATCGTAGCCGCGTGGATCAGTGCTGATGCTGGGGTCGGACCCTCCATAGCATCGGGCAGCCAGACGTGTAGTGGGAACTGGGCACTCTTGCCCATTGTTCCTCCGAACAGCAACAGCACCGCGACAGAGGCCACCGACAACGACCCGATGTACGGAGTCGTGGCCAACCGCCGAACCGTCTCTGGATCGAACACATCGCTATAAGCCAGGCTTCCCACCTGAGCATAGAGCAACACCAGCCCCATCATCAGGAAAAGGTCTCCGACCTTCGTGACCAGAAACGCCTTTAGCGCCGCACGGGAAGCGGACTCTCGTTCCCACCAGAAGCCGATCAGCAAATACGAGCACGTACCCATGATCTCCCAGAAGATGAAGAGCGCCAACAGGTCGCCGGAGACCATTGCGCCCAGCATCGCCCCGGCGAAGAGCGACACATAGGCGAAGTACCGGCTCGACCGGCGGTCGGCCTCCATGTAGCCAAGGCTGTACACGAAGATCAGCAAGCATACGAAAGAGACCATCGCCACCATGATCGCGTCGGTCGGATCGACCTGAGTGCTGAGTACAGCCCTCTCTGTTCCCAGCGTATACCAATTGGCGACCGGAACGCGTTCAGGCGTAGGGTCGATCACAACCCCCAAGAAGACTAGCTGTGACAGCACAACCGCGATGACGATCCCGGCAATAGCCAGCCCCTGGCTCAAACCCTTGCTCCGGTGAGCGCCAAGAGCAATAAGGCCAAACGCGGCAAACGGCCCCACGGGGATCATCCAAGCCAGTTCACGCAACGACGGATCCTTTCAACACACCGGTCATTTCCTACCTAAGCGCGAATTAGCCCTGGAGGAGATCAATTTCCTCGACGGCAACGGTGTTCTCAGTACGCCACACCGAGATGATCAGCGCCAGCCCCAGGGCTGCTTCTGCGGCGGCCGTGGCGTACACGATGATCGCGAAGGCCTTGCCGGTCACGCGAGCGGGCTCCATGTAACGGGCAAAGGCCACCAGATTCAGGACGACGGCGTTGAGCATGATTTCGATCGACATGATGATCATGATGAGATTGCGGTTGGCCAAGACACCGTAGACACCAACGCAGAACAGCGCCGCGCCGGCGATCAGGTACCATGAGAGCGGGATACCTGTGATCGCCATGCCCTAGCGTTCTCTTCCAAGATAGAGGGAGCCGATCAGCACAATCAACAGCATCACCGAAACAACCTCGAAGGGAAGCAGATAACCCTCCGGATCAACAAGCGCAGCGCCCAACAGATGCAGGCTCTCCCCGTGCACTTGCGATGCCGGTTCGGCAGGCAAAGGCAGCTGTATGATCATCCAAACCATCACAGCGAAGAGCGCCACTGCGACGACAGCCGATGACCAAGGATCGTTGGTCGATCTACGATCCGGCCGCATTCCCCCCTTGGTCACCATAATGGCGATCACGGTCAGCACAGCAACGCCCCCGATATAGAGAAAGAGCTGGATACCCGCCATGAACGGCGACTCCAACAACATGTACAAGGCCGCAACGCCGAAGAAAGAGCCTATGAGCCAGAGCGCGGCGTGAAAGACTCGATGGCTCATCACTACCCGCACGGCCGCCCCAAGCGCCAGAGCCCCCACGGCAAGGAACACAACTTGGCTGACTGGCATCGCTACACCCTCTGTATCACGGTGCAACCTCGCGGCGCACGATTCGCCTCTGCGCGCGCCGACCCATCCAGGACAGGACACCGACCACACCCAATCCGAGGACCATATTCGCCAGAAGCAAGCCCAGCGAACGGGGCCAGGGGTCCGTCAGCCCGACGAGGGGCAACAGCTTATCGACCAGCGCCACTGCCAGGAGCACAACCATCCCAAGTGGCACCAGGAACTTCCAGTTGAAACCTAGCACCTGATCGATGCGGAGCCGGGGCATCGCGGCCCAGAAAAGCAAAAGCACGTTGAACACGAGGAACGCCTTGAGGAGAAGCCACACCGCCCCGAGCATAGGCACTTGGTCGACCCACGGGCCGCGCCACCCACCCAGAAACAGAATCGCGAACACCACGGCTGCTGTCAGGTTGTTGATGAACTCAGCCAGATAGAACGCACCAAACATCATCCCACTGTACTCGGTGAAGAAGCCCGCCACGATCTCCGAATCGGCCTCAGCCAGCTCAAAGGGCAGCCTCCCCACCTCCGCCGCACTGGCGAGGAAGTAGATCAGCGCCGCCAGCGGGACAGCCACAATGTAGGGAACTGACTGGGCCTGGATGATATTCTGCAGGGACAGCGATCCAGTCAGAAGGACCGGCGCCAGCAGCGCGAGAACCTGGGGTATCTCGTAGCTGACGATCTGTGAGACTGCGCGGAAAGCCCCTACCTCCGCGTACTTGTTTCGCGAGCTCCAACCTGCCATGATCATCGAGAACGGCGCGAGCGACGACATCGCCACCACGTAGAAAGCACCCACATCCAGGTCGACTACCTGTAACCCGGCCGGTCCCAGCGGAATCACTGCCCAGACTGCAATGGCTACCGTCACGACCAGGATTGGCGCGGCGATGAACACCGGACGATCGGCACCGTCGGGTATGATCAGTTCCTTTGTGAGGATCTTGATCCCGTCGGCAAATGTCTGGAAGAGCGCAAACGGGCCCGCGTAGGTGCCCGCGTTGGTTGGCCCCAGGCGGTCCTGCATCCGGCCGATCACCTTGCGCGACTCCCAGATCAGGAACAGAATCAGCACCAACGGCACCAAGGCCATGGCGAACGCGCCCAGAAGCCTAAGAAGGAACGCAGGAATCGGGGTGCTTCCTCCAGGTACTACATCCATTCCAGCCATCCCTTGCGCCAGACGTAGAGCAGTCCAAGGCCCAGCAACGCGAGAAACACCACTGCCTCGAGAACAGCGTAGAGGGGGAGCTGGTTATGGGCCAATGCCCATGGGAACAGAAACGCTGCCTCAACATCGAAGGCAACGAAGGCTAGGCCGTAGAGGTAGTACTGAGGCTTGAACTCGATCCAGGTCTCACCAAAGGTTGGGTTGCCGCTCTCGTAGACCTGCGTCTTGCGCGGGTTTAGTTTCTTCGGGCTCACGATCCAGGCTAACAAGATTGGGGCGATGCCGAACACGAGAGCAACCAGCAGAAACAGGCCTACTAACGCATATGGATGGATCAATGTGCAGTGCCTCCTAACCCGACAAAGCATTATAGCACGCTTGCACTGCCGAACAAGCTTCAGTGCCACCCTCCGCCCCACCGATCTATGGTGACTTCACGAAGCCGGGGTTAAGCACTTCGGGGCGGTATATACCGCCCCGAACGCGTTGTCAACTCCACCTGCGGCCATCCTCGGTCAGCGCCAACGATCGAGGTGCCGCCGTCTACTCCTGGACAAACGCTCCCCCGCCCTTTAGGGCACGCAGTTGCGCTTCTTTCGACTGTGCCTCGCGCTCCTGTAACTCGCGCCCCCCCTTCAGCGCCACGATGAGGTCTCGACGCTTCACGGCACGTTTGCGCTCGATCTCGACTTGGCTGGCCTTTTCGTCTGCCAACTTCGCCAGGGCTTCAACCCACGCGCCACTCTGTACAGGCGTGTGCTTCACTCGCCATCGCTCGACCCAGATGGGCAGCTCATCTATGTTCGCGACCCGGACAAGCGTCTTGACCTGCGTTACGCCCTGGGATTGCAGTGTGACATCGTACTCCTCCATCACCGGCTCAACAGGGCACACCTGCACGCACGCCCCACACTTGATGCAGTAGTAGTCGGCCAACACCAACTCCCCGCTATTCTCATCGATGTGGAGCGCTCGAGTTGGGCAGATATCTGCGCATGCCACGCAGCCCTCAATGCACTGCTCGCGTCGCAGCACCACTGTTCCTTCCCAGGGCTGCACCACCTCGAATGCGCCATCGCTGGCAACCTCGCACTGTCTGCAGCGGATACAATGCTCGTCGTCAACAACCAACGTGTGCGCTGCTTCGTCATAGCTGATCACGTCAGTCGGGCAATTGTCGATGATGAAGTCTTTGCGATCCCAGTCGAAGCCTTCGGCGTCGAACTCCGTCGACTCCACCAGATACGGGAACGCCTCAAAGGCCTGAACCGGGATGTATGCCGCCTCATTGAGCGTCATCGATATGGCATTCACGGGGCACATCACCACGCACATCCCACAGAAGATGCACTTCTCCGTGTCCACATCGACCAGTAACTTGGTCTCGAGGCGACCATCCACCACGCTTCCCCCAGTATGCTGGATCGCTTCCTTGGGGCACGATTTGGGGCCAAGCTGGCACCCGACACAGCGATCCAGATCCCAGGTCAGCACGTCATGATGGGTCACCATCTTGCGCTCTAGGACCAACGTTTGTTCAGTTCGGTGTTTCAAAGTTGTCCCGCGTCTCATGCGCCGCTCCTTAGAAGCCCAACCGTGCTAGCTGCTGCCGGGGTGACACCATGTGCCGCTCGAATCCCAACCGGGCTGGGTCAAGACCGAATGCCAGTCCCATCAGTTGCGTGAAGTACAGCACGGGAATGCCCAGACTCTGACCTGTGATGTGCGCTGCCCGTCCCTGATAGGCATCAAGGGCCGTGTGACACATCGGGCATGCCAGTGTTACGATATCCGCATCGGCGTTCTTGGCCGACACCAGTATATGACCTGAAAGCCGTGCAGTCACGTCGCCGTGTGACAGGGCCAAGGCGCCGCCGCAGCACTTAGCCTTCATCGGGTAGTCCACCACCTGGGCCCCGAGGGCCTGCATGAGCTCATCCAGCCCCGTGGGTCGCTCGGCGCTATCGAACACATCCTTGGGTCGGGTCAGCATACAGCCGTAGTAGCTGGCGACTTTGAGGTCACGCAGCGGATTGGCCACCAGGGCCTTGATCGATTCCAAACCCACGTGCTGCACCATGACGTAGAGCGGGTGCACAACCTCGATATCCCCTTTGAGCTGGAGCCCTTCGCGAAGCTGCTCATTGACCATCGCTCGCACGTGCTCGTCGGCCGTCACGCGTCTGCTCGCACGCCGTAGGTTTCTATAGCACCCACTACACGGCGCAACGATGGTATCGAACCCTTGCGCCTCAGCCAGTGCCAAACTGCGCGCCGGCAGTGTGATCGCGGCATCCGGGTTGCTCACGTCTCCGTGGACCGCACCGCAGCAGTTCCAGTCCTCGAGCTCCGTCAGACTGAGTCCCATGTGCGCGAACACGGCCCGCACGGAACGATCATACTCCTTCGCACTGGACAGGAGGCTGCAGCCTGGGTAGTACGCGTAACTGGCAGTCATCGCCCCCTCCCCCTGCTCCACACGAGTACGGAATTCGCCGCCAGAGCTACCAGCAGCCCTCCGACCAGCCCACCTAGTGCCTTCTTCGCGCCAGATCGACCGCGGGCCGAGACACCGGTCGCGAACTGAGGCGTCGTTGATCCAACCACATCCATTTTCCCAATCTCCTCCGGATGTTCCACGCGCTCGGGCAGGAACGGCAACTTGCCCTTGAGCAGCATCCGAATCCCTAGGGGCACCATTTTCAGAAGACCGACGATATCAAGCACCCGAAGATAGTATCGGGCCAGGAGCTCAGGCTCGAACAACCGTCCATGCGTTTGGACAGTCTCAGCAAAGGCCTGCCCGAAGTGCGCCTCCTTGTCCTCGGCATAGCCCTTCTCAATCGCCAGACGCCTCAGGTCGGCCATCAAGTCCGTGATCTCGATGCCCCGTGGGCAGCGGTTTGCGCACGAATAGCACGACACACAACGCCACGGATCCTTGCTTGAAAGTACGGTGGCTTCGTCGCCGGCCTGTATCAGGTGCATGATTCGCCGCGGGCCGTAGGTCATCTCGTCGATCACCGGGCACGACCCTGAACAGGTCCCGCATTGGTAGCACTGCAGCACCAGAGCGCCACCGGTTGTCTCCAGTACTTCTTCCAGAAAGGGGTTCATTACGTTGCCGCCAGACGCCATTATTCGCCTCCCGCCGCGCGCGCCATCTGTTGCACCGGGGTTTCGATCCCTTGTAGCCGGGCTGCTTCGCTCAACTGCAGTACCTCAGAGACCCCGGGCACCTCGCGCATACGGCGCAGGAGTCGGGTCAGCTGAGGTTGTGCTGCCTCATTCTCGGCGCGAATCGACTCCACGCCAAGGCTGCGTACCACCTCGCTCATCTCACGCATAATCCGGGCCCACTTCGCGCCTTCAGTCGCTGAGACTGACTCCACCCGGAACCGTCCCGGCGAAACCCCAAGGTTGCCAAGCTGAACCGCAAGCTTCTGCATACGGACATCGGCATGCTGGCGTCCCTCGATATAGTGGCAGTCCTGCGGATGGCAACCCGATACCAACACAGCGCCAGCACCAAGTCTGAAAGCTTCCATTACGAAGTCGCGGTCCACGCGGCCGGCACACATCACCATGATATTGCGTGTGTTGGCCGGATACTGAAAGTGGCTCACCCCAGCGTTGTCGGCGCCCATCCCACTACACCAGCGGCACGTAAACGCGAGCACCTTCTCTTCCGGTCGATCAGCCAGCAGCGCGTGAATCTGAGCCAGTATCTGACCGTCGGTGAAGTGGTGCTGCGTGATCGCGTTGTGGGGACACTCTGCCACACAGGTGCCGCAGCCGTGACATTTGGCCGGGATGATGCGTGTCGCCTCACCGGAGCCAGGCCGGTTATCAATGGCGCCATAGGGGCAAGCCTGGTAGCAGATGTCGCACTTGCCCCCTCGCGCATTGATGCAGCGCTCTGGATAGACATACGCCACGATGGGATCGATCTCCCAAGTGTCGTGCGAAAGTACGCGAGCCGCACGGCCGGCCGCTCCACTACCCTGACTCACACTCAGCGGGATGTCTTTCGGTCCCTGCGCAGAGCCGGCCAGGTAGATGCCTTCGGTGGGAGTGTCAATAGGTTTCAGCTTTGGATGAGACTCCATGAAGAAGCCGTGCGAGTCTGTCGGAACCGTAAGCACCCGCGCGAGTGCTTCAGAACCATCGGACGCTATCGCCGCCGTAGCCAGGCCCACCATCTCGAATTCGTACTCCATAGGACGGCCCAGGCTGGCATTGTCGGCCCGCACGATCAGATTTCGGGTCACGGGGTCTTCACGGACCTCCGAGGGTCGTCCCTGCACAAAGTGAATGCCCGCTTCCCTTGCACGCTCGTAGAACTCCTCGTACGTCTTTCCGGGCGTGCGGATATCGATCCGAAAGATCGTGATGTCCATCTCCGGGTACAGCCACTTCAGCAACATCGCATTCTTGATCGTGTACATGCAGCAGAACCCGGAGCAGTACTCGTGATAACGCTTGTCGCGCGAACCTACACACTGGATCAGGCCCAGGCTGCTGGGGACTTTGCCATCGGACGGACGCACAAACTCACCGACGGTGGGCCCGCCGGCGCAGTGCAGCCGCTCAATCTCCATCATCGTCGTCACGTTATCGTACACGCCGAACCCATATTCCTCGATCGCGGTGGGGTCCCAGGTGTCGTAGCCGGTCGCAACAATGATCGTCCCGATGTCGAGCTCGACCATCTCCGGCTTCTCAGCGAAGTTGATCGCCTCCAGCGCGCCACAGGCGTCCACGCACTTGTAGCATTCAATGCACGCGTCACGGTCAATTGTGAACACCGAGGGTACAGCCTGCGCCATCGGCACGTAGATCGCCTTACGGGGCCCTAGGCCCTCCTCGAACTCGTTAGGCACGTCGATCGGGCAAACTTCCTCACACAGACCGCAGCCGGTACAGCGGTCAAGTAGCACGTAGCGTGGTTTGCGCTCCACTGTCACGTGGAAGTTTCCAATGTAGCCATTCACCTCTCTGACTTCCGAATAGGTGAGGAGATGGATTCGGCGATTCTTCCCAACATCCACCATTTTGGGCGCCTCGATACAGATCGAGCAGTCCATGGTCGGGAAAGTCTTGTCTAGCTGCGCCATGCGTCCACCGATGGTCGGCGACTTCTCGACCAGATAGGTCTCGATCTCCATATCAGCCAGGTCGAGTGCTGCACTGATACCCGCAATGCCCCCGCCAATCACCAGGGCGCGGCGGGTAACGGGCACCTGAAACATCTGTAGCGGCTTGACATGGCTCACTTTCGCCACCGCGGAAGCGACAATCTCCTTGGCTTTTTCCGTAGCAGCAGGCTTCTCGTGCGCGTGCACCCATGAACCGTGCTCGCGGATGTTCGCCATCTCGAACATGAAAGGATTCAGGCCCGCGTCGGCGATGCAGGCGCGAAAGGTAGGCTCATGCATTGCTACGCTACAGGCTGCAACGACCACCCGGGTAAGCCCGTGCTCCCGAATGTCCTGCTGGATGAGAGCTTGTCCCGGATCTGAGCACATGTAGCGGTGCTCCTTAGCGAGCACAACCCCTGGGAGTGTCTCAGCATAGGTCACGACCTCAGACGGCGTTATGACACTGGCGATATTCGAACCGCAGTGACACACGTACACGCCAATTCGCAGGTCTTCGCTCTTCTTCTCTTGGTCTTCTGCCACGCTATGACTCCTTGACGATGCGTTACTCTGACTGCGCAGGGCCACACTCAAGCGAGTCGCCCTGTACTGCTGCCACCGTGGCACACACGAACACAGGGTGCCGCGCTCGTGCCCGTATGAATTCCCAGGGCTACCGCAGCGCCTCGCTCTTGGCTAGTTTGTGGCGGGCCTTCTGGGCGCGCTGGTCAGGTGTAGTCAGCTCCAGCGCATCCTTGGGGCACCACAACACACACTGTGGGCCGTCCTCCTCATCCTCGCACTGGTCGCAGATCTCGGCCAACTTCGTGATCGGGTTGATTGAGATCGCCCCGAAGTCGCAAGCCTCGATGCACCAAGCGCACCCGTCGCACAGATCCGCATCGACCCGGACGATACCTGTTTCCTGATCCTGCTCAAGGGCATCACGTGTACACACTGTCACACACGGAGCATCCTCGCAGGTGCGGCATGCGACCGCGGTGATCAGAACTTCGTCAGCTCGCACCGTCCGGATCCGACTACGATAAGTGTTGTACTCTCCGGTCTTGGTGAAGGAACAGATGTATTCGCATAGCTGACACCCAATACACTTCTCTGGATCGCAAGTGATGTACTTGTACCTAGACGTAGAACTCACCATTGCTTCCTGTCCTCCATCGCAGCTAGACCCCAATTGCCTCGGCAACATCGTCCATGCCCAACGCAATCAGCTTAGCCTTTGGAATCAGGCCTGCTTCGGTCCACCCCTTGGCCTTGTAGTACAGGTCCTTCATGTACTCCAGCTCTTCCTCGGTAACCACATAGCCAGCCGATGGACCCTTCGTCATCGGGTCGTGGTGCCAGCGATAGTTCAGGCTATCGTCCGCACGTGTCCAACCCTCGCGTATATTGATGGCTTTCTTGATCGTATGGGCGCGCTCACCGATCAGATCCACGTCGTCGTACCCAAACTCCCAACCCGTCGTCGCATTGATCAGCGTTGCGATCGTCGGCCACGCCCCACTGCGATCCGCCTTGCCCGTGAAGCAACGTCGGATGAACTTGCACAGGGGAAGTGTGTCATAGACCGCCGCGTATTCCTCGGAGCTCTTGGCGACTTCTCCGCGAGTCTCGTCAACGGTAAAGCGGTCTACCTCCCCCTTGATGTCGGGGTCATATGCCGCCGTGCGGTTGTGACATCCGCCGCGTGTTCCAGCTGCCAAGCCCAGCGCAAACGTCTTCAGCCCGCGTGCATCATAACCGGGATTCTCCAATCCCTTCACGTGCATCGCCCACTTATAGGTCTCTGTGCCCCGTTCCTTGTCGATCTGAGCGCTTGCACGGCGCACGCCCAGTGAGAGAAGCGCACCCAACCCCTCACGATCCCGGATCATCTCGGTGATGGTGACCCCCGCCTCGCCATTGCCGAAGTTAGCCTCGAAGCCTTCAGGATACTTGGCGCAGCGGAAGTCCTCCTTGGTGAAGACCCCTCGTTGATAGCACTCCATGGCCCACGATACGGTAACACCATTGCTCATCGCATCCTGCCCACCACGATCACAGACATCGATCATCTTGATGATCGCATTCATGTCGCTAATCCCGCAGTTAGGACCGTTGGCAAAGAGACACTCGTACTCAATCCCCGTCATCGCATCCGCATACAGGCCCTGCTTCGCGGCTGACACCTGCTCACAAGCGATCGGACACTGGGCACAGGCGATCTTCTTCACCTTGTGGTGCTCCTCGAGATATTCGCCGCTGACCAGTTCGGCGCCCTCAAACACACCCTCCTGATAGTTGCGCGTAGGGAGTAGGCCCAGCGCGTTCATATTGAGGACGTTCGTGGCGGTGCCCAACACGCGGTACTTGGCGGTGTGCGGCCCCTGCGCAGCCTCGATGATGTCGAAGGAGACCTTCATCAGCGTCTGGGGATCCGCAACGGTGACCCCGTGGGTCCCGCGCACCGACAGCGCCTTGAGCTTCTTGGCCCCCCACACCGCACCATGACCCGTACGTCCAGCTTGGCGCCCGTCATTTGTAACATTGGCGAATAGGACTCCCGCCTCACCCGCAGGCCCGATTGTGGCCGATCGTACCTGGTCGTCCATGAGTTCCTCGCGAATAGCTTCCTCGGTCGCGAAGGTGCCCAGACCTCGGTATTTGTCGGCGTTGCGGAACTGCACACGCGAGTCATCAACGAAGACATTCACCCAACTCTCACTCGACCCGTGGAGTACGATGCCATCCCAGCCCGTGCGCTTGAGCGCTACCGAAAACCAGCTACCTGATAGGCTGTCACCGACGAAGCCAGTAAGCGGCGACTTGGATGCAAGGCCGTACTTCGCCCCTACTGGCACAGGGGTACCAGCAAAGATGCCGTTGGCGATACAGATGGGGTTGTCAGGCGAAAGAGGGTCGCACCCCGGTTTCATATTCTCCCACAAGAGGCGAGCTGCCATGGATACGCCGCCGATGTACATCTTGTACCATGACTCCGGCTTCTCCTCGGTCCACGTCTTCCTGTTTGTTAGGTCAATATGTAGAATACGTCCGTAATACCCATACATAAGGGACTCCTCCTTTTGGGTGAAAGGCATAGCGCCAGGCTGGGCGTCACCCAGTCGGCGGATCGCTAACGACCCCCATAGAAGTGTGACACCCCTGAACTTGGTGGCAACCGACAGGGGTATGTGTCGAGGACAACACCGACCAGCAAGCGCTCATCCACCCGCCAAAATGGACATCATTATGAGGCGGTCGCCATCCTGTGGACACTCATCCATCTGTGATGGCTGAATCATGCGCTTGCCATTAACGTTGAGCATATTAGAGGCCTTGAGGGATGCATAGCTGGGATGGATGACATCTCCGACCAGCTCCGGGTAGGCCTCGCCGAGCCTCACGAGCACCTGGCGAAATGTGGTTCCGTCATCCAACTGGAGCTTCACACGTTGTGTGTGCGTCAAAACACGGGCCAGGCCCGCGAATTCCACTGTTACCTCCATGGACCCTCCCACTGTATTGCTGTAACACCGGGGTCGGACAATCGTGATGTACCTAACAGGCGGCACCCATTATACACGAAACACTTCACACGGGGAGACCAATCGCTCCCAATCCGCCCTGGCATTGTCGCCACCAGATGGCAGCCACACCTATTCTCGCAGAACTCACCTGCGGTGTCAATGGATGGCTCTCATCTGTTCGTATGCAGATTGACGCGCAGACCGATGACACTGCCCGATGCACAAGCAAAACCGCGAGACATGTCTTCATACATCTCGCGGTCTGACGAAAAGGACCATCTCTGGCGCCAGCTAGTCCTTGGCCTCCACATCCACGACCGTCCCGGCATCAGCACCCCCCGCCTCGTCTTCCCTGACAAGGGCCGGCGGTTGCAGTTTGGGCGGTTTCAGGTCTTGCGGCATAATCGTCTGCCCCCTGAAGTAGGCGCCCTCGTTGATCAGGAGTGACTTCACCGTGAGGTCTCCCCAGACACGGCCGGTGTCCAGAATCTCGACACGCGTCGCAACAATGTTGCCTTGCACTGCGCCGGCAACTGAAATGTTGTTCGCCTTGATCTCAGCCCGGATCTTGGCGCTCTCCGTTACAACCAGGTTGCCCGTGATCTCGATCGCACCCTCCACGATCCCGTCGACACGTAGTCCGCCGTCCCCCTGGACGTCTCCCTTGATGTGGGTCTTCGGACCAATGGTTGACTCGATCGCCGAAGATGGAGCCGGCTTGTTGGTCGCCATCGGGCGCGGACTCTGATCATCCACAGGCTTCGACTTGCTCTTTCCACCAAGAAACGACATACGACGCCTCCTCAGTCTTTGATGTCTGTCACCGGACACGATGCGCGGAAGCAAGAGTCCCGCCGGGGTGATCGCTTCATCGCAGCTACGCCCCTATCATAGGAGAGATTGTCACGGTGTCAAATAGGCTCGACGTAGGCAATGTCTCCGGCGAAACGGGCTAGGCCATCTGCTCTGCGCTCTTGCGCGCCATCCCCAACGCACGCTGTTCATCAGGACTCAGACTATAGGATGATTTCCAGTTCTGAAGTGGCTTGGCGTACACGCGCATATCGGCGCCCGAGTGCAGACCGGTCACGATCGCGCCGCTGCCGGCCGCGTCGACCAGAGCCACTGAGAAGCTCTGATCGCCCCCCACCCCCTCGAACGCGTTGTATCTCACTATCCCCATTCCCTGAACAGTATGTGGAAGTATCGACCACGCCCGCTGGACGAGCGGCTCGAGGCGACCAAGCCGCGCGTCGTGCTGATCGAGCCGCTCAATCAACGACAGCATAGTCGCCCGATCATCATCGCCAGACACTGCTTGGGTCATCTTCAGAAGCTTATCATAGCGGTCCTGAAGCACGCCCAACCGCTTTTCTAGCGTGAAGACCCAATAGGCAGCGACAAACAGAAGCACAGTAGCTGCGATAACCCATGGAATCAGGATGCCGTCCAAGAGCGCCTCCTCATCGGGCTCACCATATCTCTAGGGCCGTACCTCGACCGGGCCGAGGATATAGCGATCGCCGGTCATTGTACCATCAGTCCCCAGTTGCGGTATGCGCCGAATGCTGCCCATCTCATACATACCGACCTCCAGCCAGTACTGCCCCGGGGGTGTATTGGCGGGAATGACCAGCCGATAGGGGTCCTGCACACGTTGCCCCGGCAACCACTTCGGGAACCACAGATATGAGGGGAACGCTCCGCCCAAGGGTGTGTAGTCGTGTCCAAACCAGGGGCGGCCTTCCGCATCGATCAGGTGGATGAACACTGTGTAGCTTGTCCTCGGCTGGGCCAGAACCTCCCATCCGAGAGTCAGGTGGAGCGGCTGGCCAGCCTTGACCCCAAGCGGGCGATCCCAGGCCCCCCATCGTAGTGCCGTGCCCGACCGGACACGTGCCGATGCGAGGGCTACTTCGTTGCCGATGTTCGTGATCGCATGCCGAACAACGGATGCGCTTCGATCCGATCCCGCCTGAGCCACGACCTCAAGGATACCCAGCGGGAGCGAGACATCTCCGGTGGAGAACACGAGTTGACGCTGCTCCGCGCCCATCTCGACATATCCTAGCTGGAGAGCGTAACTCCCCGGCAGAAGATCGAACGGAACGAAGACCTCATACTGCTCAGCGATGATCTCGCCCGGCAACCACTCCGGCGTGAGCCGGCGGCTGTCCGTGGTCCAGTGTTGGACTACATCGCCCAGCACTCCATAGGGCATCAGAATCCGTGTCTGAGTGGTCGCCACGCTGGCGTAGACAATGACGGGAAACACATCGCCCTGCCGTACAGGGTCTGTCGGAAGGTCGACACCCAATAGCGTCAGCGCGCCATCGACCGACAGACGCGTGAACGGGATCAGGGGCGAGACGGCCTCGACTGCAGGTGGCTCGAGAACCTGCCACAGTGTCCCCACAGGCCGCAACCGGAATCCCAACTCACGCACATCGCGCCGGTAGTTGGTGAGGTATGTGGGCCTGAGCGGTAGGTTGGCATAGACACTCTCAACCCACGGTGTCGCGCCGGTCACATACACAGGGCGCAGATCCTGCTGAGCGGGCACACGCCCTTCAACGTACTGTTCGTAGAAATACGGAGTCAGGTGCTCCCAGTCGGATACCAACGCCGCAGACGCGCCCGTGCCGGAGAATCTCACCCGCAGCTCCTCGACAAAGTCATCTGCCGCCCTCCAACTGCTCAGCGAAATGGCCGGGAAGAGTCCCGTTCCGCGTATGATCAGTATCACGATCGGAAGCAGAATCGCCGCACGACGCGCCCATACCCCACTCGGCGCAAGCGCCCTGGCCAAGATCTCCACCCCTAGCCCGATTAGCACGGCAAGCGCAACAAGCGCGTGCAGGAGATAGGCCATGACATCCTGAACAGAGTTCATGGTGAACCCCAGGTGCCCCAGCAGAAACAGCCCCCACAAGACACCGACCTTCGGCCGTTCTATCAGAAGGTGGAGTGCACCGAACAACGCCAGACCCAACAGCACCCACCCATACTGTAAACGCGCGAGCTGGAGAAAGACGTAACTGCGATCCGGCAAGTCGGCGAGGCCAAAATGGAACAGGTTCACCCTAAGTCCCTGGGCGGTAGCGTGATGCACGAATCCCTCCCACGTGGCCATGTCGCTGGGGCCAAACGGCACGTTGGCGCTGCGCAACGGGAAGTAGAGCCAGGGCGACAGCCCCAGAACACCCGCAATGAGCCCCAGTACCAGTGTCCTCGGCTGTCGCAGCATCACCGATCGATGGAGAAGGATGAACGCGCCATAGGCCGGGACACCCAGAACCGTGATCGGATGGTGGGTAACGCCCAGCCCTACCAGGAACGCCAGTGCCAGTAGCCACTTCACTTCATTATCTCGGTACCAGCGGAGCAACACCGATAGTTGGGTGGCCGTTATCGCGGCGCTCAGAATGTGGGCGTTGGCGTGAATGCTGTGTTGCCACAGATCGGGGGTAAGCATCACCGCGAGCCCGGCAACAAGCGCGGCGAAGCTCACCCGACGTCTTCCGGCATCTCCGGCGGGGTCACGACCCACCGATGCAGTCAGGAGCACGACGCGACTCACCGTCCAGGCCCCAGCACACGCAGCCAGCAGATTCGTGCGGTAGGCGACCGATCCGATCGCGATCAGTCGCTGCCAGAGCCCCGCGACAATCGTGTAGAATGCGTAGCCCGGGGGGTGGGCGATACCCCACACGGCGGGGATGAACTGATACTCGGAAGGATCTCCAAAGACAGTGCCCGGCGCGAGCGACGCCGTGTAGAGGGCGAACCCCACCACGAAAGCGGCGGCGGCCAGACCACGCGGTCCCGACAGTCGTCGCGGTCGCCCCGGATCGTCGTGTGCACGTCCAGCGTATATCATAACCGGCCCCATAGGTGAGGCATTATAGCATGGCGATGAGCCACACCACAAGCCGGCGATCCGCCTGCCTGGCAACCAATACAGCTTGATCTGCCGCGCCGAACCGATATAATCCTCGTGCATGGCACTCGGCAGCAGCTATGCTGACTTACCGCCGGGCGGCCTGGGCGGTTCTGAGGTGGGCGAAATGCGCTTGGTATTCACAGGAAATTCGGGGGCCTGGAAATGAACTCACGTCGGCTGACTTTCGCAGTTGTCGGAGGGGGCATACTCCTTATCTTGCTGGCTCTGTGCACCGTGTGTCTCTGTGGTGCGGCAGGTTGGCTCGTGTTTTCGCGATCCCAGCCCGGTCAGACCGGCCCCACTCCGTTTGTTGAGTGGCCGGATGATCCGATCGTACCCACAGCGACGCCCCTGGAGGCGCCAACAACGGCCCCGGTCCCCGATGAAGCCGCAGAGACGCTGCTGACGCTGCAAGCGGCCGAAATGCCGGACTCCGATCTCCACGAACTGGCCGTGCGTTTCCTGGGTGTCCCTGCCGATACACCGCGAGTTGCGTCGACAACCAGCCCTGACTATCCCATTGGCACGGTTCGGACCTTCACAGCGTCGAATCTCGATACCGACGAAACCTTCGAGCTTCAAGCCCGGTTGGTCTACAAGACCCAGCACGTGTACATGTGGGTCGAGGAAGGCTTGAACGTGACTGAGCGTGACATCGTGGAGGCAGCGGATCTCTTTGAGGAGCACACCTACTCCACTAACCGTGAGTTCTTCGGCTCCGAGTGGACGCCCGGCGTCGACGGTGACCCACACCTTAGCATCCTTCATGCCCGCAACCTCGGGCGCACCGTCGCCGGGTACTTCTCCAGTGCAGACTCCTACGTACGTGCCGTCCGCGAGGACTCCAACGAAATGGAGATGTTCTACATCCACGTGGATCGTGGAGCCGATGTGGGTGACCCCTTCTACAATGGCGTTCTGGCTCACGAATTTCAGCACATGATCCACTGGTACAACGACCGTAATGAGACGACCTGGCTCAATGAAGGCTGTTCGGAACTCGCGATGGAGCTCAACAATCGGAGGCACCCGGACGGGCGCGGCCTCTATGATGTTGGGGGCAGTGAGTACGCGTATCTCGACAACCCTGATACGCAACTGAACACGTGGCCCGAGGTAGGAGAAACGGGATCGGCCTCTCCACACTATGGCGCTTCATATCTCTTTGTGAGCTACTTTCTTGATCGGTTCGGTGAAGACGCAACCAAGGCACTGGTAGCTCACGAAGACAACGGCCTTGAGAGCGTTGACCGAGTGCTCCAGGATATTGCTGGCGAGGCGCTGGATCACAAGGACCTCTTTGCAGATTGGGTCATCGCCAATCTGCTTGACGACACGACGATCGGGGCCGGCCGGTTTGGCTACAACGACATCGATATCTACACACCAGCCATTGACCGCGAGTATAGGCGGGGCACGACCTATCCTCAACAGCAACGCACAACGGTTGCCCAGTACGCCGTCGACTATATCGCCATTGAGGGCAACGAGCCGCTCGAGTTTGAGTTTACCGGAAGCACGCAGACTCGCTTGATGGATACAGACGCCCACAGCGGGCGGTACCTGTGGTGGTCCAACCGTGGCGACGAGTCGAATCCGCGACTGACGCGTGTTATCGACCTCCGGGATGCGACTTCGGCCGAGGTCTCGTTCTGGAGCTGGTACCACATCGAAGAGGACTGGGACTATGCGTACGTGACCGTCGGAACAACCGCGAATGGCACAATCCCTGACAACCTCGCAGACCCGGCGATCTCTTGGGAGATCCTGCGCGATAGCACTCTCGGCTGTACTACGCACAACCCCAACAGCGGTAACCTCGGCTGTGGCATCACCGGGCGTAGCAACGGATGGGAGCAGCTCAGTGCTGACCTCTCGCCCTTCGTCGGCCAGCAAGTGGCTCTGCGCTTCGAGTACGTGACCGACGCTGCGGTCAACCAATCAGGGTTTGCCGTTGATGATGTGGAGATCGTGGTGGATGGCGAGACGGTGCTGCTCGACGACAGTGAAGCTGACGACGATGGGTGGATCTCAGAAGGTTTCATCCGGCACGCCAACGTCCTGGCTCAGCAGTGGGTGGTGCAGCTTGTGGTCTACGGAGACGAGACACAAGTCACCCGACTGCTGTTCGGCGACCAAGCTTCTGGCGCGTGGACAATCCCCCTCGGGCCCGGTACGCCGCGTGCTGTCCTGACCGTCTCTGCGATGGCGCCCGTGACTACGGAGCTGGCCACCTACGCGTACACACTGCGCGCCCAGCCTTAGCACGAGGTTTGGCACTAAGCACAATGCAAGTCGACACTCGCGGCGCACCCATCGGCATCTTCGATTCGGGAATCGGCGGGCTCTCGGTCTGGCGCGAGATCGTCCGGCAGCTACCAGACGAAGGCACACTCTATGTAGCAGATCAGGGCCATGTCCCCTACGGGCCGCGGCCCCTCGATGAAATCCGGCGCTTCTCGAGCGGTATCACCGAGTTCCTCTTGAGTCAGAACGCAAAGCTCATCGTCGTGGCCTGTAACACGGCATCCGGGGCAGCGCTCCACGCCCTGCGCGCCGCTTTTCCCGAGACGCCATTCGTAGGTATGGAGCCGGCGGTGAAGCCCGCCGCTGAACACACCACGTCTGGGATTGTCGGTGTTCTGGCAACCCCAACAACCTTCGAGGGCGACCTGTTCAGGCAACTCGTGCACCGGTTCGGCAGGGGCGTGGACATTCGAACTCAGGTGTGTCCAGGTCTGGTCGAGTCGGTAGAGGCTGGTACGCACTCCAGCCCGACCACGGTGGCCCTGCTGCAAATCTGCCTCGCTCCGCTCGTCGCCGCCGGCATCGACCAGCTCGTGCTAGGCTGCACTCACTACCCTTTTTTGAGAGCCGAGATCGAGCGAATACTGGGCCCTGGCATCGCGGTCATCGATCCTGCGCCTGCTGTTGCCCGCCAAGTGGGCAAGGTGCTCCAGGAGCGTGCCCTGCAGAACCCCGGTCGCGCGCGAGCTCAGCACACGTTCTACACGTCTGGTGATGGTCCTCGACTGGCAGATGCTGCCGGTGAACTCGTCGGCTACCGGGGCACCCTTCGACATCTAGCGTGGATTGACGGTGCACTCCAGCCATCCTGATACGGATCAGTAGAGACGCCTACTATGCGCTTAACACGAAAACAGGCGGCAGTGGCATCGGCGTTTGCGGTTGCGGTTCTCGCCATGGTGCTGCTGATCTCCAGTATATCAGACACTCGCCTGGAACCGGGCGTACCCTTCGCGCAGTTGTGGCAATTCCTGATCAGTCAGTTTCGCCGCAACGGCGTACTCGGGCCGGCGCCACCCCTTGCCGGCGGTGGGACTGTCATCGCCATCATGAGAGCGGTGTTCTACATAGCCCTCGCCTGTCTACCAATCGCGATCATCCTGGTCCTGATCGACCCAGAGATGCGTAAACGCGCACTGCGGATTGCTATTCAGATGATCCTCCTGGCGATCGTGCTGAGCCTGTTCGTACGGCCGAGTGAGGAACCGGCGGAACTCGAGCCCGAGGGCTTCTTCGGGCAGATGCTCGAGGCTGAGAGCCCTCCGGTCGATGCGCTGGTACCCGACGAGGCGTTCGATGCGGACAACGTCAGTCCGTGGGTTTCCCGCGTGTTGACGGGAGCCATTGCGTTGATCGTCGCAACACTCGCCTACTTCATCATCACTCAGGTCCGTCGGAGCATGGCTAGACGCGCGCCTCCTCTCTCTGACATCGCGGCGCAGGCGCAGCTCGCAGTTGCGGAAATCGAGCGCGGCAGCAACCTTCACGACACAATCCTGCGGTGCTACGCCGACATGACCCGGATCGTACGCGAGCAGCGCGGAGTGCGACGTGACAGCGCGGTGACGGCACGGGAGTTCGCCGACTACCTCAGCCGGGCCGGACTCCCCGACGAACCCGTCCGTAGACTTACCTCGCTGTTCGAGAAGGCCCGCTATGGCGATGGGATCACCACACTGGACGACGAACGTGAAGCCATTGCCAGCTTCACTGCGATTTCCGAAGCTTGCAGGAGCAGCCTCTCGTGAGCGCGTTCTGGCCACGCCTCAAGAAGGCACTCATCCTGCTCGCGATACCAGCGGCACTGGCTCTGCCGCTTGTCTTTCTGCTCGAGGACTTTGTCCGGGACGCGATCGTGACCCCGCTAGCATACCAGGCCTGGCTGATCGGCGTCGTTGTGGATGCACTCCCCCACGGATGCCTCTTGGCTGCGGTTCTTGCGGTGGGCACTTACCTGGCAGTGCGCAGCCTGGGTCGGGTCAAGACAGGCGCGTGGCAGCAGTCACGCCCTCCCAAGACATCCACAGGCAGCGTGACCGCCTGGCTCAAGCGGTTTGACTTGCTTATGCGTGGCTCGTATACGCGGGCACGCTTCGACCATCATGTCGGCCTCTTTCTTCTGCGAGTCGTTGCGCATGACCGGCGCATGTCGCCACGCGATCTAGTACGCGGGATGGAGATGGACGACATTGCCGTGCCAACGGAGATATCACGCTATGCGGAAGCAGTACTGCACGGCGGGCGGCTCCATCGACGACATAGGTTGGCGTGGCTGCAACCCCTTATCTTCTGGCGCAGGCGCGAACAGGTATCGCTACGCGAAGTCGAGAATCAGCTCGAATCAGCCCTGCTGTACACCGAGTCACAACTGAGAATCAGCATACCGGAGGAACACGATGGACAATCAGCCCCCGACGCATCCTAGATTCTACGGCATCCGCGATGTCCAATCCATCAGCCAGCAGGTTATTCGGGAGGTGGAGAAAGCGGTCGTAGGCAAGCAGGAAGTCCTGCGAATGATCCTGTCCGCATGCCTGTCTACTGGCGGACACGTATTGCTGGAAGATTACCCGGGGCTGGCCAAGACGCTCATCGCCAATAGCTTTTCCACCGCTCTGGGCCTGACATTCCGGCGCATCCAGTTCACGCCCGACCTCTTACCCAGTGACATCACCGGGGGCTATGTGTATGACCGCGCTGCCAACACCTTCGTGCTCCGCCAAGGGCCACTCTTCGCCAACATCATTCTGGCTGACGAGATCAACCGCGCTTCACCGAAAACGCAGTCGGCTCTGCTGGAGGCAATGCAGGAGTACCAGGTTACCCTTGAGGGTGAGACGCTCAAGCTGCCCGATCCGTTCATCGTGATCGCCACCCAGAACCCTATCGAGTACGAGGGCACATTTCCACTGCCAGAAGCGCAACTCGACCGGTTTATGGTGAAGCTCGCCATCGGCTATCCGTCAGCGGAAGAGGAACAGGAAATCCTACGTCGCAGGCGCGAACGCCGCCAGGATGAGTTTGCGCTGGACCCTGTGACAAGCGCGGCTGGAGTCCTTGCAGTGCGACGGGTCATCGAGAGCGTGCACGTTGATCCCGATGTCGAGCGTTATATGGTTGACCTCGTCCAAGCCACCCGGCGCCATCGCCACGTCGCCGTCGGGGCGAGTCCTCGTGGGGGACTCGCGCTGCTCAAACTTACCCGGTCGTGGGCTGCCATGGACGGTCGGTCCTATGTAGTACCCGACGACGTCAAACAGTTCACCCACGCCGCACTCAGTCATCGCCTGATCCTCGAGCCGGACCTATGGACCGACCGGCGCGCGGCGGACGATGTCATCAGCGAGCTAGAACGCACCATCCCGGTACCCGTCATCAAGGAGCCGGCGCCTTGAGCTTGCGCAGAAGCCTGATCCTCGGGTGCGTGCTCTACACGCTCGTGCTCATCGGCCTGGCATCGCTAAATCGAGCGATCCTTGCGGCTGCGCTGCCGCTCGTATTCTACGCTGGCTCTGCGCTCCTCTTCCTCCCCGGACATTTGCGCCTGACAGTGTCCCGGACGCTAAGCACGACCTATACCACACCCGGGAAGCCTGTACGAGTCGTAGTGACGGTGGCCAACAACGGGCAGCACATGGAGGTCATCAGAGTCGCTGATGGCGTACCACCTGGGCTCGAAATCGACGGAGACACCAGCCTCGTAGCGGAATTGCCGGCTGGACAGACACTGGAACTCACCTATGACGTCCAGGGACGCCGCGGGAGCTATCGGTACGGCGAGGTCGAGGTCAGTGCGTACGACCCATCGGGGCTCTTTCGTCGCCGCAAAGCGTACGACGTTCCCACAAGGTTGAGCATCCTTCCTCGCGTGCCGGAAGTCCGCAGCGTGCTGATACGACCCGCGCGTACCAGGGGCGTCGCGGGGCTGATACCGTCACGTCGCGGCGGATCAGGCACAGACTTCTATGGCGTTCGTGCTTATGAACCCGGCGACCCGTTACGGTGGATCAACTGGCGTATGAGCGCCCGACACCCTCGCGAGCTGTTCACAAACGAGTTTGAACAGGAACGCATCGCCGACGTTGGGCTGATCCTCGATGCTCGCGAGCGCAGCGAGGTACTGCTCGGGGGAGAATCCCTCTTTGAGCATTCGGTTGAAGCCACAGCCGCCCTGGCCGATACGTTTCTCGAGGACGGCAACCGCGTCGCGCTTCTGATCTACGGGCGGGGACTTGAGCGTACGTTCCCCGGTTACGGCAAACATCAGAGACAGCGCATCCTGCGGTCTCTATCACAAGCGCAGGTCGGCGACAGCCTGGTATTCGATAGCTTCGACTACCTGCCCACTCGCTTCTTCCCGGCCAAGTCTCAGATCGTACTGGTGAGCCCCCTCTGCGAGGATGATCCACCGATGCTCACACGCCTGCGAGCGCGCGGCTACGAGATACTCGTCATTAGCCCGGATGCGGTGGACTTCGAGGCGAAACGACTCGCCCTACCATCGCGGGTTGCGCATCTGGCCCCCAGGATTGCCCGAGCGGAACGCTACCTCTGGATTCGCCAGCTACAGCGGGTAGGTGTAACCGTCATCGACTGGCAGGTAGACGCCCGTCTTGATATGACAATCGACGCCGCGATCCGCAAACCCGCACGCCAGCTAGCTCGCTAGCGACCAGGAATGTGAGGCGCAGTGATCCAAGACGCGAACGAACCGACCGCTCCGGCTAGCCAGCCATTCCCCGTCACCGGCGAACGTGCCGTGCGCCAGTTGGCTGCAGCCTACTATTTGTCGCTGGTGCTGGCCGGCATTGCATTGGCAGTCTCTGCAGCCAGCCGGCAGCGCTGGTCTGCTGCGTTGTGGGGCCTGAGCCTGATCGCACTCGGCATCGCAACCGAAAGGGGCCATCGCGCACGACGTTGGTCCGAACTTGTCTTTGTGGGCTTCGTTGCGCTCGCAGCCCTGACGTTGCTCTGGGGCGCTCCCGTTCTCGGGCCGCTACTGGGGATCGCGGCAGCCATAGGTGTCTGGGACCTGCATCATTTCCGGCAACGGCTGCGATCTGCCGACCGCGTCGCTGATCAGGATCGGATCATCTTCGACCATCTACGCCGGCTGGGAGTGACCTTGGGGAGCGCCGTCGCTATCGCGGGCCTCGCGCTGGGTCTACGTTACAGCTTGGCGGTCGGGGCTGTGGCAATCCTTAGCCTGGTATTGCTCATTGGCCTAAGCCGCGGAATCGCCTATCTGCGCCGCGAAGGCGAGTGATTCGTCACAGAGACGCGATCTTGTCCTTGGAGATCTCATCGAAATAGGGGCGCAACAGCAGATAGGTGTCGTCAAGCATCTCGGGGAGGACGCGTGTCTCGCCGACAACGGTCATGTAGTTCGCGTCTCCGGCCCATCGCGGCACGATGTGCATATGCACATGCTCCTCGATCCCAGCCCCTGCCGCAGCCCCTTCGTTCACGCCAACATTGAAACCCTGTGGGTCCTGGGCATCCCTCAGAATCCGCTCGCAGACCCTCACCAGCTGCATCATTTCCAACAACACCGCGTCATCCAGACACACCAGCGAGTTGACGTGCTGATACGGGACGATCATCATGTGCCCATTGCTATAGGGATACCGGTTCAGCGTCACGAAACTGTACTCACCTCGATAGAGCACATGCTCATCGATGTCGCTCGCATGGATCTTGTGGCAGAATACGCAGCCTTTCACTCCCCCACACGCTCCTCGCAGATAGGGCATGCGCCATGGCGCCCAGATGATCTTCATAGCACCGACGGGCCCTGGTGCCCTGTCAGATGGCCTCTACGTACTCGATCCCAGTAAGCCAGCAGCAACTGCAAGCTCCTGCATCTCACGGGTGATTGCCTGCCTGCGAGCAGACTGAACCTCCAGCATCAACTGCTCGACGAGTTCATCTGCGTTCTGTGTCGCCGATTCCATGAGTTGGTAACGCGCGGAATGCTCTGTAACCGCCGCCTCTAGCAGCAGGTTGTAGAGCCCTATCCCGGCTAGCTGCTGTACCACCTGGATATAGAGACTCATGGGGTCTGTCTCGATAATAACCTGTTCGCGAGCCCAAGCTTCCTGCTCGTCCACAGTAGACGAGGTCGCTTCTCTGGCCCCCTGTGGCGGCTCCGGGGGAAGCAATCTTACGGTGGCAGGCCGGTAGGTGCCAGCTCCCTGGTCGGCGTTGTAGATCACGTCGACGCTGTCGATCTCACCGGCTTCATACTGCTGTAACCACCCAATCGTGAGATCATGGGCCAGCTGATATGAAGGCGGAGACGCGATTGCCAGCGGGCGCGACAATCCGAGCGGATAATCTGCCGTGGTCAGCTCCCGGATCATTCGTGAACCCAGCGCCGCGTAGGTCAGCGTCACACCGGGCGGCGCCGCCTCTACATACGCTCGGAGCCAAGCGAGGAGTTCCTTGTTGTAG
>JAXDDO010000073.1:0-5122 GCA_034676805.1 Anaerolineae bacterium | reverse complement strand
TCGCGCAGCGAGCTGAGGTGACTGTGCCTATTCCGAAAGCCGCTTACCTGGCCACATTGCCGCCCGAGTGGCCCGAAGACCTACTACCCAGCATCCAGGCGATGGTCAACACAGCGGGCACCAAGCTCGTCGTCCTGGATGACGATCCCACTGGCTGCCAGACGGTGCACGACGTAGCCGTGTACACCGAGTGGTCAGTCACCGCCCTGACCGCAGCGCTCCATGAGCCTGGTACGGTCGCCTACATCCTCACGAACTCGCGTAGCGTGCCGCTGCCCGCGGCACAGGCCATCAACCGTGAGATTGCCACCCATTTGCAGGCCGCCAGCCGTTCAGTGGGGCGAGACTACGCTGTCGTCAGCCGCAGTGACTCTACCCTACGAGGTCACTACCCCGGAGAGACTCAAGCTCTCTCCGATGCCTTGGGCAACCCGTTCGACGCCACACTCATCATTCCCTTCTTCGGCGAGGGCGGGCGGCTGACAATCGGGGATATCCACTACGTGGCCGAGGGTGATAGCCTGACACCCGCAGCAGAGACCGTCTACGCGCAGGATGCCGTCTTTGGCTACGCACACTCCGACCTCCGCGCTTGGGTAAGCGAGAAGCATGGCGCCTCTCTGGCACCAGACGACGTCGCCAGCCTTACGCTCGACGATGTGCGACAGGGAGGCCCAGAAGCGATCACGGCCAAGTTGCTGAGCCTTCCCCGACACACAGTCTGCATCGCCAATGCCGCCAGTTACCGGGACCTTGAGGTCATCGTGGCCGGCCTGCTGGCTGCCGAGGCACGCGGGAAACGCTACCTGTACCGCACTGCCGCGTCGTTCGTGCGGGTTCGGGGCGGCATTGAGCCGCGCCCGCTTCTCCAACACGGCGAGTTGGCATCCGGCCGGGCGACCACCGGAGGTGTGGTGGTGGTCGGGTCTCACATTCCCAAGACCACACGACAGATCGCGGCTGCACTCACCCTCCCCAGCCTGTGCGCAGTCGAGTTGCCGGTCCGCCCGATTCTCGACCCGGCCTCGCGCTCGGCGGAAATCGCCCGGTCCATTACAGCGATTGACGCTGCCCTGGAGTCTGGGGAGGATGTGCTTGTCTACACAAGCCGAGAGCTTGTACGCGAGACGCCCACGCTCGACACCCTGGAAGTCGGACAGCAGGTCTCGCGTGCCTTGGTTGCGGTTGTCCGCGGTCTGCACACCCGTCCCGCATGGCTGATTACCAAAGGAGGTATCACGTCTTCGGACATCGCGACCTCGGGTCTTGGAGTCACCCGAGCCCTTGTGTTGGGACAGGCTATTGCGGGCGTCCCGATCTGGCGCACCGGGCCCGAAAGCCGTTGGCCAGGCCTGACCTACGTCGTCTTCCCAGGCAACGTCGGCAGCGATTCAGCCCTGGCGGAGATGATCGAAATCCTTAGGGGAACCGCAACGCAGGGTTCCGGCTGACCCTCACCGGCATGCTGCAGCGCCCAAGATCGATGGACTCGACCCAGCCCTTCACACCCCCTAGCGGGACACCGCGCCGCCAAGCCGATCGACTGGCCGTGCTCTACGATATCGCGCGCCAGATCGTTGGCGAGCTCGACCTGCCGCAGCTCCTGCGCAAGGCAGCCGATTTGGTGCAGACCAGATTCGACTACTACAACGTGTCTCTCTTCATGTTCGACGAAGCCACCAACGAGCTGGTGGCCACGGCGCGGGCCAGCCAGATGCAGGACCATATGCCGGTCGAGCGACTGGGACGCGAGCAGGGAATGGTCGGCTGGACTTACAGAAACCGCAAGACGTTGCTGGCCAACGACGTGACAGGTGAGCCTCGCTTCTATAACCCTCGGGGCATCCCAACACAATCGGAACTATGTGTGCCCATCACCTTCGCAGGCGTCGTGCTTGGCGTGCTCGACGTACAGAGCCCAGCCCTAGGTGCCTTCGACGACGAAGATGTCGTCGCACTGGAGACACTGGCCGATCAGCTAGCGGTCGCCATCCGTAACGCCCGCCTGTTTGAGGAGACGGTCGCGCTTAGGCACTTTCACGAGAGCATCGTCCGGACGATGAACGAAGGTGTGGTCGTCTCAGATGACTTAGGCGTGTTTACCTTTGTGAATCCAGCCGCAGCGAGCATACTCGGGTACTTCCCCGATGAGCTGGTTGGCCAGCACTGGTCCGCCATCGTGCTTCCTGACCAGAGAGCGCTGGTCGCAGCGGCCGACCGTCGACGCGCGCTTCTTCAGACCGACCGGTACGAGCTTCAACTCATGCACCGGAATGGCACGCCTGTGCCGGTTCTGGTCAGCGGCGCCCCGTGGATGGACCCCGCTAGCGGCGGCTATGCAGGCAGCCTGGCGGTCTTCACCGATCTCCGCGAGCAGAAGCTGCTTGAGGCCCAGTTCCAACATGCCCAGAAGATGGAGGCACTCGGCCGCCTGGCCGGTGGCGTCGCACACGACTTCAGCAACCTGCTGGCAGTCATCCGCGTCAGCAGTGACCTTCTCACGCGCGGGCTGCCATCGGGTACCGTGCTGGCGGAGCATGTGGAACGCATCCAGGACGCGTGCTACCGCGCGACCGACTTGACACGCCAGCTACTGAGATTCGGCCGTCAGGACCCAGCCCGGCCTCGCCTGCTCGACCTGAACGAAGCTGTCACCACCCTTACCAAGATGCTGCGCCGAATCATTGGAGAGAGCATCAACCTTGTGGTTAGGCCTGCCACCGACCTGTGGCTGGTCACGATCGATCGATCGCATCTTGACCAGATCCTAATGAACCTCGTCGTGAATGCCTGCGACGCTATGCCAGAGGGAGGCACCCTGGTCATCGAGACGGCCAACGCGCCGCTCGACGCCTCGTACCGCTCGCGCCGCCTGGAGGTGCCGCCAGGCGACTACGTTGTCCTGACGGTGAGCGACACCGGAACCGGGATGGACCCGACGATTGAGGCGCGGTTATTCGAGCCGTTCTTCACAACCAAACCGCCGGGAGAGGGAACCGGGCTCGGGCTGGCTACTGTCTTCGGCATCGTCAAACAGAACCAAGGCGATATCGTCGTCGATACCCAGGCCGGCAAGGGAACACAGTTCAGAGTCTACTTGCCACGAGCGCGGCTCGACGCGTCCTAGGCCATCGAGTGTAGCCATGCAATCCATCGAACGAATTCCGGAATCTGAGATCGTCTCGGACGTGATCACCAGCACCCTGCTAGCGGCCCTCCGCAACGCCTATGACCTAGACTGGAACGGCATCCACGGGATCGCGCACTGGCAGCGCGTTCGCGAGAACGGCCTGCGGTTGGCGGCACAGACCGGGGCGAGCCCTGCCGTCGTGGAGTTGTTCGCGTTCCTTCACGACATCAAGCGTCGGAATGACGGGCGTGACCCTGATCACGGGCGGCGCGCTGCCGACTGGGCACGACATGCCCCCAACAAGGTGTTCCGGCTCGACGATAAGGACTTCGAACTGCTTCTGTACGCGTGCGAGCATCACACCGAGGGACTGACCCTGGCGGACGTGACCGTGCAGACCTGCTGGGATGCCGACCGGCTGGACTTGGGCCGCGTAGGCATCATCCCCACACCTCCCCGCCTCTGCACCGCTGCTGCCCGCGACGCGGACGTCATCGCCTGGGCCATCCGCCGCAGCCAAAACTGGCAGACTGTGGGTAGGTGACTACCTGACCCCACACACACGATACGGGTCGGCGAAGCGCTCAGTCCGGCGCAACTCTGGGGTGTCTGCGATTTGGAGCTACCTCATCGTCGCCTTGTGCTGGAGTAGTGCCGTAGGGAGGCAATGATGAAACTAAAAGTACACCGCAGATGTGCCCTCTGGCTGGCCTTTCTGATCCTGCTCGTGTCGTGGTGGCCAGGGTGCGCGTCTACGCCTGATGTAGTCGTGCCGACGACGCCCGTTCCATCCGCGACACCGGCCGCAAAGGCGAAGACTCCGCCCGTCACGTCTACATCGCGCCCCACGCCGACAGTGACCCAGACGCCGACACCTTCGCCAATGGTGCTGGCCACCCCCTCTCGGACTTCGACGCCGCAGCCCGTGCCCACAGGATCTCCCACTCCCACACGTCCCTCGACGCAGGAGCCAGCCGGGCCCTCAGCAACCGCTACCGCTTCCGGGCCGATCATCCACTACTTCCGGGCCGGCGTGGAGATCGCCGATCCGGGCGATACCGTGACACTGTCGTGGGATACCTCAGGGGCCGACCACGTCATCCTCTACAAGCTTTTCTATAGCGGTCAGCTTCCGGGCGAGGGAGTCGATCTCCCCCCGTCTGGCACCTACGGCTATGCTATCTCGCCGGATGAATACAACTGGGTCAGCTTCCTGCTCTACGTCTGGGACGAGACCGATCGCAGCACCAACGCGGGAGTGACCGTACGCCTGCGTTGCCGCTACGACTGGTTCTTTACACCCGTCCCCGAGGATCTCTGCCCCACCGCGCCCATCGTCAGCTGGGCAGCCGAGCAGTCCTTCGAGCACGGCACGATGATCTGGGTCGAGACTGAGAGTGCCATCTATGTGCTCTACGACGATGTCGGAGCCAGCCCCAAATGGGATCGCTTCGAGGACACCTGGACTGACGACGAGCCCGAGAGCGATCCCAACCTTCAACCGCCAGAGGGGCGCCAGCAGCCTATCCGGGGGTTCGGGAAGATCTGGCGAGAGAACGCTTACGTCCGGGAAAACCTTGGCTGGGCCATCGAGCCCGAACATGGGCTGAACACTATCATACAGCGCACAACACGCTACAAGTACAATGCATGGTATTTGCTTGGCCGAGATCACCTTGTCTGGTACCTGGGACCCGAACGAAGCTCCTGGGACAGGCTCGGGCCAGTCACAGTGATCCTTGATGCCAACGGCAACTCGCGTTGAGTACTCTCCACACCCACTATTGACGGCGTGCGCCACACCTGCTACCATGCACGTTTCCTGGGGCAGTACCGTGCTCAGTCGGCGCTGTCGGAGGACACCTATCGAGTATAGTGAAGGGACCTGGCGCTGCGCCGACCAACGCTGCTACTCCCCAAGTCGCAGCGTATCTGGGTGAAGGATATGATCGAAGGAACTGAACTGCTTGCTCCGGCTCGGGACCTCGCCTG
>JAXDDO010000072.1:0-36985 GCA_034676805.1 Anaerolineae bacterium | reverse complement strand
AAGGCGTGCGTGCGCCGCGTCTCCCGCGTAGGTCTCGCTAGGCCGTCACGGCCTCTGAAGTGGTCGACTCTGTGGCCGTCACGGGCCCAGGAGACTGAGGCCGTAGATCAGACACGATACGCGCGATCTCGTCACCGCTGATGACCTCATTCTCCAGAAGCACATCCGCGATCTGGTTGAGAGCGTCCATATTGGCCTGAAGCAGCTCTCCTGCGCGCGCCTGGGCGTCCTCGACGATGCGGCGCGTCTCTCGATCGATCAGCTTGGCCGTTTCCTCGCTGACATCCTGACGGATGCCGCCTAGCTCGCCCAGGTAGCCCGAAGTTGCGGGGTTCGCATAGCGCACCGGGCCAAGCGCCTCGGTCATCCCGAACTCAGTGACCATGCGCCGGGCGATCTCACTAGCCCGCTCCAAATCATTAGCAGCACCGGTCGAGATGTCATCGAAAACGAGTCGCTCGGCCGTTCGCCCGCCCAACATCACGGCGAGGCGTTCCTCCAACTCGCGCTTGCTCAGCAAGTAGGTGTCCTCATCCGGCATCTGGAGCGTGTACCCAAGCGCGCCCTTGGCTGTTGGGACGATGCTTACCTTGTGGACCGGATCGGTGTCGGGCTGCAGATAGGCGACGAGGGCGTGTCCACCCTCGTGGTAGGCAACTCGACGTTTGATCTCCGGCTTGAGCTGCATCTTCCGCTGTAGCCCTGCCACGACCCGCTCAATGGCCAGGTCGAAGTCGAACATCGTGACGCCTTCGTGGTCGTTACGAACGGCCAGAAGCGCTGCCTCGTTCACGATGTTCGCGAGGTCCGCGCCAGAGAATCCAGCCGTGATCTGGGCGATGCGATCCAGCGCCACGTCATCGGCAAGCTTAACGCTGCGCGTATGGATTTCAAGGATCTCGCGCCGGCCACGTTCCGTTGGCAGCCCCACCTGGACCTGGCGGTCGAAGCGTCCGGGTCGCAGGAGCGCCTTGTCCAGCACTTCCGGACGGTTGGTCGCACCCATGATAACCACGCCCTGATTGGGCTCGAAGCCATCCATTTCGGAGAGGAGTTGGTTCAGCGTCTGCTCGCGCTCGTCATTGGTTGTTAGCGCTCCGACCGTCGCGCGCGACTGACCGATGGCGTCGATTTCGTCAATGAATATGATGCATGGCGCCTTGGTCTTGGCCTGTTCGAAGAGGTCGCGCACGCGGGCGGCGCCCACGCCCACGAACATCTCCACGAAGTCGGAGCCGCTGATCGAGAAGAAGGGAACGTCTGCCTCGCCTGCGGTTGCCTTGGCCAGCAGCGTCTTTCCTGTGCCGGGCGGCCCCACCAAGAGCACGCCTTTGGGCAGCTTGGCGCCCATCCGCGTAAAGCGTTGCGGGTCTTTCAGGAAGGCGATGATCTCCTTGAGCTCGAAGGCTGCCTCCTCCGCTCCGCCGACGTCGTCGAATTTGATGCCCGTCTTCTCGCCCTGGATCTCCTTGGCGCGGCTCTTGCCGATCGACATCACGCCCGCCCCAGCCTGTCCCATCCGCCGGAGCCCGAAGTACCAGAGCAAGCCCAACGGCAGTAAGGCGATGACCCACCCTAGCAGGTTCGGGAGAAGCGCATTTGTCGGCGCTTCGCCAGAGAAGGTCACGCCTGCATCGACAAGCCGCTCGATCAGGTCTGGGTCGTCGACCCGTACGACGTTATTGACCCTTCCCTGGTCCCCTTCTGGCTCGGCACAGCATGTGTAGAGGATCCGATCTTGGGTGAGCTGCACCTCTTCGATCTCACCGGCGTCGAGTTGCTGCAGAAACTGGCTGTAGGGCACCTCGCTCCAGCGAATCACCAGCGGCTGGAACACCAGGCTCTGAAATAACCAGGCCACTACCAGGGCGATCACCAGGTAAATGACCGAGAATTGCATCTGTTTGCGTTGTCGCTTGTCCATACTCCCTCCGGATTGACGGCGGACGTCGTTTTATCGGCTTCTGTCTCGCGCCTCTAGTGACGTCTTCGGTCAGTGTACCAGGGCGTCATTAGGTCTACGTTAGCGGCGCAATAACGATGTATTAGAAAAGCCTCAGAGGCGTTTCGCTGTGCTCCTGAGGCTTTGGGTTGAACGGCTACAGATGGTCAGCCGGCAGCTTCGACTTTCATCAACTCTCGCAGGAGCGCCGTCGCAAAGGAACCCTTGGGCGCGAAGAAGCTCACACTCAGACAGCCAGGTGTCTCCATTTCGCACGAAACATCGCCGGGGTTGTAGCGCAACGGGCGGCGAACGCCCTCAGCCTTGACCGCGCGGAAGTCGTCCAGCGTGATTCCGGCGTCCGCCAGCACTTGAGCCTCGAGTGCCCCGGCGTCCTCGCGGGCCTGCATCAGCTTGTACCCGTAGATGGGGCCGGTGGGTGAAATCTGGAACGCCGTGGCCCGGGGACGTTCGACATCAGCGTCCTCGACAGTGAAGATCCCCCCTGTGTCCTCTTTTCGGGCAACGTCTCCGGCGATCACGGTGTCGAGAATGCCGCCACGTATGCGTGCAGCCACCACCTGGTTGAAGAGCGCGGATTGGAGCGCGCTGATGAGGAACTGCTTCATGCCGTGGGATAGGTGGCGAATGTTCCTGGATGCCAGCCCGTCCTTGTCCCCGTGCAGCAAATAGTAGCCGATGATGTGGTTGTCTCCGTGGTTGCCAAATCGTTGCGAACCATAGGCATTGGGGACGCCCCGCGCAGACAACGCATCCACGATCGCGGCCGCGCGGTCCTGGGCGTCGGGTTCCACGTCACGGATGCGGATGGAGAAGCGATTTCCCCGCAGGTGGCCGGTGCGCAGCTTGTTGCGATGGCGTGTTACCCAGAGGACCCGGGCGTTCTGGAGGTGCAGGGCCTCGACTGCTGACGGCGATACGCCCTGGACCGAGAGCGTCTGGCGGGCGATAGCACGTGCATCTTTCAGCCCCGCACTGCTGATGGCGCGTGTGCTGATGCCCAGCTTATCGGCGATCTGCTTGATCAACTGGGGCGTTGACAAGTCCCACTTCTCCACCCGGAAGTAGACGTGCTCGCCTTCGCCCGACGGTTCGTAGGCAGGGACCTCGTCTACGATGAAGTCCTCGACAGCATCGCGGATGATCCCCCCCACGCCAGGGAGATGGCCCGTGAAGTAAGGGATACGCCAGTTCAGGCGCTGCTCCAGAGCATCCATAGCGCGTCCGAGCGTTTCCTAGTCGCTTAACAGATAGGCTACAATCAGGGCCGCGGTCGCTTCCAGCGAGTCCCTGTGCGTGCGCTCGTATGAGTGCGAAGCATCGACGCCGGGGCCGATCACGGCTACGGCCAGGTCGGCGCCAGCGCGCCACGCCGCCTCACCGTCGGATCCGTAGTATGGGTAGATGTCGACGCGGTAGGGGATACCGTGCTCCTCGGCGAGACGCTCCAGGCTCCGCCGCATACCCAAGTGATAGGGTCCACCGGAGTCCTTGGCGCAAATGCCCACGGTGAACTCATCAGAGTTCTGCTCCTCGCTCGCCGCTGCCATGTCCACGGTCAGCAGCGCCTCGGTATCCGCGGGGATTCCGCTCGCGCCACCGTGTCCCACTTCTTCATAGTTCGAGATGAGCGCGTCGGTCCGATACCGCGGGCGGAGTCCGGCCCGATGGAGGGCCAAGAAAGCTCCATAGATGGCTGCTACGCCCGCCTTGTCGTCCAGGTAGCGCGATCGCACGAACCCATTTGTGATTTCTACGCGGGGATCGATGTAGACGAAATCACCTACCTGAATGCCGAATGCCTCCGTCTCGTCCTTGCTTGTGGTCCGGATGTCGAGGCGCACTTCATAGTTTTCAGGTTCGCGTTTCAACTCGCGGGCCTCGGAGCCGTAGATGTGGACGGATGCCTTGGTCGGCAACAGGCTACCACGAATGGGTTGTCCGGTGCGGGTCATTATCGTACAACCCTCGCCCTCCACCGAATGCCAGTCGAAGCTCCCAATGGGCGTCAACATGAGCCGCCCGTTGGGCTTGATCCGGCGCACCATCGCCCCGAGAGTGTCCACATGTGCAGTCAAAGCCCGTGGGTGGCTGTCATTCCCGGGCCAGGTCAAGACCAGCCCCCCTTTCCGCGTATATGAAGTTACCAGCGGCAGTTGAGCGGTGGCCCGCTCGACGTGGTCGGTGGCGTTCCTTGTGTCGCCGGTAGGGCTTGGTGTGTTGAGAAGCTCGACCAGGAATTCTATAGTCTCATCCATAGGGATGCTGGGAAGTACCATGCTCGCCCTCCTCTGAGCGCTCATTGTGCGGCTGGGGCTGTTCTTGCCCTTAGCCGTGAGTATAACGGTGTAAGGTCCCTCTGCAAGTCTGTTGCTATGTGAGTGATTGCGCGTCGGATGCTGCAATGCTATTATACGCCGCGAGATGGAAGAGCTGACACTGATTCCTGCCAACGAGATACCCTACCGGCTTTTGTCCCGTGTGTTGAATCACGCCTATGCCGACTACTATGTGACTGTCTGGCTCGACCCTTTTCAGTTCGAGCAGATGTGTGAGGACATTGATGTGGATATGGACCGGTCGGTGGTCGCCACCGTGCGCGGCGCGCCTGTTGGCCTGGCGTTGCTGTCTCGACGGGAGTCGGAAGGTTGGATCAGCGGCGTAGGTGTGCTGCCGGCGTGGAGACGGCAAGGTATCGCGCGCGCGATGCTGCGGCACCTCCTCGACACTGCGCACCTGGCAGGTCTGACGCGTCTGCGGCTGGAAGTCCTGGAGCAGAACATAGGGGCGATTGCTCTGTATGAGGAAATGGGTTTCACGTGTCGGCGTGATCTGCTGAGCTTGACAGCCGCGCCCACCAGAACATCCACGGCGGTGCAGACTAAGGGTATTGCCTCCGTGCAGCCGGCACAGGTCCTACGCTTCTTCTCAGCGTACCACGACGTCGAGTCTTCCTGGCAACGCGACTTGCCGTCTATCAGTCGGCGCGCGCAGCGCATCCACGGGCTTGCTCTGAGCGTTGACGAGGACATCATCGCCTATCTGCTCTACCAGCCGCAACAGGATCTTTGCATGCTTCTCGATCTGGCGGTCGATCCCAAGCACCCTAACCGCGCTGACCTTGCATACCAGTTGCTGGTGACCTTGCAGAGGACGTACCCGAATTTGGGAGCGCACGTCATCAATGTGCCGGCCCAAGACCCTCTGCTGCCTGCGTATTTCGAGGCCGGCTATGAAACACAACTGCGTCAGCACGAAATGGAGCGACGCACTCCTTTGATCTCCTAGGCGGGCTACCGATGAGTACCCCTGTCCAGGCCGTACCCTCCGGGTCCCAGCCAGAGCCGCTGCCAGCGTATTGCGGTAGCTGCGGGCGGTTTGTGGGTCCCTATGCGCGATGCCCTTACTGCGGCGCGCGGATTTCTGGACGCCTCGCGCTGCGAACCGTCAAGATCCTCGTTGTTTTGCTGGCGACAGTGGGATTGCTCGTCCTCTGGTGTCTGGCGCGCCGTTCAGAGATCCCAACGCTGTCGGCGGGCCAGGCTACCAGCACGATGAACCTGGCCTACGTACGCTTACAGGGGCGGATTGCGCGCGGACTCAGCTATGATCCGGAGAGCGGATACCTTGGGTTCTGGCTTGCCGATGAGACCGGTGAGGTCCACATTAACTGCTACCGCGATGTTACGGCGCGGCTGCTCGCCAGCGAAACGCTGCCTGCCATCGGCGACAACGTCACTGTGGCGGGAACGTTGCGCGTGCGCGAGGACTATCTGGCTTTGACGGTCAACGTCCCTGGGCATCTGACCGTGCAACGCCCCGAACCGGTCCTGATGAAGGTCGGCGCTATCACGCTGCTCGACGAGGGGCGGCGGGTACGGGTGATGGGTGAGGTTCAGACGATAACCAATCCCTACCAGGGGCTTACCCTGATTGCCATAGGTGACCAGAGCGGGATGATCACGGTCGCTGTTGACGAAACAGTCGCGGCGCTGACCGGTGCTCTGCCTGAGATTCGTGAGGGTCAGGGCATTGACGTGGCTGGCACGGTCAGTCTCTATCGCGGGACTCCGCAGCTCACCCTTGCCGATGTACGCGACATGATCCTTGTCGCGGCGCAACCGGAGCCAACAGTCTCGGCCCTGTTGCCGCTCAACCAGCTCGGCCCACAGGATCAGGGACGGCAGGTCCGTGTGCGTGGGGATGTCGTAGCGCTAGAAGGTCTATCTGGCGGTGTGAAGGCTACCCTCGATGACGGATCGGCCCAGGTTGCGCTGTTGCTCTGGGATCGTGTACACCAGGCGCTAAGCGACCCTCGGGGGTTGGATGTCGGCGCCGAAGTGGAGGTCGACGGTGAGGTGGATATATATAACGACGTCCTCGAGATCGTGCCCCGCTCGGAAGAGGATGTGACGATCATACGCGCAGCGCCGCCGTTGCTATGGGTGGACGTAGGCGCTCTGGGGCTCGCGGACGTGGGCCGGATCGTTCGGGTGCGCGGCGTTCTGGGCGCGCCTGAGGGGTTCTCCGCGGGCGTGAAGGCGCCCCTGCGCGACGGCACAGGTACGATCGAGGTCGTGTTCTGGTCCAACCTGTTCTCGACACTTGAACCGGCTCCTGAAGCAGGTCAGCAAGTGGAGATCGTGGGTCTGCTCGACGTGTACCGGGAGCGGCTTCAGTTGGTGCCGCGCTCTGCTTTCGACTGGCGCGTCAGGATTCCAGATGACTGAGGGCTTGATCTGGGCGGCGCTGGGTTCGGCGGTGGGCTCCGTGTTAGCGGTCATTCCTGCGTTGCACATCTACAACGTGGCGGGCGTGCTCCTGCTGCTCGTCACGATGGGGAAACTCCCAATGACCCCTGAGGTCATGGCCTTTCTGTTTCTTGGCCTGATCGCCGGCTACGCAATGGGCAACACGCTGCCGAGCGTTTTCTTCGCCGCGCCGGACGAGAGCATGGTCTTCGTGGTACTCCCCGGGCAGAAGTATCTGCTACAACGGCGCGGGTACGAGGCCGTCGTCCTGACGGGTCTGGGTGGTGTCGGTGGAATGCTGGTCTTGGCGCTGCTCGCGCCGGTGGCCTCACGGTTGCTGCCGGCGTTGCGCGAGATCCTGCAGCCGCACATGGCCTGGATCCTGTGGACCATCATCGCATACGTGCTCCTCTCAGAATGGCCAAAGGGGACCGGCAGAGCGCCCGCGGGACTTCGCCGGTGTTGGGATGGCTGGCGATCACTGATCGCTGGCCTGACCACGTTTCTGCTGTCCGGTCTGTTGGGGTTCGTGTTGATCTATCGGTCGCCGGTATCGCTGTCGGTTGCCTATCAGAACCTGTTGCCGGCCTTTGTCGGGCTGTTTGCAGTGCCGTGGGTGATCACGAATCTGTTGAGCCGCGTGGAGTTACCTCCACAGCACGTCGCCTGCGACCTCGATGTGTCATGGCCAGCGTTGATGCAGGGCATCGCGACAGGCGCCGTGGGCGGTCTCTTCGCCGCATTCCTGCCTATAGTTACCGGCGGGATTGGTGGGTTCTTGGCTGGCCACGCGACCGCACAACGAGATGAACGTGTCTTTCTCGTTGCTCAGGGATCTGCCAAGGTCGTCTACTATGTAGGTGGATTTCTGCTTTTCTTTGTGCCTGGGCTTCACCTCACGCGTGGCGGGATGGCCTGGATGGTGAGCACTCGCTATACAGTCTACACGCCCGGCGACTACTATGCTGCCACGGGTTGTGCCCTGCTGGCCACGGCTATCGGATTCCTGCTGTCGTTGGCCCTATCTCGAGGGCTGATCGCACTACTTGGACGGGTCAGTTATCGTGTCGTCAGTTGGGCGACGCTGGGGTTGTTGCTGACCGTCGTCGTGGCTGTGACCGGTCTCGCCGGGCTGGTCGTCTGTGCGGTGGCTACCGGGATTGGTTTAATCCCCGTGCTGTGGGGCTCGCGCCGTATGAACGCGATGGGGGTCCTGCTGCTGCCGGTGGCGCTGAACATGGCAGGACTGGGGGACCGCGTCGCGGCCCTGCTGGGTCTGTTGGGGTGAGGCGGCAGGCTTCGATGGGTTCGCCGGGTTGCCATTTGGGATGTTCGTGCTAGAAAGGGGCGATGCGCCTGCAAAGGCGATGCGCCTTCAAAGGCGGCGCGCCTTCCAAGGCGGTGCGCGCATAGGGACGATGCGTTCGCCGTGACAGAGGCGGGCCGCGATCGATTGAGAACTGGCGACTTTATCCATGCCCGACCCAACTCGTGATTTCCTTACGCTGCTCCTGGACCGGTACTGGTTCGCGCCTCCGGTGGCGCTGTGGCGCGCGATCGAGCTGCGCACCCTCGCCGGGGAGGCCTTTCCGCGCCCCATTCTGGATCTTGGCTGTGGCGACGGCCTTGTTGCGGAGGTGCTCTTCCAGGATACTCCTCCGGTGGAATCCGGATTCGATCCCTGGTATGAGCAGGTGCGTAAGGCGCCTCGAACGTGGGCCTACCGCAATGTACAGCAGGCCTTGGGCGACGCGATGCCCTATCGCGCTGCTATGTTTGGCACCGTCTTGAGCAATTCGGTCTTGGAGCATATCCCCGACATTGAGCCGGTTCTGCAGGAAGCTGCGCGCGTATTGCGACCTGGGGGGCGGTTGATTCTCACCGTTCCTAGCGACGCTTTCCGCCGGCTGCTCGCCGGGTATCGGGACCGGGCAGTTGCCGGTGATGGGGAGGGAGCGGAGGCTTACGCCGACGGTGTGGACGCCTGGTTGGCCCATCACCGGTACCTGGCGCCAGACGCGTGGCGACTCATACTGGAGCGCGTTGGGTTGCGGCTGAGCCGGACGATTTACTATGTAGCGCCGGAGGCTGCTGAGCTGTGGGATAGGGCAAATCACACCTATGGGGTGCGAGCCGATGCTATGCCCTTCTATCGCTGGTTGGCCTCGCCCCGGCTTAGGCGCCTGGGGTATCAATCGTTGCTCCGGCGTTGGGTCGTTCGGACCCTCAGCCGCCGTTGGCGATCGCTGTATGACAGGGATGTTGCACCGGGCGAAGTAGGCGCCGGGTTGCTCGTGGTTGGGGAGAAGGGTGTTTAGGTGGTCGAGTCAACGATCAGCCGTTCGGATGATGTCGTGGTTTGGGACGCATGGAATCGCTTTGTTGCCGGCCATGCATCGGGGAGCTTGCTCCAGACCACGCAGTGGGGAACGCTCAAGTCCGGGTTCGGCTGGGACTGGGAACTGGTCACAGTCGGTGACCCCGCCGCTCCCAGTTCGGGCGCTGTCGTGCTCTTCCGCCGTCTCCCCTTGGGGCTGGGGACGATCGCCTACGTGCCCCGCGGCCCGCTGGTCGATTGGTCCGACGCCGATCAGGTCGGAGCATTGTTCCAGGCGATCCACTCCGCAGCTCGCAGACGTCGGGCCTGGGCGTGCTGGCTCGAGCCCGAGGCTCTTGAGGGCACGGGGGCCGAGCGCCCTCTGAAGGAGGCTGGCTACAGACCGGCGGAGCGGACCGTACAGCCGCGCCGCACCATCTGGGTCGATCTGGCGCTGGATGAAGAAGCGATCCTCATGGCGATGAAGTCCAAGACGCGTTACAATATCCGGCTGGCTGCGCGCAAAGACATCGTTGTGCGCCAGGGCGCGGTCGGTGATATTGAGGTCTTCTACGGTCTGATGGAAGAGACCGGCGAGCGCGATGCCTTTGGGATTCATACGGCCGCTTACTACCGCAATGCCTTTGAGCTCTTTGCACCCTATGGCCAGGTCGCGCTGTTTGTGGCGGAATACGCGGATGAGCCGGTGGCTGCGCTGTTGGCCTTTGCTGTGGGGAGCCGGGCGTACTACATAGCCGGTGCATCCTCAAATCGTCACCGCGAACGGATGCCGGCCTATGCAGCCCAGTGGGCGGCTATTTGCTGGGCCAAGGCACGTGGATGCACCGTCTACGATCTGTGGGGGATTCCGGACGCCAATGAGGAGACGCTGGAGGCTGAGTTTGCGGAGCGCAGCGATGGCTTGTGGGGCGTCTATCGCTTCAAGCGCGGGTTCGGGGGCCGGATCGTGCGCTATGTAGGGCTTTGGGAGCGCTCGTTTCATCCGCTGTATAGGCTAGCGGCGCGTTTCGCTCAGACGCTGGGGTAGCTTGGGGAAAGGATCACGCGCAGGCATCCGTGCGGATACGATTCGTGCGGAGAGACTCTCGGGCTGCGCTCGGATGAAAAGCCTATGGATCTTCTGCTCAAGGCACTGATCGGCGCCATCGTCGTCGTTGTGATCCAGCTTGCGGCGCGGTCGCGCCGGTTCTATCTAGCAGGCCTCGTGCCGCTCTTCCCGACCTTCACGCTGATATCACATTTCATCGTAGGCTCTCAGCGACCGCCAGCCGAGTTGAAAGCAACGATCCGCTTTGGCATCGTGTCGCTGATCCCCTATTGTGCCTATTTGGGCACGCTCTATGTGCTCGTGGATCGCATGCGCTTGGTAGCCGCCCTTACGGTGGCAACCTTGGCCTGGTTCATCGCCGCGGCGATCTTGGTCCGCATCTGGGCAGGTTGACAGAGGAGTCTTATGCCTTTCACATTCAAGCGACTGGCACTGGCTGAGGTGATCCTGGTCACTCCGCGTGCCCATAGTGATGCGCGGGGCTTTTTCCGGGAGCTCTACAAGCGCTCTGAGTTCTCGGAGGGCGGGATTCCTGACGTGTTCGTGCAGACCAACCACTCGAGATCGACCCTGGGGGTGCTGCGAGGGTTACACTACCAAAACCCTCCCCAGGCTCAGGGAAAGTTGATCTCGGTGGTTCGCGGCGCGGTGTTCGATGTGGCGGTGGACATCCGTAAAGGATCGCCAACATACGGGAAGTGGGTTGGCGAGGTGCTCTCGGACGAGAATCACCGGCTTCTCTACGTCCCGGAGGGGTTCGCACACGGCTTCTGTGTTCTCAGTGAGGTTGTGGATCTTTGTTACCAGGTCACCGCCGAGTTTGCTCCGGATCTGGACCGAGGCATCCTGTGGAACGATCCACAGATTGGGGTTGCGTGGCCGGTGGCTGACCCGCAGCTTTCGGCAAAGGATGCCGCGCAGCCGTTGTTAGCGGAGGCCGATAATGCGTTTGTCTATCCGGGCCGCTAGCGATGATTCGTCGGTGTGGATGCCTATTCAGGCATCAGGGCCAGTAGCTCACCTTCCACTCTTCGAGCATATCGGCTGTAGAACGCGCCAGGCGCCATCCTCCCTCCGTTCGGACAGCATCCCACTCGACGTCCCATAGCCTACCGACGATCACGCCACCTTCATTATCCCAGGCTGTGACCATGGCTGCGACCCGGGCTTGGTTCTCACTGCTTGTGCCGGAGATCGTGTGGACTCCGCCGACGCTGACGCGCGCCGTCGTCGCATAGCCGGTTGCCCAAGCCTCAAAGGGCGGGCGGCTGTCTGCGAGCAGCAGGCCGTGTGCGCCGGGCAGGTCGCGATCCTGGAGCGCCAGATAGAATGAGATCACGACATACTCAGGGCCGTGGGTTGGATACGCTTGAGGGCGGTCTGCGAAATACCAGCCGTAGCGATCTGATGTCCAGCCATAGGTGCCGTTCCTCCATGTGTGCACGACAAACCACGCCAGGCTTGGCGCTCCGCCCACACGGTAGCCCTCCCAGATCTCCTCTTCCAGGTCGCCATCCACATCGGCAAACTTCACCCCGGCGTCGCCAGAGAAGAAGCCCAGTCGCCGGTAGGCGGTGCCCTCCCAGGCAAAGAGGTGCAGCAACGTCTCGTTGTTCGCGGCGTGCCCGAGGATCGCTATCTCGGGGATGCCATCGGCATTGACGTCGCGCACGGTCAGGTCGCACGTTGTATATTGCCCAAAACCAACATCAGCTACACCGGGCTTGGGCGGAGCCGGCTGGAGGACGTGGGTCACTTCGCCATCGAGCACAAACGCGTCGATCCGGGGTTGCGGCGCCTCGCGATGCACCAGTGCCAACCACTCGGGCTGACCGTCCGCGTCGGTGTCTTCGTACCTCAGGCAGATGAGACGCGCCTCGCCAGCCTGTGCACTGACACTGCTTAAGCCGGCTTCGGCGGTTGCCAGGAGTGTTGCCGGATCGGGCGTGGGAACGACGGTGGGAGTAGGGGTTGGGGTCGGCGTTGGCGTCACTGTGGGTGTAGGCGTTTCGGGGATGGCCGTGGGGGTCGCAGGTGGCGCCGTCGGCGTCACTACCCGCGGGGATGGCGTCTGAAGGGTGCATCCTGCGGTGACCAGGAACACCAGAAAGACCGCGGCGCAGCCCACACGCTGCGAATACCTAAAGTGCGTATCCGACTGTCTCATACTCAGGGCCTTTTCCTCCAGACAAGCTGTGGCGACCGGGCGCTGCAGGGTTGGGAACCCGTGAGGGGCCCAGTAGCCAAAAAACAGGGGCACAGAGCTGACGGCTCCGTGCCCCCCTGATCGACTAGGAAACGTGCAGATCTATCTAGGATGTACTGCGGGCGCGACGCGCAAAGATGATGATCGCCACCAAGACTGCCGCGGCGCCTACCAGCAGCCATTCACCAAGGCCTGTCTGGGTAAGCTGCTGTGAGCTGGATGCCGTCCCCGATGTCCTGGCCGTTGGCGTGACCTGGGGAACCGGGGTTGGGGTCGCCGTCCGGCGAGGCGCGGTCGTAGCTGTGGCCTCAGCGGCCTCCTCGCCCTCACCGCGCTCACCGACTTCCGCACCCTCTCCGCCCTCACCGACCTCAACGGTTTCGCCGGCTCTGCCGGCTTCACTCGCCTCCTGACCCGTCGAGGTCGATTCCTCGCCCCCTTCGGGTGTCGGGGTTCGCGTGGGGCCGAGCAGCGGGGTTGGTGTGGGCTCGGGCGTATCCGTTGCGGCCGGGGTCTCGGTTGCAGCGGACTCAGGCGTTGGCGTATCCTCGACCACCACCTCCAGCATCGCGGTGGGCGTCGGCGCTTCTTCTGTGGGCTGTGCCTCCTGCGGTCGGTTCAGAACCAGGGCCCACACCCCAAATGCGATAAGTGCACATACAAGGAGTCCGCCCAGCGCGGCAACGGCGATGATAAAAACCCGGTTTTGGTCGCCACCTTCCGGCTTGTTGGGCGTTTCCTCTTCGGTGTAGATGTCGTCGCCACCAAAGGCCTCAAATACGTCGTCTGACATAGTCGGATCCTCCTTGCCCGTACATGCCGGCCTGTCGCCGTGAGGCTACGCTCCCCGCAGAATCATCTGGCATCACAGGCTTATTGTAAACAGAAGACTTAAAAGATGCAAGCAGTGTCTCGGCTCAACCGGACTTGTCAACTATGTCTGGGTGTCTTTGAGCGTCAGTGATCCCGGCGCATCCTCATCGGGGTCAGACGCCGGTTTCAGCGGCCGCTCTGCTGGTTGCAGATCCTCAGTCAGAAAACGTCTGATGGCGTGGAGGGCCGCCTTCAAGATGGTCTCACCCAGAGGTACCATCTTGATGTCTATGAAAAAGCTTTCCTCAGGGATCTCCTCGTCCAGCTTCTCCATTTCCTCGCGGAAGATCTGGATCAGCTCGTCTTCATGATCGTTGAGGAACGATGCCAAGTCCTGACGGGCTACTTTGAAGGCGCTTTCACGCAGCATCTTGCGGATGGGCATTGTCGACTCTCAGTTTGGATGGAAAGGGCCTCAGATCGGCTGACCTCATAGCAGACGCTCCAGGTTCACAAAGGGCACCGGGAGCTGGTCGACATCTCCCAGCGCGACAAGGGCGCCGGGTAGGCGAGCGCCGGTCTCTAGCTGGACCAGACCGTTAGGTATCCGCGATACCACACCAGACTCACCCCGATGCTCACCTCTCAGGACACGAACTCGCTGACCGACGGCCAAAGGCTGGTCTGGATTGACCGGCCGGGCAGCTTGGGTGGGCATTGGAATCACGATGTAAGGTCGTTGGGGCGTCCAACGCCCTCCCACAACACCGCTGACGGCGGCCTCTCGTCCATCCAGCGAGCGCAGCAGATCGAAGATCGCCTGGGACATCGGAGTAGATCCCACACCTTCGGTGGCGACAACAGGGAAGTTCACGTCCTTCAGCGCTGTCATCACGGGTGGTGGAACGCTCCCAACGATGATCCCGCGCACCTGCATCTCCTCGGCCAGCCTGATGCTATCCTCGTCAAGCGTGGAGCCGCCAACCAGGATCGCGCCCTGCGCGGATGCGTTGATGTGACCGCCGCGGATCGGATGCCGGGGCTCTCGGACGGCCATACGAAGAATGCCATAGGCCTCTTGACCGTTGCCCCACAAGGCCTGGATGTGCGCGCCAACGGCTTCAATCACCACACCTTCATCCATACGTGCCTCGATGACATAGCCCGGGATGAGGGCATTCAGACGCACAAGCCGCGGTTCCGCCTCAAGTAGGAGCCTCCCTCGCCCAACGCCGACAATGGTGCCGCTCAACGGAGCGCGGCTGACGCGTCCGCTAAGTCCACCCCGCGCCGCCAGGATGTCCCCTTCGGCTACGGAGTCACCCCGTTTCACCTTCAAGCGTGAGGCAACACTTTTGGCGGCCAGATCAAGATCACGCGCTACCTCAACGATGCGAAAGTCGGGGGGTTCCACCGCCTGCGCGATAACCTGGCTTGGCTCGACAGAGTCTCCCGCACGCACGAGCAACTCACCGCTACGGCCCAGCAGCCTCGGGATCCGAATGGTGGTGAGGGGGTTCGCGATACTGTAGGGGACGAACATGCTAGCCTCCCACGTCCCAAGTCCAGCGATTGAGCGCACGCCGCCGCTGATCCCGGTCTGCCGGCAACGCAATGGGCCGGCCTCGCGCATCGACGACGAGCCCCACGAGCCCTCCCAGTACCTCTACTCTTCCGCCTTGGCCGGGACCCAATCCGACGTCAAATCTGCGGTTTGGCGCGATCTCCAGTGTCGCGCGCTGCCCAGTCAGGAGAGGCCATACCTCGATCTCGCCGTAGCGGGCCTCGACGTCCAACTCGCCACCGTTGTCATAGATGATGTGCATCCGCAGCACGGTCTCGCCCGGACGTCCCTGCCCCACAGGAGATATGACCGTGCCCAATGATGCCAGTGTGCCGGCATCGAGTGCGGAGGCAGCAGCCACCGGCTTGATACCGGCGACCGCGCCGAGCGCCGGAGCGGCCCGGTTGATGTCCAGTAGCACAGTGGAGATACCCGCCGGCTGAAGGCCGTCCAGAACCGCGAGCAGGGCCTGACCCGACCGTGGAGCCTGCACAACACCCCCTCCAGAGATCAGGATTGGGTCGATTAGGGGCATGGTCCCATTCTGGGCTGCGCCGGTGACGCTGGCTTCCCAGGTCGGTCGGGCGATCTCAAAGGCGGACCTGAGCATTTCACGAGCCAGCGCCAGCCGCACTTTGAGCTCCAGCGGCGTCTGAGGCACTGTGAAGGGCTGCAGTTCGGTGTTATAGAGCATAGCCAGCAGATCGTCTTCGCCCAGCTCGTCGGGGATCCACCTTAACAGCCGTGACGTGCCATGCTCGGCGATCCAGTCTGTGATGCCATTGCTAATGCCGTGCCCGTAGACGGTCAGATAGGGGTGGCCCTTGAACGTAGCTGCCATCGTTGTTGTTGAGGCTCCGATATCCACGCCGAGAACCCCGCGATCCCTATTGCCTTCACGGTGCCACAGGAAGTCCACGACGCGCGCAAACGCTGTGGCCGCCGGAAGAAATGGCACGCGACTCCAGGAGCTCAGCGTCTCGATGCCGGGGGCTGTACGCAGGCGCTTGTCGATGTAGAACCGTTCCAGGGCGCTCTGGGCAGGCCCCAAGTGTTCGGTATCTGCGGAAGGGCGCACGTTGTCCGCAATTACCACCCGTGTAATGTCACCCAACAGCTTCGTGATCTGCGGACGTAGTTCAGCGTTCCCTGCATAGAGCACCGCCGGGCGTTGCTCCTGCTCCAACATCGACGCAGCCAACGCCACCGATTCGGCTAACTCCATCACGGGGCGCCGTGCCCCGCCGTCCACCCCGCCAACCAGCAGAACAACGTCGGGCATGACGTCGCGCACCGTGCGCGCCCACGTCTCCTGGGGGGACTTTAGGTTTCCCTCGCGCGACAGTATGGCCTCGACTGCGGCATAGGTGCTGGCGACGGCGCGCCGCCCGCTTTCCAGGCTCATTTCGCGCACCAGACCGCCCAGAACAACCCGCAGGGGGCCAGCTGCGCTCAAGATCACCACAAAAGCATCAACCCCCTCGAGTCCGCGGCGGGGAACGACAATCCGCCCACGGGCATAGATGGTGCGCTGGGTGACTTCTTCTAGCTCCTGAACAGCTTTGACGATGCCAACGCTGAGGTCGTTCCACGGAGCTCTGCCGGTAGTCTGGGCTTCGGCCTGCGCGATAAAGCGATAGCTGTCCGCGACCCGCTCGATGAGCAGCAGTTTGGTCAAGACGGCCCCGCAGTCGGCGACCAGGATCGATTCGATGTTCGGTGCCTCGGCCATAGTCTACATCCCGCCCAGCGACACGAGCTGCCTGAGTAATTCGGCGATTCGCCACAGGCGCATGACCAACGCGGTCAACGCCGAAGTGATTGCTCCCGAGAAGGCTGTCCCCAGAGCAACGATCAGGAAGAACTGCCCTAGCCGCCCGGACCACCGCGCCAAGGGGCTACGTTCACCTTCAGTGCTGCCAGCCTCGGTGGGGCGTGGCGCGAAATAGAGCAGTGTGAAGACTGTCCCCAAGAGGACGATCACGCCCTGCAGCAACGTCAGCAGATCGCTCTCAGGTTTCAGGGCGTCGCCCGTGGCCAGGACCTGGGGGATCAGCGTGCCTGTCACAGCGCCCGAAATCGCCACGGCCGCACCGGCCCCGACCAGATAGCCTAGTGGGATGTTGCCGAGAACGGCAATGCGACCCAGCAGCCTTGTGGGAGGAAACCCTTTGAGCAGCAGTAGGCCTCCCAAGGCCAGAGGGATGGCCAGCACGAGGCCCAACTCCAGGCTTTCCGCGGCCAGGGCCGGCGTTATCCATTCCTCCAATACCAATCGTACGGCTACCCCGGTTGCATAGCCAACCGCACAGCCCACAAGCAAGGCCAGTGCCCAGCGGTAGAGCACATTGTCGCCCAGCACATAGCTGAAGATCACCAAGGTGATTACGGCCCCGATGATCAGTCCGAGGATGTCCGCCATAGGCTCAGCGCGTTCCTTTCTTCCCCGCGGCCAGGTTGTAGAGCATACCAAAGGCCAGGAGCGCGGCAGCCGCCCAGTGGGCCAACATGAGAATATCGAGCACCTGCCGATAGGCGCCTGGCGTGGCCGCACCGCTGATGTCGCGATAGGCCAGCGCCTCTGGATACCCCATCACCCATCCCTGCACTGCCTCCGCCTGAAGATACGGCACGACCAGTCGCCCTGTCGCGGCGCTGACGCCAACGCTAAGCGGTAGAGGCGACAAACCGTCGCGATCTGCAACTGCATTCTGCTCGATCCACCAGCGCAAATGCTCGGGTTGAGCGGCAAGCACCAGGAGGTGACGGGCCGATTGCGTATCAGGACGCGCCAGGTAGGCTGCGATGCCGTTGGCGTTGCCGGCCACGTAGCCCCCGGTGGCAGCCAGCGCCGATGATGTGGTCGTCGTCAGCCCGGGCACACGAGCCGACAGCGTCGCTCCCAAGGTTCCGCCTTCAGGCAGGGAGCTCACAAACACTACCTCCGCCTCACGCGCAGCCAGATGCTCAAGGATTGGCAGTGCAACCTGAGACATTTCCTCCGCGTACGCAGGGGGGTATTCCACCGCGACGATCACCCGGTCTCCGGTCTGGAGCTGATCGATCGTGCTGACCAGCGCGCTTACTCCCGGCGCGATCTGGATCGGATCGATCTGCGAAAGTTGGAAGCCTTCCGGCAGTACCCAGAATGCAGCAAATACGCCCACAATAATAACGACCGCAACGACCAGACGCGCGAGCCACGTAGCCTGACGGCTGTAGGGGCGCATCTGTGCGACAGGACGTGCTGCGCTGCGTGGTTGCTCCAGCAGTTTCTGCCACAGCTGCGCCTGCGCCACGACAGCTTCTGGCACTGCGATATCCAGGGTAGGCTCAAGCTCGAGAGGCACGTCCACGATTGTGAGCGGGGTCAACACACCGGCGATACCCTCAAGGGGACCGGCAGGCTCCGCCGGCGTGGGCAATGGGCCACGCTCGTGGCGTGCTTTGCCCTCGACGTGTACCTCGGGGCGCAGCGCCTGGACCCAGTCGGGAATATCGGCGGGCGCCAGGTCGGCGAGGCCCGCAGCGAGCGGCGCCCCCTCGGCGGCATGGCCTACCTCGGGAGGGGCCAATTCCTGCAGCCATGCAGGCAGGTTCGCGCGAGCCAGCATCTCTTCCTCAGAGGGGGCGACATCGCGATCCGGCTCCGCCGGTGCCGTCAGATCGAGGTCCTGGAGCCAGCTTGGGAGCGGCTCGTGGCTCTCCTCAGGGGATGGCTGCAACGTCTCCTCGTCGGGCTGGGGGCTTTCTTCGTCGAGAAAGACCGGCGTGCCCGAAGTGGCTTGAGGCGCTTCGGGCGCCCCAGGGATCTCCCGGAGCCAGGTGGGGCTGTCGGGAGCCAAGCGCACCTCGTCGCCGCCCGCTGGGGCGGCTTCGACAAAGACGCTGGGTTTCTCACCTTCCGCGGGGGCTACGTCCAGATCTGCAAGCCAGTCGGGCAGCTCCCCGGGGGGCTCAGACGGCGGCAGGTCAGAGTCCGCTTCGGCTGTGACCTCGAGCTCCGGGGAGAACACATCGGTGTCATCTCCTGTGAGTCGCTCGGGCTGGCTCGCTTCTTCACCCTCCTCGAGGGCGAGGTTAGTCAGCCAATCCGGGAGCTCCACTGGCTCTTTGGCTTCCGCACGCTCCGGCTCGGAGGTGTCTTCTGTGCTCGGCTCAACGCCGGCCCCTTCCTCAAGGGCCAGGCCGCGGGCTTCGGCCAGCCAGTCTGGTAGCTCCGACTCAGAGAAGATCAGCGCCTGGTCTGTTGGTGGGGGAGCTGGTTCCGTCACCTGTCGCTTGGTGCTCTGGCTGGCCGGCCGCAGCTCGGCGTGCTCGTCCTCGCCCGGCTGTGATTCCTGGGACTGAGGCGTGACGTCAAGCGCGGATAGCCAGTCCGGCACGGCGGCTGCAGGCTCTGCTGCGGACACGCCCTCTTCGGCGCTGGATCGCAGCCAATCGGGTAGACTGCCTGCCAGCTCCTGGTCGCTCTCTTCCGTTGCGACTTCGTCGGATGAGGTCGTGAGCCAGTCGGGCAGTGCTTCGATGTCGACCTCCTCGCTACCCTCGCCGCCCAGGGAGGTCAGCCAGTCGGGTAGGTCCGCGGAGCTCGGCGCTTCCGGCGCCCCGGTGCCGGCCAGCCAGTCGGGTAGGCTGTCAGACTCGAGGGACAGACCTGGCCCGGTCTCTTCAGCAGGTTCGTCGGATTCGGAATCACCGAACTCGGGATTATCGTCGAGGAGACCTCTCAACCATTCGGGATACTGCTGCGTTTCGGGCTCCGTCTCGTCAGCAAGCTCATCCGACACGCCGATTTCCTCGTCCTCCGGCAAGTCCTTAAGCCAGTCGGGCAGATCGTCGGTGAGTGCTGGCGTATCGTGGGCTGACGACGGTCGCACAGGTAGCGAAATGCCCTTGACGGCTGGCGCGCCCTTGCTCTCCTCGGGTGTGGGAGGGGCATGGGGAGGGATGACGTCATCAGGCTTGATCAGACGGGCGTTGCAGCGGTCGCAGAGGATGTTTCCTACAGGGTTGAGCGCCCCACAATTCGGGCAGCGTATCTTGGTCTGCGGCAGGGCATTTCCACACTGGGTGCAGGTGCGGCGGCTATCCTGGTTGATGGTGCCACAAGTTGGACAACGTATCATGGTGAGTTCTCGCTACACCTATCCGCCGCTTTGCGGGCGGTCGACGCCCAAGATAATGCGCAAGCCTGTTAGCAGGATGCCCAGAACAACGCCGAGGAGCAACCCCCGCATCCCGCCTGTGGCGAAGGCGTTGAGGAACCGCAGGACGATGCCTACCACAGGCGGATAGACCAGCGGTACGGCGCCGAGTAACGTCACCACAGCTACCGCCAGAAACACAACGCTGTTGAAATGCCAGCGCGTACGCAGCAGACGCATGCCCCCCACGATCAACGTCACAGCTGTCAGGGCCAGTAGCGCCGACTGACCCGGCACGAGCACCAACGTCATCAGGCTTTGGGCCGGCTGCGAATCGGCTCCGAAGAGCAAGATGATAAGCAATGTGCCCAGGGCTGACAGGACCAGAACTAGGCTGGCGATTCTGTGTTTGGCGTGCTTGGTAAACAGACGTCCGAGATGGACCCGCAGGAGGCTGCCGTAGGCTAACACCAGCGCGAAGGCTGCCAGCACTGTGGCCCAGCGAACCAGAATGTCTCGAGCTGCCACTAGGGTCGGGCTTGGAACGAAGTAGCCCAATAAGACCAAGAGGCCGGCAAGTACCGCAATGACCGTGGGGAGCAACCATTTAAACATGGGCTATCCTCGCAGTCCCAACAGTGATGCGCCCGCGACGAGCAGTGTGCCGATGATGACCAACCACCGCAGCACGTTCTGCGCACTAAGGCTGGCCCAGAAAGCTGATCGACCGCTGACCTCAGCCCCGCCGGAGAATAGAGCCTCACCGACGACAAGCTGATCGCGGTCGAGAGTGGGATAGAGCGCTGCGACTCCCAAGGCGGATGTGGCGCCGCCGTAGGCTTTGATGTTGCGTGAGGTCGCCGAGTCCGCGAGCAGACTCACTTCTTGGTCAAAGGCCCCCAGGCTTATCTGCGTGCCAACAGGCTCGTCCGTGTTCAATGTGGCGGCCATAGCTGCGTAGAGCAGGGGCGTTGAGGCACTGAACTGGATCGTCCCAGGACGATGGTGTCCCGCGCTTCCTAGCCGTGCATAGGCAGCGCGCATCTGGCTGTCGGCGAGCAAGTACAACGTCGGGTCGCCGGCGCTCATCAAGGGAGGCGTATCGTAGGCCGCAGCCAGTTCGGTTAGGGCGCTGAGACCCTGCAACGCGGCAACGGATACCATCCCCTCTTCGCTCATCAGGCCGCCGCTGCCCAGAGCGACATGGACAACAGCACCTTCCTCCGCCACGCGCCCGACCTCTTCGGCAAAGGCTCTGAACATGGGCATCACGTGGGCATCTGAAGTTCGGCGTCGCTGCCGGATTCCGAAAACGGCGAAGGCCGTTGCGCCGATGAGCACAAGCGCGAGTCCAACGAGTTGGCTGCTCATCCCCCGTCCTTCCCTTCGAGGAGGTACACCTGAAGTTCATTCAACGCTTCTGGAGTCTCCAGCGCTTCAGCAAGGGGAGTGAGGGCCATCTTGCCGAGAAAGGGCGTGAGCATCCAGAGCACCTGTCCCCCCACGAATCCCCAGACCTGAGCACCCTTGATCAGCAGTATCCCCAGGTCTTCCAGCCCACGCTCTCTAAGGACGTCGGCCCATCGTTTCAGGACAGTAGAGGAAGCTTGGGGTTCCACTGTGGATGTCCTCGTTCTTTGAATTGTCGTCAGTATCGCAACTTTGGTTTCAGGGCCGTGAGTGAGCAACGCAACACGAACGGCAGCAGAGTTTTTCGCACATTGGCATTGCAGAATCCACCAGCTTTCTCAGTATAGCACGGTTTGAGAACCGTGTAAAGCAATCCGAAATCTAACCTCGGCAATTGCTTCCCTCTCATTGGCTTCGCGTTATACTACCTTCCACTGCCGTGGAATAGGCCAAGGGGGACCCTTGCGAGTCTTGATGCTGTCGAAGGCCTGCATCGTGGGCACATATCAGAGGAAACTGGAGGCGATGGTCGAGGCAGCGCCGGATCTCGTGCTCACCGTGGTTGTGCCCCCCTTTTGGCGTGATGAGCGAGGCCTAACGCGGCTGGAACGGGCCTACACGACCGGATATCAGATGGAAGTGGTGCCGATTGCGCTCAATGGGTCGTTTCATCTGCACTGGTACCCCGGACTGCACAAGGTGTTGCGTCGGGTGAAGCCAGACCTGGTGCACATTGATGAGGAACCCTACAATCTGGCGACCTATCGGGCGAATGTTCTAGCGCGGCGAAGCCATGCGAAAACGCTGTGGTTCTCTTGGCAGAACCTGCAACGGCACTATCCACCTCCTTTCTCTTGGTTTGAGCACTACAACCTACGCCGCGTTGACCATGCCTTAGTGGGGAGTCAGACCGCTGCCCGGGTTTGGCGCGCCAAGGGATATGTCGGGCCGCTTAGTGTGGTCCCCCAGTTCGGTGTCGACCCGGGCACGTTCCGTCCGCCGGATCGTCCACGATCGGATGGCCCGGTACACATTGTCTATGTCGGGCGCCTGGTGCCGGAGAAGGGGGTCGACCTGCTCTTGAACGCTCTCGTTGGGATTGACGGAGCCTGGTCTGCGACGATCCTCGGAAGCGGACCGGCGGAGCGGGGTCTTCGCGAGACGGTCGCGGCGCTGGGTCTTGACAACAGGGTGACGTTCCGGCCATGGCTTCCCTCGGCCGCGATGCCGGACTTCTACCGACAGGTAGACGTGTTGGTGCTTCCTTCGCGCAGCCGGACCAACTGGATCGAGCAGTTCGGCCGGGTGTTGATCGAAGCTATGGCATGTGAGGTGGCCGTCGTGGGCGCCGATACGGGTGAAATCCCGCACGTGATCTCGGACGCGGGGCTCCACTTCCCAGAGGGGGATGCTGAGACGTTGCACCGGCATCTGTGCCAATTGGTCGCTTCCGTGGCGTTGCGGCGGCCGTTGGGCGCGGCCGGCCGCGCGCGAATCCTCCAGCACTACACACAGCAGCAAGTCGCCACAGCGACAGTTGCTGTCTATCGAGAGATGTTAGCATGAACGCGATTGCGCATTGGATAGGGAAGCTCTTCGCCCAGTGGCATTACTTCATCGGCGTCAGCCACCGCTACTTCGGCAATAAGTACAGCCTGCGGTCGGAGCATGAGCATGCGGTGGCGGCGCTAGACCGCGCGATCGACTGCGATCCCGCCTTTGCGCGGGCCTATCTGGAGCGTGGCATCCTCTATTGGCGCGAAATCGACCATCCCAGGAAGGCCATTCTGGATCTCACGACGGCCTACACGCTCGACCCTTCGTTGGCCGAGGCAACGTTCAACCGAGGGATCGCGCATCAACAGCTGCGGGAGTATCGAGAGGCCATTGCCGACTTCGAGACCTATCTTCAGGAAGGAAACCATCCTTACTGGCGCGAGTATGCCCTCAGCATGATCCGGGAGCTGAGAGAGTGGGCCGCCGAAACCGACTGACGCTGCTGTGCACTGCGACCATAGCGAGTCTATGGCTGGCAGGGTGCCGAATCCAGCCGGCGCTTACGCCCGCTGCCGTTGTCGCTCCAACACCAGCCGTAACGTTGGTGGAGGGGCCCGGACAGGTGTGCCGTGTGGCCACCCAGCTTCGGCTGATCGTCAACATCTCGGGCGCCGATCCGGGCGATGCTGGCGGCCGCTGGGAGATACAGTCAGCGTCGGGGCAATCGCTACATGCCGGTAACTGGACCCTGCGCGATGGTGCGTTGCTCATTCCCTTCCCCGACGGGCAGCCCATGGTCCCGGGTTCCTACACTATGAGCCTGAGGTGGCGAGACCAGGAACTGGCACGGCACAGCTTTTCGGTGGCTGAGGCTGCGCCGGCGATATCCGATCTGGGCGTGTCGCTCGTCCCTGGCGGTAAGCTTGGATCACGCTTTGCCCCGGATATCCGGTTGTTGTTTGTCAATTTCGCGTTCGATGGTGGATGTCCGGGAGCTCCTTATTGGATCACTGTGCGCGATATGGCCGGGCGGGCACTGTGTAGCCATAGCGGCGTGCTCTCTACGCCACAAGGTGCCGAGAGTGTGGCGTGTCATCTTGGGGAGGGAGAGCCGTTTGCCGAAGGCAGCTATCGCGCAGAGGTAACTCTGATGAATGAGGTGACTGCAGAGACGGAGTTCATCATCGAAGCGGAACCGCTCGCCCCCACGCCTCTGCCTACGCCAACTGCTACGCCTGCTGCCATCATCTGCGAGCCGCTCTTCGCCGCCGCGGGGATGGCGCCCACTGGCGAGCCTTTCCGACCGCTGACGCTCTTCGACTGGTACACTCAAGCGGTGTACGTGGGTGCCTCCTGCGAGAACCTCCGGTCGCCAACGACATGGGAAAGCGCGTGGTACCGCGCGGGAGTGCTGGTGCGGCAGGAGCGCGGCGTATGGTCGGGCGCCGCCAAAGGCGTGGTCTGGGACAGTCTCACGGGGCAACCGGGCAACCCATTTCTGCTACCGGGTCCCTACACCGTCACGCTGCAGATCGACACCCTCGCGCCGCTGTGGACGGAGTTCAGCGTTTACGCTTACGAACCACAGAGCTCGGCTGAGTAGGCCGACAGGCCATTGGCTCGGACTGTCCCTCTGGCGATATCCGCAAACCCCGCAGTTCGCGCCAGCGCCTCAATAACCCGTCTGCAGGCCTCGATCTGGCGCATCCGTCAATACAGCGCCGAGGAGGCGCACCCGGAACCGTTCCAGGAGTTCCTTGGCCTTTTCGATGCGGTCGCGACGGGTATGACCGGCCCGGATCACCAGGAGCAGACCGTCGGTCTGCGCCGCCAAGACCGAGGCGTCCACGGCGACTGTGACCGGCGGGGCCTGCAGGATCAGCACATCGGACTGCTCTTTCAGGTGGGCCAAGAGCGCCGCCATTTTCTGTGAGCTCAGAATATCGGCAGGGTTGGGGGGAAGCGCGCCACTGGGCAACAGCCGGAGGCCGGCGACTGCAGTCTCCGCAAGCGAGACCGGCATCGTCTCATCCTGGCTGAGCAGGGTGGTTGTCACTCCGGGCTCCTGAGGTACGCCAAACAGTTGGTGAAGGCTGGGCCGGCGGAGATCGGCATCGACCAGGCAGACGCGTTGGCCCGCCTGTGCCATAACCACGGCCAAGTTTGCGCCGACGTTGGACTCCGTCTCCGCCACCGAAGGCGATGCCACCACGAAGGTTCTGAGCGTGCGATCCAGGCTGGTATAGGCGAGGTTCACTCGCAGCGCGCGGTATCCCTCTGCCGCCGGACTGCGCGGGTCGCGCAGGGTGATCAGGTGTATGTCTTCAGCCATACGTAACTCCTTCATGATCAGCGCGCGCTCGATTGTCGCTGGATGGGGGGAATGGTCCCCAGGATGGTTAGGCCGGTCTCAGACTCTATGATGCTGGGATCGTGGATCACACCAGCCTCCAGCCATTCGAGTATGAAGACCACGACCGCGCCGAGAACAAGCCCCAAGGCGGCGCCAGCGGCCACATTGACCTTGGTCTTGGGGCGCAGCAGGCGATACGAGGCCGGATCGATGATCTCCGCGAAGACCCGGTCCTGTTTGTCTTGCAGGGCGTTCTGCTCGTTCCGCCACTGAACCAGGAGCTGGCTCCAGGTATTGGCGATGTCGTTGGCAACATCGCCATCGGTGTTGTCCACCTCGATCTTGATGGTCATGATCGAGTCGTCTGCGGCGATCTTCACATTGTCCTTGAGATCCCGCGGATCCATATAGAGACCTAACGCATCGATAACCTGCTTGGCGCGGTTTTCCGATAGCATCATGTGGGCATAAGAGCGCAGCAGCTGCTTCGCCGACTGCGTCAGGCTCAGGTCGGGTCTCGCCAGTTGGATCGCCACCTGAACGCTGGCGCGGTAAACGGGCGTCTGCAGTTCACTGAAGACAAAGGCGCTCGCGGCTGTGATGGCGGCAGCGAGCAGGATGATCCAGCCACGGCGGCGGAGGATCTGAATATACTCCTGAATCTTCACATATCCCTCCGGGAAATGCTAGGGTCGCGGGGATTGTATCACCTAAGCCATATGAGGCAATCAGTCATCCCAAGGGCGCGTTGCAGCGCCAGATCCGGGGTCGCAAGAGGCGTGGGGCTGCGTGCGTATGCCTCCCAAGGGCTCCCCGTGCTTGCCTACGAGCCGGTGAGCCACTACTCAGATCATCTTCCGCGCAGGCGTAGGCGAACCTCCCGGCAGTTGGGGCACTCATAGCCGACATAATCACGACCACAGGTTCGGCAGGTTCGCTTCTCCAGGGGGCGGCCTTCGTCCATCGAAAACAGTATCAACGTAAGGTCCTCGCCCTCATGGCGGGCAACCCAGTCTTCCAATGATGTCCGGCCCACCATCCACTTGCCGCTCTCCTCATCGCGATGAAGGACACCCTGTACGAACCGACCTTCCAGGTTAGCGGCAGCCTGGGTCAGTTCCCGAATGCTGGCTTTACGATATGCAGGCATGAGACTCCTTCTAGCGCGCTCCGTCTGGAGCGCGATGCAGGGCATTATAAGCGATGCAGAATCCAGGACAAGGCCTATCTGGCTGGCGCAGGACCTTGCCCATACGGTCGCAGAATGCAATCCAAGACGGGCTGCCTGGGGGTAGGCTGGTCTCTCAAGCGCATCTGCGGCTAACGACCCGTCGCGTCGTCAGCCTGCCAGAGGATGAGGTTGTTGGGCGTTATGGGATAGGGTGAGGTGCGGTATAGATACCAGGCCAGGGCCTGGGAGCATTGCGGCGGCAGCAATGTCTCGCAAGCCGGGACCGGCGCTCCGTAGCGGGTCGACGCGACAAAGCGCATCCCGCGCCAGGCCGATGCTTCCACGCGCTCGTCAACCGCAACGGCTTCGGGGGAGATGACGAGGACGTTGGCGTCGCCCGGCCAGCCTTGCGTGACCTCCAGGGCGCCGAAGTCCCTAAGCGTCCAGAGCACCAGCGTCGTGATCTCGCTGTTCTGATCGATCAGGACAATCGGAAGGCTGTCCCGTCGCTGACCGCGGGTCACCATGATCTCATGCAGTGTCTCGCGAAGATGTCGCAGGTCGGGCGATGGCGCTGTCACAATCGCTGGCTCGACCGGAGAGGTCGCCCGCGTATACGCTAACCCCGAGGCGAAGGTGGCCTGGAGGACGAGCACGGCCCCAACCAGGCCGAGGACTGCCCCACGCCACGCATCACGCGGTGGGATGAATACGCTGAAGATATAGATCATCAGACCCTGTAACGCCACCACTACGATGGTGCCGAGAATCATCAGGAAGACCCAGTCGGCGCCGGTCGACCCGCGGGCATACTGCGCCCCACCCAACAGCACCGGGATCCACGCTATAAAGGCCGTCACGGTGTGGAGCCCCATCTGCTTCATAGATCGGGAGGAGGCCTCGCGGAAGAGCACTTCCACGGTGTGGCCTGCCAAGAGGGCCAAGGGCAGCACGACAAGCCCCCAGGACTCTGGAGTGCTGCCCCGGCGAACGGTGTTCAACAGGATGGCGATGAGGCCCCACAGGCCGAGTGCCCGCAGCGTGCGTAGTGCCGCCGGGTCGCTGCCTCCGTGTCGTCCGTTGACGACCAACATCGCAATCCCGGCCACAAGCAGGACCAGCAACAGCGGTTCGTAGAGCAACACGAGGCCGACCTGGTGAGCGGAGTCCCCCGATCGCCATCCTCCCAGCCAGGCTGCGGCGCTATCGGCGATTCCCGCCCAACCCGACCAGCGGAATCCCAGAGCGATCGAGACGAGCATGGCGATGCCCAACCCTACAAGGGAGGGCCGTTGCCACCGCTGGGCTACATTCCGGTGTGTGCCTCTGCGGCCAAAAGCGGCCCAGGCCACGGCCCCTGCAAGGAGCAAGTCGTAGAAGGCAGGCCCGCTGACCAGGCCCAGCCCTACACCACAGGCCACGAGGAGGTCATGGAGGTTTGCCTTGAGAGGTTCCTCAGCCGGCCCATCTTGGCCCAGGACGACATGAAGGGCCAGTGTTGCCAGAAGCGCGGCGCTCAGCCCGCCCAAAGCGGCAGGGTGTACCTGGCGGGCGGCAAAGGCGTTCAGTGGCGAGACCAGGAGCAGGATGCCGGCAGTCAGCGCACCGATATCCCCAATATGTTTGCGCCATAGCCACGGCAAGACCACCAAGGCGGCGCCCGCCAGGGCGGGGAGCAGACGCGCGATGCCATCGCCCGCCCCGAACAGCAGAAAGAGGGCTACGTTGCACACAAGCAAGAGCGGGCTATCGGCAGACGCGGGCCAGCCGTCACCTCGCGTCACATCCAGTGCACTCACGGCGCGGGCTGCCTCGCCTGGACCCAATGGAATTGCGGGCAGGCCGAGCAGCCGCGATGCCAGCGCCAGCACGATGAGCGCCAACCAGGCCCAGCGAGCCATGCTTGACCAAGAGTGTCGCGGGCTGACAGACGCCTTGTTCATCTCAGACCTCGCAGAGTGATGCGATCATGCGGCGGATGGCGGGTTCCTGCGCCTCGATGCTCTCCATTAGCCGGAACTGGACCAGAGCGCGCATCAGGTTGTGTCCACGGTACCTGACCTTGAAATAGACGTCGCCTGCCAGGTGGTCCGTGAAGAACCGCAGCCCCATCTCAAAGGCCAGGACCCGGACGGAGTCAAAGAGCAGTGCATAGTCGTGCGCAGTGTAGAACGTTCTAACTTGGGGTAGGTAACCCTTCAGGATTGTTTCACACAGGTCGGGCTCAAAGGTCACCTGGTCGATCGCTTCCGCGTCTTCCCCAAGTGGATTGCAGCACGAGCGCAGACAGTCCCCGATGTCGTACTGCACGAGGCCTGGCTTCACGGTGTCCAGGTCGATGATGCTGACCGCGCGACCGGACACGTCATCGATCATGATGTTGTCGATCTTGGGATCGCCATGCATCGGGCGTTCTGCCAGCATGCCGGCCTTACACGCATTCTGCAGGACTGGGGCCCATGCACGACGCGCGGCAACGAAATCGATCCCATAGCGAATCTCGGGCGCGTTCAGGTCGACTGCCGAGGTATGCAGGACGTTGTCGTAGCGGCACAGGTAGGTCGGCATGATGTGGAAGCCAGGGAGGGTGTCGTGGAGCAGGGCAACATCGAGGTCGCTGATCTGCTCCTGGAATCTGCCGAGGGCGTAACCCGCTTCCGCTGCATGGCGGCTGTCATTGATCTTCGGATAGGTGCGCGCAGCCTCAATGAAGGTGAGCGCGCGCCAGAAGCCGCCCTCTTCGTCAACATAGTAGTCCTCGCCGTCCAGAGTTGGCACGATCGACGGCAGCTGCCATCTTGCGTCCCCGGGCAACGCTGCGGCTTTGGCTGCAACGTGCCTCATCACGACACGCAAGTTGGCCATGATGAGGTGCGGGCGGGTGAAGACACGCTGGTTAATCCGCTGGAGGATGAACTCCGCGGGGCCTTCGCCGCCGAGTTGCACCAGGAAGGTGTCGTTGATGTTGCCCGAGCCATAGGGTTCCGCGCTGGCAATGCCTTGGGTCGCAGGTTGGAATCGCGCGGCGATGCTGACTACGTCATTCACAACGGGCTCCTCGGGTTGGCATGGATTGTGGCACCTCCGCGCGAGACGGGGGCACCGCGGTTAGGACACAATCCAGGCACACGAGCCGCGTGCCTGGACTGCGGTCTACACGTCTCAACGCTTCTGGCGATGAGCGCGAAGCTTCTCTTGAATCTTGCCCCAGGTGTCGCGTAGCTCGATCGTCCGGTTGAAGACCAACCGGTCGCGAGTGGTATCCGGATCGGTGCAGAAGTATCCTACGCGCATGAACTGGAAACGGTCGCCTGATCGGCTCCCCGCAAGGCTCGGCTCGACCTTGCAGGCGGTCAACACCTGCAAAGACTCGGGGTTGAGGTTGTCGATGAAGCTTCCCCCTTCCTCAACCGCCTCGGGGTCCTCCTCCATAAAGAGGCGATCGTAGAGCCGAACCTCGGCATCGACCGCGTGGCGCGCCGAAACCCAATGCAGTGTGCCGCGCACCTTGCGCCCGTCAGGCGCCTCGCCGCCGCGGGTCTCTGGGTCGTAGGTGCAGTGGACCTCGACAACGGATCCTGCGGCGTCCCTGACCACATCCTGGTAGCGGATGAGGTAGGCACTCTTCAGGCGGACCTCGGCCCCCGGCGCCAGACGATAGTAGCCCTTGGGCGGATCTTCCATGAAGTCGTCGCGCTCGATGTAGATCTCACGTGAGAATGGGAGCTGGCGCGTCCCCATCTCTGGGTGCTGGGGATGATTCTCTGTTTCCAGCCATTCCATCTGGCTCTCGGGGTAGTTGACGATGACCACCTTGAGTGGATCCAGCACAGCCATGACGCGCGGTGTACGTTCATTCAGGTCCTCGCGGACGGCGTGCTCCAGGAGGCTCACGTCGACGACGCTGTTGGCGGTGGAGATGCCAATACGATCGCAGAAGGCGTTGATGGCTTCCGCAGTGTAGCCACGGCGGCGCATACCCGCAATCGTGGGCATACGAGGATCGTCCCAGCCGTGTACGTGGCCACCCTCGACGAGTTGCAGAAGCTTGCGCTTACTCAGGACCGTGTAGTTCATGAAGAGCCGGGCGAACTCGATCTGCCGGGGATGATAGATGCCCAACCGCTCCAGGAACCAGTCGTAGAGCGGGCGATGGTCGCGGTAGCCCAGGTCACACAGTGAGTGCGTGATCCCCTCAATGGAGTCCTCCAGCCCGTGGGCCCAGTCGTACATCGGATAGATGCACCAGGCTGCGCCCTGGCGATGGTGGGGCTGATGGAGGATCCGGTACATCACGGGATCACGGAGATTGAGATTTGGGGAGGCCATGTCGATCTTGGCCCGCAGCACGCACGCGCCCTCGGGAAACTCGCCGGCGCGCATGCGCCGAAAGAGGTCCAAGTTCTCCTCGATCGAGCGATCGCGATAGGGACTGTTGGTGCCGGGCTCGGTGAGGGTGCCGCGATACTCGCGTATCTCGTCGGGGCTCAGGTCGTCGACGTAAGCGTTACCCTGTCGGATGAGCTGCTCGGCCCACTCCACCATCTGCCCGAAGTAGTCGGAGGCAAAGAGAACCCGATCGCCAAAGTCCCAGCCCAACCAGCGCACATCGGCAACGATGCCGTCGACGTATTCTTCTTCCTCCTTGACAGGGTTCGTGTCATCGAATCGCAGGTTGAACTTGCCGCCGAAGTCTCGGGCGATCCCAGCGTCGATATTCAGCGCCTTGGCATGGCCAATATGCAGATAGCCGTTGGGCTCGGGCGGGAACCGGGTACGAACCCGTTTGCCGAAACGCCCCGACTTGAGGTCCTCGACGATAGCCGTGCGGATGAAATCGGTCGCCAGCGCGCCGAGCTCTTCATCGGTCAGGGTCACCTGATCGTCGTGTGCTTCTTCTTTGTGGTCCATGGGCAGCTCTCCTCCCCTCATGGCCCACAATAGTACCAAATCTGGCCACAAGATCAAACAGTATTGGGAGGGACCTGGTGCTTCCGCCCCCGCAGCCGGGCATATCGGCTCATGCGCGGGGACAGCCAGCTGGCCGCCTACGAAGGCGCCTATTCCACTTTGTAGATCGCGACCCCATTCACATCGTAAACTGCGGGGAACAACGCCTCGAACTTGTCCAGGCCCGGCCCGGCGTAGCGCTGGCGCTCCGTGGGGCCGATGTAGATGTAGCGAACGTCGTAGCGGTCGAGGATCGTCTGGGTCAGTAGTGGGTCGGTTGTCGCGAAGAGCATGTCGAGATCGACCTCCCGGCGGGCGGGTTCGTCGTAGTTGCCGCGCCACTGCAACTGGTGGCCGCCCCAACCAAGGAGTGTCGGCAACCCGGTCATCGCCGACACGCGCCCCTCGTAGATGTAGGCGCGATGCGCATCGCCCGGCGCCTCGACAATGGTCGGTGCCCCGGGGATGTTAGCGTTGAGCCACGCGATGGCTGCGTGGTCCTCGGGGTGGCTTTCTGCCAACCACGCTGCCCCGTCCAGCGTCCACGGTACGCCCTGTTCCCGGGCCCGGGCAGGAATGGCGAGCACCGTGTAGACCAGGCCGCAGGCGATCAACAGGAAGGACGCCGTCACTGCCACATACCGGCGCGTGGTCTGCTGCGCGCGGCTGGCGCCCGTCTCCAGCCAGCGACTCAGCTGCCAGGCGCCGGCCAGGCTCCACAGTACCCAGGCCTGGAAGTAGAACTTAAAGATCGTGTTCATCCGGGTCATGAACACGTCTTGCAGGTAGACGAATTCGGGGGCCAGGGTCAGGAGCAAGCCGACCAGCGCCAACAAGACCGCAAAGCCATCGACCTCCAGCAGGTCGGGGGTGTTCACCGGGTGCTTTCCCTCGTTTGGTCTATCAGCGTGCCGGGGTCTCTGGATGATCGCCAGGATCGTTGTGCCGACGCCCATAGCCAGCAGCAAGCCGGTCCACGGGTTCAGCAGCCGATCTCTGAGTGCTACCAGCGCCGCCTCGGGCGTCAGCGTATAGCCTTGCACCGACTCACCGCGCAGGACGACCTGGAGGTAGGGGTAGGCCGACGCGGCGCCGATCAGCAGCCCTGCCAGGGCGATGCCCAACATCAGCGCCACGCCCAGCCCTATCGCCCGCAATGCAGGAATGCCGCGCCTGGCTGCGGCCCCAATGACAAGCCCAGCGACCGGGATGAGCAGCGGTAGGAACATCACGACGAACTGCTGCAGCTTGGTGGCGTTGAACAGGTTCGGCAGGATGCCGCCAGCCTGAGAGCGCAGCGCGATCCAGAAGGGCGCGTAGAGGGCTACGCTGAGGATGCCGAGCGCGATGGCCTCGGGTACGACCGCCCACACCACGGCAAAGAACGAGGTGGTGGCCTTCTCGACCTGGGCATAGCGTCCGATGATCCAGGCCCCGACGATCAGCGCCCAGTAGATGGGGAAGTCCCAGGTATTAAGAAAGCCCAGAGCCCCCACGACTGCGGCATATCCCAGCAATGGCACCAGCCGGGCGCGCATGCTGGCCCACAGTCGCGGGAGGCGTGGCTGTGGCGTGCCAGCCTCTGCCACCGCTGGGGGTGTTTCAATTGCCTGGCGATAGGCGTGCAGCGCCAAGGCCACCGCGACCAACACGAAGGGCAATGCCAGCAGATGCGGGTGCATATCGCCGAGCAAGAAGCTAAACGCGGGGAACTCGTCGATGACCTCCTGGAGCTCGCCCCACGGCGTGCGGTCCTGGATTGTGCGGGAGGCCTGCCACCACCAAAAGAACCGCTGCGGGACCCAGGTGAAGGGTGGTTGTGGTGGCTCCCGGAGCCTGTTGATATCCATCCACTGCCAGAAGGCGGCGGGCAGGAGGCCGCGCGCGTGGAACATCTCGAGCAGCCCCTCGCCGTTGCCGGCGACCAACATCAACAAGGGCGCGATCAGCGCACGAATCGTGGCGCGTCGCTTGGCCATGTCGTAGACCAGGCCATAGGCCTGGATCGCAACCAGCGCGAACCAGCCCGCGTTGCCGAGGTTGAACGCCACCGTAGGGGAGATCTGGGTCAGCCGGGTGGGCACGCTCAGGATCAGATATCCCAGGTAATAGTAGGAAATGGCATAGCCGGACAGCCAGGGGTCGTGCGGCGGCATGGACGGCGCGCGGAGGTTGGCGTTAAGGAAGGCGATCTCCATCCACTTCTCGCCGCCAGCGGTCTGAAGTTGCGGCTGTGCGGCGCGCACCAGAGCCCACGCGAGCAACGCCGCCAGGAAGAGCACCTCGACTACAAGAACGTGGCGGCGATGCTCGCGCCACCACGGCAGTACCTGCGGCCACATGCCCCGCATCAGTCGCAGCCCCACGGCAAGCACCAGGCCCCCCGCCATCAAGGCGGCGCCAGGGGTGTTCTGCCAGAGATGCAGGATGCCGCCCCACCACAAGACCACGCCCGTCAGCAGCAGTCCCAGGGCCTTGGCGGTAGCATAGCCGCGCGATGGGAGCCGCCGCAGCGCAGCAAATGCCGCCGGCCATCCGACCACCGCCATTGCCTGCAGCGCACCGTACCAGATGAGGATGTCTCTTAGCATATCAGGGTTCCACCGTGATGAGTGCAGAAATATGAGCGTAGATCGTTGGCCCGATCCCGGGGACTTCCATCAGGTCTTCAGGGCGTGCAAATGGCCCGTTGGCCTCGCGATGGATCACAATCGCCTCCGCACGGGTAGGCCCAATGTCGGGCAGGGTCGTTAGCTCTTGCGCGGTGGCGGTGTTGATGTTGACCAGCGTCGTGGCTGTGATGGGCTCGCCCGAGGCCGGCGGGCTCAACGCTGCTTTACGGGGCACCAGCACCTGCTGGTTGTCCGAGATCGGCGCTGCAAGATTCAGCGCTTCCAGATCTGCGTCCGGGGCCGGCCCCCCTGCCGCGTCGAGGGCGTCGGCGACCAGGCTGCCAGGTTGCAGCGTGACCACCTGCGGTGAGGCGACCGCACCGCTGACGTAGACCTGCAGAGGCCAAGGCGTCAGCGTGATTGCCGGGGCGGTTGCTGCACCCGGTCCGGCCCACGGTCCCTGAGGTGCGGTTCCACGTTGGGCGTAGTCTGGCGATTTGTCTATCCCGTAGTGTCCGATGAGTCCGCCCGTGATCAAGCTCACCACAGTCAACACCACGATCAAGATGCGGAAGCGGGCGCGCATCTGCGCCCACGCCTCGACGCGCACCTCTTCGCGAAGCTGCGCCCGGATACGTGCAGCTTCCTGGATCTGTACCTGCGCGCGGATGTCATCTGGATTCGTGGTTGGCTTGCTAGTCGCGCTGTGTACCGTGTTCACTGTCGGCTCGCGTGGACTTGCCTATTGCTCCGGCGCACTCGCTCCGGGCATTGGCGTTACACTCGGCGTGGCGCTTATCCCACCGGCCAACGCGCTGTCCGCCTGGGGTGTATCCTTTTCGCTTTGTCTTTTCGACCGCAACAACTGCCGTGGCGCAAGCCGTCGCATGCGCTGGTAGAGACCGCGCAGGTTGGGGGCCTTGATGACACCGCCCGACTCGAAGTAGGCCCGCGCGGCCTGCCCCATGCCCCACGTCGTGATGGCAGAGAGCGCCGCGGAAACCAGCCAGCCGAGACCAGGCACCAGCTTGGCCAACTGGATGCCGAGGTAACGCGACAGCAGGCTGCCGGCCATCGTCGTCAGCAACTCGCGGGCGTGCGTTGCGCTCATCGATTGGCCGTAGGCGGCGCCGATACGCAACACAAGCCGGGTCTGCGAGACGAGCAGTAAGGGGATATCCAGCCCTGGCACCGGCTCCAGTGAGATCAGCGCGTTCACCCAGGCTGTGCGGCGGATGATCCGGTTGACGATGTGTGTGCGCACGGCGGGCAGCGCCCTCGCCATCGCGACGGCGACGGCAGGTTGCGCTGCCAGGATTGCCGGCACCAGCTTGTCAACGACCCCTTGGCCCGTCTGCGCGGAGATCGGGATCGGCCGTGCGCCCAGCAACTTCTCCGCGTTCTCCAGGATCCATGGCAAGTCTTTCCGGACGAGGTCGGCCTTGTTCAGGGCGACGATCACCGGCACTTCCAGGCTCTGCAGGTACGTATACAGATCGTGATCCGATTGGCGCACGCCGGCTGCCGCGTCCAGGAGCAACAGACACAGGTCGGCGTGGATGGCCGCGTCTTCGGCGATCTCGGCGCGGTCGACGCCCCATACCTCTCCGAACCCCGGTGTATCCACGAGCAGGAAGGGGCCGAGCGGGTGTTCGACAACGCCGGTCGTTGTGCCCGGCACCGCGCTCGTCGCCGAGAGCTTCCGCCCGTGAAGCCGGTTGAAAAGGGTCGACTTGCCGCTGTTGACAGGTCCGACGATGACGAGCCGCGCGGAGGTCTCGCGCGCCACTTCGTTTTCCAGAGCGTGCCAGTCCAGGGAGCGCAGGAGCGCCTGAACGTCATTGAGCTGCCGAGGGAGCTGAAGTGCGCGTACGGCTTTCATTCCACAAGTGCCAGGCCGATTCGGCCACGTTCGGTATCCACGCTCAATACCTCCACGTCTATCACGTCTCCCACGGCGACTTTGTCGTGGGGATTGCGGACAAACTCGCTGCCCATTTGGCTGATGTGGATCAGGCCATCACGTTTGACACCGATGTCCACGAAGGCGCCAAAGTCGACGACGTTGCGCACGGTGCCTTTGAGCCGCATCCCCGGACGTAGATCGTCCATGCTGAGCACGTCGCGCCTGAGGATGGGGCCCTCGAGATCGTCGCGCGGATCACGACCGGGGCGAGTGAGAGCTTCCAGGATGTCCTCCAGCGTTGGTCGCCCCACCGCTAACTCCTCTGCGAGTGCGTCCAAGTCCATCTCGCGGCGGAGCCGTGCGATGCCCCGAGGGAGATCCGGGTGCCCTAGCGGAAGCCCGATGAGGTCCAGGATGAAGCGGGCTGCTGCGTAACTCTCGGGATGAATGGGCGTCTGGTCCAGCGCCTCTGAGCCCTGGACGATACGGAGGAAGCCCACTGCCTGCTGGAAAGTCTTGGGCCCGATGCCGGGGACGGATTGCAGTGCCTGGCGACTTGTGAATGCGCCGTGCTCGTTACGATGGGCGACGATGCTTTCCGCCGTCTTCGGCCCGACCCCAGAGATGTACCTCAGAAGGGCCGGCGACGCTGTGTTGAGATCGGCGCCCACGGTGTTCACCGTCGACTCCACCACCGTATCGAGGCTTTCAGCCAGCGCTCTTTGGTCGACGTCGTGCTGGTAGAGCCCCACGCCGATGGCCTTCGGCTCGATCTTGACCAATTCGGCCAGGGGATCCTGCAGTCGTCGCGCGATGGAGACAGCGCCACGCAGTGAGACGTCCAGATCCGGCAACTCGGCTCGCGCCAGCCGTGACGCGGAGTAGACCGAGGCCCCGGCTTCGCTGACAATGGTGTACTTCACGTCCAGGCCCTCGCCGATTAGCTCGGCCACGAAGGCCTCGGTCTCACGGCTGGCCGTGCCGTTGCCGATAGCGACAACGGTAACGTGGTGCTTCTTGACGAGATGGCGCACGGTATCTGCAGCCTGATCGCGCCGCCCGTCCGGATAGATTGTGCGCGTGTCCAGAACCTTGCCCGTGGGGTCGACGACGGCAGCCTTGCAGCCGGTGCGAAAGCCCGGGTCGATGCCCAGCACCATCTCACCACGCAGGGGCGGCTGGAGCAGCAGCGATCGCAAGTTAGTGGCGAAGACTTGGATGGCGTGCTCGTCGGCGATGCCGGTGAGGTCGCGGCG
>JAXDDO010000069.1:0-53167 GCA_034676805.1 Anaerolineae bacterium | reverse complement strand
TAGGATGTACCCACCGGACTCGCCCAGGATCCTAATGAGGTCACGTGTGGCTTGCTCCACCTCCTCGACGCTTCCCCGTGGTAACAGAAGCTGCGTATCCACGCCACCGTAGAACGTGAGGCGATCGCCGAACGTGCGCTTCAGGCGTTCAGGTTCCATCTTCTTGGCGCGGGGCTGGATCGGATTGAGGATCTCTACGCCCGCGTCGAGCAGATCGGGGATGAGATCAAAGACCGACCCGCAGGTGTGATGGAAGAACGCCGCGCTGGTGTAGCGGCGGATCTGCCGGATGCGCGCCCGCAGATAGGGGAGCACAAGGTCGGCGAACATCGCCGGCGAAATGAGTGGACCGGTCTGCATGCCGAAATCGTCACCGCTCGTGGTGAAGTGGATATAGGGGCCCACAGCGGCGTAGTAGAGCTCTTCAATGCGCTGCTGATAGGCATAGACGATGTCAAAGAAACGGTGAACGAACTCAGGCTCCGCCGCCATGCGGTACAGGAAATCGTCATACCCGCACATCCAGCAGCCAACCTCAAGCACGCCGTGGCAAGGATGGCGCGCGCAGACTACGTAGGGCGTGCGCTCGTATAGAAACCGCGCGCGTTCAGCGATCGCCGCGATCACGGCGGGATCGAGCCGGTCCGGATCGGGCCACGGGTACCGGTCCAGATCGTCGAGCGTCGCGCCCTGCAGCGGCCGGCTGACCGCCTCGAAGTAGTGCCCACTGAACCGGTAGCCGACGCCCCACATATCCACGATCTCTGTCGCGGACACCTGGCGAGCCAGCGTGCCTGCAGGCTGGAGAATACCACCTACGCCGCGGATGTCGATATCGAGCGCCCGCAGGACCGCCTCGTCGACCTCGGCGTCTGGAGCGTCTGCCGCGATTCCTAGCAGCGGTGCCAGACGGCGCGGACCCCCGTCGATTTCGGTCATATCCGTGGCGCCCAGGTCCATCGGCACGCGATCGGGCGCCTGGTGGGCCAACGTGCAGGCAAAGCGCTCGCGCTGGAGGGAACTATTGTGCATGCCACTATCCCCCTATAGGTCCATCACGCAGTCGAACAGAGCCTGTACGTTCTCCCACTTGAACCCGGGATCGATCTCGATGTAGAGCCAGGAGCCGCCAGCGGCGGTGTCGAAGTTGTCCAGCAGTCGCGCAATATAGTCACGGACTGCCTGCGGCGTGGCGCGCTGCATGAGATCGCCACGGTCGGGATGCAGTTGGACCGCGAGTCCCAGGTCGCGAGAGCGCTGCGCCAGCTCACGCTGATCGTAGAGCGGCAGTTGTGGCCAGACAGCGGTAACGCCGAGCTCTGCAAAATCCTCGAGCAGCGGCGTGATCTGGCCGCACGAGTGGAAGAAGATCCGCTTGCCCGCTGCACGGATGGGGGCACAGAGCCGCTCGTAGCGCGGTTTGAAGAACCGGCGCCAGACTTCGGGCCGAAACAATGGCGCGCGCTGGCTGCCGAAGTCGTCTCCGAACTGGATGGCGTCAGTCCCCGTCGCCAGATGGTGCCGGATACACCCCTCGGCGTAGTCGGTGATCAGGTCGGCAATGCGGTTGATCTCGGGCGTGTCTTGCATGATCTCGATCATGCAATCCTCATAGGGCCGCAGAAAGTGCATCTGCTCCCAGATCATCCCGCCTCCACCAATGTGGAAGTACCGCTCCTTGTGCCGGGCAACGGCGACCTTGGCCTTCTCGAACGCCGGTCCGCTCAGTGGCGGCGGCGCAGGCGGCGCGTACGCGGCGAGGTCGCTCAGGTCGGCCAGCGGCTCGTTGTACGGATGCCCCCATATACCATAGATCCGGTACTTCCAGGTCACGCCCCAAGCGTCGACCTCGACGTGATGGTACGAGCCGTCTGGGCCGAAGTCCTCCGGCGGTGGCTGCGGCAGGGTGAGCTCACTGAGGTCGCCAAAATCGGACAGACAGGCGCGCATCAAGTCGAGCAGTTTCTGCCCGTGCTCGAAGAGCCCGCCGGGCGAAGGATGCACCTGGACGGGAATGCGATCCGGGGGCTTGAACGCGAGCGCACGGAACACGCGCTCGCGACTGGCAGTCGACTGAATCATGCACAAGTCCTTTCGATAGCAAAGACGTTGACGACGCCAAAGACGTCTGCAACACGCTGCTTGACTGCTCCCGCGCAACCCTTCGTCAACAGATTCTCCCTGTACCGTTTTCCAATCTCACAACACGGCCGTCCCGGCTAGACGCCAGGCACATAGCCCCGGCCGAACTGGGCGGTCATCGGCTGCTTGAACTGCTCGCCAAAGGGCATCCACGACGTGGTACCGCCGTCCACGATCAGCGTCTGACCGACGACGTAGCGAGCATCGTTCGATGCCAGAAACGCGGCCACGTTAGCGATGTCTTGTGGAGTTCCGGCGAACCCGCACGGAATCCCTCTACCGCTCTCGCGGATCAACTCCTCCGGATCGATATCGGGCCTCATCTTGAAGTGGTTCTCGACCGGCACGGAGCCCGGCGCGATCCCGGCGACACGGATGCCGCGCGGCGCCAGCTCAATAGCCAGGTTGCGCGTGAAGCTGACAATCGCGCCCCGGGTGCCGGCGTAGACTGAGTGCTCGACGTACGCCTCATAGGCGTGGATCGACGAGATGTTGATGATCACGCCGTGACTCTGTTCCAGCTCTGACAACAGCGCCTGGCACAGAAAGAAAGGCGCACGCACGTTCACGGCATAGAGCGTGTCGAACTGCTCGACGGTCGTCTCCCCGATAGGCCGGTTCATGGTGATGCCGGCGTTGTTGATCAGCACGTCGAGCCCGTCCAGGAACGCCACCACCTCGCGGGCCATATTCTGCAGGGGAGCCACCTCCCGAAAGTCGGCCTTGAAGGCAGCGGCCTTGCCCCCCGCATCCACAATCTCCTTTACCACCGCTTCAGCGCCCTCGGCGCTGCGGGAGTAGTGAACGGCCACGTCGGCGCCTCGCCGTGCGAACTCCAGCGCGATCCCCCGGCCGATGCCCGTGCCCGCCCCGGTCACCAGGACCCGTCTACCAGTCATCTCAGTATCTGCCATCTGCTGCCTCCTGGAGCGTAAGATGTGCCGAACGCTCTCGGCTAGAACACGGGCAGGTCCACGCCCACATAGACTGCCCGGTGACGGTTGTCGTCAAAAGCGAAGTGCAGTGTGCGCCGGTCAGCACTGATGAAGCCGTCCGGATAGTTCAGCAAGCCCTCGGGGCCGTCGCAGGATTCGGAAACCAGTACCTGCCGGTATGGCCACGTCTCGAGCCCGTCGTAGCTGACCCACAGCGCCAGCGGGCTGCGATGGTGGGGATTGGGATTGTGCAACAGCGCCACCGTGTTGCCACCCAGCCCGTAGAGCGTGGCTTTGGAGCCCGGATTCGGAATGTCGGTCTTGCGGGCGTAGGCCGGCCAGGTCCTGCCGCCATCGGTTGAATCGGCGTAGTAGAGCACGCCGCCGAGCCGGTCCGCGCGGATGAGCATCGCGATACGACCATCGGCCAGTTCCACGATGTTGTTCTCGGCCCAGCCGTGGTAGTCGTCATCGCCGGTCAGGCGGATATCGCCATGAAGCGTCCACGTCTGCCCCCCGTCCTCGCTCATCAGCACGCCGTTGCGCGGGTCGGTGGGCGCGGAGAAAAGACGTCCCTGCGAGATCGCCACCGGGGGTGTCTTCACGCGATTATAGTGTTGGAATGGCAACAGGATACGGCCATCGCGCGTGACGATGTGGTTACGAATGAAGGTACGGTCACGCAGCTTCCCCGGCGCGGGCGCCAGCGGTGACCAGGTTCGGCACGCGTCGTCGCTGTGTGTCAGCCACTCCTGCCAATGGCCGAAGGTGCCGTCGTGCGTGGCGACAAAGAGCGTGCAGCGCCCGTTGTGGACCATGAGCTCGGAGGGGACCAGAGCGGTCACCGGGCCCTGCCGTGGAACGTGCAGGTCGAGCGGCGCCACCGGCGACCAGGTCCGTCCCTGGTCCGTGCTGCGGGTCAAGAAGATCCGGTTTTGCGGGAGGGGTTCGGTGTGTCCCCCGCCAAGCATAACCATGACCCACGAGCCGTCCGGCATCGGTCGCAGCGTCGTGTCACAGGCGAGCGAATCGGGCCCTTGCCCGTCGAAGATCACGCGCACCACAGGAGATCTCGCCTTCGTCGCTTCTGTCACGCCTTCACCTCCAACGCCGCGAGCGGTACCTGCAGGACTTCGACCGCCTCTTTCTTCCGTGAGACAATCACATGCAGCGCGCCGGCGTGCACGAGCGTGTGCGGGTAGCCGTACTCCCCGCCCTTGTGCAACCCATCTGCCCGCCGGACGTAAGGCGTCGTGTCGTCAGCCAGGATGAAGTGCCGATCGAAGGTCAAGCCATCCTCCGAGAGCGACAGGACCAGCGGCGACCGGTGCCCGCGAGGCTCCGGGTCGGGGCAACCGACGTAATAGAAGCGGCCGTCCGGGAGTTGCCCAAGATGGAACTTGGTGGCGTTGTCGCTGAAGCCGGTGGGCACCGGCGGGGACCACGTGGCGCCGTCATCGCGGCTCTCGGTGGCCCATAGCCATTCGGCATTGCTGCGCAACAGCATATGGAGCACGCCATCGCGGGTCTGGTAGAACGCGCCCTCACAGAGACCGACGGGCCAGCCGGCGACATCCCTGACCTGCCAGAAAGACTCGGAGTCATCGACGATCCCGGCGGCCATGGCCTGCGGGTAGATGCCGGTCATACGCCAGCCGGCAAGCCCGGCCGGGTCATCGGTATAGGGGAAACTGATGTTGCCACAGATGATCAGGCGGCCGGAAGCCGTGCGCTGCGGTCCGTGGTTCGGCACGATCGGCAACCGCAGGTCCACCGGCCCATCCCAGTGCAGCCCGTCCCGCGTGGTCATCGCCAACAACGTCGTGCCCATATGCCCGCGGTCCCCCGGGCTACGCTCGCCATGTTCGTCCAGGCTCTCGGGACGATACTCGTAGCTGCCAATGTAGACGACCAGCCGGCCCGCGTGCTGGTGGAAGCCTGCCGCGGTCAGCACCAGCTCGGTGTGCTTTCCACGTTGTGCATCGAGCAGGGGCGCAGGCGGCGACCACGTACGGAAGTCATCCGAGGTCGCGAACAGCACGCGTTGCCCTGGGGCATCTTCGTCGCGCCGGCCGTTCGACCAGATCGCCATATAGCGCCCGCCAAAGAAAGCCAGATGCGGGTGATGCGAATAGGTCCACTGCGTCTCGGGCCGGTATAGCCACGCGCGCTCGACCCGCAGCCGGGGGGCAGTCGCGGCGCTGTAGCCTGCGTTGGTGATCGACGCAGCGGTCATGAGACAGCCTTTCGCCGAGGCTGCGCACGCAGGAACAACGACATCACATGCTCCGAGAAGTGCTCCGCCTGGAGGTCCATGCCTTCGGCGTTGGGATGACACTGGTCCGACGAGTATGCCGCGATCTCCGCAACGCTGAAGATGTCGAGTCCGTTGACATAGAACAGGTTGTGATCGCCGGCCTCCACCAGGCGGCGATACACCTCCTCCATATCGCGGCGCATGCCTGCGACGGTATACCCCACCGCGTTCGGCGCTGTCTCATTGGGTGGGTAGGCGATCGGCGAGATAAGCGCCAACGGCGTCTCCGGATGCTTCTCGCGCACGATGGCGACGGTCGCAATCACGAGCATCTTGTAAGTGCGGGCGCTGACGGTGCCGCCAATGGTGTTGATGCCGAGTTTCATCGAGATGAACTGAGCCGGCAAATCACGGATCAGCATCGCCACGGTGGGATCGAGGTGACACTGGCCGCCAAAGCCAAGGCTCCGAAGGTTCAGATCGTGGCGTCGCGCCACCGAGGCTGGCCAGGTCCGCGCGGCGCTCCCCGCGCGCACGCAATGGGTGATCGAGCTGCCCCAGGTGACCCAGAGCGGGCGTGGATCCGGCGCCGCGCGCGCGAACGTGGCCCCCTCTGTATGGAGCGCCGTGACCGTCACCGGGCAGCTCGGCGGCAACCACACCTCCACCGTGCGCGGGCCCGCGCCGATCGCCTCGAACCGCGCCTCGGTCGTACCCCCTGCACACCGCGCAACTGCGACGATGCGGTTGTCCTCGACGACATCGAAGCAATGACCGTTCGGGACCGCGGCGTCGGGCACCGGCAGGGGCTCGAACGCCAGCACCAGTGCGGTGGCGTCGGTCTCGAAGCGTAGCCGCACGCCGCTGGTGTAGGCAGCGCGCAACAGGAGCTCCTCGTCGAACAGATGTCGGCGCCGATGTGGCAGGCGCCACGGCCGGAAGCCGTGACCAACCCGTTCTACGGATGCTACGCCCTGAAACCACGATTCATCCAAGTCCACAACGACCATGTAAACGCCTCCTAAGTCTCAGTCTCTACCCACGCGCGCCCGCACACCCAGCGACCCTAGGCCCCAGCACGTCCGGGGTTCAGAACCCTTTCCAGTGCGCGCAACATGCCGTAGCCGTGGCGGGTATCGGGCAGCAGATAGTGCCCCTCGGTCCATTCGTTCCAGCACCCGATCATCATCACCGGCGAGATCGCCGGGCGCGCGTTGAGGTAGGCCAGCGCGCCGCGCGCCAACGCGGCGAAGGCGTCGGGCGTCTCGTTCACCACGATGGGCGTGGCGGGCCAGACCGCACGGCTGGGGTTGGCCGGGCGCACCGGCTCCAGCACCCGTGGCGCGTTGTCGGTTCCGGGGTTGATCGTGGGGAAGAATGGCAGCTCGCAGGCCGCGTCGTACTGCGGCCACACCTGGGTCAGCACATCTGCCGCCAGCACCCCGTAGTCCAGAAGCGCCTCCTCATCGGGGCGATCGCCAGCAGCCATCGCGATCGCGTTGTAGATGCTGTAGCTCTGCACACCCATCGCCGGCAGGTCCGGCATCAGCGGGATCATCGCAGGCTCCTGGATTACGGCGTGGACATAGAGCCCCGGATGGCCCAGCTTGCGCGCGAAGTCGCGCAACGCATCCAGGAACCGGCGTGAACCGTCGAGGCCGAACGCCGTGACGAGCTTCGCCATATTCCAGATGGCAAGAACCGGCTCACCTTCAATGCGCCAGTACTGTGGATGGTGGAAGTACCGCGCGATGCAATAGGCCAGGCTGCGCCACATCTCGACGGCGCGATCGGGCGCGGGATGTGTAGGCTCGTAGCCGCCCAGTCCCTGGATACCGCCGACGCGCAGATCCTCATCCTGTGGCGTGAAGCCCGCGGTGGGATACCAGATGGCCCACGGGTGGTTGGTCCACATGACAGCAAAGCGCGTCTCAGCCAGGTTGCTGGCATGCAGCAGGCCCTCCTCCAGCGCCTCGTGGAAGACCGGCCCGCCATCGAACCAGTACCAGTCGAAGAGGAAAACATCGATCCCCGCCGGTCGCGCCAGTTCGATATAGCGCTCCCAGGTCGAAGGCTCGCGCTCGTCCAGCTCACCCAGCAGCGGCGTGCGTGGCTGGTGGTGGCCTGCAAACCACGGCCTGCAGCCCCGCATCTGAACGTATTCGGTCCACCCCTTGCCGTACAGACGGTCGTTGAACGGGTTGGGATGCCAGTGCGGGAAGGTCCAGCATGCCACGGTCAAATCTTCCGGCCGGCGCAGCAGCGCCGGATCACACAGGCGCTCGAGATCCTCGGGCAGCCGATGGGTCATCGTCAGGTCCTTTCTCGGCTGCGGCAGAGCGCCACCGAATGCATGAGAACGCCCACGGGCCAAGAGGTCTGAGAGCTCATCGACCCGTCGGGCTCGGGATCGAGAAGCCGCGCCGGGGAGTGGGCCGCCAGGCCTGCTCTTGCCTGGAGATCGGAGGGGTGAAGCGTCACGTCGCGCGATCCTTCTCCGCTTGCCTGGCTCAGCGATCGGCCACCGACCAGCGCTCGGCGTTCCGCAGCAAGGCGCGTGCCTCGGATTCGGTCCTGCACCACGTGGTGATAAACAGCCCGCGCGCAGACAACTGCGCCAGTGCGGGCTCGACCTCTTCGGGCTCCAGCGAGATCTGCAAGGCCTTGCCGGCCCTCTGAACCGTCTTCAGCGTCTCCATATAGTGAAGCGGGCTGGGTTTGCCGGCGCCGGGCAGGATCTGGATGGCCTGCAGACGGGGCAACTCGCACAGCGCGGGCACGTGCGCAAAGGCCCCAATGCCATCGACGTGGTAGACCGTGTGATCCAGGAAGCGCGTCTGGCCTTCGATCACCGGCAGGAACAGCTCCCGGAACATTCGCGGCGAGATCATATACGAGAAATCGTTCTGGGCCGCGTAGGTCTTGCCTGGAGACCAAAAGCCAAACCAGCAGGTCGAGCCCTCCGAGACCTCGTGGACGATGTGGTAGAACGCGTCGTAGACCTCGAACCACATCTCCATGAGGTATTCCTCAGCCGCCACGACCTCGTCGGGGCGATCGATGACGTCGTAGAGTAGGCGGTCGGTCCCGCGGAGCGCGGCAAGGGTATCGCCGCATCCGCCAAACGCCCCAATGCTGGGGATGCACCGGCCCACGGACTCCCGAACGGCGCGGTCGAGCATCTGCAGCGTGAACTGCCACCACGCGCCGCTGCGATCGAGGCGCAACTCGAGCACCTCGGTCAACCCCTCACCCGTGACGATGGGATCCCACCACCCGGTCTCGAAGTCGAGTTCCGTGGGACAGCCGAGGAAGGCCGGGATCGCCGTGTGACCCGGATACCCGACAGTCCAGATCGGGAACGCCTCGCCGCCGTAGAACGTACGGCGCATCGCCCAGGTATTCCATGCGGCGGCGTAGTCGAGATCGGTCCAGCGGTCGTAGGGGGTCGCCGGGCAAGCCGGCGGTGGATCGTCCGGCACGTCGTCCCGTGGCGCGGTGACCGCGAGCGCGCAACGGCCGAAGTACTCATGCGCCCAGAACGCGCAGTAACGGTCCTTGGTCTCCTCCCAATCCTGCTTGAACTCGAGTGACATATGGGCTCCTGCTCGATCGTAGATATGTCCCCCAGCGTGGGGATGCTACCGGCCCGCCTCCAGAACCAGCACCCAATCCTCCATCGTCGGCTTGCGCGGCGGCATCCACTCGCCATCTTCCGGTCTCACGTCTCCCACGGGAACGGTCTGGCCCGTACGCGGGTTATGGAACGCGGCCTCATAGTGCACGCCCGGCTCGAGGTCCAGCGGGAATGGGTCCGCCCAGGGCAAGCAGTTGGGAGGGAGATAGGCAATGATCAGCTCGCCCGGGATCCGGGCAACAAACCGGAAGGGAACGCCTTCCTCGCCGGCGGAGGCCGCCTGTGCCATGGGCGCCAGCCGCCACCAGGGGTACCGGCGCAGGATCTGCGCGCCGGTGCCGACGTGCGCCGAACCGGGATAGTGCATCACGTCCTGCCAGAAACCATCGCCCCAACTGCCGGTCGTCCCCTTGAACGGCTCATCGCGGGAGCTCATCGCCCAGATTCCCTGGGCGCCATAGGTGTGCCCGCACGCCCCTTGCAGCATACTCGTCCAGAAGAGGAAGCGCTGGATCTCGTCCTTGCTGCCGCCCATGATCCCCTCATAGCAGACCTCGCTGTTGAGCACAGGGATCCGCGGCTCCTGGCTGACCGCCTCCTGCATGGCCTCGACCGAGGGGACCAGCGATGTGTAACCGCTGTGCCCGGTCTGGAGCATGTCGAAATCCACCAGTGACGCGTCGGCCAATGACGCCCGCGCCGGCACCATCCACGACGGATGAACCGTCACCGGATTGTGCCAGGGATCGAGCTCGCGGACATAGCGCGCCACCTCGGTCCACCCGGCCTTCTGGATCTCCCGGTCGCGCTGGAGCTCGGGCGTCCCGTGGCGGGCGTAAGTGGGCATCGTGGCCTCACCGGCCAAGCACCACGTCACCGGATAGGCGCCGTAGCGCGCCACGAGATAGCGCCAGTGCTGCCTGCAGCGCTCGACGCCCATAAAGGGCAGGTAGTAGCCCCACATGCCGACGATGCACGGCACCAGCCCCTGCTCGACCAGGAAGGCCAGACGCAGGTCGGCCAGATCGTAGAACGCCGGGTTGATGCGGGCGAAGCCCTGCTCCCACGGCCAGCCGGCCTCATTCGTCTGCTGGGGATCCCAGGTCGCAATCGTGGCACAGAAATCGGGCAACGGGCCGGCGACGATCTGGATCGCGCTAAAACCTTTGCGCACACGGTCTTCGGTCAGGCGGCGAAAGCCATCCGGCCAGTCGAGGCGTTGGGTCAGCCCCATCCACCAGGTATCGGCCAGCCAGAGGAACGGCGTGCCATCGGCGTGCTCGAGCGTACGGCGTGACTGGGCCACGCGCAACCGTCCGTGCCGGTAGAGCTCGGCGGATCCCGTGTAGGGCAGCGCCGTCAGCGCGCCGGTCTGACCGTGAAGGCCCGGATCGTCCGGGTTGGTACATGCGCTGCGCCAGGTGTAGACGCCCGACCGCGGGGCCGCGAAGCGGACGCGGAAGACGTTGTCGCCCGACCAGAAGGCCGGCACGCGCCACATCGCGCCCGCCGTATCGGCGAACACGACATCGACATCGACCTCGTTGAAGGGGTCACCGTAGGCCCGCTCGGCCATGAGCGCAAACTCAATGGGCTTGTTCACAAGGCTCGTCGTCGCTGGATTCTGATTCGTCATGGTCTGTCCTCGCATCCTGAGAGCGCGTATGATCCGGCTAAGGCATCCGCCGGTAGGGGTTCTCGTCCCGATCGATACAGCCCTCGGCCTGGATGACGGCCTGGGGATTGTCGATCGTGATCGGGTCGGCCGCAACATAGTTGCGCATCCGGCAGCCAAAGAGGCTCACGGTCAGGCGCTCGCTGCCGCGCACGAGCAGGAAGTCCTGTGATTGATTGACGGTGGTCAGTGCGGCATTGGGGCCGGAGAAGCTCTCGACGTTGCTCAGGGCCGTGTGCCCCCGCCCTTCCACGATGATCGGATGGATATCGACCAGGGGCGCCCCGGCATTGGCGATGATCGAGCCCTGGGCGATCTGCCAGTTGCGGTTGAAGGCGCCATCCCCTTGCTTAAAGAGCCCCACGGCCACGCAGTCCAGGTTGAAGTTGGTCAGTTGCCCGTAGGTTGCCGGTCCGAGATGGATGCCGCCCCAGGTGCCAAAGGTGAAGAGATCCATGAGCTGAGCGTTATCGGTGTGGTCGATGCTGTAGCAAAAGGTCCTGCGGGCCATAACCGCGTCGATGACGGCGCGGTGGTACCCACCGTCGATGAAGCGACGGTTGGCGGGGTTGACGTGGCAGTGCAGGATGCGGGGAATATCGTAGCAGTAGTCGATCCGGATGAAGATGCCACTGAGCGGATAGCCGTAGCAGTGCTCGAACAGAATCTGCTCACAGATCTTCTCCCGGCTTGCCGCGAAGTCCATCGCCAAATACTCGCCATAGAACGTGAGACACGAGAGCGTCGCCCCTTGCGCGCCCTCCTCGGGCGAGACCTGGATCGTCGGTGGATAGGCAATGATGCGGTCGGGGTCGCTCGCCGTCTGCTGCGGGTACCAGAACTGGATGCCGCGGATCTGCGTGGCATTCTCGACCGTGAGAAACGGGCGCCTTTCGTCGGTGATGGCGAAGACACTCCCGACGGGCTGGCGCCTATCGGGATGGCGCGTGCCGCGACCGACCGGCCCGTGGACCCCGATCAACGAGGCGTTGGCCCGCAGGATGACACCTCCCGCCACCGGATAGGGTTCCTCGGAGGGCTCGACGAACAGCGCGGCACCGCGCCGGGCCGCCCAATCGATCGCGGCCTGCAACGCGACCGCGTTGGCCTCTGGCGTGTTGCCGGGCAAGACACCGAACGCCTGAATGCTGGGGCTTGCCCCGCTACCGGGGCGAGAGAGCTGCACGTTCATCGGCACGGCCATCCTTTCGTGAGCAAGACCACATAGGGGGAATGGTACTGGACGCTGCCAGTTTCACAAGTGCACCCCGTCACGCCGAGCAGAGTACAGACTTGGGCGGTACATCGCTGCTGAGTGCCAGGCTTCGTGGGGTGAAGCGCCTCCATGCCAAACTGCTCCCGTTTGCGCCACCGCCCTGCCGGGCGTACAATCGTCACAGATCCGCTATCTACCGACTACGATAAGGAGAGCCAAAGTCTATGTACAAACCCAAACCAACCGCCGGTGACACGTCGTGGTTTGTCCACGACCGCTTCGGGATGTTCATCCATTGGGGCCTTTACGCGATCCCCGCCCGCCACGAGTGGGTCCAGTCCAATGAAGAGATCCATCCCGACGAGTATCGCAAGTACTTCGAACACTTTAACCCCGTCGACTACGACCCGCAGGAGTGGGCCGCGGCAGCTTGCGACGCGGGGATGAAGTACGCCGTGCTGACCTCCAAGCATCACGAGGGCTTCTGCCTGTGGGACAGCGCCTACACCGACTACAAGGTGACCAACACGCCCTACGGGAAGGATCTCCTGCACGACTATGTCGAGGCCTTCCGTGCCGAGGGGTTGCGCGTAGGCTTCTACTACTCGCTGATCGACTGGCATCACCCCCAGTTCCCCATCGACGGCATCCACCCGCTGCGCAACCACCCCGACGCGCTGGAGATGAACAAGAGCCGCGACATCACCAAGTACGCCGAGTACCTGCACAATCAGGTGCGCGAGCTGCTCACCGACTTTGGCAAGATCGACATCCTCTGGTGTGACTTCTCCTACCCCGAGCGCGTGTACAAGGGGATGCCCGGCAAGGGTCACGAGGACTGGCAGAGCGAGAAACTCGTCCAAATGATCCGCGAGCTGCAGCCGCACATCATCCTCGACGACCGGCTGGACCTACCGTCGGAGATGGCCGACATCCACACGCCGGAGCAGTGGCAGCCCACCGAGTGGGTCAAGATCGACGGCGAGCCGGTGGTGTGGGAGGCGTGCCAAACCTTCAGCGGAAGCTGGGGCTATCACCGGGACGAGCAGACCTGGAAGAGCCCCGGGCAGCTCATCCGTATGCTGGTTAACACCGTTGCGCGCGGCGGCAACCTGCTGATGAACGTGGGGCCCACGTCGCGCGGCATCTTCGACGAGCGGGCGCTGGACGCACTCGACGTCTATGCCGACTGGATGTCGCTGCACAGCGAGGCGATCTACGGCTGCACCCAGAGCGAGTACAAAGAGCCGCAGGACTGCCGGCTGACGCAAAAAGGCAACAAGGTCTACGTGCACGTCTTCGCGTGGCCGTTCAAGCACCTCTACCTCGAGGGGCTGGGCGACAAGGTCGCCTTCGCGCGCTTCCTGCACGATGGCAGCGAGATCGCGCTACAGCACCGCGACTGGACGTCCAGGCACCTGACGACCGCAGAGAATACGCTGGTGCTCGAGCTGCCCGTCATCGAGCCCGACGTAGAGGTACCGGTCATCGAGCTAGAACTGAAAGCGTAGCAAAGAGCACGTGTCCGATCGTGTCGTGCCCTGATTCAGCAGGTCAGGGCACGGCACGTTGCAGCCATTTAGATCAGGACCGTATGCCGCAACACGGAACCGCAGGACTACCGGCTCGCGCCGCAGGGCCACAAGGTCACTGAGGTTGCAGGCCCAGCCTTACGTAAGCACCAGTGCGATGATGACCTCATAGATCGCGGCGACGATCAGCACGACGACGATGGGGATGTACATCAGCGCGGTCTGCTTGAGTCCCGCAACGTATCCTCGGCCCGGTCCTGCATGCCCCTGACGCCTGTAGAAGACGAACTCCCGCCCCTGCAGCCACGCTGCCAGCATCCCGAGCACGTAAGCTTCCCCCTCGAGCAGAATGAGGATCGCCACTAACAGACCGTAGAAGATGCCGCGTAGGCTGAGCGCCTCGTTCAGCGATGGTGCGAAAATGAAGCCCCACAGCAGCGCACGGTAGAGCGCCACGAGCCAGCCGCTGAAGGGGACCACCAGCGATGGCAACGTGATCGAGGCGAACGTCCCAACGATGAGATTGACGACGAAGGTGAGGACAATAGCGCGCAGCGCCTGGCCCGTGGTATAGGCTTCGGTCACGGCGCTGAGGGGACCGCCCTCGCCGAACGCCTGCCCGATGGCATCCATCATCATCTCCTGAATCTCACGGTTGAAAGTGGCGACAATCAGGCCCACGATCAGGACAGCGAAGTAGGCCGCGTTGGCGACCAGCCAGGCGCGCCAGTGAGTCCGGATCAAGATAAATCCCCGGCGCAGGATGCCTTCACGAACTGCGGGTTTAGGCTCCTCCATCTCGTCTCAGTCCCCTTTCCTTAGGTATATCAGCCTCTACTGCAAGCCCGAGATCGTGGATGACTATCGCGACGAACTGGGTAAGCTGGATGCTGGGAAGGGTTGTATCCGGTTCTCCAGACTCGGTCAGCTTCCGATGGATGCGATCCGCGAGATCATCCGCAGGAGCGCGCCGTAGCGTCCTACCCCCGCTCGGCCAAGAATGCGTCGATCTCAGCGCGCCACGGCGTGGAGGGCTGTGCGCCCAGCCGCTGGACGCACAGCGCGGCGGCGGCGCTGGCGAAGCGGATCGCTTCAACCAGCCCCTTCCCCTCGGCAAGTGCGACACAGAGACAGCCGCAGTAGGTATCGCCCGCGGCAGTAGTGTCGACGGGTTCAACGGGGAAAGCCGGCACGTGCAACGTGCCGCCGTCCAGTTCGTCAGCCGCCACAACCGATCCATCGGCGCCGAGCGTGACAATCGCGGTCCCGGCGCCCAGCTCGCGCAGTTTCGTGGCAGCCACTGCAGCCGAAGCGCGGTCGACCACAGCTTGGCCGGTAAGCGCCGTGGCCTCAGGCTCGTTCACAACGACAATCGCCACCTGACTCAGTCGCGCCACGTCGAAGGGCAGTGCAGGCGCATAGTTCCAGACGACCGGAACGCCTTCCTCGGCGGCCACGTCAAGCGCGCGCGCAATGGTATCACGCGGGATCTCGAACTGCATCAGCACGTAGGCCGCACCGGCGATCAGATGGCGCACGCCGTCGATCCGCTCGGGGGTGAGGCGGCTGTTAGCGCCTGGGGCTACGGAAAGATAGTTATGCCCACCCTCGCCCACCATAATGAGCGCGGCACCACTGGGAATGCCGGTCTCACGAACGATGGTGTCAGTGTGCACACCGCTATCCGCGAACCCGGCAACCATCGTCTCAGCATAGAGGTCGTCGCCCACGCAGTTGACGAAGATCACCTCCCCGCCCGCACGCCCGGCGGCCACGGCCTGGTTGGCGCCTTTGCCGCCGAAGGTCTGCATGAACGTGGCACCGGTAACGGTCTCATCCATTGCCGGGAGATGGTCCATTTTCATGGTGAAGTCGACGTTGGAGCTACCAATGACGATGATGGGCTTTGGCATACGGTTCCTCTCCGTAGATATGTGAATCGTGCCGCAGTCACACTGCGACGAAACCAGAACGACCGTCGCGAGGGGTACCCCCGCTCCACAGCACCCGGGCGCCAGACGCCCAGAGCCGTTGCATTAGTACTCGCTAGAGGCCACCTCCCCCGTCTCTGAGACATCCGCGCAGATCGCGGGCGTCGAGTTATAGCCGTTGCCGATGCGCGTGGCGCCCATCGCGATGAACATCTCGGCGCGGGCACGGTCACGTATGCCACCGGAGGGCTTAACCTGGATGCGACCCTGAGCCACATCGAGCATTGCCTGGACGGCCTCCACGGTCGCGCCGCCACCACCGAAACCCGTCGAGGTCTTCACAAAGTTGGCATCAGCCTCGATAGCGCACTCGGTGGCGTGCCGGATTTGGTCGAGCGTCAGGTAAGAAGTCTCGAGGATCACCTTGATCACCACGCCAGCAGGCGTCGCCACATCGGTGACGGCGGCGATATCCGCGACAACGGCGTCCCACATCCCGGAGCGCACGAAGCCGAAGTTGACGACCATATCGATCTCGCGCGCGCCCGCCGCCATATAGCGTCGCGCCTCGTCCGACTTTACCGCACTGGATGTGCAGCCGTGGGGGAAAGCCAGGACGCATGAGACATCGGTCGACGTACCACGGCACATCGCCGCAGCCAACTCGATGTCGCAGGGACGCACGCAGACAGTGCACACGTCGTACTCCAGCCCCAGACGGATCGCGTCGATGGCCTCTACCCGCGTCATCTCGGGCTTCAGCACCGCGTGGTCCAGGTAACGGTTGATGTTCTCGACGGCCATTCGGTCCTCCTCGTCACAAACGCGATGCAAGCCTGCGCTTCGACCTACGTGAGCAGGTCAAGACTCAAAGCGCTTGCGATTGCGCAGTGCGGTCAGCCCTGCCAGGAAGCCCGCACCATGCGGAATCCAGTCCTCATCGGTATACAGCAGCGGCTCGTCGTACTCACGCTGGGGTTCGACAACCAACTGAAACTGCGGGTTGACATCGAAGCCGTTGGGCACGGTGCCCCGGATGCCCGTCCAATTGCCGGTCCAGCGACGCCCAACGCCGTAGATCTGGCTGTAGGGCAGCGCCACGCCCTCGGGGACTTCCTCGCGCCAGAGCACACACCCCGCGAAGCTCTGCGCCGTGATGCCGGCATGGAGGCCACAGATCCACTGAAGATTGCCGACCACGATCTGCCTGAGCCGGGGATCGTGGCTCACGCCCTCGCACGCTGCCGCCAGCGCCGCGGCATAGCCATAGGTCGTGTTGATTCCGTGCCAGGGACCACAGAAGCTCAGCAGTCCCTCCCCGGGGAAAACGCCCTCGGGCAGCAGGTAGAACGGATTGCGGCTGCACGCGGGGATCAGGTATCCATCGGCAAAGCGCTTGACGCACGCCCGCCACAGCGGCGCATCCGGATGGTCAGGCCAGCGGCTTGCCATCTCGAGCAGCGGCACGATATAGTGCGGGAAGGTAGTCCCGGTGTCGTGACCGACATGATGGTGGCAGTTGGCTTTCTCGGTGAAGTCGGCCGAGGCGAATGTATAGAAATGGCCATACAGGCCATCCTCGGCACAGGACTCGGGTACCTGGCGCGCCATCACCTCGCGGGCAAGGTGGGCTGCGTGACGCTTGTAGGTCGTCTGTCCCGCAGCGAAGAGCTCGACGCAACCCCAGAGCATCATCGCCAAGTCGCGCGTCATGAACTCGTCGGGGATACGGAAGCCCGCGGGCGCGCCGTGATTCATTGCGGAGAAGTTGCCGCCCCTGTACGGCTCGGCCTCCAGGATCAAGTAGTCCATCGCGCGGATCGCGCGCGCGAGGTAGTCGGTGCTCTTCTCGGGATGGGTATCGGCCAGCAGACGCCCGGCATACGCCAGCGCTACAACGGCTTGCGCGGTGTCACCGGGGATCACGATCATGTGGTTGGGGATCTCGTGGACCACAGCGCCGTCGGGCGCACCGGTCCGCTCACCGGCATCCTGAAGCAGCGCCAGGTAGTCACACCCGTGGATGATCTGCTGCCGCAGACGATCGACCTGCTCGAGTGTGAGCCATTGGTAGCCGACAGAGAGCACCTCACACAAGCCGATCAGGGCACTGGCGTGACTGTTGGCCTCGCGCCACTCGGCGCCGCAGTCCTTCCAGCCCAGGCCATTGCGAGCCTGGCGGGCACGCTCCTCCATCTGGTCGAGCGCGATGGGCTCGACCGTTGCCTTCCAGAGGAGGTTCTCCCCAATCTCGACCGTCTCGCTGCGGTGGAGCACGACCGCGGGCTGTCCTTCAGCTGCTGGCGCACGCACCACGATCACGTACGTGCCCGGCTCGTCAAGCGCCGTGAAGTCGATCACCCACCAGTGCGCGTTCCAGACAGCGCCCCAATAGGCGACGGTGCCCGCCAGTACAGTTTGCTCTGGCACTTCGCCCGTGGCGACCGAAAGCACCTCGAAGGTTACGCCGTCGGGCAAATAGTCGGCCCGACCGCTGCGAAAAATCGCGCGCTTGGGGTCGCCAAGATCGTATCCGATCTGCGAGGTCAGAAATCCATCTACGTCCACATAGACGCTCCCACAGGCCCTGGGGCCCTGACAGCCAACGGCCCCAGCCAGCCGATAACGGCGCCCCGAGCAGAGAGCTGCCGCTGTTCGTGCACGTTTCCCGTTTTGCCTTCTCAGTGTATCCGGATCGCGCTGAAGCGCCAGTAAGCAGAACGGCGCGCGCCCATAGCACGACCACCGGTGACCACCAAGCACTCTCAGTACGCGTAGAGCCGCCCGTACGGGCGCAGCGAGAGCGGCATGAGCTTGAAGAACGGGCCGTCGAGGACCTCCGCCGCATCATATCCGAAGCGTGCCGCGTACCCTGTGACCAACGCCGCCACCAAGCGCTCATCCTCCTCATCCAGCGCCATCTGGCCCACGCCCTTCCCCAGTTGGTGATCGACCAGCTCGCCGCGCACATAGATCACGCCGCCGTGCATCCCCGTGCCGATAAAGCTAGCAGCATGCCGCTCGCCGGGACCCAGCGTCAGCCCCAGGACCAACAGGACCCCTCCAGCCATGTACTCGCCGAGGAAGTGCTGGGCAGTGCCGCCGATGACGATGGTTGGACGCCGGTCCTGGTATGCCTTCATATGGATACCCACGCGATAGCCGACATCGTCGCGCACCCAGATCGTGCCGCCGCGCATCGAGTGACCCGTAACGTCGCCGGCGCGACCATGAATGATGACTTCGCCGTCGTTCATCGTGTTACCACAGGCATCCTGCGCGTTGCCGTGGACGATGATCCGTGGCCCATCCATAAACGAAGCCAGATCGTTCCCCGGTGTGCCGTGAATATGGATCTCGACCGTGCGGTGGAGGTCGGTGCCGATGTATCGCTGCCCGTACACGTTCGTGATCGCGATGTGCTCGATACCCTGCCCGTTCACGGCTTCGCGCAACTGGGCGTTCAACTGCCGGTAGTGCAATCCGGCGGCATCGATCTGGAGCGTCGTTGCTGTCGTTGTTGGCTGTGCGTTCATCATCTGGATAACCCCTCTTCGGCGAGACCCCTACGCGATGGCAACGGGTGCCCGTTGCCGCACGACCGGGGCTGCAGGCAGCCGCAACGGCACGCCCAATCGCCCGATGACGGGCTCACCGCCCACCGGGCTCCACAACCGGTCCAGCTCGGGACTGACGAGCCGGACTGCGGCCTCTTCGGAGCTAACGTAGAGCCGGCTGCCCTTGGATGCCGCGATGATGGGGCGCAGTCGCAGGCGATCGGTCAGGCCGATCATCTCGCCGTGCCGGGCAAGGATGATCGTGAAGGGTCCGGTCATCAGCAGACCGCCGTAGACTTGCCGCAAGGCGCGATAGAGCGCCCGCTCGTCGGGTGGCATGCGTTCGATGTCGTCCCACAACGGCGCAGCAAGGACTTTCACCGCCACCTCCACCGGCAGGCTATGGCGCCGCATCAAGTAGTCGGCGGCATAGGCCATCACTTCGGTGTCGGTCGTCATCGTGCAGTGGTAGCCCTGCATCTCCAGGAAGCGGCGGTTCGCGCCATACGAAGAGATCTCGCCATTGTGAACGACCGTCCAGTCGAGCAGCCCGAAGGGATGCGCACCTCCCCACCAGCCGGGCGTATTGGTCGGAAAGCGGTTATGCGCCGTCCAAATGTAGCCCTCGTACTCCGCCACGCCGAAGTAGTCCGCAATCTGCTGCGGGAACCCCACCCCCTTGAACGACCCCATGTTCTTGCCTGAGCTGTAGATGTACGCGCCGATACCGGAGGTGTTGATCTCCATCACGCGCGACACGACGTACTCCAGCTCACCCAGAAGCGACACGAGCGGATGCGCCGCGTCGACCTGCAGGAAGTAACGCCAGATGACGGGCGCATCGTGCAACTCGGGCGTGGGATTGTGGGGGACCTCTTCGGCGTGCACCATCACGAAGTCGCCTTTCAGGCGCGTCTCGACCTGCGGGCGGCTCTCCACGTCCGTGTACATGACGTGGAAGGCGTAGCAGTCTGCGTGTTCGGGATAGCAGCCATAGACCGCATAGCCCGACCCCAACCCGTTGCCCCGCTCGGTCATGTTCACCAGCCCGGTAACAACGTCCTGCCCCCCGAAGCGATCCCCGGTGACGTCCATCATCCCGAACACACCACAGGCGTCGTAGACCTTATCATCGCCATATGGATTCTCAAGCGAGCTCATACGCGTGAGCATTGCGTCCTCCTTGGTGACTGTGAGCTCAGAGCTGCCGGCTACACTTCGATCCCGCTGCCGGTCACCAGGTGCTTGCGGTAGTCCTTCGGCAGCGAGATCAGGCCGAAGCTCCCCGAGAGCAGATGGTCTTTGAACTGGGTGATGTCGGCTTGGTCGCGGATGAGCCCGGTGTAGATGCCCGCGCGATCGATGTCATTGAAGAACAGCGCACCGACCAGGCGATGCCCACGCAGGATCAGCTTCTTATAAGTCAGCGTCTCGCGGTCGTAATCGTCGAGCACCTCGTAGCGAGCGGGGTCGCCGTCGTCCGGCGGCTCGACCAGCCCCACCGAGATCGTGGGCACGTCGCACACGCTGATTGAGTTCATCGGGAAGCCACCTTCGTAGGCGCGCTCGACGCCGGCCATATTCGTCCCAGCGATGTTGCCCTGGCGGTAAGCCAACGGCCAAATGGCGAGTTGGTGATAGGAATCGGCGAGCATGTCGTAGGCCTCTACGCAGTCACCCGCGGCGTAAACGCCGGGAGCGGTCGTGCGCATATGCGCATCCACGCGGATGCCGCGCTCGATCTGGATGCCTGAGTCAGTCGGCACCAGGCCTGTATTGGGGCGGACGCCAATGGCAAACACGACCATGTCGCAGTTCACGCGCTCGCCATCGCGCAGAACGGCGTGATCCACCCTGCCACCGCGCCCGATGATCTCGCCAACCGTGGTCTTCGTGCGGAGCTCCACACCCTCGCGCCTTAAGATGATCTCGGCCAGGCGCGCGGCCGTGGGATCGAAGATAGTGCTGAGGATGCGATCTGCCAGCTCGACCACGGTGACCTTGATGCCGCGCGCCAGGAGCGCCTCGATCGTCTTGAGGCCAATGAGGCCGGCACCGATGACCAGCGCCGATTTGGCCTGATGCTCGTCAATGTAGCGCGCGATCTGCCGGGCCTCATCCCATTTCACAAAGGTGAAGACCCCCTTCAGGTTGGCGCCCGGAACAGGGGGCACGAACGGCTTTCCGCCCGTCGCGATCAGCAGGCGATCGTAGGCCATCGAACCCCCGCCAGCGAGGAAGATGACCCGCTCTCGAGGGCTGACCCGCGTGACCTCGACCCCCAGAAGTGTCTCGACTTTGTGCTTCTCGTAGAAGTCGCGCGGGCGATAGGCCATACGTGACTCGTCGACCAGGCCTCCCAGAAGATAGGAGATCATCGGGCGCGAGTACGTGTGATGGGGTTCGTCTGAGATGATCGTGATGGGGCTGTCCTTGTCGTAACGACGCAGGCCCTCAACACACCCGATCGCGGCTGCGGAGTTACCCACGATAACGTGTCTCATCTTGCCCCCCCTGCCTTCACCTCGACAAAGGTCAGCGCCTCGTTTGGACAGTGGGCCACGCACGCCGGTATCTGCTCGCCGTGGCAGAGGTCGCACTTGGAAGCGGCTTTGGTGCCCGCGAGATTGCGCTGGATCGCGCCGAACGGACAGACCATCACGCACATCCAGCAACCGACGCAGCGGTCCTCGTCGCATAGCACGGCGCCCGTCTCTTCGTCGCGATGCATGGCCCCGACGATACAGGCCTCGATGCACAGCGCGTCCTCGCAGTGGCGACACTGCATCGCGAAGGAGAGCGGCCCCTCCTCCTCCACAAGCACCCGAGCCAATGCCCGCGGCGCCTCCTCCTTGAACGCCTTGATGATCTTCTTCGACCGCGAGTGCTGAACGGCGCAGTGAATCTCGCACAGGCGGCAGCCGATGCAGTACTCTTCGTTGACGTAGATCTGCTTCATCGCTCTCCTCCCCTGGCCTAGGCGATGCCCGCGGCCTTGACGCCCAGCGCGTCCAGCTCCACCTGGTTTAGCCCCACGCCCCGCAAGTGATCGCGGTTGCTGCGCAAGCTCTCAATGGCGTTGATGCCCATGCCCCCGAGCATCTCCTTGATCTCCAACGACCACGCACGGATCAGGTTGGCCAGCCGGCGGCTGCCGATGTTGGGGTTGAGGCGCTTGGTCAGATAGGGGTCCTGTGTGGCGATCCCCCAGTTGCACTTACCGGTGTAGCACTTCTGGCATAGGTGGCAGCCAAGCGCTACCAGGGCCGATGTGCCGATGTAGACCGCATCGGCACCCAGCGCGATCAGTTTCATCACGTCGGCGCTGTTGCGGACAGAGCCAGCCCCGATGAGCGAGATCTGGTTGCGGATGCCTTCCTGGCGTAGGCGCATGTCCACCGCCGCAATCGCGAGCTCAATAGGAATCCCGACGTTGTCGCGGATGATGGTAGGGGCAGCGCCGGTACCACCACGGATGCCGTCGATAGCGATGTAATCGGCCCCAGCCCGTGTGATACCGCTGGCGATCGGCGCAATGTTGTGCACCGCGGCGATCTTAACGCCCACAGGCTTCTCGTAGTTCGTGGCCTCCTTGAGCGCAAAGATGAGCTGACCCAAGTCTTCGATCGAATAGATGTCGTGGTGCGGGGCCGGTGAGAGCGCATCGGTGCCCTCGGGAATCATCCGCGTCCGCGAGATGTCCGCCGACACCTTCTCTCCGGGTAGGTGCCCGCCGATCCCGGGCTTGGCGCCCTGGCCGATCTTGATCTCCAGCGCGGCCGCCGTCTCGAGGTACTCGGAATGAACGCCAAAGCGCCCCGAGGCTACCTGCGCGATCGTATAAGGGCCGTATTCATAGAGGCTGCGGTGCAACCCACCCTCGCCCGTGTTGTAGAGGATCCCGCTCTGCTTAGCCGCACGGGCCAGCGAGAGGCAGGCGTTATAGCTGATCGACCCATAGGACATCGCCGAGAACATGATCGGCGTCTCGAGCATCAACTGGGGGGCGATCCGTGTCTTGAGCTGAACACCACCGTCTCCCTGCGCCACCTCGACCCGGTCGGGCTTCCGACCGATGTAGGTACGCAACTCCATCGGCTCGCGTAGTGGATCGATAGAGGGATTCGTAACCTGTGAAGCATTCAGGAGGAGGTGGTCGAAGTAGATCGGGTAGGGCTGATCGCAGCCCATCCCCGTCAGGAGAATGCCCCCTGTCTCGGCCTGCTTGTAGATACCGCGTATCCGCGGGGCCGTCCAGTTGGCATTGGAGCGGAAGTCCAGCGGGCTCTCGCGGATGGTCAGCGCGCCGGTGGGACAAAGCGTCACACAGCGGTGACAGCCCACGCAGCGGGCGTAGTCGCTGTAGACCCAGTCTTCGTCGGCATCATAGACGTGGACGTCATTGGCGCACTGTCGCACACACACCTGGCAGGCAATACAGCGCTCCTGATCGCGTTCGATGCGAAACTCCGGTGTAAGCATAGTGAAAGTCATCGATCCCCCCTCGTCAGCGAAACATGCCAAGCGCTATGGCGTATGCTTGCCCATAGTATGGACGTCTCTCAGGATGAGCTGGGCGCCTGAAGACGGTTTTCCAAGATGGTGAAGTGCTGCGCCAGGATCTTCTTCCCTTCCTGGTACAGGCGCGCCTTCAGCGCTGCGACCAGTGCACGATGGCTGGCCCACATCTCGGCATAGTACCTTAGCTCGAAGTAGTGATGCAGCTCCACGGCCTCGTAGGCATCCCAGTAGGCCCTGAGGAGGCCCTGGACGAACGAGTTGTCCAGCTTCCCGAAGATGCGCAGATGGAGCTCGCGATGCTCGTCGTGTGGGATCTGGATCGGCGTGCCGTTGAGCTTCTGCTCGGCGCGTTCCACGATGCGGTCCAGCTCACGATAGTCATCCTCATCGAGTGCGACAATGGCCTCCTCCCAGAACGCGATCTCCAGGTGTGCCCGGAGCCGGCGGAAGGCATCGAAGTTCGCTCCGTCGCAGGCAATGCTGTACAGCACCGCGGGGCGGATGGCCGTGTAGAAGTCGAAGGGGCGGACGTAAGTGCCGTCGCCGGGCCGCATCTCAACGACGCCATAGGCCTGCGCAACGATCAACTCCTCGCGCAGCTTCCCACGGCTAACGCCCATCTCCCGGGCAAGATCGCCAAGGGAGGGCAGTTTGACCGGCTCATCCCCACACGAGGCTGGGGCGGTATCCATCAGATACTCAGCGATGGTCTCCATAAAGGCAACTTGGCCCACATCTTCCTCCTCTTGAGATATCGATACGATCGATCCAACCGGTCAAATGATTATACCGTTCGAACTCTAGCGTGTCAAGGTCCATCCTGCCCACCCCGATCCTACCGGGGGGTCACTTCTCGAGGCGCGTCTAGGTGCCGGTGCCCGGCAATCCAGAGACCCAGCTTGACAGTGTGTTGGGCCGGTCTATCACTGAGATCAGGTAGCCGGTGCCGGTGGGTCGCGACCCGACCGGCTTGATACACCTTAGCCCAGGAAGGACCACGCAGTAGGGAGGCCATCGAACTATGACTACCAGACTGACCGCATCGGTCGTTGGCGGCGGCATGGGCGGCAAGCTGAGCATGACCGCCCTCCGCAACTCGGATCGCTTTGAACTGGTCGCCGTAGCCGACAACAACCCGGAAGTGTGCCGCGCCCTTGCCACGCAGTTCGCCCCGATCCAAACCTTCCCCAACCACCGGGAGATGTTCGCCGCGTGCCCCACGGATATCGTGTGCGTCAGCACCTACCCGCCAACCCACGAAGAGGTCACGCTCGACGCACTACGGCTGCCCCTGAAGGGCATCTTGGTGGAGAAACCCCTCGGACACACCGTCGCTTCGGGCCGCCGCATCCTTGAGGCGGTCAAGGGCAAGGGTATCCCGATGGCCGTGCCCCACGGGCTGCTCGCCCGGGCAACACCGCTGGAGATCATCGCCCGCGTGCGCCGTGGGGACATCGGGGAGCTCAAGCTGGTCGAGATACAGAACACCCAATGGGATATCATTAACGCAGGGATCCACTGGCTGAACTTCTTCGTCGTCCTCACCGGCAACGAGCCGTTGGACTGGGTGATGGCGCTCTGCGAATCCAGCACCCGCACCTATCGCGACGGCATGCAAGTGGAGACGACTGCCGTGACTTGCGCGCAGACCCAAAGTGGCATTCGCGTGGTCATGAACACAGGCGACGAGGTGCTGGTCAACCGTAGCGGCAAGGGGACGCTGTTCAGGCTGGTGGGCACGGCCGGCCTGATCGAGTTCTGGGGGTGGGAAGATCCCTACATCCTGCTCAACGCCGACTTTCCCACGGGGCGGACGCTGACGCCACCGCAGTTCGCGGAATCAGCGCATCAACGCCACCTGGATGCCATGGCCGGTATGGTTGGCAGCGACAGCGTTGACTACAGCATTCCCGAGAGCTCACTCCTGGCGCTGGAGATCGTCGAGGGGGCATACACCTCGAGCCGCCATCGCTGCAAAGTAACCTTCCCTGTGGACGCATTCGTGCCGCCACCACCCTCTGACTGGGACCCCGGAAGACCTTACTCCGGCCATGGAGGTGGTCGCGACGGGCGAAACCTCTAGTGCGGCCAAGAGCTTTGAGCTTTCCCGCAAGACCAGGTGCTCGCCTGACGGGAAAAGCTCAAAGCTCCACTTCGCGACCGAGCGCTCCGCCGGCTGTGCTACCCCTCGACGACCGGCAGCCCCACCAGCATTCGCGCTTCGACGTCCGCGAGCGGGTCGATCTCGCCGACCGCGGCGGCTCGGGCAAAGACAACGCCGGGATGTTGTGACCGCAGCGCCCGCGTGAGGACGTTGAGACTGTGCGAGACATTGCGCTCGCGGAAGCTACGTCCAAGCTGCTCCCATTGCTGAATGACCTGTGCCAGGCCACGACGCGCGCCCGCGACGCAAGACAGCATCTCGTCGGGAGTGTAGCCGTCTGCATAGCCGTGGCGCACAATGGCCGTCCTGCCCTCGACGTCCTCTACCGGTCCTCGCCCGGCGATGAGCCACGCCAACTGCTCGAGCCCCCGCCCGGTAGCGCGTGCCAGCAGGCACTGTGGCCCCAACCCTGCAGGCGCGCAGTCGGTAGGCGCGGCGAGCGCCTCGGCAAGCTCAACGACGTAGGCATCCCAGGCCGCAGTCGTCTCCGTCGTTGGCCGAGAAGCGCCGAGCGCGCCGGCCCGCGGGAACGGGGCCAGCGACGCGCCGGACGCCTGCGCTACCTCGAACCCCCGCGCCATCAGCCCCTCCAGGCGCGGCAAGACCGCGTCCACACTATCGCGTGCGAGCACCGCACACAGCGCGTCAGCCAACGCCGCATGCGTAACGAAACCATGTGGCGCGGCGACCGGTCCGCCGGCCAATGCCTCGATCTCCGCCAGGCCGCTCGGCTGCTGGCTCAGGGCCGCCAGGCCCCACAGCGCGTCCAGGCGCGGCAACAGCGACGAGAGTAGCGTCGGATCTCGTCGCAAGTGCCCCATGACCGACAGCTTCTCGCCTGCTTCGCGCTGCGCGGCCTCGGTGACCGGCATGAACACAGCAGCCTGATCCCCGTCGAAGTCAGCATCAAGCCACTCGCACAGCAGCGGTGGCAGGTGAAGCGCATCCCCAGGCACGCGCACCGGGTGAAACGCCAGCAGCGCGGTCGGCGAAACCGTAGGCGCGCGGTTGACGATGACCCACGTGCGGCCCATCACCGCGTCCAGCGCACGCACCGCGGCGTCGCTGCGGGCCGTAACAGCCTCCGCATCTCCCCCCAGCTCCCGCTCGACAAGGGGAGCGAAGAGCGCCCACGCCATCGCTTCAGGCATCCCGACCTGGTCCAGATGCAGGTTCGCAGCAGGCGCCAGTACCGTCCGCGCACTGAAGGCCACCCGTCCGGAAAGCCGCAGGTGCGCGGGCGTCAGCAGCACGTCGAAGAGTGCCCGCACGCGCGCCTCGAGCTGCGCGACCGCGCCGCTCACCAGCTTGTCGGGCACTTGCCCACCCAGCATCCGCGCCAACCGCTCGTTGGCTTCGGCCAGCGCCGCGTAGGCTGCGGCAAGCGTTTGGCTTGTGGTCCACCCACCCGGCGGAAACAGCAGGTTCCAAACCTCGTCCGTATCGGGGCCGGGCCCGACCTCGGGCATAGCGATCTCGGTCAGCGAGCGCTCACGCAGCCACGGGTGCGGAACCGGACGTGCCAGTTTTAGGCTTCCCGGTTGAGACGGCGCGAAGCCGAACGCAAGCTGACCATCTTCCAGCGTCGCCGCAATCCCCGCGACGCGCAGGCGCCGCACCAGATCGACGAAGAGCGGCGTTGGCGGCTCGGCCTGTGCGATCGGACCGGCAGCCAAGCGTGCTGCCAGCGCCCCGGCATCGGGCCGGCGCGCCGAGCAGGTGTTCAGGTTCTCGCGGGTGATCTCAAAGGCGCCTATGTCCCGCAGTATGTAGTTTTCCATCTCACCCTGCACCTGGCCCCACTGCCCGCTGGTGTAGACGTGAAGCTTGTCCGCCGCCAGGTGGAAGAGCCGCCCCCAGTAGACCCAACCGACGGTGCTCGGCTGCGCCAGGGGAACACCCCCCCGCCCTTGGAGGAGTGTCTCCATGCCGGACTCGGGTAGTCCCGCTCCCACCAGGCGGGCACGCAGGGCTGTCTCATCTGGTCCCCCGAACGGCGGGACCACTGCCACCTGCCCTTCTACATGGGCAACGCGGCCCAACACCGCCTCGCGCACCTGTCCAAAATTCATCCGCCGGTGCAGGCTGGCGAAGTTATAGACCAGGTCGACCGGGGTGCCGTCTGGCAGGTGTGGCATCGCGTCGTCAGGAAGAACCCGGCTTACCACGCCCGCCGTCCCGTGGCGATTGCTCATCTTGTCACCCACCCGGAGCGGATAAGGCGTGTCGAAGCGGTGGGCGCACGACGCACTGACCACGATGCCGTCCTCAAACGTCCCCTCGCCCCACGCTACAAAGGCCGTGAGTAGGTTCCGTCCGGCCCACACCCCCGGTGCGTCCGGCTCGTTGCCGGTCTGCACCAGCGCTGGCTCCGGCTGCTTCTGCGCGATCCACTGTCGCAGCATGTTCGTGCCCATAAGGATGCGGTTGGGGTCGTCGTGCTCCAGGAACGGAATCATCGACGCCGATAGGCCCAGCGTAGCCTCCGGGCGATCCTCCACGACAACCAGGCGCCCGTCGCGGATCTCCGCCCCGGCGGCGATGGTCAGGACGTGGCCGATGTTGGGACCTTCGGGGGTTTCGAAGGGGCAGACGCGCCCCATCTGACCCGGGGCGATGACATCGTCACCCCTGGGAACAAGGAGCCGGCGCAGATGCGTGTGCCACGCCAACCAGTTGGCGTCGTCAGTGGGCTGCGCCACCACCGGATCGCCCGATCCGGCCAGGAACTCCGCCAACCAACTGTCCAGCGGCAGCCACGCGCGCGCCAACGCCGCATCCCACGGCAGATCCGGCGCCGCGTGCCCAAGCCGCCGTTCGATGTAGTCATAGAGCTGTTCGCCTACGCAGGCGATCGATGCCTGCTCCAGGTTCTGCGAGTCAGCCACCGGCACCACGACCTTGTGCACATCGCCGACCCTGAACACGCCGGTCTCATCGGGCTGCGGAAGATCCTCATAGTCGACTACGACCTCGCCCTGCCGCGTTGAGAGCGTGATGGTGACACGGCATGAATACGAACCCGCCGGCTCCACCCGGTAGCCCCCCAGCGGCATCCGTTCTGCGATCAGTTCGGGAAGCCGCTCCAGCAGAAATCTATCATACGATACTTTGTGCCAGGGAGTTTTGCCATCCATTGCCATACCTATCCTCCAGTCTCGTGCACTGGCCGGAAGTCTCGAACTAGCAGCGCGGCACTTCCACGGAAAGCGCCGTCGCCCCTAGCTGCCAGCCTCCGGCTCCCGGCTTCCGGCATCGAGTGCCAACCACTCGCGCGAAAGCCGCTCCCGGGCGTAATGCAGACGCGATTTGACCGTGCCCTCCGGAATGCCGAGGACCTCCGCCGCATCGCGCAGCGGGAGGTCCAACTCATGGACCAGCCGGATAACCTCACGCTTGTCCTCGGGTAGACGGGCGACCAGGCGACGACACGTTGCCCGCTTCTCGGCAAGCTCAACGGTAGCCTCAGGCCCTAATGCCGAATGGTCCACGGCCCAGGCAGGGATCAGCGTGGCCACATCGTCGTCATCCTCCGGTTCAGCAGGTAGCTCCAGCGGCACTTCGTGACGGCGTTTCACCGTGCGCAGATGGTTGAGCGCCACGTTCGTGGCAATCCGGTAGAGCCAGGCCCGGAAGGCGCCGCTCCCGTCCCACTGGTCGGCGCGGTTCCACACGCGCAGGAACACCTCCTGCACCACATCCTGCGCAGCGGCTTCATCACGGACGATGTAGGATGCGTGGCGGTGGAGCGCCTCGGCGTAGCGGTCGAACAGCACCCCGAACGCGCGATCGTCGCGTTTGAGGACGCCGTTGACCAACTCTGAATCGGATTGCGTCTGCATGTGCCCCCTACTGCACAAGACACCACCCAACTGAAAAAGGTTCAGCCGCGCGCTCTAGAGATACCTGGGAACCCTCTCGCGATAGGCATCGTACAGTGGCCCGAACCGCGCTTCCAGGGCACGCTCCTCGGGGAGGACGGCCCAGACGTGGGTGACCAACAGAACTACGGGGAACAGCAGCAGGATCCACAGGGAACGGCTGAAGAGCAGTGCAGCAAGGTAGATCAACGCCCAGCCGACGTACATCGGATTGCGGCTGAACGCGTAGGGGCCGTTCTCGACCAATACATCAGGGGCGCTCACGTCGATGTGCTCTACTGCCCCAACAGACCAAATCGTAAGAAAGAGGCCCCCTGTGAGCACGATCGCGCCCAGGAGCGTGAAGACCCAATAAGGCTGTACCAGCGTCCGGGGGATAGCAATCGATAAGGCGATGCCCGCCAGCAACGGCGTGACAATTGTCTCGGGGATTGGCACGTTGCGCCAGACCACCGCCGTCAGCCTTCCCACTCCCCGATCTTGGCGGTGAGGCACACCTCGGTTCCGGCCCCAGGTTGTGTTGTGATGGCCAGAGCGCCACCGATGAGCGCGGCACGCTCGTGCATACCTCGAATCCCAAGGTGATTGGGGCTCTCGGCCTGGCGTAAGTCAAACCCGCGCCCGTCATCGCTAACAGCGAGCACGATGTTCCGGTCGCTCCGGCGTAACACCACCGAGACCGAGCGGGCCTCAGCGTGTCTGACGACATTCTCCAATGCTTCCTGAGCCACCCGATAGAACACCTGCTTCACATCGACGGGCAGACCGTCGGGGTCCTCAGCGACGTCCAGCTTCAGCTGCAGGGCGCCACGGTCGGCGGCGCTCTCCGCCAAGCCTCGAATCGCCCGCGCCAAGCCAAGATCCTCAAGGGGTGCAGCGCGCAGGTCCTGTAGCGCCCGGCGCGTCTCGTCGAGGCCACTGCGGGCGGTCGTCAGCGCGTGTGCCAGCAAGCTCCGAGCCCTGGGCACCTCCGGCTGCCAGATGGACGCCAGAGCATCCAGTTGCACTGTCAACCCACTCAGGGTATGTGCCAGCGTATCGTGAAGCTCGCGCGCGAGCCGGTTTCGCTCGCGCAGCGTAGCGAGTTGCTCCTGCCCTGCCGCGTAACGGATCAGCTTGCGGTTGGCCTGTGCCAGCTCGCTGCGTTGCTGGCGTTGCTCGGTCATAAGGTAGGAAACGATATAGCCGATAGCCAACAAAAATAGCATCCGCACGATGAGCATCCGGCTGTCGAACCAGATGCTGATGGGCCGGGTCGAGGCGATGAACGCCACGATCGCCGGCTCGATTAGGGTCGTACCCACGCTGAAGAGCAGCACCTCGCGCAGACTGTACTGCCACGCCGTGATAATCAACGGAATGGTCAGGAACGGAAAGATCAGCCAGAAGTCGAGAACCTCGTCGACGTGGTAGATGGTGAAGATGTAGCGCATCTGGATCGCGGGCCCGGCTGCGGCAACCAGCAGGGCGATGGGCAGGTACCAGCGCCCTAGCCGGCGCAGCCCGCCCGGCCAAAAGAGGTAGCCCAGCAAGAAGAGCGCCTCAAACACATAGAGGCCGCCTGTGATGAGGATATCGCGCGTGAGCACGGAACCGATCTCCGGCAGCTTCACCATCGCGACCAGGACAAGGGCGAGCGCACGCACGAAGACGTATGCGCGGAATACTGGCAAGAGTCCGGGCTCCAAATGCTCGTTGTCCATAGCCGGAATCATAGCACAGCCCCATCAATTGCAGTAATGACCCCAGCCACCTTCCGCTGTGACGCCTGTCATAAGAGCGGACACCGAGTCGTGACAGGAAGCACTACGGCGTACCGGCCAAACGTGGTACTCTGAGGGCTGGAGACAACCCTATTAAGGTTAGGAACGCGATAGAACTATGGCCCAAATTCACCTGGAAGACGTCACCAAAGTCTATAGCACTTCTGCAGGCGATTTTCCCGCACTCAAAGGGATCACCGCCGACTTTCATATGGGGGAGTTCGTCGCTATCGTCGGCAAATCTGGCGCCGGAAAGTCAACACTCGTAAACATGGTCACCGGCGTCGATAGCATGACTTCCGGCGAGGTATGGATCGACGGCACACCCGTACACGAACTAGACGAAAGCGAGATGGCGCTATGGCGCGGCCGCACCATTGGCGTCGTCTATCAGACCTTCGAACTGCTGCCCCAGCTGTCGTTGCTCGACAATGTGCTGTTGCCTATGGACCTCTGCGGGCTGTATCGAGGCCATCAGAGCGCCGAGCGAGCGAAAGAGCTACTCGCCCAGGTGGGGCTGCAGGACCACATGCACAAGATCCCCAGTCGCATCTCAGGCGGGCAGAAACAGCGCGTGGCCATCGCACGGGCACTGGCGAACGATCCACCGGTCATCGTCGCTGACGAGCCGACCGGCAACCTGGATTCTGCCACGGCTGATGAGATCTACGCGCTGTTTGCAGAACAAGTCCGCGCTGGCAAGACTATCCTGATGGTAACACACGATCAGGCCCTGGCGCAGCGTGCGACGCGGTCGCTGGCGCTCATCGATGGCGCCCTGACCACCGAAGCATCTGGGGGGCGCAGCTAAGTGGCGCTCCTCGAGGTCACCTGTCCTGCACCGGCGCTGGAAAACGCCGCTGCTTTGATCGAGATGCGTGGTGTCGTCAAGGTCTTCAAGACCCCCGCGGGTGATTTCCCCGCGCTACGCGGCATCGACGTCGACTTCCACAGGGGCGAATTCGTGAGCGTGGTCGGGAAGTCAGGCAGCGGCAAGTCGACACTGGCTAATATGATCACCGGGATTGACCGCCCCACCTCGGGCGAGGTCCTGATCGGGGAAACAGCGATCCACCGCCTGGACGAGAGCAGGATGTCCCATTGGCGCGGACGCAACCTGGGCATTGTGTTTCAGTTCTACCAGTTGCTGCCGATGCTCTCATTGCTCGAAAACGTGATGTTGCCGATGGACTTCTGCAACATGTACACGCCACAGGAGCGCGAGGAGCGAGCGATGGCGCTCCTGGAACAGGTAGGCCTCGCTGACCTGGCCCACAAGATGCCGGAGTCGGTTTCAGGAGGGCAACAGCAGTGCGCGGCGGTCGCTCGCGCGCTGGCCAACGATCCGCCGATCATGATCGCCGACGAGCCTACCGGCAACCTCGACTCCCGCGCTGCCGATGTCGTGTTTGGCATCTTCGAGGCACTGGCGGAGCGCAACAAGACGATCGTCATGGTCACCCACGATAACGACCTGGCCCGCAGAGCGATGCGCACGCTGCGCATCGCCGACGGAGAGATCGTCTCCGATACCGGTCGGGTGGACGCGGGTAGGCCGTAGCCAATGCTCAAGCCGCGCTGGAAGAAACTGCTGGCGGACCTGTGGAGTAACAGGGCCCGCACCGTTATGGTGATTGCATCAATTGCCGTCGGCGTCTTCGCCATCGGCGTGATTGCCGGGACGTACGTCATCCTCGAAGAGGACCTGGCACTGAGCTATAGCGAGAGCAACCCCGCCAATATCACACTGCGTACTTTGCCGTTCGATCAACGGCTCATCGACGCCGTGCGACGAATGGACGGTGTGGCCGATGCGGAGGGTCGCGCCGAGGTTACGGTTCGTGTACGCAGCAGTGGCATCGCGTGGGACACGCTGCAACTCGTGGCGCAACCAGACTACGCGGAGAGCAAGATCAACCGGCGCTTCGTCAAGGATGGCGCAACGGTGCCGGCCGATCGCGAGTTGATCCTGGAGCACAAGACCCTGGCGGCCCTGGATCTTGCCATCGGCGACGTCGTAACCATCGAACTGCCCGACGGAACCTCGCGGGCGATACCCATAGTGGGCTCCGCGATCGACCAGGCGGACCTGGAAGAGACCATGGTGGGTGAGTTACGTGGCTATATTACGCTCGATACCCTGGAGTGGCTGCGTGTGCCGGTCAGTATGACCAAGCTGCTGGTGACCGTGGCGGAGAACCCCGATGATGAGGCGCATATCCGCCAGGTGAGTTCTGCCGTGACGAACAGGCTCGAATCGAACGGGTATCCCGTGTTCCAGAGCGAGGTTGCGGGCACGCACGCCCATCCCTTCGGCCACATCATTCAGGCGCTCCTGTGGGTGCTAGTGTTCGTCGGCGTGCTGATCGCGGTGTTGAGCAGTTCGCTGATTGCCAACACGATGTCGGCGCTGCTAACACAGCAACTACGACAGATCGGTGTGATGAAGCTGGTCGGTGCCCGGCGGTTTCAGGTAGTGGGTCTATACCTCGTGCTGATCATGACTTTCGGCGCCATGGCGTTGCTCTTTGCAGTTCCGCTTGCCAGTGTGGGCGCCTACGAGCTAACGCGCTTCGTGTCCAACATGATCAACTTCAGGCTGCAGCCCTTCCGGCCAATTCCGGGCGCCATCGCCATCCAGATTGGGCTGGGCCTGTTGCTGCCGCCGCTGGCGGGACTGGCGCCGGTGCTCAGAGGTTCGCAGACGACCGTACGCCACGCACTCAGCAGCACCGGTCTGGGTGACGTCGAGAAGCGCAAGAGCCGCTTCGATCGTCTTCTGGAACGCGTGCGCGGCATCTCGCGTCCCCTGCTAATCTCCCTCCGCAACACCTTTCGCCGAAAGAAACGGCTGGCGTTGACCCTCTTCACGTTGACGCTAGGCGGTGCTGTCTTCATCGGGGTGTTCAGCGCCCAGGTCTCGCTGGACACCACCGTTCAGGCAACAACACGCTACTTTGGCGCCGACGTTACGCTGGATTTCACCCAAGCCTATCGCATTGAGAAGGTCATCACCGAGTTGATGACGATCCCGGGCGTCTCCGACGTCGAGGTGTGGGCGATGACCGGCGGCAACCTCCACCGTGAAGATGGCACGCCGGCGGACTCGGTCGGCATCATCGCGCCGCCCGCCGACAGCCAGCTCGTGGAGCCGCTGATGATCGAGGGACGCTGGATTCTGCCAGGCGACGGCAAGGCGATAACAGTCAACGAGGCAATCTGGGAGAAATATCCCGATCTCCACGCTGGCGACACGCTCCACCTGGAGGTTGCCGGACACGAAGACGATTGGACCGTCGTGGGTATCTTTCAATACTTCGGCGGGACCGACCTCGTGGCCTATGCCAACTACAGCACGATCGCCGGTATGCTCAAGAAGCCCTACCACGCGTCGAGCTATCGCATCGTGACCGACCAGCACACACTTGCCTATCAAGAGGAAGTATCCAGCCACGTCACAACGCACTTCCGCGATTTGGGCTACAGGGTCCAGAAGGTGGAAGCGGGCAAAACGCTAACCGAGTCGATCCCGAGGCTCCTCGGGGCCGTAACCGGGGTGCTGTTGGTGATGGCACTAATGACTGCGTTGGTCGGCAGCATCGGTCTGACCGGTACGATGGGAATGAACGTGATGGAGCGTACGCGCGAGATCGGCGTGATGCGCGCAATCGGCGCTCACAACCCCATCATCGCCAAACTTGTCATCGTGGAGGGCCTCATCATCGGCCTTATCAGCTATGTCATCGGGAGCCTGCTGTCATTTCCAATCGGTATGGCTCTCTCCAACGTGATTAGCATAGCGATCTTCAGCACGCCAGCCCAGCGCGCATTCACGGCGCAAGGATTCATCATCTGGCTGGTCGTTGTCACCTTTCTTTCAGTCCTCGCGAGCTTGGTGCCCGCGCGTAACGCAGCCCGCCTTACGATTCGCGAGGTACTTGCCTACGAGTAGGCGCTTGCAGGAGATATGCAAAGTATGACCAGAAGAAACTGGGTGCCGGCACTAATCGTCCTCGCTGTGAGTCTGCTGGTGGCAGGGTGCTCACCAGCCGGCGAAGCAGTCGCCTCAATAGAGACAACGGAGGCTCCTCCGGTAGTGACAGAAGCAGCCGAGGATAATGTTCAGGTCGAGGGTGTTGTGTGGCCGGCACGCTCAGTGACGTTGCAGGCAGCAGTCGGGGGAACGGTCATGGAAGTACTTGCGGTTGAGGGGCAACAGGTCGCCACGGGGACCTTGGTCGTGGCCCTTGACGCCACCGACGCCGAATTGGCAGTGCAGAGAGCCGAGGCTGGGCTGGCAGCCGCCAAAGCGCAATTGGCCTTAGCCCAAGAGGGCATCCGCCCCGAGCAGCTCTCGGTCATCGAGGCACAACTGGCGGCGGCTGAGGCAGCGGTAGCCCAGGCCATAGCGCAGCGGGACACTGCAACTGCTGGGCTGGCGGAAGCGGACGCCCTCGACGCACAAGCCCAGGTCGCGGATGCTGCTCTGGCCCACGAACAGGCACAGACAGCGCACGAGGACACGCTGACGTGTTATGAGGTCACGCTGCCCGACGGTAGCAACACGAAGATCTGTCCCGCCCTGGGAACGTTCGAAGAGATAACACGGTACCAGGAGGAGGCCGCTCACGCCGGCCTGCTGGCTGCGCAGGCGCAACTCGACGCCGCCCGGGGTGGGGTAACACCTCAGATCAATGCCGCTATGGCGGGCGTGCAGGCCGCCCTGGCTAACCGCGACGGGGTGGAGGCGCAGCTCGAGCTTGCCCAGGCCGGGGCGCGCGCCGAGGCGCTCGCCGTGGCGGAGGCCGGCGTGCAAGAAGCCGCAGCGGCGTCGGCACAGGCGCGCGGCGCGCTCGAGCTAAGCAGCATCGAGGCACCGTTTTCCGGCGTGGTCACGGACCTACACGTAGAGGCGGGAGACACTGTCGCGCAGAGCGCGCCGCTAGCCACCCTTGCTACACTGGACCGGCTGCAGATCCGCACCACCGACCTCACCGAGATGGACGTCGTCAAGGTCGCGGTCGGCCAGGCTGTGGTGGCTACGTTCGACGCGCAACCGGCGCAACCCTTGGCCGGGACAGTGGTTCGTGTTGATCCGCAGGGCACATCGCAGTTCGGCGACGTCATCTATACCGCGATCATCGAGCTTGACGAGATGCCTTCGTGGGCGCGTTGGGGTATGACGGTCCAGGTGGAAAGCAGCGCAACGGCGGACGCCGTGGGGGAAGGGCCGCCCGTTGCACAGAGCCTGGGGCCGGTCCTCGTCGAGGCGCAGGCAACGCCCAGCAAATCCGCGGCGCTGCAGTTTGCCGGAAGCGGTAAGGTCGTCGAGGTCCTGGTCGGCACAGGCGACACAGTACAGACCGGCGAGTTGTTGGCTCGGCTCGATCCCACCCACCAGGCATTGGCCGTTGCGACAGCCGAATCCGCTCTGGCGACGGCCCGTGCGCGCCTCGTGCTGGCGCAGGCCGGTCCCCGCAGCGAGGACATCGCGATTGCGACGGCCGATCTGGCAACCGCAAAAGCCGGCCTCAACCAGGCTGTCGCGGCCCGCGACGCGTTGAACGGCGGCATGGCCCAGGCAGAACTGGCCGCGGTCCAGGCACAAGTCGACGCAGTCAGGGCACGAAGGCGTGAGGTCGAAGCAGCACTGCGGTGGGCCGAGGACGACGGCGACGATGTCCGGGCGAACACACTAAGGGACCAGCTACAGACCCTCGACATCGCTTTGGCAGCCCTGGAGGCGCGCCTGGCGGCACTGCCCGACGCCGCAGCGGCGCGACTGCGCGAGGCCACAGGCGGCGTAAGCGCGGCGCAGGCCCAGGTACGGGCGGCTGAGGCAGAGCTGGCTCTGGCGCAGGCTGGGCCGACGGCGGCGGAGATCGATGTCGCCGAGGCCGCGGTGCAGATGGCTGAAGCCGAGTTGGCCGCCGCGCAGGTGGCCTTGGCGCGCACCGAACTGCGTGCGCCCTTCCCGGGCACCATCACCCAGGTGATGATCGAGTCGGGCGATATTGCCGGACCCGGTCGCCCTGTCTTCATCCTCGCGGACCTGGAACACATGCGCATCGAAACCACCGATCTCTCAGAGCTCGATATCGTCCGGATCTACAGCGGACAACCGGTCGCGGTGACAATCGACGCTATACCGGGGAGGCGCTGGGAGGGGCAAGTTGTGGGCATCAAGCACCAGGCGCAGCTCACGAGCGGCGACGTGCTCTATCCGGTGACGATCGAGTTGGACGAGCCCGTGCCGGGCTTGCTGTGGGGAATGTCCGCGGCCGTAACGCTGCTAGCCGAGTGATGCCCTTGGCGCCCAATCTGCCGAGGGCCGTGCTCAAAATTGCGGCGCCTCACTTGATCAAGTCGTAACGCAGCGCCAAGAGCGCGGCCTGGGTGCGGTCATCGACTTCCAGCTTGGTGAGAATGGCGCTGACATAGTTGCGGACGGTTCCATAGGACAGGTAGAGGCGCTGCGCGATATCAGCGTTGCTGAGGCCTTGTGCCAGCAGCTTCAGAACGTCCAGTTCGCGATCGCTTAGCCTGGCCAGGAGCGTGGAAGCCTCCGCGGCCTCGACGGGGCGGCTGACATGCTGGAGCAGCTTGCCCGCGACCTTGGGATCGAGATGCGTCTCACCATCTGCCGTCCCCTTGACCGCCGCAATGAGCGCCGCGCGGGGCGTGCCCTTGAGCAGGTAACCGGCGGCGCCGCTGCGAATAGCATCCATCACCCACTCGTCGTCTCCATACGTCGTCAAGACCAGAACCTTGACGTCCGGATACCCTGCCGTGATCTGGCGGGTAGCCAGAACGCCGTTCACCACCGGCATTTTGAGGTCCATCAGGACAACGTCAGGGTGCAGTTCCGCCACTTTCTGAAGCGCCTCGCCCCCATCACCGGCGATACCGACTACCTCGATCTCAGGATCGGCATCGAGAATGGCCTCGAGGCCCTCACACACGATCCACTGGTCGTCACAAATCAAAACACGAATCACGGCGCACTCCGCTCAACACAAGTCCCTCTCTGGCGCACAAACCCGGGCTGCAGTTCCGTTAACGACGAGAGCCCCCCTGCCGTCACCGACAAGGACCCGGCGCGCCCCCACTCTGGCTGATCCCTCCGCCACGGAGTATGGTGGGTCGCCACACTACATCGCCCAGGGCTCGGCGTGGATATCGAGCTCGTCCGACCAACGGACCTGCAGCGCGGTAATCTCATCCACCAGATTCTTGGTCAATGGCCTGATGTCCTCGGCCGCTGCGAGGAACTCCGCCAGGTGGGCGGGACGGGCTGTAGACCCGACGGTCGCGCGCACCAGGGGGAAGCTATGCGCGAACCGCACGCAGAACTCGGTCCAGCTTGCGATCCCTGACTGCTCGAAAATCGGAGCGACCTCAACCGCGCGCTTCTGCAGATAATCTTTCCAGGCGGCGCCGGGGACATCGCGAAGGCGGTGTACCGGTCCTCCCGCAACTGTCCGCATCGCGATGATGGGCTCCCCACGTTCTGCCAAGAGACCCCAAAGCTCGTTCGAGGCGAAGCGCTGCAGCGGGTTCAGGTAGAAGATATAGCCGTCCACGATGCCTTCGGGGTATCCTGCTCGCAACGCGCGCAGCGGCACCTCCGACGTCCAGGGAAAGACCTCCAGCACAAAGCGCCTCACGAGCCCTTCGTCACGGATGCGGGCAAACCCCTCATAGCACGGCCCGCCGGTAGCGAACTCCTCTGCCAGTGGCCCGCCAAGGCAAAGCTGCCCCAGCTCCAGGCTCTCCAACCCCAGCGGCTCCAGATTCTGCCTGATGACGTCGCGCAATTCGTCGAGCGTGGACCAGCCAATCTTGACGATGAGCTTGGGGACCCGGGCCCGGTCCTGATCGAATGCTGCGCGCAGCACCTGCAAGGCGTTGCCGTAGGTGTGGCTGGTGTGAAACCAGACACCGGCATCCATCGCGGCCCGTGCAATGGACACGCGGTCCTCAAAAGGGATACGTTCGTCCCCCAGCCGTGTCGTACCGTAGACGTAGGGGGAAAGATCACTCAAGAGCCCTGCCTTCTCCGACACCTGGCCTTTGGTCATCGACCTGCTCCTCTCGTACCTCTAGAAAGTTACCCTATGCTTCCTAAAAGCCAAGGACCGCTCTCACGCGCTGCATCCCCAACGGCGGGCTGGCGAGAAATCGTTCTCGTATGCCCTCCGGTAACTGCGCCACCACACGCGCCATCGACGCCTGGGCGAGGACCACGAGGTCGACCTGCCCCACGAGCTCTGTGAGTGCTTTCGCAAGCACGGCGTCGTGACCTGCAGCATCTCCCGCTGAAAGCCGCCGGAAGGCCTCGTCGACCACTACGGGTGTGAGGGAGATGCGAGCGTCCCGGTCGGCTGCCTTTTCCTTGAGCAGGCGTACCGTTGGGTGCAGCGTGGTCGGCAGGGTCGCGGCGATGCCGAGGCGTGCGGCGCGGCGCACAGCCTCCTCCGCCATAGGCTCGTCGATGCGCACGACCGGCACCCTGACGTGAGTCCGTGCGCGCGCCGTCAACTCGCCGACTGAGGAACACGCGTTGAGGATGACGTCAGCGCCTATCTTTTCCGCGATGATGACGTACTTCACCCAGCGAGGCTCAATGGCATCGATATCTCCGCCGTTTTCGGCAAGTTGCGGCAGGATCGAGTCATCCACGATGTTGAAGACGTCGATGCCAGGTATAACCTCCGCGGCCAACGCCTTCAGGGGCTGAACGGTAACGGCAGTCGTGTGGATGATCGCCAGACGGGACATCGTCAACCTAGCCTTTCAAACTGCCGCCGAGCTGAATGCCTTCGATGAAGTAGTTCTGGAAGAGAACGAAAATGACCAGCACGGGCAGGATCACGACCAGGCTGGCTGCCATCAACCAGTTCCAGGCCGGCGCGCCACCTGCAGCGTGTTCGAACTGCCGCAGCCCGATCTGTAGCGTGTACAACCGTTCGCTCTGCAGGTAGATCAGAGGCCCGACGAAATCCTGCCAGGCCCCCTGGAAGGTGAAGATCGCCACGGCCGCCACAGCCGGTTTCGAAAGCGGCACGATGATGTTCCACCAGATCCGGAACTCCGACGCTCCGTCGATCTTTGCGGCCTCCGAAAGCTCCATGGGTATCGTGCGCATGAACTGCCGCAACAGGAAGATGAAGAAGGAGCTCCCGGTGAAGGCCGGCACCGTCAGCGGCAGAAAGGTGTTCACCCAGTTTCGTGAGCCCTGAAAGCCGAAAGCAGGCAGCTGTGCGAAGAGCACAAAGCGCGGAATCAGGGTCACAACACCGGGCAACATCATTGTAGCCAGGACAAGGTTGAACACAAGCTCGCGACCGGGCCAGCGCAAACGTGCAAAGGCGTAGGCGACCAGCGTTGAAGACAAGACCGTACCGACCACAGAGACAAGCGTGATGATCACGGTGTTGGTCGTCCACTGTCCCCACATGCCAACGCTGAAAGCAAAACTGAAGTTCTCCCACGCGAAGCGCGTAGGGATCCAGCTCGGGTTTGCCAGGTCTTGGGGCGCCTTCAGTGCGGTCGAGGCCATCCAGACGAACGGGACCAGCCACAGGATAGCCAGGCCTACAAGGAACAACCACGCAAGTACGTGTCCGGCGATGTCAATGAAGCGCTGCGGCCCAGAGGTCTTGATGCCCGTACCGGGACGCGCGACCTGGGTCATCGTGTCTGTCCTTGCCATCAGCGCGCCTCCTCCGTCTCATAGTAAACCCAGCGCCGGCTCAGCCATAGCTGGGCCAGGGTAACGACCAGGATGATCGCGAACAGGATCCAGGCCATGGCCGACGCGTATCCCATCTGGAACCCCGCAGGGCCTGAGCGGCCAAAGGCACGGTTGTAGAGATAGAGGACGTAAAAGAGGAGCGATTGCCGGGGTCCGCCGGTTGCCGATTCAGTACCCGATAGGATATAGGCCGTGGTGAAGATCTGGAAGGTGCCGATGATGCCCGTGACGATCTGGAAGAAAATGGTGGGTGAGAGCATCGGAAGGGTGATGAACCAGGTCTTGGCCCACCCGCCTGCACCGTCGATCGTTGCCGCCTCGTAGAGATCCCGCGAGATCCCCTTCATTCCAGCCAGGTAGATCAGAATGTCGCCGCCGATCCACCACATGCCCATCACAACCAGACCGGGCTTGGTCCATAGCGGATCCACGAACCAGCCGGGTCCCTGGATTCCGAAGAGAGCCAAACCGGTGTTGAACAGGCCGTTGGGGCGAAGGATCCATTGCCAGAGGAAGACCGCCGCCACACCCGAGAGCACATTGGGCATGTAGATGATCGTGCGGAAGAACCGCCCGCCGGGTAGGTCCAGCGCGAGCAGCAGCGCGATCGAGATCGCTGTCACCGTGACGATGGGGATCTTCACGATGACCATCCAGAAGGTGTTGTAGAGCGCGGTGTAGAAGAACGGGTCCCTGAAAATCTGCGCAAAGTTACGCGTGCCAATCCACTCCGGGGGGGTCGTGATGCTATAGCGGGTGAAGCTGGCGTACAGAGAGAAGAACATCGGACCTGCGGTGAAGAGCAGAAAGCCGATGATCCAGGGCATAGCGAACAACCATCCTGTGAGCGCTTCTTTGCGTGCCGGCGTCAAGGCACGTCGCGGCCTGCGTGCTGCAGATAGCGTTGCCACAGAGACCTCCTTCTAGGTGGAAGAGGGAGGGGGGACGTCCCTCCCTCCTCCACATGTGTCGCCGTTACCGGCCTATGACGTCGTCGATTGCCTGTTGCGCCTCCTCAAGGGCCGCCGCGGGCTCGAGATCACCCACCCAGACCAGCTCCAACCTGGGGTTCAACTGCTCATTCCAGTTGGGGTATTCGGGCACGTAGTCACTACCCGAGCTGTACTCCATGTTCTCGACGATCGCCGCCCAGTTGGGGTCAGCCATCAACACCGGATCGAAGGCAGCATCGCGCAGCGTGGGGATCGCGTACGTATCGCGCGCCCACGACATCTGGGCCTCAGGACCTGCCAGGCACTTGATGAACTCCCACGCGGCTTCAGGATTCGGGGCGCCTCTGGGGATCGACAGCGCGAAGCCACCGCTCCAGTCGGCCTTCTCCAGGTTGTAGGGGATGAAGCTGATACCCCACTCCATGTTCTCGCGGGTGCCATCGGCGAACTCGTATGCGGGGCGATAGAAGCTCAGAATTGAGTGGTAGCCGCCCACGTCGACGACCATCGCGACTGCACCTGACATGAAGATGTCGTTGGGGGGTGCGCTGAACTGCGCCCGGAAGTTCTGGAGGGCCTGCCATCCACCATAGCGGTCGACCCACGTCTTGACCCACGCCAGCGTCTCCTCCAGCGCCGGGTCGTCCACCGAGGGCACGCCGTTTATCACGGGTGTCCAGCCGTTGGTCCGCGCCCAGAAGTCCACGCCGGCGTTCCACAGCGGGAAGACACCGATGCGGCTGTAGGAACCGTCCTCGTTCTGGACGTCCAAGGCGTCGGCATACGCCAGCAGATCATCCCACGTCTCGGGCGGGACCTCGGGATCGAGGCCGGCCTCTCTAAAGGCCTGCTTGTTCCAGAACAGCACGCGGACGTCGGTCTCGAACGGGATGCCGTAGACGTCCCCTTCGTACTGCGCCTCGTTCCACGTGAACTCCCAGAACTGCCCCGCCTCAACGCCGTCGCGGTCGATGAAAGGCTGCAGATTGGTCTCGACCTCATCGCGCGCGCGCTGCGGCAGTTGTGGACGGTCCTCGACGATCACGTCCGGCATACCCGAGCCCGCAGCGACCGCAGCGATGTTCGCTGTCCAGATGTCACCGAAGGGCTTGAACACTTCCTCTACATCGATATTGGGCAGTAGCTGCTCGCAGAGCGCTACGGCGCGGCGGATTGCCGCGCGCCGGACCGGTGAGCCCCAGAAGTGCCAAAACTCAACGTCACCGGAGACCTCGGGATTCAGCGGCGCGATGCCGCCAGGAACGCCAGGCTCCATCGTAGGTTCTTCTGTAGGCGTCTCTTCGGGCATCGGCTCGGTGGTTTCGGTTGGTTCCTCAGGGGCGGGTGTCAACTCTGGCTCCGTTGTCGGGGTGGGTGCCGGAGCTTCAGGCGTGGGTGTGGCACAAGCGGCAAGAAGCACGCCGACGACCATCAACGCGAGCAGTCGCCGCCACCAGCCAGGGTTACGCTTCGTCTTCATTGGTATACCCTCCATAGGACTCTAGAAAGACCTGGTTGGGATCCCAGGTTCATTTTCCGATCAAGGGACACACGTAACTGCTCCATGTTCTCCGCTAGCCTCCCTCCTTCTGTTTCTGTGAGAGACCGCATCTGCTCTCTACAGTTCCGAACTGCCATTCCCGCCGAATGGCATAATGTAGATACATCTCGTCTAAATTATACCCGATGGGAATCGTAGCGTCAAGCGAAGTCACGCAAACTCGCGCAAGAACGCGCATAGAACTTGACAGTTGTGCAGACCTACGCTAGAGTGAGGGTATCCAGGAGCTTCTCCGGGGAGGGGTCACATGCTTTCTGTACAGAGACGGGCCAGGATCTTGGCGATCCTAGAGTCCGAGACCGCTGCTACAGTGCGCGACTTGGCGCAGCGGCTTTCGGTCGCGGAGTCGACAATTCGGCGAGACCTGGACAAACTGGAACAGCAGAACTGCCTGACCCGCACATATGGTGGCGCGATTTGCGATAGGAATGGACACGACTCTGGACAGAGAAATTACGACGTGCTGGCCAATACACACCGTCACAACGAGAAAGCGCGCATCGGCGAACGTGCGGCACAGATGATCCACGACTACGAAGCAGTCTTTCTCGACAGCGGCACCACGATCGAGGCGATGCTACCGTACCTGACAGATCGTGAGGGCGTGACCGTGGTGACGTGCAGCCTGAGGATCGCGATGGAACTGGCAAAGCTACCCCACGTCACCACCATCATTGTGGGCGGGCAGGTGCACAGCCAGACGCTTTCAGCAACCGGGCTGCTGGCGCTAAGGGCGATGGAGGCGTTCCAGCTCCACTTTGCCAAGGCGTTTATCGGGGTGCGGGGGGTGACAGCCGGTCAGGGCCTCACGAATCGCGTGAGCGACCGCATCCCCGTGAAGCAGTTGGCCATGGCGCAGGCGCGTGAGGTCATCGTTGTTGCCGACGGCTCAAAGGTAGGGGCGCTGGCCCCCAGCCAGGTGGCCCCACTGAGCGCAGTGGATTGCCTGATCACGGACACGACTGCCCCACCCGGAGAATGCGACGCTATCCGCGCGACCGGCGTCGAGGTTCTTGTGGTGTAGGGGTTTGGCCAGCCCTGCTCATACCCGGTCTCTACCGCTTGCGGGCGCCACTCCAGAAGGTGTGGCGCGATGGCTTGAATGAACTAGGCTAACTCCCGGTTGAGCCACTCGTTGAGCCGCGCGACCACTGCTGGACGTGCCGCTGCGACGTTCTGGTCCTCCCACAGATCCTCCTGCAGGTCGAAGAGGATTGGCCCCTCGCCCTCGATCTGTACCAGCTTATACCGCCCATCGTAGACCAGGTGCCACGCGCGCCGCGGCGTCACCAACCCTGAGAGCACGTAGTCTCGGTGCGACTGGCTGAGTCCTTCCAGCACGGGCCACAGCGAGCGGCTGTCCATATGCCCGGGGACGGGCACGCCCGCGGCCTCCAGAAAGGTCGCGGCCAGGTCGTGAAGCGTAACGACGCCATCGTAGCGCCGTCCGGCACTCACTCCGGGCCCTGCAACCACCAGCGGTACGCCGACCGAGGGGTGGTAGTAGGTGCTCTTGCCCCACGCCCCGTGGTCGCCAAGCATCTCGCCGTGGTCGCTGGCATAGACGACGAGCGTCCGCTCCAGCTCACCGCGTGCCGCGATGGTGTCGAGATAGCGACCCAGGTGACGATCGATGTTCTCGACCATCGCGGCGTAGTTCTGGCGGATACGGGTGTGCGTTGCGTCGTCGAAGGCCTCACAGGCGTGCGCGCGCGGAAAGGCCACGCCCTCCCAGCGCTCGCGCATCCGCGCCGTCACGTCCATCGGGTCGTGCGGCCCCGTGAAATTGACCTGCAGGAACCACGGACGATCGGTAGCGAAATCCACCAGCAGCTGCAGCCCGTTGTCCGCGACCCAGTTGTCGCAATAGGCCTCCTCGGGCAGCGGCGTGGACGTTGTCTCTGCGTAGGCCCGGCCCTTACGTCTGAGCATGTCGTCGATGTGCGCCTGCGCAAGCCCATGCGCATCGAGGTAGGCCAGATATGGGTCGTGGGGCTGGCCATCCCAGCTCGCCACCGCGTCCCACTTACCCTTGTTGTCGATGCCATCTGAGAAGCCCCATTCCGCGACGAGGGCCCTGCCATCGAGGCTGTGGTTACTCGACGCCTTTTGTAGGTCGAACTTGCCCACGCCCGCGACGTAGTAGCCACCCCCTATCCCGTCGACGCCATCGCGCAACATGCCGTAGAACGTAGGCTGGTCGAGCGGATAGTCTTGCTGGTTGTTGGCGACCCGGCAGCGCGGATATTCCAGCCCCGCCGCAAGGCTCGCGCGTGAGGGCGCACAGAGCGGTGAAGGGCAGAGCGCATTGGTGAAGGCCGTGCCCTGCGCCGTCAGGCGATCCAGGTTCGGCGTCCGCACCGGCAGGTCACCGTTCAGCCCGGTCCAGTCGAACCGGTGCTGGTCGGGAAAGAAGAACAGGATGTTGGGACGTGTTACAACGGACATAGACGCTCTCAGCCACCAGGCCGGGAGCGGGCCCGCAGGCGTTCTTGAGCCCAGGAAGCCTCATCGAGGGGTGGGACGAGGATCTCATCCTCTGGGCGGCGCACCAGCGCGATTGCCTCCGCGGGGCAGACGAGGGTGCATTGCCCGCAACCCACACAGCGCGCCGCGTCCACCACCGCCAGTCCCTCCGGGACGGCGATGGCGGCAAACTGGCAGCGCTCTTCGCAGGCGCCGCACCCGATGCACAGTCCCTCGTCGACCCTGGCACAGAAAGCCGAACGCGCGATGGCTGTGGGTACAGCAAACTCCGCCACCCGGCGCAGCACCCCACAGCAACACGTGCAGCAGTTACAGATGTAGTTGTGACCCTCGCGGTGGTTGCTCACGCTGTGGACCAATCCTGCGTCCTCCGCCTCACGCAGGATCCGCAATGCCTCTTCCTTGGTAATCGGGCGGTCAACGCCATCCCCCTCGAACGCATTCTGGACCGGGGCAAAGATCAAGCAGTTCTCCACGGGAGCATCGCATCCCTTGCCCAACAGGTGCTGCTGGGTGCGACAGATACAGTCACGCACGGCCCAAGACTTTGCTCCCTCGATGAGCGCACGGGCCTGCTCGAAGGGGTGGATCTCCACATCGCCCTGAACTGCCTCTGCCACAGGAATGACACGGTGTACCGGCGGTCCCGGCAGATCCATCCCCCGCGCGGCGTAGAAGTAGTCTTCGAAGAGCGCGGCCATCTCTGCGTCCATCCGTGGCAGTTGTGCCTCGTAGGAGCCGACGACAAAGGGCATAAGCGCAAAGTGCAGCTCACGGCTGACGCGCTGCGCCCAGATCAGGCCGCGCCGGACCATGTGTTTGAGCGTGCGATAGGCCTCTGCGGGTTCGACGCCCGCGCGCGCCGCGATTGTCTCATGCGACTCTGGCGTGCCCGTCATCGCTGCGGCCAACGCGGCTTCTTCGGGCGTGAACATCCACGCCAACAATCGTAGCTCGGCGCCATGCTCCGTAGCAGGGAAGCCATTGGGCAATGCGTCCAGCTGCTGTTGCAGTGCTCGATAGATCGTCCTATTCGCTTCGTCCAGCTCAGTCATCGTCGTCCTCCAGGAATGCCCGACCCAAAGTGCCACCAACGCTGCGTGCCACGGCGCAGATGACGCTCAATGGCGAAGACACTAGAACAGAGCCCTCGCCCGCGCCCTACAGCTCGGTCTGCACGATGTCGATGGGCGGGCCCTGATCAAATGATAGGGGCTCGTTACCTGTCGGCATGGGCGGATAGTCTGGCATGCCAATGCCGTGTACCAGGTCATCGATGCGCACGATCTGCCCAGTCGCTATCGAGCGGTTCGCCGCGATGCCGGTCAAGATCGAGTAGGCCCCCCCACGCTGATCCGCGGCGCGCAGGTACGGGTCAGCGGGAGGATCTTTGCTGAAGAGGTCCTCCAGAATGCGGCTGTCGCCGCCCCCGTGCCCACCCTGCGATGTCCATACTGGAACATCGTACGACGGCCCGAAGTGCGGAATGACGCGGATGCGTGTTCCACGCTCGAGTGTCTGACCCGGCACCGATCCATCGGCATTGATGTAGGAGGACTCGACAGTGGTATGCTCCAGACGGCCCTTGGTGCCGTTCAGCGCAACCACGTAGCCCTCCCACGGCGAGAAGGCATTGAGCGAGTAGCTCATCTTCGCGCCGCTGGCATAGCTCACGAGAACGTTCATCGTGTCCTCGATGTCGATCAACTCGCTGAAGACGCAGCGGTCGCGGAAGTACCCGTCATAGACTTCGTTGTCGAGGTAAAGAGCCTTCAGCCCTTCGTTAGCCGCCATGTCCAGCCTAAAACGACACGCAGTCTCGGGGCAGGTATGACAACGCTCGGTGCGGTTCGTGAGCCCGTAGCGATCCGCCGTCTTCGGCGTATAGAACCGCCGCTGACCCTGGGCCACGACCGTCTCCGGCACGCTAGAAAGCCACCAGTTGATGAGGTCGAAGTGGTGGGTAGCCTTGTGGACCATGAGCCCGCCGGAGTTCTCCTTGTTGCGATGCCAGCGCCGGAAGTAGTCGGCACCGTGGCGGATATCGAGCAGCCAGTGGAAGTCGAGCGAGAGAATATCGCCGATGACGCCGGCCATCAAGAGCGCCTTCATCTGGGTGCGCGGAGGCGAGTAGCGGTAGTTGAACGTGACCCGGCACCTCTTCCCGCTCCGGCGCACCGCGTCGATGATGCGCTGGGCCTTCGTCGCATCGGTGGTCATCGGCTTCTCCGTGATCACGTCGCAGCCCAACTCCATCGCGCGCACGATGTAGATGTCGTGGAAGCAGTCCTTCGTTGTGACGATGATCGTATCAGGGCGGGTCTCACCGATCATCCGGTCGAACTGGTGCGCGAGGTAGCCCTTGGGATCTCCGCCCCAGCCCAGGGCGCTCTCCAGCGCCAGCTCGAGCCGCCCCTCGTTGATATCGCAGAGCGCCACCATCTCGGACGTCTCCGCGTACTCCTCCACAACCGCGTGGGTATACATCCGCGAGCGCCCCCCGAGCCCAATCTGTGCGTAGCGTCTACGTGTCATGGTCCATACTCCTTGCGGGAAAGCCGCCGGCATCTGCCGCCCGCTCCCTGCCGATCTTGAGAGCTAATCGCTACCGCCGTTTCGCCTCGTCCAACTGCGCCTTCTCCGACCTCTGTTTGTAGAAGGCGTCGAGGGGGTAACAGCCAGAGACCAATCCCATGCGCGGTGCGGTCGTGCAGTCGCTAAAGGTACGACAGATGCGGCGCCGGTCCAGCACCCGTCCGTTCAGGGCATCGGTGGCCATGTCGGGGTAAGGCAACACCATGCGGCCCAATCCCACGAAGTCGGCCTGCCCTGAGCGCACGACTGCTTGTGCAACGTTGGGTAACCACTCCTGGAGATATGAATACCCAGAGCCAACGAAGCACAGCTCAGGGCGGTGTGCCTTGAGTTGCGCCGTCACCGCGACCTGCCGTGCAACGCCTACCAGCGGGTCCTCCGGCGGCTGGTAGCCGTCCGAGGGCGGGAAGAGCGCGGGGCGCTGGATGTGAGGTACGTAGTAGGGGCTGCCACCGGTGACGCAGACCAGTTCTACATCCAGATCAGCCAGCAGGTCGACAAAGGCAAAGGGCTCGGTCAGGTCAATCCCCGACCCGGTGCCGTCGCCGCCAAAGGCGTAGTCGTACCGCTCACTCGCGAAAGGCGTCGGCTCACCCACGCCGCCTGCACCGGGCCGGAAGGGCACGAAGTCGAAGGCGCTCAACCGCACTCCAATCGCCAGCCCCGGCACCTCGGCGCGGATGCCCGCCACGACCTCGCGCAGGAAACGGGTGCGGTTCTCGAAACTGCCGCCGTAGGGGCCAGGGCGCGTCTTGGCGGTCAGGAATTCGTGGCCCAGGTAGCCATGGCAGTGCTTGATGTCTACAAAGGCAAACCCGGCCTGCCGGGCCAGCTTCGCCGCTCCCACGAATCGCTCGATGAGGCGCCGGATGTAGTCATCGCTGATCGTAGGATAGTCCGGGGCGATCCCGAACTTGGCATCGAGCAACGGATGATGGTAGAGGATCTTCGGCTCCATCTGCGTCTTGCTGTTGGGCTTGCAAAACCGCCCGGAGTGCGTGAGCTGCAACCCCACCAGAAGGTCGTCGACCGCCCCAAAGCGCTCGCGGTGTGCCTCGACCAATGTCTGTCGCAGCGCCGCCATATCGCCGACGGTCTCCTCAGTGATCACCAGTTGGTTGGGGTTCGCACGGGCGTCGGGTTGCACGGCGGTAGCCTCGCCCCCCCAGATCAACTTACTGCCGCTCAGGCCGAAGTTGCGCCACCGGCGCTCGGTCAGCTCAGAGGGGCGCCCGTCGGGCGTGCCGTCCCAACCTTCCATGGCGAGCACGCAGAAGCGATTGCCGACGGTGAAGCCGCTGCGCAGCCGGTAGGTTTGGGCCAGCGGGGCACCGGCCCCGGTTTCCATCTCGGCGTCAAATCCCAGGTCGAGCTGCAAGTCTTGAAGCCGTTTTGCGAACGCCTGGGGCGTCCGCATCGCGGCGATGCGTGGGTAATCTGGCATACGTAGGTCTCCTTATCCTAAGCGCCGCGATTTCGGGCGCCTGTCTCTGAGGCACATTCCTCAGACTCAACAGCGACGCGTCAGAGGCACGCCGGGTCAAGGCAGACGACCCTGACGAGCATCAAAAACACGCTGTTCCGTCGCGTGACTCACTGCGACCATGCACAAGGTGCAGTGCGGGCACAGCATCGTGCGCGAGTCATCCCGCGGTCTGTCGCTCGGGGCAAACGGGCGGTTGGCTCCCCGAGGTCCTCACATCGCTAGAGCTCGGCGGCGACGGCTTTGACCTTCGCAATCATCGCATCGAGATCCTCGCGTTCGCGCGTCGGGTCGGTGTACAGATAGGCAGTATGCGACAGCACGTCCAGGGTGTTCTGGCACATGTCCTTGCTGTACTCGACCGGCACGCCGGCGAGGGCATACGCATCGAATGCCGGGTTATGGGCGCCCCGCTGGTTGAGGATCGGATCCCAGTTGGTGTAGATGTGGCGCCCGCTGTCCATCGGCGTGTCGGCGCGTACGCCGGCTTCTCGACAGCCCGAGATGAAACGCCGCATCGTAGGTTCGGAGTCGAACTTCAGCGCCACCGTCGTGCCGCAGTCGCCCTCCACATCGTGGATGGGATTGAAGGTGAGGTTTGGTACGCTGCTCAACGCGTCGATCATGACGCGCTTCTCAGTCAGCATAGCATCAAGCATCCCATCGAGACGCGTCAGTTGCACGCGCAGGATCGCGCTGAGGATCTCGTTGATGCGAAAGTTCCAGCCGGCGAAGAAAGGCGTCGTGAGCTGTGAAGCGTGGTCCCGGAATGAGGCGCCACCGTCGTGGAAGATCAGCGCGCGCTCGTAGATCTCGCGGTCGTTGGTGACCATCGCGCCACCCTCGCCACACGTGATGATCTTGAAGTGGTTGAACGAGAACGCGCCGGCGTGGCCGATCGAGCCCAACCGCTTGCCGCCGTAGGCCCCACCATCGGCCTGGCAGGAATCCTCCAGCACCTTGAGATTGTGGCGGCTGGCAATGTCCATAATGGCGTCCATATTGCTGGGCAGGCCCACCATGTGAACGGGGATGATGACCTTGGTCCGCGGCGTGATCTTGCGCTCGACGTCCCTGGGATCGATCGTGAGCGAATCATCGACCTCGACGATGATCGGGACAGCGCCGACCGCCAGTGCGGCCAAGGGCGTGGCCATGTACGTGTAGGCCGGCACGATGACCTCGTCACCGGGCCCGATGCCCATGCCCACCAACCCCAGGATCAGGGCAGCGGTGCCGCTGGTCACAGCAATCGCGTACTTCACACCGATCTTCTCCGACCACTCTTTCTCGAACGTGTCGGACTCGCCGCCCTCGCCGCCGCGATAGCGGAAGAGCTGTTTCGACTCGATGACGCGCTTGACCGCGTCAGCTTCTTCTTTCCCGATGATATACATAGGAACGCATGCCTCCTGTGCGGTATGGAGTGAGGAGCAGGAAGCATAAGCCAACCGCACCGCTGGTCGCCAGTTGCCGCGCGGAGCGCTTCCTGCAGCCGACCTCCGTTTGTGGGCGATTGTAATGCTGAGGGGGACAGATGCAAGGCGGCCAAACCGGCGGGTGATCGGGCCAGCGCGTGGGCCCGCAGATGCCTCATTGACACGACGTACGGCCGTGCGTATAGTGGATTCGGCAGAGATGAGCCGAGGCGGTCGATTGTCGGCAAGGAGGTGGACTATGGATTTCGACCTGCTAATCAAGGATGCGCGGACCCGCTTCTCACGGGGCAGTCTTGTCGATATTGGCATCCGTGGTGGGCGAGTTCTTAAGGTCGGTAAGGTATCCGGCGCTGCTACGGAGCAGACAATTGATGCCGGTGGGAAGCTCGTGACCGAGTCCTTCGTCAACGGCCATCTGCACCTCTGCAAGGTCTATACCCTGACGATGGTCGGTGAGGACGCGCTCAGCTCCTATACCGGCGGTGCCATGGGCGGCGCGATGACAGCGATCGAGCAGGCCGCGCGCGTCAAGGAACAGTACGACGAGCGCTGGATCATCGAGAACGTCCGCAGAGCCATCAACCTGGCGATCCGCTTCGGGAACACGCACATCCGCGCATTCGCCGATACAGACACCAAGGCGAGGCTCGAAGGGGTCAAAGCCCTGCTGCGAGCCCGTGAGGAGTTCAAGGACCGGGTCGAGATCCAGGTCGTCGCGTTCCCCCAGGATGGCGTCGTGCGGGATCCCGGTGCCGAGGACTACGTCCGGCAGGCGATGGCGCTTGGCGCGGACGTGGTGGGCGGGATCCCCTGGATCGAGTACACCGACGCGGACGCTCAGCAGCACATCGACCGGATGTTCGCCATCGCGAAGGCGTACGACAAGGATATCTCGATGCTCATCGATGATGCCGGCGACCCGGGGCTGCGGACGCTCGAGATGCTCGCGGTGAAGACGCTCCAGGAGGGATGGGAGGGGCGCGTCACCGCGCAGCACGCCCGCGCGATGGCGCTGTATCCCGAGCCCTACTATAGGAAGATCGAGGCGCTCCTCCAGAAGGCCCGCGTTGCTGTGGTCAGTGATCCGCAGACCGGCCCACTCTATGCCCGCGTACGGTCGCTGTACGACGCGGGTGTGGGCATTGCTCTCGGCCAGGACGATATCGCTGACGCCTACTACCCCTTTGGCCGCAACAACATGCTGGAGGTCGCGTTCCTGGCGGCGCACCTGATGTGGATGACGACCTTCGAGGATATGGAGATGCTCTACGATCTGATCACGACGCGCGCAGCGGAAGCCCTGGGTCTCCGTGACTTCGCCCTCAAAGAAGGTAACCGCGCGAATCTGGTGGTGCTGAACGCTGAGAGCGTCTGGGAAGCGATCTGGTCGCACGAGGCGCCCTTGCACGTCATCAAGGACGGGCGTGAGGTCACGCTCAAGTCCGGCTAGGGTATTCGGGGCCGATCGAACCGCCGATTTCGCTGAGGCCTGCAGACCACCGGGCGTGAGCAGTCCGACACAAGACCCAGGATCATCGTTTCTGCTAAACGCAGTCAGCGTTCAGGTTCTCTGTTTGCCCGATTCGCGATGCGGTATGAGTATGGCGCGATACGGCCCGCGCGCCTTGATTAACCACGACGGTGATCTAGACAGGAAGCGATCGAAGGAGTGCAAAGATGA
>JAXDDO010000067.1:0-56018 GCA_034676805.1 Anaerolineae bacterium | reverse complement strand
CCCTGGTGCTCACCGGAGTTGGACGGTCACCTGCGCTCCAATGTGCTGTTTATCGGTCACAATGTCCGCAAAGCGGTTTGGGAAAAGCGTGCAGACTACACGCCCGTCCTGCTGTCGGATTTCCCGTTGTTCTTCAAACGTGGGATCTTTTCACTCGATGTCGCGCTCGTGCACCTCTCACCGCCCGACGTGAACGGCTACTGCTCCTTCGGTGTTGAGACAGGCCTGACAAAGACCGCTGCAGAGTCCGCCAAGTGCATTGTCGCTCAGGTAAACCCCCATATGCCCTACATCTACGGCGACACACTGATTCACGTCGACGACCTCGACTATATCGTAGAGGTAGACCAGCCGCTCGATGAGTACCGCATGGCCACCGAACCCGCAGACGAGGTCGTGACAAATATCGCCGGGCACATCGGAGAACTGATCCCCGATGGAGCGACCATGCAGATGGGGATCGGTGCGATCCCTGACTCAGTGCTCCCCTACCTGGAGCACAAGCGCGATCTAGGGATACACACCGAGCTCTTCTCGGACGGTGTGATGCACTTGGTCGAGAAGGGCGTCATCACCGGAGCAAGAAAAACACTCCACCCAGGCAAGATCATAGCCGGCTTCAACCTGGGATCGCGCGAGCTTTACCGCTGGCTCGACCATAACGATATCGTCGAACTGCACGTCTCGGAGTACGTCAACGATCCATGCGTCATTGGCCAAAACTACCGGCAGGTGTCGATCAACAGCGCTATCGAGATCGACCTAACAGGTCAGGTCTGCGCCGACAGCATCGGCCACAGATTCTATAGCGGGGTTGGCGGGCAGATGGACTTCATCTACGGGGCATCGCGCTCCGAAGGAGGGATGCCCATCATCGCCCTCCCAAGCACAGCCAAAGGTGATACGATGAGCCGCATCGTGCCGACCCTGAAGCCTGGAGCCGGCGTCGTCACGTCGCGGAACCACGTGCACTGGATCGTGACAGAGTTCGGCGCCGTGAACCTATACGGCAAGTGCATCCGTGAACGAGTAGCGGCCTTGATCAGCATTGCCCACCCCAAGTTCCGTGAGGAACTGCGCCTACAGGCCAAGGCGCTTGATTACATCTAGGTAGTCCCGAAGATCGGCCCACACATCGTGCGGCCGATCCGCGCGGGGTGAATGCCTGCGCTTGAGATAAGTCTTCAGGAGGTGTAGTTTGTTCCATGCAGTGGTCGCTGTAAAGCAAGTGCCTGACACGACCAACATCCGCATCGATCCGGATACCGGCAACCTCGTGCGGGAGGGCGTGCCAGCCATCATGAACCCCTATGACGCGCACGCGCTGGCCGCCGCCGTTGAGTGGAAGCGTCGGCTCAACGGCCGAGTCACGGTGATCTCTATGGGCCCGCCTTCTTTCACCACAACCATTCGGGAGGCGATCGAGATGGGCGCCGACCGCGGGATCCTGATCTCGGACAGAAAGCTTGCCGGCGCCGATACCCTGGCCACCTCCTATGTGCTGGCCGAGGTGATTCGGGCCATCCACAACGAGGATCCCATCGACCTGCTCCTGTTCGGCAAGCAGGCGATCGACGGGGACACCGCCCAGGTTGGACCAGGTGTTGGCGTCCGGCTGGATATGCCGGTGGTCACGTATGCCGTGGGCATCCGCGCCATCGACCTCGACGATGACACGGTTGTCGTCGAGCGTCGAACCGAACGCTGGACCGAGATCATCGAAACGCCGCTGCCTGCGCTTCTCACGTGCGAGAAGGATATCGCGGAGATCCCGTTTGCCCCGCTGCCGGATCTGATCAAATCCCTTAGGTACGAGCCGGAGATCTGGACCATTGAGGGACCGGTGGCGTTCGAGCAGGACATGATCGGCGTCCGCGGGTCACCTACCATCGTCTACCAGATGGGTACACCACCACTGCCTGAAGCCGGTGAGGTTATCAACACGCGGGAGACGAGCATCGATGCCGCAGTGACCTTCGTCTTCCAGAAAGCTGAAGCGGCTGGCGTCCTTGGCACAATACTCGGAGGTGAGAAATGACCGCGCGACGCTTCTGGGTTTTCATCGAACAAGAACAGGGCAAAGTCCATCCGGTCGCGTGGGAGCTTCTGGGGGTAGCGCGTCGGCTTGCCTCGCAGGTAGCTGAGGAGGCGCAGGCCAGCGGCGACGAGGTCTCCGTCGAGGGCGTCCTCTTAGGCCATCAGGTCCGAGACATCGCCGCGGAAGCGATCAAGTATGGAGCCGATCGTGTCTACCTGATCGACGACCCGGTGCTAGCTCAGTATCGCAACTGTCCCTACTACATGAGCATTGCGGCCGTGGCCGAGAAACACCAACCAGAGGTCTTCCTCATCGGCGCCACGACGCTGGGACGCGATCTGGCGGGTGCCGTGGCGACCGCGCTGCGCACCGGCCTCACCGCAGACTGCACCAAACTGGAGATGGGCGAGGTCAAGGGGGCGAAGCAGCGGCTCCTCCAGGCGACCCGACCGGCCTTCGGCGGCAACATCATGGCCACCATCGTGTGTCGCAAGCATCGACCGCAGATGTCCAGCGTGCGACCCCGGGTCTTCCCTGCGGCCCCTTACAATCCCGATGCGGTGGGTGAAATCATCGCAGAGGAGACCGGAGTCACGGAGGAGGGCGCACGCTCCTGCATCCTGGAGTTCGTCCACGCCCAAGAAGACACGGTTGATATTGAATATAGCGATGTCATCGTCGCCGGAGGACGCGGTGTCGGAGGCCCGGAAGGATTCGCTGTAATCAAGGCACTTGCTGATGCTATGGGAGGCGTCGTTGGTGCCTCTCGGCCTTGTGTTGACGCGGGATGGATTAAGTACCCGCACCAGGTGGGGCAGACCGGCAAGACCGTCAGGCCCAAAGTGTACGTCGCCGCCGGCATCTCCGGCGCGCTACAACACAAGGTCGGCATGCAGAACTCCGATTTCATCATCGCTATCAACTCCGACCCCAACGCACCTATCTTTGAGGTTGCGGACGTCGGAATCGTGGGCGACCTCTTTGAGGTCATTCCAGCGATGATCAAGGAGATCGAAGCACGCAAGGAGGCACGTGTATGAACAACGAACGCATTGAGTTCGATGCCATCGTGGTGGGAGCCGGCCTCGCCGGCTCGGCTGCGGCTATGGTTATGGCACGCAAGGGACTCAACGTGGCCCTGATCGAAAGGGGCCAGAAACCGGGGGGCAAGAACTACTTCGGCGGCGCCATCTACACCCATGCCATCGCCGAAGTGCTCCCCGACTATATGGATCGTCGCCCACCCTTTGAGCGCCCGGTGACTGAAGCGGGGTTCTGGTTCCTCTCGCGAGATGGCATCACCCGTATGACAGTCCAGGGCGGCAAACTGAATGCCGAGCCCGCAGATGCCTACATCACGCTGAGGGCCAACTTCGATATGTGGTGGGCCGAGCAGGCCCAAGCGGCTGGCGCATTCCTGATCCCCAAGACCGCTGTTGTCGACTTCATTCGTGAGGAAAACGGCCAGGTCATTGGCGTGCTGACCGACCGTCCGCAAGGCGAGGTCTATGCGCCTGTAGTCATTATCTGTGAGGGCGTGAACAACCTCTTGGCACAGAAGCTGGACTTGATCAGCCACGACCTCGAGCCGGCGCACATTGCGCTGGCGTTCAAGAAGGTCATCTCGCTTCCGATGGAGACGATCAACGCACGCTTCGGGCTCTCCGATGACGAACATGGGCTTGCGGTCTCGGTGCTGGGTGACGTCTCACTCGGGCTTCCCGGGATGGGCTTCGTCTACACCAACAAAACCAGCGTCTCCGTGGGGCTGGGCATGATGCTCGACAAACTGGCAGAGTATCGCTTACGGCCTTATGACATCCTGGACCGCTACCTCGATCATCCAGCCATCGCCCCGCTCGTCAAAGGGGGACAGCTTCTCGAATACGGAGCACATTTGATCCCGGAGGGCGGCTACCGCGCGATGCCCAGGCTGTACACAGGCGGCGCGATGGTCGCCGGAGACGCCGCCGCAATGGTCAACGCCCTGCATTGGGAGGGGACCAACATGGCCATTATCGCGGGCCAGCAAGCTGCTGAGACGGCGCTGGAGGCCCACAGCCGCGGTGATTTCAGCGAAAAGGTCATGGCAAGATACGAGGACCGGCTCAAGGATGGCTTCATCCTGCAGGACCTCAAGCAGTACCGCGGTTTTGCGAACTTCCTGGAGACGCATCCGCAGTTCATGGATGTCTACCCGAATTTCCTCAATGACGCCTTGGGGCAGTTCTTTAGCGCCTACGGAAAACCCAAGAAGGAGCTGTTCCGGGGCATGCTCGGCGCGCTAACTGACCGCCGCACGCTGTTCAAGGCCGCAGGCGACATCGTATCTATGGCGCGCTCAGTGATGGGATGGTGACACAATGGCTATGAAAACAGGTGATGCGTTCGAGGTCCGCGAGCTCCCACAGGAGCTGAAAGAGACGCTCCCCGATGTCTACGTCGACGACCTCTTGATGACCCTCAAGTACTTCATCGATGAGGAGAAGACGCACCTCTGGATCAAGGACCCCGACGTCTGTCTGCGCTGCGAGCACAAACCCTGCCTCTACTTCTGTCCTGTGGGCGTCTATACGCTCGCCCCAGACGGGTTGCTGCAGATCGCGTATCAGAGTTGCGTGGAATGCGGCAGCTGTCGTGTGGGATGTCCCTACACAAATATCGGGTGGACCCTCCCGCGGGGCGGCTTCGGCGTCGCCTACAAATTCGGTTAGGAGGCTAGGAGGCATGGTCTCAATGGATGCTGAATCCATCAAACACGAGCGAACCCTCGTGCTACTCAAGCCCGACGCTGTAGCACGTGCGCTCACCGGCGAGATCCTCACGCGATTCGAACGCGCGGGTCTGAAGATCGTGGCCATGAAAATGGTCAGGCCTACAGCCGAGATGGCTGCGGGCCACTATGCGGGACCCGACGACTGGATTGCGGGGATGGGTCAGAAGACGCTGGACTCGTTCGAGCAGTTTGGGCTGGATGTGCACGCGGTCTTGGGCACAAAAGATCCGTTCGAGATCGGCACGATGGTACGAGGCTGGCTCATCGAATACGTGTCGTCAGGTCCCGTCGTTGCCCTGGTCCTGGAGGGCGTCCACGCGATTACGGCTGTCCGCAGGATGATCGGCTTCACAATTCCGGCGCGCGCCGAACCCGGGACGATCCGGGGCGACTTCGCGATCGACTCCAATACCATCTCAAGCCTCGAGAAGCGCTCGACCAAGAACCTCATTCACGCCTCGGGAAACGCCGAAGAAGCGGCACTGGAGATTGCGTACTGGTTTGGCCCTGATGAGATCGCAACCTATCGCCGGGCAGGCGAAGATGTGATGTACTGACGCCTTATCATCGGCCGTCGACAACAAACCGGGGAGGCCTGTGGCCTCCCCGGCGCTGTTCAAACGTATGGGGAAGTGCTGCTACAGCAGCTCCATCGCGCGATTATAGATCGCCAGCGCTTCGTCAAGCTCACCGTTCTTCATCAAGATATCGCCCATGGTCCGCAGAACTCGCGGTTCAGACGGCTGCTCTTCCACATAACGCCGCAAGTCCGCTAGGACATCTTCGGCTTTGGCACCGGCCTTGATCAGCCTGCCATAGTGCTCCATAGCCTCCGGAATCTCGCCGGTGTTCCACAACCCGCGTGCCAACGTGAGCCGAGATGCGTGATCGGAGCGCTTCTGCTTGACACGGGCACGCAAGGCATCCAGATCCAACTCGGCCTCCTCCGCTGCTGCGGGCTCGACCGTCTGGGGCACGGCAGCGGGCTGGGCGCCCGCCTCGGCTCCGGCTGGAGTCGGCGCCTCGGCCTGTGCCGGCACTGGCACGGGCTCGACACCCTCAACACCGGCCTCATCACTCGACACCGGCGCGGGAGCCTCCGACTGGGCGGAGACCGGCTCGACTTGCGGCTCAGCCTCGGGCTGTGGGAGAGCGCCGTCATCAACCGGAGCCTCGATCAGCAAGGGCTCCTCCTCACCGGGCTCCGCCGGCTCCTCTGTATCGACCGCGGCTTTTTCGGTCAACGCCATAGAAGCCAGCCGTGCGGGCTCCTCCGGTTCGGCCTCGGGGGCGGGCGCGACTCCGACCGCCGGTTCCCCCTCAACCTGCGCTCGCAGTGATGCCTCCTTTTCAGGAGCAAGTCCCTCGAGCCAGGCCAGAGCATCCTCCCCCGAGGGCGCAGAAGGCAATTCCCGTTCCTCTGCCACCATGTCTTCTGAAACGACCTCCTCGGGGAGCGGCTCTGTCACCGGTTCTGGCGCTGCTTCAGCGACCTCAGTGGGCTCCTCACCAAAGGCTGACCAGCCAAAGTACGACGGCGCGCCGGCTTCGAAGGCGGTTTCAGGCTCCGCGCCAGGCTCTGCGGTGGCCTTCTCTTCGACGGCCTCAGCCGGTGGCTCGATCACCGCTTCCGGTTCGGGCGGTGCCTCAGACTCCGGCATGCCAGCCTCGGCAGGCGCCGGCTCAACAGGCGGCATCTCGACGAGCGGAGCACGCCTGCGTCCCAAAATCTCATCAACGCGGGCTGCGGACTCTGCCTCGGCCTGCGCCCGCAACGCCTCTTCTTTACCGACGGTCAGGCTCTCGAGCCACGCAAGCGCCTCATCGCCAGACAAGAGCCCGCCTTCTTCATCAGGCGTCTCTAGCGGTGCAGCAGCCTCCTCCAGCAGCTCACCCGCAGCCTCCGCCAGTCCGGACTCGAATGCCTGCTCTTCCACCCCCGGTGGCTCGACAACGACCGCCTCAGCCTCCTCCAGCAGCTGTTCAGCTGCCGCCTCAGTCACTTCGGACTCCAGCGCCGCCTCCGCGAGATCTTCCTCGACCACGGTCGGTTCGATGACGGTGGCCTCGGCCTCCTCCGGCAGCTCGTCCGCAGCCTCCATCGCTTCGGGCTCCAGCGCCGCCTCCGCGAGATCTTCCTCGGCCACGCTCGGCTCGATAGCAGCGGTCTCGACCTCCTGCAGCAGCTCGTCCGCGGCCTCCAGCACTCCGGGCTCTGGCGCCGCCTCCGCCAGGTCCGCTTCGGCCACGGCGGGTTCGATGACGGCGGCCTCGGCCTCCTGCAGCAGCTCGTCAGCAGCCTCCAGCACTTCGGGCTCTGCCACCAGGTCCTCTTCGGGCACGGTGGGTTCGATGACGCTGGCCTTGGCCTCCTCCAGCAGTTCGTCCGCAGCCTCCAGAACTTCGGGCTCTGCCGCCAGCTCCACCAGACCCTCTTCGGGCACGGTGGGTTCGATGACGGCGGTCTCGACCTCCTCAGCAGGCAATCTGCGTCTGCGTCCCAGGATCTCATCCACGCGAGCCGCGGATTCGGCCTCGGCTTGTGCGCGCAACTCCTCTTCTTTGCCGGCGGTCAAACTGGCAAACCACGCCAGGGCATCATCACCGGAGAGCAATTCGCCCTCCTCTTCTGGCGCTTCTATGGCTGCCGCGATCTCCTCCGTAGCGGGTTGGGGAGACTCGATCAAGGTCTCTGAAGGGGCGGGCTCGGCTGCCAGGCTCTCCAACCAGGCCAGGGTCTCATCGCCTGAAATGGCAGCCTCTTCACCGGCCAATACTGCCGGCGTTTCCTCTGGCTCTCCGAGTTCCATAAGCTCAGAGCGAAGCTCTTCTCCAACAACGGTGGTCGGGGGCTCCTCGCGCCTGCGCCCCAGGATTTCATCGACCCGGGCAGCAGACGCCACCTCGGCTTGCGCCCGCAGTTCGTCTTCGTGGCCTGCAGCCAGGCTCTCAAGCCACGCCAGAGCATCTTCACCGGAGAGCACACCCGCCTCTTCGGGAGTGACCTCCGGCACCTCCAGAGTAGCTTCGGCAGCCTCCGGCTCAACGACGGTCGTAGGTTCAGCAGCCACCGGAGGCTCAACGTCTTCCTCGTGAGTGGGAGGAACCGGCACCTCCGGCATCATGCCCTCGGGCTCGAGTTCACGAAGCCAGTCAGGCATGTCCTCCACATCGGAAGTCGGCCCGGCCTCAACGGTCACCGTACCCTCAGTGTCGAAATCGCGCAGCCAGTCTGGAATCTCCTCGATAGCTTCCTCTTCCAGCTCGTCCAAAGCGGCAGCCAATGTGGGCTCCGCGACAGTCGCCTCCGCTGGCACTGGCTCGCCGGCGTCCTCCTGTAGCTGCGCCAGCCACTCCGGCATCCCTTCCTCCGGAAGCTCGAACTCCTCAACCCCTGCCTCTGTCTCCGAGGGCGCCAGATCAGTTAGCCAATCCGGGATTTCCTCGGCCAGCGTGAGCTTGCCCGCCTCTGGCTTTGCCATCTCTCCCACTTCGTCAGGGGGCCGCAGATCGGCCAGCCAATCGGGCATTTCATCAGCCGGCAATACTTCCTCATCGATGCCCTCAGCCTCAACCTCGGCCAGGGATTCGGTCAGCCAATCGAGCCCTTCGTCGCGGCTCTCTGCCTCGACTCCGGCCTCAGGCTCCTCCTCGACAAACGCCAGTCGCGACTCCTCGGGCCAGGCCGGTCCGGCTTCCTCGACATCTGGAGCCTCTTCGATCCCCAGTTGCCTCAGCCAGTCCAGGTCAGCGCCTTCCTCTTCGGTCGTGGCAACGTCGGCTTCTTCCTCAAGCGCCAGGCCGGCGAGCCATTCCGGCACCTCTGATGAGCTTTCGAGCAGCGCTTCCAGGTCGGCCACGGCTTCGTCCGCGGCAGCTTCCTCCTCGCTCGCGCCCCCCCGCAACCATTCAGGTACGCCTTCAGCCTCGCCCTCCTCAACACCGGCCTCAGGTGGCATCAGCTCCGTCGCCCAGTCAGGGATGCCCTCGCCGACCTCTTCCGGCGGTGGCTGCTCAAGGCCCTCCTCGATCTCGGGCGCTACGACCGGTTCCCAGTCGCTCCCAACCGCAGCCTCCTCGGTGGGCACCTCTTCCAGACGTGCCGGGCCGGCAGGCTCCTCGAAGGCGATCTCGGCCATCCACCCCAGCTCGCCCTCGCCCTCTTCCACCTCCGGAGCACCCAGTTCGCGCAACCAATCAGGGATCTCAATCTGCGACTCGAGGCCGGCGGTAATGTCGACAAGGCGCACCTCGGAGTCCGTCATCTCTGGCGGAGCCTCGGAGATACCGACCGTAATCGATGCAGCCTCAAGCCGCCTGAACCAGGTGCTGCTGCGATCCACGTCAATCGCATCGGGGTCATAGACCAGCCGGTCCAGCTCGACCTCGCGTGGCTCTAGCAAGGAGTCAGCGCCGAAGAGCTCGTCCGCCAACCGGTTCTCTAGGTCGACCTCCTCAGCGCGGTTAAGGTAGAGCCATCCCTCTTCTTGCCCGCTGTTGACCCACAACGTACCCAGGAGCAGGTTCGCCTTGAGGTTGTACGGCATTTTGTCAAGGATCTCCTGACACACTTCGGCAGCCTGGACCAGCTGGCTGTCACGCCAGTGGGCTTCTGCCAGCGCGGTCAGCAGGTCGGGCCGCGCAGCATCGTCAGCTAGCAGGGTCTGCAGTTCCTCTACCGCACGGCCAAAACGATGGCCTCGCAGGTAGAGCCGCGCCAGCCCCGCCCGTGTCTGAGGAACATACTCCGGCTCCACCGCATCTCGACGTCCGTACATGCGTCGCAGCTCTTCTGCGATATCCGAGTTACCAGGGTCAAGCTCCAGCGCCCGCTCCAAGTTCCAGATCGCGGCATTCAGGTCACCGCGCCGCTCGTGGGCCAGCCCCAGACCAATTCTCGACATGAGATGCTCTGGGTCGGCACTCAGCGCGCGCCGGAACATATCCGTGGCCAAGTCCGGAAGATCGGCCTCGAACATCGTCTTCCCAAGTAGATAGTAGGCGCCGACATAGCGGGGGTATTGGCTTAGGATGTGCCGGGTATGCGCCAGGGCTTCCAGATATCGAGCTTGATCGATAGACTGGTTGATCTGACTCTCGTATGCTAGTAAGGAGATCTCAGGCACGCTGTCCTCCTATGGATGACTTCATGGCGGGGAGCGGGTCAGCCACTGGTCTTATAGTGACATTATGCTATGCTTTATACGAAAAGTCAAAATACCGTTGGTAGCCATCTGGCTGCCTGGCAGACATCCCCCGACAAAGAGAGCGACTATACAATCTGAAGTGGCAAGAATCAGCCTGTATGATCTCGATCTAGACGCGCTCGAGGCGCAGCTTGCAGCTTGGGGCGAGCCGCGTGCGCAGGCACGCGCACTGGCGCGTGAGATCTGGCGATACCTCTATCGAGAGTACAGTATCACACCGCACGACATAACGCCGCTTCCGTCCTCGCTGCAGAGCCAACTCCACGAAGAAGTCTCGATCCCTCACCCCACCTTGCTTCGAGAGACCCTGAGCCCAGAGGGAAGCACGCGTAAGGTCCTGTTGGGCTTGGAGGACGGCGCCCAGATCGAAGCTGTTCTGCTGCGCTACCGCAGGCGCTACACGGCCTGTGTCTCCACACAGGTGGGGTGCGCCTGCGGCTGCCGATTCTGCGCGACTGGCCACATGGGCTTTGTGCGCCAACTCGCGAGAGGGGAGATCGTCGCCCAGGTGATCCACTTTCAGCGGTGGCTCTCCGAGCAGGATCAGGCTGTGTCCAACGTCGTCTTTATGGGCATGGGAGAACCTCTGCTGAACCTCGAAGAGACGTTGGGGGCCATTCAGCGTCTGACAGACCCGCGAGGGTTGGCCTTCGCACCGGGGCGAATCACCATAAGCACAGCGGGGGTTGCCCCGGGCATTGTCCGCCTTGCAGAAATCCACCACCACTGGCCTACCAAGCTGGCCATTTCACTCCATGCAGCCACGGATGATCTGCGCGACACCCTTATGCCGATCAACAAGGCCTATCCCCTGGAAGATCTGTACGCCGCCGTCGCGACCTACACAAGCCAGACAGGGCGACGGGTGCTCTTCGAGTGGGTCATGATCGCTGACATTAACGATAGCCCCGAGCAGGCAGAGGCGCTGGCGACGTGGTTGCGTGGCCTCCCTGCCCACGTCAATTTGATCGAGCTCAACCCCACCGCCGGCTACGCAGGTGCCCCCTCATCCCCCGAAGCCGTGACAGCTTTTTCGGCAATACTGGATCGATATGCGATCCCGCATACTATGCGCCAGCGACGCGGAGGAAGCATCTATGCCGGGTGTGGTCAGCTCTGTGTGCCCAGCACGCGGGCAGAGGGTACCGGCCCTCCGCCCATGTAGTTGATTCGATAAGCTGGCGTAGACTCAGCCACCTCCATAGCGCCTTGCTACGCTGGCGCGCGCCCATCGCGGTAGCAGCCCTGCTTGTCACGCTTTTCACCTTAGAGTATGATTAGCGTTATACACTCTGCCGGGACCCAGAAACAACGTAGCCTTGGCGAGCGAGCCATCCTGCCATCCCTGAGGGAGCGTTATGAGTGGACTGACCCGTACCCAGAAGATCATCCTGCTTGTGCTTGCGGTGGCAGATGTCGTCGTCATCGGGGGAATGGCGGCGGTTATCCTCAGTTCGATGCGGGCCGCCGCACAGCCCGCACCTACCGCGACTGCCGACGTGGTGAACACACCCATTGTGGTCGCGACGTGGACACCCACGCCCACACTCACCCCCAGACCCACCATGCCGGCGAGGCTGACCAATACTCCGACTGCCACTGCGACGCCGCATCCGACTATGACTCCCACCGCTACCGCTACTGCTACTCCCATACCCCAGGCCACGATCCGTGTGACGCTCGAGGGCGCAAACTTCGACTACCTCCTGCCCAATCGCATCCCTGGCTGGACGTGGGATGCTTACGTCAACTACAAGCCCGGTGATCCCTACGATCCGGAGACCTCGTATGCCGAACCGGTGTTCACCGCCGCAGACGACCCAGCACGGCAGATCGATGGCACGACGCTGAAGGTCGAGACCATGCGTTGGCTCAGGTTCCGAGCCTGGGTGCATCAGACGGTGACCGTGACCGCCGGCAGCGCGGTCAGCTTCCAAATCAGAGCCAAGGCGTTCTCGTCGCTGGATTCCCTGATCGTCAAGGCTGGCATTGATCCTCGGGGCGCAGGCAACTGCCACGGCGCTCTGTGGGGCCAGGAGCTGCGCATAAACCAGGACAGTGGCATAGTCACACTCACCTCGCCAAGGGTGATCGCGGCGGCCATTCCCCCGACTCCGCAGGCCGAGGATCAGGAGGGCAGCGACGAGGAACCGGCCGAGAATCAGCCAGCACTGGGGCGCGTGACAGTCTGCTTCTCTGCCGAACCGTCCTACCCTCATATCAACAACGCCGCGTTCTTTGATCAAGCCTCACTCACGGTGGCTCCCCCGCGGTGAGCTGAAAGGAACAGCTATGGCTACCTCTGGTCCTTATGACGTGATCGTGGTGGGTGCCGGTCTGACCGGAGCCCTCGTGGCATCGATTCTTGCGGAAGAAGGCCTCCAAGTTGTCGTCTTGGAGGCGACCAAGGCCTTGGGTGGCACCGTGCGACGCGTGCCGGCTTTGGCGCTACTGGGTACCCCCGAGCCCTTCGCAGAAATCCAGACTCGCCATGGGGCCGAAGTGGGGCGCAGGATATGGGAGTTGACAGCCGAGAATCTGGCCCGCCTGGAGGCGTTGTTGGGACGGGCAGGAGCGACGTCCTGGAAACCGGGTAGTCTGCGGTTGGCCGTAGATACTGCACAGGCCGAGTCGTTTCGTGAGTCTGCTGCTCAGCTCAGTGCCCTTGGCTACACCGTCAAGCTGGAAGACGACAGCCGGTATGGCGATCTGGTCGCGCTCAATACCGCAGACGACTTGCTCTTTGAGCCTCAGGCGCTCATCAACAGCCTGTTGGACCACGAGAACATCATCGTGGAACTCAATGCCGAGGTTCATGCGATCAAGCCGCGGTCCGATGGCAGTCTCGCGGTGTGGGCCTATAGGCATTATCTCTGGGCCGACAAGATCATCTTCGCCAACGGCATCCATGCCGCACGCGTGGTCTCAGGCCTGGCAGAGGCCCTGCATCCCGCCTGCGTTCATACGCTGATCTTCGAAAACGCAAACGCTCTGGAACGGCCTCTCATCCTCAGTAACGGACGCGTCTGCTGCCTCCCCCACGGCGATCACGTCTATCTTGCCGGCTGGGATGACAACGAACTCGCCACGCTGGATCGCCTGGCGCCGGTTGTCAACCAGCTCTTCCCGGACTCCGCGGTGCTCGAGCGCTTTACAGCCTGGACCGCCCGCAGCGAGGACATGCTGCCGGTCGTCGGAAAACTCCACCAGATTCCCAGCGCCTACGTGGTGGACGGGCTGGGCCCGTTTGGGCTCAGCCTGGCCTTGATCGCGGCGGATCAACTGGTCGACGTGATCCTTGAGGATCGATCTCCTGAGCTCTTCGATGTCGGGCGATTTTGGCGCCAGGGCTAGCCGGCCACATGGATGAGTTTGGCGTAACTCAAGAGAGGGATACGTGAGAGAACAGCGGAAGGTCATAAGAGTCGCAATTGTGGACGACCATTTTTTCTTCCGCCAAGGTGTGCGCGATGTACTGAACGCCGAACCTGACATCACCGTCGTCGCAGAGAGCGGAGACGGGCGGGAGGCTCTGGACATACTCAGAGCCACGCTGCCGGATGTCGTTCTGATGGACGTGAATCTGCCCTCACTCAATGGATTGCAGATCACGCAGAAACTCAAGAACGAGCATCCCGACGTCAACGTGATCATCCTGACCGCCTACGATGACGAGGAGCAAATCTACCGGGCCATCCGGATCGGCGCTTCAGCCTACTTTCCCAAGGACGTCGCGCCAGCTCTACTCGTCGAGACAGTACACAGCGTTGCGGAAGGGTACTATATCATCGGCAACAATCGTCTGACACCTGATGAAGCTGAGCAGTGGCTTCTCGAGCTCTACCGTCGCTATGGCATCAGCCCGGAAGAAACGACGTTCTCCCCGTTGACCACTCGCGAGATGGAGATTCTGGAGCTGATCATCGAGGGATTGAGCAACAAGGAGATCGCGCGCCGGTTGAGTATTAGCCAGCAAACCGTCAAGAATCATGTAACCTCGATCCTTGCGAAGCTCAACCGCTCGGACCGCACCCAGGCAGCGATCTATGCACTGCGGCACGGATGGGTGCGTTTGCCCGAGTCGTGATGTGTAGCGCGCTTGCCACGAGGCTATGCCGCCGTGGCGGTGACATTGGCAGGCCATGGCGCCGACGAGAGCCAAGGTCCTAGATACGAGACGTCAAGGGGTAAGGTATGGTAGAAAGTAGCTGGGAGCAGTTCACGGATTTCTGCCGTCGAGGTTCCGACCAGATCCAACAAGAACTCAAAGAGATCGATATGCTGATCCAGCAGACGTCCAGCGAGGTGGATCGCTTCATGCAAGCGAATGCCCGCGCTGTTGCGCGTACCCGGCAGATCGAGGCGACGTTCGACACGGTCCCGCGTGAGGACATTCGCAAGACCTACGACACGCTCATCGAGAACCAGCAACGCCTCTTTACAATGCGCGGGCAGCTTGAGAAACTCCAGAGCGATCAGAAGAACCTGACGCGCATCGCCGAGCTCTATGAGCGAGTGCTGGGGTACGCGCCGCCCGATGACGTGGGTCAGACGAACGGGAATGGTGGCAAACCACTAGGCACGCCGCAGGCTATGGTGATCAGCATCATCGAGGCTCAGGAGCAGGAGCGCCTGCGCCTGTCGCGCCAGATGCACGATGGACCGGCACAGTCGCTCACCAATCTGGTTCTGCAGGCTGAAATCTGTGAGCGGCTGTTCGATCGCGACCCCGAGCGAGCGCGAGGCGAACTCGCCGAACTCAAGAAGAACGTTGTCAACGCCTTCAAGAAGGTGAAGGTCTTCATCTTCGACCTCCGCCCGATGATGTTGGATGACTTGGGCTTGGTTCCAACGGTTCGTCGTTACGTGGACGGCATCACCGACGAGGGTTTCACCGGCTTGACACTCAAGGTAACAGGCAAGGAAAAACGTCTGCCTGCGCATAAGGAGGTCACGATCTTCCGCGTGATTCAGACCCTGATCCACCTGGCGCGTGAGCAAAGCCAGGCGTCAAGCATCAACATCCACCTCAATATCGAGGACGACGAAGTCAACGTAGCCATCGACGACAACGGCATGGGCGCGGAAATCGACGAGGCGCTCAGCTCACCCGATGCAACGAAGCTCAGTCTGCCAACGCTCCGCGAGCGGATCGAGATGCTGGGGGGCACGATCCACTTCTTCAGCGCTGTTGGACAGGGCCTACGGGTGAACTTCTCAATGCCTGTCGAGGCCCGTACGGAATAGGCCATCTCGCGCCGCCGCCCTCCTGACCCAACCTCAGTGCCGGCCCTTAACCCGAGTGCTAAGGGCCGGCTTGGACATCAGGCACTTGGCCAGCCCCTGACGTTTTTGCTTTCCGTTGCCTCTTGACAATTGATCCTGGACTATGCTATAGTAGATTGCTGTCAGCACAGGCGGCAGCTGCCGCCCGTGCTCTTTTTTTGGCTTTCAGTTGACAAGTCCCTGATATTGGATACGCTATTCGCGCCATTCTGCCCATGCGCCGATTGCGCCGGGCGGTTTTCGCGAATGGCATGATTTCTGGCAGTAGAAGGAATTCTGGTCTTGGCTTTGGAAGAGAGATTCGAAGAAGAACAAGAAGAGGAAATCGGCACCCTCACTCTCACCGAGTATCGGTCCGGCGAAGAACAACTTCTGGCGCTGGGATATGAGCGCGGATATGTTACCTACGAGGATATCCAGCGGGTTTTCCCAGAGGCAGAGGATGATGTCGCGCGGCTCGACGAGGCGATTTCGGCCCTGATGGAATCAGGGATCGTGGTTGGCGGCCCCGGGGAGAAGATCCCCGAGAATCTTGCGCGGGTTATGGGGCTCGACGACATAGATGAAGGCGACGAGATTCGGGCCGAAGAGGACATCTACCGAGCCATCGAGGTCGATGACACCATCGGCCTCTACCTCAAGGAGATTGGCAAAGTTGCCCTCCTGACCGCCGAGGAAGAGGTCTCTCTGGCGAAACGTATGGAGATCGGCAAGAAGGCGCAGGCCAGGCTTGGCACTGGCAAGTATCCCAGCGAGGATAGGCGTCACGAGTTGGAGCTCCAGCTCGAAGATGGTATCCGGGCCCGCGAGCACCTCATCCGCGCGAACTCCAGGCTGGTCATCAGCGTTGCCAAGAAGTACATCGGGCGGGGCGTGCCCTTTCTGGATCTGATCCAGGAGGGCAATATCGGCCTCATCCGCGCCTCCAACAAGTTTGACTACAAACGCGGCCACAAGTTCTCGACGTACGCGACCTGGTGGATCCGCCAGGCGGTGACCCGCGCCATCGCCGATCAGAGCCGCACGATCCGCGTCCCCGTGCATATGGGGGACCAGATCAACAAGATGCTGCGTATCTCCCACCAGCTAACGCAACGCCTGGGGCGCAGCCCCACGCCTGAGGAGCTGGCAGCCGAACTGGAGATTCCTGTGCGCAAGGTCGAGCAAATGCTCGACGTGGCGCGTCGTCCCCTGTCGCTGGAGATGCCGACGGATGAGGAAGGTGAGAGTACGCTGGGAGACTTCGTCGAGGACAGCGACAGCCCGTCGCCCCCAGACAAAGTCAGCTCGGCTATGCTCAGAGACCAGCTGATGGAAATCCTCGTGGACCTTCCTCCCCGCGAGGTCAAGATCCTACAGATGCGCTATGGCTTGCTCGACGGTCAGACCTATACACTCGAGCAAGTGGGCAAGAAGCTGGGTGTAACCCGGGAGCGCGTTAGGCAAATCGAGGCCCAAGCCCTGAGTCGCCTGCGCCATCCCGCACACGCGCGCCGCCTCAGAGACTTCCTGCACAGCTAGGTTGAGATCACCGATCCACGATAACGACGCGACCGGCAGCAGCACGCGTGAGGCGGTCGCGAATCGCCAGGCCCAGGCCCGCGGACCCGAAGTCGCGGGCCAAGATCATGGTAACCCCTGAGGCATCCAGACCCCGCAGTGATGCATAGAGTCTGTGAGCAATCGCGTCTAGTGAGGCGAGGGATCCAAGGCCCGCACGTACCAGTGGCAGGTCTGCGAAGCTTTCCAGATCCTCGTCTGCAACCAGAAGCCCGACCTTTTCGCCGCTCTCCAGATACTGTCGGGCCGCCTCGCGCATCGTTGCCAGGACCGCGTTTCGCTCTCCGCGATAGAGAATCACCCGGGCGGCTGGCGCGTAGTGCTTGGCGGTCGTTCCCGGTGACAACAACGGCCCCCCGTCCTCAACGGTCTGGGAGGCCATCACCACTGTGCCCAGGACCCGCTCCAGCGCCTCACGGCTGACGCCGCCGGGGCGCAAGATCGTTGGAACAGGCGCGATCAACGAGAGGACCGTCGACTCCACCCCAACCGACGTACTCCCGGCATCCAGGATCAGGTCGACACGCCCCCCCAGATCGTTGAGCACGTGTTCGGCGCGCGTCGGGCTGACACGCCCAAACCGGTTAGCGCTCGGCGCCGCAATCGGCACGCCGGCAGCCCTGATCAGAGCAAGTGCTACGGGGTGGGCGGGCAGTCGCACTGCAACCGTCTCGCCCCCTGCCGTGACCTCTCTTGGGACCTCGGGCCCTTTCGCCATAACCAGCGTCAGGGGCCCGGGCCAGAAGACAGACGCCAGCTCTCGCACGACCTCGGGCACATCGGCCGCAACCACGCGCAGTTGAGGCACCTCTGCGATATGGACGATAAGCGGATCGTACTCGGGGCGCTCCTTGGCGACAAAGATCCGGGAGACCGCCGCAGCGCTCAGTGCGTTGGCGCCAAGGCCGTAGACGGTCTCTGTCGGGAATGCCACCAGGCCCCCTTGCCTGATGACCGCCGCAGCCTGCGCAATCAGCTCAGGCTCGGGCTGTTGAGCATCGACCTGTAGCACCTGTGTCATACAACTCTCGTGCGCAAGCGGGCTGCCGGGAGGTCGGGCACCGAAGTGCGACAACGTAAGGCGGTCCGCACCTATGCCAACGCCGTCCGCCCAGGTCTCCTCAAGAGGCGCCATAGAGAGATGAAGGCGATGAGCAACAGCGCTGCACCCTGGAGCCTGACCCAACGCTTCGATAGCCCAGCGCGTACAACGACGACCTCCGGATACAGGGTCGATCGGCCATCCCACTCGACTTCCTCGATCCTGTACTGATACTGGCGTCCGGGCGAGGCTGTCCTATCTTCGTAGCGATAGGTTGCCCCCGCCACCTCATCCCCCTGGGCGACAATGAGATCGCTGTTCACCCTCTCGAAAGCCATTTCGAGAGCGTCATCGTCCGAATCCCCAACCGGCGCCCGGTGTACGTTGAAGCCCGCTGTGCCAACCTCACTCGCAGTCTCCCAGTTCAGTACCACCGGGGTGACATCGATAACGAGCAATACGCCACCGCCAATCAGCAGCGCTAAGGATAGCCAGAGGCGCCAGTCGATACTTTCTAGCGATCGACCGCCCTCCCTCGCCATTGCCCTATCTCCCGTTGATGAGCTGGGCTGCCTTGCTCGTCTGGCAGAAGTGAACGCTGTAACAGGCGGCGATATCAGGATGCGCCGCCGGGTAACGCTCGGCAAGGAAAGCCACGATCTCTTCGCGATGATCCGGGCGGCTTAGCGCAATACACGAACCTCTGAACCCCCCACCGCTGAAGCGAGCCCCGTAGACTCCCGGGCACTCGCACAGCAGCTCGTACAGCGTCGTCAGGTGTGGCGACCCCGACTGGTAATTGTAGACCGAGCTCCTGCCGGATGCACGCATTAACTCGCCCATCCGGGTAACGTCTCCAGCCTGCCAAGCTGCCAATCCTGCCTGGACGCGGTCCATTTCGGTGAAGAAATGCCGGGCACGCCGGTCGAGAGGCGGGGGCAACCGGTCGCCCAGTGTCGCGTACGCCTCACGTGGCACATGCCGCAGGCGGGGTGTGCCTGCCGGCGCAGGCGATCCCGACCATGCCAGCAGCAGCTCCGCTGCCTTGTGACACTCAGTCACCCGGTTGTTGTAATCAGTTCCCACCAACGCTTTCCTGACCCCCGAGTAGACCACCAGGATCTCAAAGTCGTTGGCAGTCGCGCGTGTCGGGATCCTCCGAGACTCCATCGTCTGGCAGTCGAGATACGTGAGGCAGCCGCGATCGCTCAACAGGATCACCGATTGATCCAGTATCCCATTCCTGAGCCCAATGTAGGTGTTCTCGATAAAACGGTCGAGCCGGATGTTCTCCTCCGGTGGCACCTCCAGCCCGTTCACGGCTTCCAACGCCAAAAGGTAAGCCACCCCTACAGCCGCCGATGAGCTCAAGCCGCCAATGGGCATCGTACCCATTACCACGCCATCCATGCCTACGTCGATTCGATAGGACTGCTGAAGCGCCAGAGCCGCGCCACGGGCATAGTTGCCCCAATCCCCCGGGGCCGCCTGCGGTATCTCGTCGAGGCTGAAGGCCACATGGCCGGGGAAGTTCCAGCTCTCAATCACGACTTGCGTATCGGTCCGGGGCACAAAGGCGAGGTAGATCGCCCGGTCAAGAGCCATCCCTGTCACAATGCCATCCTGATGGTCCACGTGCGCGCCCAATGGCGAGATCCTTAAAGGCGACCGAACGATGCGGATGTCCTCACGGGAGCAGCCGGTCCGCGCCCGCAACCGGTCACGCAAGATGTCCAGGTCCGGCTCAGCATCTTCCGCGAGACAGTTGTCCAGAACTCGCTCGGTGAAGATATTCGCCTTGGGTGAATCCATCGATACGCTCTGATCCCGACACACACACATACGCTGCGCCACCAACCGGTTATCTCCGCGCTTCGCGTGAAGCACGCTCGACCTGCTCGGCGATCCAGGGATAGGTCTTCACGATCCCTTCCTTGAGGGTCACACGAGTCTTCCAGCCAAGGCTGTACATCCGCTCCTTGCTGAAATTGCGCGCCAGGACGCCTACCGGCCCCTCAACGTGCTGAACGTTGATCTCCTTACCGGAGACCTCGATCACAATGCGCACCAGGTCGTTGACGGTGACGTATTCCTCCGTCCCGATGTTGGCCGACTCACGAAGATCCGACTGCATGAGCAGGAAGATACCGTCGACGAGATCATCAACGTAGGTGAATCCACGGACTGCCGTCCCATCTCCCCACACATCGATTGTCCCGCCGTTTGGCGTTTCTGCCACCTTGCGACAAATGGCAGCAGGCGCCTTTTCCCGCCCGCCGCGCCACGTCCCATAGGGGCCATAGCAGTTCTGGAAGCGCGCGACCCGAACCTCGATAGGGTAGTGTCGCGCATAGGCTTGGGCCATCCGTTCGGCGTAGAGCTTCTCCCATCCATACTCGTTATCGGGGTTGGCGGGGATCACCTGATCCTCTGTCATCTTCGGATCGCCCGGTTTCATATTAGGATAGACGCAGGCCGACGAAGAGAAGAAATACCGCCCCACGCCAAGTTTCGCCGCAGTGTCGATCATGTGCACATTGATCAGGGCGCTGTTGTGCATGATGTCGCACTCAGCCGTGTGGATGAAGCCCATCCCGCCCATATCGGCCGCGAGTTGGTAGACCTCATCGAAAGTGCCCCCCGCTGTCGAAAGCGCCTCCCAGCAATGCTCCGGGAGTCGCAGATCAAGGAGCCGAAACTCGTCCGCTTCAGTGGCACGAAACTCGTGCGCCTTGATGTCGACGCCCCGAACCCAGTACCCCTCACCCTTGAGCTTGGACACCAGGTGCCCACCGATGAACCCCCCCGCACCACAGACCAAGGCCTTCTTCATCCCATCTCTCCCTTTCAGATGCTGTTGTGCATCGTCGACTCAAGCCCGCTGACGATGCAGCCGTGGATCGACAGCCGCCGCCATCGCCTCGAGATCGAGTGCTCGATCCAGAAACCCCTGAATGGCACGCACTGCCGGAGCCGGATCGGTCAACACGGCGTTGTAGTCGACGTCTAGATAGCTAACATTGGGCTGCTGCTCCATCCACGCGACGACCTGGGCCACATGCTTGTCAAAGAGCTCAGCCATAGCCTGATCGTCTATGCCGTCAGGGTCCTCCCCCCGCCGAATCAGCATCTGCCTTTGCGAGGCCAAGACCTCGACCATCGCGCGGCGCATAAAGAGGATCTTGTAGGTATATGCGGCGGGCAGATGTCGCAGAAGTGCTCCGATGATCTTCACGGCTTTGCCCTGGGCATCTGCCAACCAGGCAATGTCGCCCTGCGGCAGCTTCTTGACCCGCTCGAACTCGTAATACCCCTTGGGATTGTCAAGGTCGGGCGCGCGAATCTCGTCGGTCAGCACGGGCACCCCGCCCATATCCAGCATCCGCATCATCATTGAGGTGCCGGATCGAGGTAACCCGCTTACAACGATGATCGGCTTACGCCGCCGTCCAAAGAGCCCCTTTAGCACTTCCACTTTGCAGCCTCTGCGACCTGTCCGCTAGACGTGGTTCAGAAAACCACGCTGTTCAAGGTATTCCACGATCAGACGCGCATTGTCCTCGGGCGTGTGCTCCACCGTCTTCAGCACCAACTCCGGATTGAGAGGTTCCTCATAGGGATCGTCGATGCCGGTGAACCCCTTGATCTCGCCCCGTCGTGCGCGTGCGTAGAGCCCTTTGACATCGCGTTCCTCGCACACCTCGATCGGCGTGTCCACGAAGACCTCAATGAAGTGATCGTCCCCCACCAGCTTGCGCGCTTCATTGCGTGCCGCACGGTAGGGGCTGATGGCAGCACAGATCACGGTGCCCGTGTGACGCACGATCTCACCCGCCACGAACCCGATGCGCAGGATGTTGGTGTCACGGTCGTCCTTGCTGAAGGTCAAACCCTTGGAGAGGTGCGTGCGCACAACGTCACCATCCAGCATCGTTGCCTGACGCCCACGCTCCAGTAGCATCGGCAAAAGTGCGTTGGCGATCGTCGATTTGCCCGCTCCACTCAGCCCGGTGAACCAAACACACAGGCCCTGCTTGTTGCGGGGCGGGTGGGCCTGACTGAGGATTTCAGCCGTCTCGGGACGCGTGAACCACGCCGGCAACGCCAGCCCTTGTGCCAGATAATCATCGCGTACCTGCGTGCCCGAGATATACGCCGTCTTTGCATTCGCCGGCACCTTGGTCGCTTCCTCGTAGCGGTCCTCGTCCACCAAGTAGACCAACTCTTGGAATGGGACTGGGGTGACGCCCAGCTCATCCTGATATTGTTCCAGCATCTGCTGCGCTTCATAGGGCCCGTAGAAGGGCCGGCCGGCGCTGTCGTTACCGGGACCGGCGTGGTCGCGCCCCACCACGAAGTGCGTCGCGCCGTAGTTGCGCCGGATCAACGCGTGCCACAGTGCTTCACGGGGGCCTGCCATACGCATCGCCAGCGGCAGCAGGCTCAGGACTGTGCTGTCGTGATCGTAATAGCGCTCGACCAGTGCGCGGTAGACGCGCACCCGCGTGAAGTGGTCCACATCGCCCGGCTTGGTTAGCCCCACCACCGGATGGATCAGCAAGCTCCCGACGACCTGGGCTGCAGCACGCTTGGTCAGCTCCTCATGGATGCGATGCATCGGGTTGCGGGTCTGGAAAGCGACGACCTTCTCGTGACCCATCTTGGCAAGCAGGGCCCGCACCTGCCCCGGTGTGCGCCGAAGGTCTACGAAATCGTAGTACTTCGGCAGGTTGATGACCCGGAGCTGCCCGGAGATACATAGATCGCCCCACCGTTCCATCTCGGAGACTAACGGATGGCGATGGTCGGTCGTCCCCAACACCAGACGCGCCTCACGAGTGGGATCCCAGCGGAAGACCTCCTCGAGGCGCATGATCGCGACGATGTAGTTGCGCGCGTCGCAGAGCGTGATCCACTCGTCACGGGTGGGAAGGTCCTCTTTGTTGATGGTCAGCGTGATTGGGATCGGGAAGAGCGTGCCCTCTGCCAGGCGCATCTCAGTAAGAACACGCTGGTAATCCGCCTGCCCCATGAACCGATCGAGCGGTGAGAAAGCCCCTGTAGCCAACAACTCCAGGTCGCAGAGGTTCCGATCGGTAATCTGGAACATCGGATACTGGTTGGCCTCTGCCATCAAGGCCTCACGCTCCTCGGCCGAGGCCGTGAGGTTGACAAGCTTGCCACCATACGGGGAGGTCAGTATGCCATTGCTCGCGTTGTCTGTCATCAAAGCGACCCTTTCACTAATCTTCAAATGTGCTAGAAGCGACCGGCTCGGAATGCCGGCGCTCAATGGGCTATTTGCTCGCCATAGGCGAGTAGTGTCTGAACTTCCGCGGGTGAGTGTCCCTCGGCATAGACGCGGAGCACCGGCTCCGTCCCCGAGGGGCGAATCAGCAGCCACGCATCATCGGCAAGCACGTACTTGACACCGTCGAGCGTCCCAATGTCGACAACAGACTGTCCGGCGAGCTCAGCGGGCGCACGCTCCGCCAGACGAGCCACCATCTCAGCCTTCGGAACGGGCCGTTTCAGCGGGATATCGCGACGTGTGTAGAACGTGGGGCCGACCTCGCGCTGAATGTCCTCGACCAGTTCGTGCAACGATGCTCGGGCCTCGGCCATCACTTCGAGAAGCAGCATTCCCATCAGGATGCCGTCCCCTTCGGGGATGTGACCCTTGATCGACAGCCCCCCGGACTCCTCACCGCCGATGAGCACATCGCCGCTGAGCATGTAGTCGGCAATGTAGTTGAAGCCGACCGGCGTCTCATAGAGGGGAAGGCCGTAACGTTTCGCCAGGCGGTCCACCATCCGCGTCGTGGACACAGATCGAACCACGGCGCCCGTCCACCCGCGCGACTGCACCAGATGGCGCAGTGTCAGGGCGAATATGTGGTGGGGATCGACGAAGTTGCCCAGCGCATCCACAGCCCCGATACGGTCAGCGTCCCCATCTGTGGCCAGGCCCACATCGGCGTGGTTCGTCTGCATAGCAGCGACGAGCGCCTGCAGATAGCAGGCCATGGGCTCGGGATGAATGCCACCGAAACCCGGGTTCATCTCGCCCCTGATTTCGTAAAGCTTGCAGCGAGTCCGGCTGAGCAGATCGCGGAAGGCACCGCGCCCCGAGCCGTACATAGGATCGGAAACGACCCGCAACTCGCCATTGGAAACGCGATCCAGATCGATCAATGAGGAAATGTGCTGGTAATAGGACCACGCAGGATCGAACCGGCGGATAAAGCCCTTATCCAACGCCTGTTCGTACTCCATCAGGTTAGGGCCACGCGCCTCGCGCTGGTTGCGCTCCAACAGGGCCTCCACCTGCCGTGCCTGATCGGGCAGCGCGGAGCCCCCGAACGGCGCCTTCAGCTTGAGCCCGTTGTAACGCGGTGGATTGTGGCTGGCCGTGATCATCACGCCAGCAACGGCTTTCTTTTCCACAACCGCGTATGAGACCGCAGGCGTGGGTGCGTCGGCGCGGGTCAGGTGCGCTACGACGCCGTTGCCTGCCATCACGCGCGCCACCTCGCGGGCATAGCGGTCCGAGAGAAAACGCGTATCGAACCCTACGACAACCTCGGGGCGCTCAGTGTCGCTCTGCTCGCGAACATAGTCCGCGATGGCTTGCGCCACAATGCGCACGTTTTCGAATGTAAAGGTGTCACTGATGACAGCACGCCACCCATCAGTCCCGAACTTGATGGTCACAGAACCTCCTGTAGAGGACCAAGACACGAAAAAGGGCCCATACCATCAAGGTACGGGCCTCACGCCCCCGGCTTCTCGAATCCTACCCGATGGCCCTGAGTTGTCAAGCTGAGGCAACCGCAGCAGGGTGCAAGGGCTAATGGGCAGAGCGTCGGGCCGCCCATCGAACGACTATGATTCGACAGCGCTCAGGGCATGACGCAGACGCGCCATCTGCACACTACTGGTCAGATCGCCGCGCGTGCGCTCGAGGACGCCTCGTAGCTGATCCACCCGGTGCCGCAGCCCGCGCGTGATGGCGTCGGGATAGCCGATGGACATAAGCACCTCATAGGCCGCATCCATCGCTTTCAGCAGCCGCTCGGCCTCGGCAAAATCCTCTTGCCTGAGCATGTCCAGGCAGCGTCGTCGAAGCTCGCTCGCAGCCTCGCACACGCCGTTGAGGTAGGTGTTGAGCGGGATCCCCGACGCGCCGTAATCCGGGAGCGCATGGCCGGATATCAGCGCCAGAGTGACACGCGCCTCGACCAGTTCCTTGAGCGCGTCTTGCGTATAGCCCGCATAATAGAGTTCGGGAAAGGACGCCAGGAGCGCCTGCATCTGCCGACCGATTCCATCCGCCTGGGCCAGCAGATCCTCTGCACTCTGCCAATCATTTCGATGGCCCGCGCGAATAGCATTGGAGCACAGGCGGATCAACTCTCGACTCTGCTGCAACGCTTCATCACGGACCGCGTTCTGCTTCCCTAGATCAGCTTCCGCTGCAAGGGCCAACCCATCCAGCCAAGTCTGTACGGATTCGATCTCGTTCATGACTCCGCCTCTGACGGCATCTTGCCGCCGAAGAATGATAGCCTCTGCACTTCTTGGGAAACGCCAACGCCAGCTAGAAGACAACAGAGGGGCAAGACTCCCCTCTGTTGTCACCATAGTCAAGTAACTCTGACCGGCGCGCGTTCCAGCGCCATCTACACCGCTGACCTAGAACGGAATCTCGTCCTCCAGACCGCCTTCAGGACCGCCCTCCTCCGGACCCATACCGCCGCCCGGCGCTTCACCACGCCCGCCCAGGAAGACAATCCGATCCGCCGTGAGTTCGAAGCTGGCTCCCGGAGTCCCATCGTTCCGGGTGTAGACTCGCGGTCCGCCAGTCGCCTTGTCCGGGGTCAGGCGCCCCTCGACCATGACCTGGCGCCCCTTAGTAAGATACTGAGCCGCGATCTCTGCGGATTTGCGCCAAGCAGTGACGCGGAACCACACCGTCTCCTCGCCTTGCGAGCCGTCAGTGTTCGTCCAGCGACGGTTTGTCGCCACATTGAAACTGGTTACCGGAGTGCCGTCGGGCGTATAGCGCATCTCGGGGTCACGCCCGAGATTGCCGACGATAATGACTTTCTGGTAGGACATAGCGCAGACTCCTTTCAAGAGCGGATTCGGACGCCAAAGCGTGACACACACTACATACTAGATTCTACCCCAGACGGCGTTGCAAAGCAAACGTGCAACACCGAACACCGGCACAGCCCAGGCACTGCCAGACGCACCCTCTAATCGGCGCCCTACATCGATAGCATGGCTATCAAGAGTTCAGCGCGGCAGGACTCGCGGTCTGGCCTCCAGATGGGGACGGGGATTGAGCCAGTCGAAAGTCACGGGCAGATCAACACCGGTCACGCGCATGCCGAAGTGGAGATGGGGGCCGCTGCGGTGCGTTGCGGGACCCGCCCAACCCAGCACATCGCCGCGGGCGACCAACGTGCCCGTTGTCACCTCGATGCCCGAGAGATGGCCATAGAGTAACGTGATCTCCTCACCTTGCGGGCCGTAGCTACGAACCCGCACATGCTGACCGTAGCCGCTCTGATCTAGCGCAACCTGGACAACGGTACCACCAAGCGCAGCGTGGATAGGAGATGCCTCAGGCGCATCACGGTCCACAGCCAGATCCACCCCATTGTGCCCCCCGACGATGCCGAAGCCATCGTGGTGGGCTCGCTGGTGATCTCCAAAGAGCTGATCATAGGCCCGGAACCCAGTAGGCCAATCAAACCAGACCTGTCGTGGGTCCGGGAGCTCGGGGCGTCGCCCCAAGTGCGCGATCGTCGCGCGGGGCGTGCCATCGTTCGCAATCCACGCCAGCGGGTCATAGTGCGGATCGGCTGATCGCAGGAGGAAGCCACTCGCTCCCAAGATGCGGTCGTACTGTGCCAACAAGGTCACAAACTCAGCATACTGATCGCCGCGCGGCCCAGGGGCCAGGTCCAAACTGGCGTTGGCGAACTCGGTGACGATGAAGACCTGCTCCGGGAAGGCCTCCAGATAGGTCGCGAGGAAGCGCATGCCCGCGCCAGAGCCGCGCATCTCCTCCAGCGTACGCCAGGATACGTGCAGGGCCGCCCAATCTGCGAGTTGCAGCGCATCTCGGCATTGCTCAAGAAAGGTGCCCTCGTCAACAGCTGCTGAGGGATCCGGTCGCCGTGACGATGCGGGGGTGAGCGCGGGGAAGCCAACCTTGGGCGTATCGCCAAACTTGCCACGAATCAGATGGGATACCGCGTGGAACCATGCAGCGAAACCGGCACCATCCTGCCAGGTCACCCCCGCGCCGCGATCGGAGCGGTTGGGCTCATCGTGCACCTCGAGGTAACGCCCCCCCGCCTTCAGGAAGGCCTCGATGTCCGGGGCGAATGCCTCAACGAAGCGTTCAGGGGAAGTTGGGTGTTGAGCAGGCAAGGGGCTCAATAAGCTCAGGATGGCCTCGGCAGCACCGGCATCGCGCCACTTCGCGAGGTCCCCAATGGGATTCACCTGGGCGCGCAAGCGCACCAGGCGTAACCGTCCCTGTCGAAAAGCGTTGAGATCCGAATGTCGTGCCGGGCCCACCCCTGCCAACACTCCTGGCAGGCCGTGCGGCTCACTCAAGGCGATTCACCCTCGATGAAACAGATCAACCCATCGATGATGCCCTGCGCCACGATGTTGGGGCGATTGACCAGAAGGTCGCGGTCATCGAGCATGAATCCGATTTCGATGATCGCCGCGGGTGTGCTGGGATCGATCTCGTAGTAGGCGTGATAGCGCGTCATGTCATAGGTGATTGTATAGGGATCGAACGGCAATCCGGTCTGCCTGGCGTAGTGCTGGCTGACACAGGCCACCAGACGATCTTCCGATTCAGGGATATAGCTGGACTCGGCGCGTGCCATCTTGAAGCCCGACTTGTCGGGCATGTTACAGGAGTCGGCGTGGATCGATAGCACGGCATCGGCCCGGTAGTCCGTCAAGCGCGCGTCAAACTCATCGAGTAGCTCAACTTGCCATCCCCGAGCCTGAAGCGAGGCTACCACACGGTTCGCAACGTCGCGGTTGATATCCACTTCCTGCAGCCCATCATCACAGATTGCTCCCGAATCACTGCCGGCATGGCCCGCAATGATCCCGATCTTGGGAATCCGTGGGGTAGGCGTTGCCAGAGGTTGCAGCGTACCGGTGGGCGTGGGGGTGCCAAGCGAGATAGTGATCGGCCCCTGGACTTGGGTCAGCTCGCCGCTCTCGTCCGTGGCAACCGCCACGATGGGAATCAGACCCGTCGGAACGCCAAGAGCAGCCAGGAAGGCTATCAGCACCAAGACGCGGATGGTCCATCCCACGGCCCAAGGATCTGATTCCAGTTTTCGCTTCATCGATCTTCTTTCGGAGGTTACTGCGTCAGCGCATTCGGCGCTTCCACTCGTCCTTTAGCTTGATCTTGTCCCAGTTGTCACGATAGGTCAAGAAGTCGCGCGTCAGCCGGTAGAACTTGCTCGCTTCGTCCAGCATAGGATAGTGCTGAGCGCTCTCAAACGCAACCGCATAGACATTGTAGTCCAATCCGGCCAGAACGTCATCATCGGGAGGGAGAACGATGGGATCCTCGTGCCCGTTGACCAACAACACCGGAACGTCGATCTCGCTGAGCAGGCCGATGAGGTCATGGCCCAATGCCGATCGTACACTGCTGACCACTGCCGCCCCATCCGTCTTCCCTGCCTCGATCTCGACCTCCTCGTACGACTTCAGGCGGCGCCCTAACAGCGCTCGCGCAGGATTCTCTCCCCCGCCGAAGGCGCTGAGCGACCGAGAGACCTGACCAGGGGCGAGCGGCATGCTGATCGCCATGACCTGATCCACGCGATCGGGATGCTCCCGGGCGAAGGTGACGCCCACGACACCCCCCAAGCCGTGGCCGACAATTGGGACCCGGGCGATACCCATCTGATCCATGAAGAGCGCGACCTGTGTCACATAGCCGGCAACACTGTACCGGGCGGCAAGTTTGTCGGAATCCCCAAACCCCCAGAAATCCAAAGCATAAGCACGATAGAGGGACGACAGATCGATCATCGTGGGCACCCAATAGCGCCACGACCCCAACCAGTCGTGAAGGAAGAGCAGGGGCTTTCCGCGCCCAAGAGCCTCATAGTGCACGAGGCTATTTTCCAGGATAATCGCGCTCATGATCCGGGAACCCGGCTGCCGGGCTAAGCCTTCCCTGTCTCCTTCAGGACACGTTTGACTTCCTTCGTCAGCTCATCCGGCGCAAACGGTTTCAGAATGTACTCAACCGCCCCTACACCCAGGCCCTCCTGGATCTCGCTCTCCTGCCCCTTGGCCGACAAGAAGATCACGGGCGTGTCCTTGGTCTCGGGCAAGTTCTTGAGCACTGCGCACGCCTCATAGCCCGTCATACGCGGCATACGTACGTCCATCAGGATCAGGTCAGGATTGACGGTAGGGGCGAGTTCGACCGCTTCCGCACCGTTGGAGGCCAGAATCACCTCGAAACCTGCGAATTGGAGCGTGAAGGCGACCAACTCCCGGATATCGCGTTCATCTTCAGCAACCAGTATCTTGACCATGCTTTGACTCCTTACCGGCGGGCCGCCCTAACACTTCAAAGATTGCGTCTGCCAGCTCATCCACGGATGGGTGCTCGAACAGACACTGCACACCACGCAAGGCCCGCAGCCTATTCTCCAACTGAGCCGTATCTCCCCAGGCAGCAGCTCCCGGGGACGCGGTGACGATGATGGGAATACCAGCCGTATGTTGGCTGCGCCTCAGTCTGTCGACTAGTTGATAGCCATCTAGCCCTGACAGTCCTAGATCTAGTGCCAAAAGCGCCGGTTGCAGTCCCCTACACAAGCGCAGCGCTCGATCTCCCCGCATCGTCGCACGAATGCCGATACCGTGTCCTTGCAGGATCTCTCGAAGGCGGTCAACCGATTCCTTGGGGACGCCGGCAACGACTACGAGTACACGCTGCAGCAGCGTACGCCGGACAACCTGCACCAACTTGCGCGCCTCCAGCGGCTTGGCCAGATACTCGATTGCGCCAAGGCTGAGTGCCCGCTCGCGGTCAGACACCACCGACACGATCACTACTGGAATATCCGCAGTCTCCAGGTCGCGTTTGAGAAGCTGAAGCACGTCCAGGCCATTGAGATCCGGCAAGCGAATGTCCAGGGAGATGAAATCAGGCAGTTCATCGCGGGCCATGCGCAGAGCCTCTTCTCCCGATAGAGCCGTCAGCACCTGCATGCCTTCGGCTTCAATCGTTAGCTTCAGCAACTTGGCGACTTCGGCGTCATCCTCTACCACCATGACGGTGGGTACCGCTGTTGTAACCAGCGCGGGGGGCAGGTCCCCCACATCCTGCGTCGGCTGGTCGCTGTCCAGTGGTATCGAAAACGTGAAAATGCTTCCCTCGCCCAACTCGCTCTCCAGCCAGATACTGCCACCGTGCATCTGGATCAGTGACAGCGTGATCGCCAACCCCAGGCCGGTACCCGACACTTCATACACGGCAGGGTCATCCTCGACCCGGTAAAACCGTTCGAAGATCTTCGCCTGGTTTTCGACAGCGATGCCGATACCCGTATCAGCCACCGCAACGTGAAGTGCTCCATCGCGCACATAGGCATAGACCGTAATCAGACCATCGGCCGGCGTGTATTTGTGAGCGTTGCTCACCAGATTGGTCAGGATCTGTGTAAGGCGATCCGGATCACCGTAACACTTGGGAAGCGCCGGCGGCAGCACCGTTTCGAGCACCTGCCCCTTCTCCTCAGTCCTGGGGCGTATGACGTCGAGAACTTGGGCGATGATATCTTCCATTGCTACGGCGCGCAGTTGCAGTTCGATCCGGCCCTGCTCGATCCGCGAGATGTCCAGCAGGTCGTCGACCAGGTTCGTCAGACGGTCCGCATTTGCTTTGACCTTCTTGAGAAACGAGAGCTGCATCTCCGTCAACGGGCCCACAGCGCCACTGCTCATCAGGTCGACATACCCCACGATGGACGTCATCGGTGTCCGCAGCTCGTGCGACACGGTCGACACGAAATCGCTCTTCGCGCGATCGGCCTCAATCTCCGACGTGATATCCCGGAAGACCGCTACCACGCCCAGGAACTCGTGGGTGCCCGTAACGACCGGCGAAAGGTGCACACTGACAAATCTGCGGCCCACCTCCAACCGGTGCGCGAGGAAGGTGTCCGCTCCGCAGTTTGCGACGTCCTGTTGCCACGCCTCAATCTGTGCCAACCACGCCTGGGCCTCGCTGCCATACAAGCCCAAGATCTCGTCTTGTGGACGCCCCAGGGCCTGACCTCGGGTGATAGATAGAATACGCTCGGCAGCAGCATTGAAGAGGGTGACGTGCCCACTGGCATCGGCCACCATCACGCCGTCCGCAATCCCCTCCAGAATCGACTGGTTCTTGGCTGCCTCGATCTGCTGTGTACGCAGCATCGTGCCAAGACGCTCGGCCTGCTCACGGATAAGGCGGTAGAGCTCGGCGTTATTCAATGCATTACCCAGCTGAACAGCAGCAGCCTCTACGAGCTGCAACTGCGGTTCGTCGAACACCCCGCGGAGGGGCGATTCGAGCAGAATGACGCCCAGTGATTCGCCTCCCGCGCCTAGAACGGGCACTACAAGCATCGACCGCGCGGCATCTGTGGCACTCGGTGTGACACGATCGTCTTCAAGAGCGTCGTGCACGACAATCGATCGGCGCTCCTCCAGCGCCCTGCCCACGACCCCTTCGTCGCGCCGGAAGGGCGCCGGTATGCCGCCTGGCGGGATCGGGTGGGTGTGTCCAATGGCGGCACGGTAGAAGAGCTCGCCGGTGTTGGCATCGACCAGTATCACGGAGCTGCGCGACGCGCGGACCGCCCGCTGCAACAGCATAAGCGCCTGGCTAAGAACCCGGTCCATATCCAGGCTCGCAACCAACTCAGACGCGATGTGATAGAGCACTTCAGAACGGTCCCGTTGAAACCGCAGCCGCTCCAGAGCCTCGGCAAGCTCTTGAGTCCGGTCAGCGACCCGCGCTTCAAGTTCCTCGTTGAAGCGTTTGACCTCCTCAAAAAGCCGGGCGTTCTCCACGGCAACGGTGACCTGATCGGCAAGGGCTGTCAAGGTCGCCACCTCAGCCGGCGAAAAGTCGCCGGCTTGCTTGCGATCTGCCTTGAGGATGCCTACTGTCTGTCCCTCTACCGTCAGCGGGGCCGCGACGGACGACCCGATGGGCACTCCGATGCCAGCAAACCGGGGGTCTGCAGCCACATCATCGACCACCAGCGGCAAGCCAGAGCGTACCACGTCGGCGATGAAGCCAGCATTCACCCGTAGTGGCGCGCCTTCCAGGAGATCAAGCGCATAGCCGGACGAGGCCATCGGCACGAAGTGCTGCGTGTTTCGATCGCGGAGGAAGACCGTAGCGTAATCGTAGCCCAGCAGATTCGTCACAGATTGGGCCACCGTGTTGAGTACCAAGGGCAGGTCGAGCTTGGTGGTAATAGAGCGATTGAGCTCGTTGAACAACTGCAGCGTCGTGACCTGCCGGCGGAGATCGTCGACGAGCCGGTGATTCTCAATGGCCTGAGCTACCTGAGCCGCGAAGAGCTCGAGCACCTCAGCCGTCATAGCAGTAGGCGCCAGCCCGTTCCTGGGCCGGTCGACGGACAGAATCCCGACGATCTCCCCGGTATTGCCGCGCAACGGCACGAACAAGATATCCTCGGTATGCCAGTAGCCCGACCCGCTAACCGCAGCTGACTCCTCGGGTACGAAGACGTCGATCCCTTCGGTGAGGTGGCGGTATTGCTCCGGTATGTAGTAGCACTGGCCCAATCGAAACCGGTCCTGGCATAGTCGCCGGATGCGTTCCCAGCGTAGTCGCACCCGCTTGCGCTGTTCCAGTTCGGTCAGGGGAATGCCCGCACCGGCGACCCGCCGGAGGAGGTGCCCCTCCAGCACACTGATCAACACAAGGTCGAACCCGGTACCTTCCTGGACCGCATAGGCCATATCGAGCAATATGTCATCCAGCGGCCGGTCCGAGCGCATTGTTCGGCTAACTTCGAGGAGCAAACTCATCTGCTCGGCACGCTGGTGCATCAGCTCACCGCGCCGCAGTTGGTCTTGGTAGCGCTGTGCGTTGCCCACAGCAATCGACATCTGCGTCGCCAGGCACTCTGCGAACTCGATAACAGCAGGCGTGAAGGCGCCTGGTCTGGCGGACTGAATCATCATGCTGGCTGCCAAACGCTGCTCATAGAAGACAGGCATCACCAACATGGCCCGGGCGTTGGGCTGCGGCACCTCGACCCCACCTGGAGCCGACACGTCGTGGAAGCAGTGTGCCTCCTCACCCACTAGCCATTGCGGTAGCGTATGGTCATCTCGCGGGCCGTCGAGTTGTGACTGCAGTGCTGCTAAATCCGTCTCGGCGTAGCCTTGCGACGCGCGCACCTCGGGCAATCCATCAACGAACGACACGACTACCCCAGCGTCGGCGTCTCCAAAGCGTATGGCTTCATCGAGCACCACTCGCAGGATCGCGTCAAGATCGAGCGTCGCGGCTATCTCGCGCATCACCCGCTGAAGCGCTTTCAGCGCCCCGACACGGCGCAATTGCTCTGCACCGGGCTCGAGTTCAGCCTGGATGCTGGCGACCGGCGCCTCACCTTGGCGGTTGGACACTTCGATTTGACTCCCCGATACTGAGCGACTGTGGCTCTACGCTCCCAAAGCTGCCAGCAGGCGCCATGAATCCACGCCCTGCTACGTAAGGATGGCCTCGGCGCGCTCTAGGCGCTGCCGCGTCGCCGCGCCTCCGCCGCCGCCTCTGTGATCTCGCGGATGTCGGTGAAGGGCCCATCTTTCTCCGTGAGCGTCCCTATGGCGAGGCTCATAAGCGGTGCGTGCACTTTGTTGCCCTCATCATCTTCGACCAACAGGTATCCCTGCAGCCGCGTCATGAAGTCATAGTGGGTCCCGACATCTTTGCTGAAGTGTTGGACGATGGTCTCACGCAGCGCGTCAACCAGAGAAGCACGGGTGATCACGATGAAATCATCACCGCCGATATGTCCGACGAAATCGTTCTCGGTCCCCAACTCGTCCACAGCGTCGTTCAACACCATCCCTGTGAACCGCAGGACCTCTTCACCGGCAACAAACCCATAGGCTTCGTTGAACGCATCCAATCCCCGGATACCGGTGTACAGGATGCCCCAGGATTCGGCCTGCATAAGGTCACGGAGCTGCTGCTCGATCAGTCGCCCACTGGGAAGTCCCGTGGAAGGACTCGTCAGACTCGCCACTTCAGCACTCTGAATCGTGTTTCTCACACGCAGGCGCAGCTCTTCGACGTCGAACGGCTTCGTGATATAGTCATCGGCTCCGAGCTCGAGCCCGTGGATCTTGTCGCTACGCTCATCTTTTTGGGTCAAGAAGATGATAGGAATGTGGCTTGTTCGCAGGTTGGTGCGCAGGCGGCGGCAGACTTCGTAGCCGTCAATATCGGGCAACATGATGTCCAGAACTATGACATTGGGCATCCTCTGCCGGGTCATATCGAGCGCGACACTACCGCGAGGCGCGACGTAGACCTCGTACCCCTGCGACTTGAAGTAGAGTTCCAGCATGTTGGCGATATCGACATCATCTTCTACAACTAGGATGCGGCCACCGCTCATACGGCACCTCCTACCTGGGCTTGCGCCTTCACCTTGCTCATCAAGGAATCGTCTAGCTTCTTCTCAAAACTCCGCAGGGCGGCCAAGGCAAAGCCATGCTTGGTCGCCAGGGCGTCCGCTTCTTGAATCTGCGCCAGGGCAAGATCCTTGCCCACCGAGTAATCCTCGAAGATGCCCTCGAAAGCGAGGGTCATCGTCTCCGCTATGCACGCATAAGTCAGATCCGGTGGCAGTCCGTAGTCGAACCCGAACCTCACGTCACCAGGAACGTGCACCAGCCCTCCATCGATCACCAGCACATCCTTGCGCATGCTGCTCACCCACTGGGAAACATCGCGCGGGCGCGAGACATCACAGACAATGGCGCCACGTTTGAGCATCGCCGGCTCGATCAGCGCACCGCCAGAGCTGGTGACCGTCACAACGATGTCGGCCCGCACGATGTCGGCTGCTGCTGTAGAGACAGTCACCGCATCGCACCCGGCTGCGCCTATGAGCCTGGCAGCCCGATTCAGACGGTCGTTGTCTCGCCCAACCAGCAACATCGCTGCCGCGTGGGGTGCCAGGAGCTGAGCTACGGCTTGTCCGATGGCGCCCGTCGCCCCAACGACCGCCACGAGCGACTGTGACGGCTCGACAGTCATCCTGCGGGCAGCTTCCAGCGTGGCTTGGACCGCGATCGCCGCCGTATAGCTATCTCCGGACGTGACCGCGATCTCCAGCTCGCGCGCGATCGTCGTGCCACCGTCACCGACGACCGAAGTATAGGCCCCTAGCCCCAGGACTTTGGCCCCGAGGCTCTGTGCCAAATGCCCCGCCGCGATGATCTTGCGATAGACCTCGCGCACCGGAAGCGACAGCAGCCGGGGGACCGTATATGGAATGGCAATGAGCCAGCCTTCGATCTCTTTACCTGTAGCCGCAGATCGAGCACCCGTGACATGCGAGAGCTGTACCGGCGGCCAGAACCGCGACAGGAAGTGAATCGCGGATTCCGGCAATACTTTTCCCAGCCACGGGTACCTGCGCGCCACATCCCGCTTGGGTTCTATGGGATGGATGATGAAAGCGAAGGCATCCATCTCAGTCGCGGGGGTAGAGCCGCGGGTGTAGCTTGGCGCCATCTCGCAGCCTCAGATGATCACTGTCCTCCCACAGCACATTGCGATCCACAACCCGGCGTTCTGGCGAGGCGAACAGAATGACGTCCGAATCGATCATCCGCGCCGGGAAGATCACGAGACCTGCCCCGAGCCTAACGTTATGTCCGATGGCTCCTCCCAGAGCCGTCATACCGGTATCTTCGAGCTTACCGCCAAAATGCGACCGGATAGGCTTATCGACCAGGTTGAAATCGGTAAAGGTATTGCCTGCGCCCACAAACGAGCCACGCCCCACAACGCACATCTGGAGACACGAGTTCTGCGCCACCATGCAGTTCTCCATCAGCACCGAGCGATAGAGCGAAGCCCTAAAGGGGAGAAAGGACCCATCGCCTACAACGCTCAACATCAGTTGGCAACCCAGGTCGATGGTCACGTTGTTGCCAATATAGCAGTTTCCAAGAACCACGTCGGGACCGATCCAGACATTGTCGCCGATGAAAGCCGGGCCCTGGATAACCGCCGTGGGATCGATGCTGCAGTTCTTGCCCACCTTGACCAAGGCTGACGAAGTGAGAACCTGTTTCCGCTCCAGCATACCTCGCCACAGCAGCTTCAGATTGAGGCCCAGGTCTCGCTCGGCCTGCTGTTCGAACCGGGCACCGATCGCGAAGATACCGAAATCGATATTGGCATGGAGGACATGGACCCAGTGCTCAACAGAAAGAAACGGCTTGGTGGGCAAGTCGTAGACGAGATCGCCATACTGGTTGGACATATGAGTGGGGACATGGTAGAAGCCGACCTCGCGCGGTTCGGTGTTTACCACCAGGGGCCGGACCACGGGCTCGATCCCGTAGGGATAGTACCACAGGTCCGCCACGTAGTAGTTTCCCTGCTGGCGGATTCCCCGTTGCAGATAGACAGCCCGTCCAGCGATGGCTGGATCGTCAAGAGCAAATGCCACCTGACATGCCTTACCCGATGCCCTAGCTCGATGGATAAACTCATCGATAAAGACACCGTCGAAGAACAGGTTGTCCCGGTAAACCAGCGTCTCTTCGCGGTCTCCTTGGATCTCGGAGAGGCTATCGACTTCGCGCTCCTCCGTTGTATAGCGCGCCAGGGTATCGCGCTGGTGCAGCCAAAGCGGTTTGGCAAGCACACTTAGCTCGCGAGCTGGCTCGTTGAACGGCGCGATCTTCCTGCGATTCCTCAGAATGACCTTACGCATGGTAGTATCCTAGGACGACAATTCCATAGGCGCCTTGTCGATGCAGATTGTGCAGACAGGGTCGCCACAGGCGATGCACGTCGTCTCTTCGACCACAAAATGGCGCCCGCGACTAATCCAGAACAGTGACTCTTCCAGGATTCCGACGAGAAACGAGCAACTGGGCTCCTCCACCCTGCGCCCATCACAGAAACCACATCGCTCGAGCACGAAGAAATAGCTCTCGCTACCTTCGCCCAGGGACACACGCTGGTCCGAATAGCGGTTGAAAATCTCAGCCAACACCTCGATACCGATGCGCGCGCGGAGCCTCAGCGGCAGCACCCTCAGCGCCACATCGGCGAACCCAACCAGCCCACCGAACCCCTCAATCCAGTACTTGAAGCTCTCGCGGCCGGCTTGCTGCATCAACCGGCGTCCTCCACGGACGCCGTAAATGCCCTCGATTGCTTCGAGGAGCCGCCCGATCTCCTCGAAGGTCAGGCCCGGTTCGAAATCTGTAGGAGGAAGGCTGTCAATCAGATGAGCAAGCCGTGCCGTTGTGAAAACGGCCGTGGCGCCATTTCTGCCGATAACATCCTGGATCGCCAGCAATACGATGCGCGCGATCTTGTTGGGGAAGCCATCCTGGTGCTGAACCAGATCCTCACTCACGTGTCAACCAAGAAGTCGAGAATGGCTTCGTGAAAACGATCTGTCTCATCGAGCATGGGGAAATGTCCCGATGCTTCGAAGTAATGTACCGTGTGGTCAGCGACCCCCCTCTTCAGCAGTTCACCCTGTTTCGGACTCACGATATTGTCTTTCCGCCCATAGATACCCATGGCCGGTACCCGACACTCGCCCAGGCGCGGGCGCAAGTCCGTACGACGCAGATCACCGATGCTGCGTGAGAACGAATCCATGGTCGTGCGTGACAGATCTGCGCTCAGCATATCCCACAGAGTACGCCAATCGCGCGCATAAGTAACGGACAGTGCCTTGATCATCGCCGGGAGCAGCCCGGGAATAGCGTAGAGCAGACGCGCGACCGGCCGGCACCCAGCCGCCTTCAGGAGGAGGCTCAGCCCTGAGCCCACGATAGGCGATCCCACAACCGCGACCCTCGATACCCGCTCAGGCCGCCGAAGCATCAGAGAAAGCGAAACCGTACCTCCCATCGAGTGGCCCATGACACGGGCACTACGGAGCCCCATGCGCTCCATGAACTGGTCGACCATCTCCACGTACTCGCTCACGGAGAAGACGCCTTGCTTCGCGGAATCGCCGAACCCCCAGAAGTCGAGCGCGTAGGTCTTGTATTGATGCCCGGCCAGATATTCCATCGTTGACAGCCAGTAGTTCCACGAGCCCAACCAACAGTGCAGCAGCACGACCGGCTTTCCGCGGCCGAACGTCTCGTAATGTACGATTCCCCTATCCGTAACAATTGAGCTCATAGGCTCATCCCGCAGGTCCCCTCAACACTAATGGCCGGATTCCCGGGTCGTTTCTCTGCCCGGGCAGAGACTCTGCAGTTCGATCAAGAACTGCTCAGTCGTTGTCGATCAACTCCAATATCGAGTAGAGCAGCTCGAGCAGGACCTGTTTGACTGTTTCCTTATCGCTGGCCACACACGGCACAACCTTCACACCCGATTCTACCCGCAACACTATCCGCAGATCATCCGGCGGCCAAGCGTCGTCGACATCCTGTTTGTTGGCTGCCACAATGTAGGGAACCGGTGAATAGCTGCGGAAGGTGTCCAGAATGCGGCGCGCCTCGCGGAACGTCTCGGGGCGTGTGCTGTCGACCATGACCACAAAACCCAACATGCCCTCGGAGAGAATCTCCCACATAAAGTTGAAGCGCTTCTGCCCGGGGGTACCAAAAAGGTACAGGATGAGGTCCTCGTCAATGGTGATGCGACCGAAGTCCATCGCCACAGTCGTCTGGCTCTTTAGCCGCTCTGATTCCCGCGTGATCTTTCGCTCCGTCGATACGACGTCGATCTCGCTGATTGCCTGGATGAACTCGGTTTTGCCTGATGAGAAAGGGCCTGTGACGACGATCTTCAACGTCTGCATACACTACAACTCCCGAATTCGTTGGATCAGCTTCTGGATAATGCCTCTCTTTACTGCGGGACGGCGCATCTCGGCCGCAACAACAGGCTTTGGCGTACCGCCCCCACTCGACTTGGCGGCAGCAGCTGGCGAAGAGGCCGGACGGTAGTGTGGTCGGACCATCTCCACCAGACCCGCCTGCAACAAGCTGTAGACGATCTTGCGAATCTGAAGCTCGTCCATGTTGTTGTACTGGGCGACCTGGCGAATGGTGTTGCGCGGATTTATGAAGGAGATCACACGCCATTCTTCGACGCTCAGGTTGATATCGCGTAACGGTGTTGTGGGCCTCTCTGCAAACTTCAGCGCTATGTCGAGATCAGGAAGCTCGTCGCGGAGCAGCTCCCACTCTTTGAGCCGGCGGCTACCTTCCATGATGACGTTTTCTAGAGCAATCGAAGTTGTGATCCGGCCTTGAACCGGCAATTCAGAAGGCTCGAATCTGAAGGAGCCTCGGTTCCACGAGAACACCTGATAGACCAGATTGAGAACGTGCTCGCGAATGTGACCCAAGACGACCTGCTGCTTGAGCCGTCCACTGGTGATCAGCACCTTTGCGATATCCTGATCTGATCGCCCGGCCATGTTCTCCCGGATCATACGAACGTGATCGGCGGTGAAGACGCCTGCTCGCTGTAAGACAATCGGGAGATAATCCTCCACGCCCTCTGCCGCGGCGTACACCAACTTCCCCTCACGGAAGCATAGATGGGCCGCTCTGTCCGGACCTTGGAGATGCAGCGTGCCAGTCTTTCGGGCCAGGTTGATGAGATTCAACAACTGCGTGATCCCAAAGTCCTCGAGCTTGCCTTTTAGCGCCATATGCGACCGTCCTTAATCTGACCTGGCAGGAACAGGAAGAGGGCTCCGACCCTGCAACCATGACAAGTCTTGCGTACGGAGTGAACGCGCATCGTCAAAAACCCACCGCAAGAGATAAACCCATTATAATGGTATTCTAACATTCAGCAAACCACTACGGCTTGGAACGTGGGGAATTCTCGGGACGTTCACGTCACAGTGCGTGCGTTCAGCGGGCCTGATCTTTGCTAGCCGTTGCCTGCTCCAGGATCTCGTGCGCACCACGCTCCGCGGCTGAACCTTGGGTGCCCAGCATCTGGGCCAGTTCCGCGATCCGCTCTTCCTCTGATAGCCGCTCGACCTGCGTTACCGTACGTCCTTCGATCACGCCCTTGGCTACCCTGAAATGAACGTCGCCGTAGCCTGCCAACTGCGGCAGGTGAGTAATACAAAGCACCTGATGCTGAATCACATCGGGATCCCGCGACGACGTGAGCCGCCAGAGCTTGCTTCCCACCACAGCACCGATGCGCCCGCCAATGCCCTGGTCTATCTCATCGAAAATCAGGGTCGGCGTGCGATCGGCCCGCGAGAGCACCGTCTTGAGAGCGAGCATCAGCCGGGACGTCTCCCCGCCAGACGCCGTATGGGCCAAGGAGCGAAGCCCTTCCCCCACGTTCGCGGCAACAAGAAACTCCACCCGGTCGATGCCGCTTGGGTCGAAGGCAACCCTACGAACCGGCGTATCATCCGACACCTCGACCCCGCCGGTGGTTATGACCAACGCGTGAGGGCTGGGGGACGCCAGGGACACCCCGTCCTCCACCTCCTCGAACGCGAAGGCGACGCCGAAGCGTGCGCCCTCCATCCTCAGATCGTTGAGCTCGACCTCAACCGCGGCAGCCAACCGTTGAGAGGCCTCCTCGCGGGAGCGCGACAACTCGGTCGCCAGCCCGACAAGACGTTCCAGCAATCCGGTCTCCGCCTCTTGAAGCTCCTGGATGCGCTCATCGCTGTGCTCCAGGGTCTCCAGCTCCGCGACCGCGCGCTCTGCGTAGGCCAACACCTCCTCCAAGTCACCACCATACTTGCGCTCAAGGTGCCGCAGCTGAACCAGACGTTCCTCGACCCAAGCCTGCCGTTTGGGGTTGAACTCGACCTGGGAGACATAGTCACGTAACACCCGGCTCAGATCTTCAAGCTGATAGACGGCTTCATCGAGTGTGCGGGCGTGAGGTTGCAGGCTTGCATCAATGCGCGCCAAGGTCGCCATGTCGCGCTGACTACGCCCGAGCAGGTCAAGGACCGCAGGTGCGCGATCCTGACTCTCCTCCAACCGGTTGCTCACGCCGGAGGCCAACGTGACCAATTGCTCAGCATTGGTAAGGCGCACCAACTCAGCTTCCAGCTCGGTTTTCTCGCCGGGCTTCAGATTGGCGCTCTGGATCTCCTCGACCTGAAAGCGCAGCAGATCGATGCGCTGCATGCGATCGCGCTCGTTACTCAGCAACTGCGCCAGCTCGCGGCGCACCGTGCGAATCTCACGTACCAGGTCCGCCACTTGCCGGCGCAGAGGCTCGAGGCCTGCGTACCGATCAAGCAAATCCAGGTGCTCCCGCACGCGCAGGAGACTTAGGTGCTCACTCTGTCCATGAACGTCCACGAGGCTTTCGGCGATCTCCCGCATCAGGGCGACCGACACAGCACGACCGTTCACACGGGCAATCGTCCGCCCCGAGTCACGCAGTTCGCGCGCCAGCCACAGCGTGTCGGGCATGTCGCCCTCAAGCCCTTCCCGCTCCAGGATTGGCGACAGTGCTGTCTGCAGCGCTGGCGTCAGCACGAACATACCCTCGACACGACCGCGCTCGGCGCCCTGGCGGAGAGCGGTGGTGTCCGCCCGCTCACCCAGGATCAGCGTCACGGCGTCAATGAGAATGGACTTCCCGGCTCCGGTCTCGCCGGTGAGAATGTTGAAACCCGGTTCCAGCGTGAGATGAAGCTTGTCGATGATGGCGAAGTCTTCGATGTGCAGTTCGCGCAACACAGGTAATCTCAGCCCCCCACTCTACTGGATTCCCTCTGGAAAGCAGAGGCCTTTTCGAGAATATCCCAAAGCACTGAGAAAGCAAGGTTATCGGTGATGAGGGGGCAGTAGGCGTTAAATAAGTATAAAAAAGGGCTAGAGAATGCGACCTGATAGCTTTTGAGAGAGCCCTTGTGCTATGATTGGCACGCTAGACAGGAAAAGCACACCGAATATGACCCTCAGAGTGAATTCACGCATTCAAGGTTTCTACACGCGCTCCATTGCGGAGCGGGTGGACCTGATCCGCGCACAGGTTGGCCTCACCGAGGCTGAAGCCAGTCTCTTGGCCGAGGGTATGGGGCTGAGCCTCGAACGCGCAGGTCATATGGTCGAGAACGTGATAGGGCGCTACAGCCTGCCCCTGGGCATCGCGACGAACTTCGTTGTCAATGGGCAGGACGTTCTGGTACCGATGGTCATCGAGGAACCATCCGTCGTTGCTGGCGCTTCTCTGGCGGCCAAGCTGGCGCGCGCAGGGGAAGGCTTCACCGCAGAGGTCGACGCGCCGCTGATGATCGGCCAGGTGCAGCTGGTGGACGTCCCTGATCTCGAGGCAGCACAGGCGGCGATTCTGGCGAACAAGCAAGAGCTGCTAGCCTCCGCTAACGAGGTCGATCCAGTTCTGGTTGAGCTGGGCGGTGGCGCCAGGGATATCGAGGTGCGAACACTTCGGACGCCCTCGGCCTCGATGCTCATCGTGCACCTGCTCTACGACGTTCGCGATGCGATGGGCGCCAACGCGATCAACACAGCATGTGAGTATCTGGCGCCGACGCTAGCTGCGCTGGCGGGCGGTCGGGCGCATCTGCGCATCCTGAGCAACCTGGCCGATCGCCGGCTTGCCCGCGCACGGGTGGCTATCCCCGAGGCGGCTCTGGCCTTCGACGGTTTTGAGGGCCTAGACGTTGCCGAGGGGATCGAACTGGCCTGGGCATTTGCCGCAGCGGATCCCTATCGGGCCGCGACCCATAACAAAGGCATCATGAACGGGGTCGACGCTGTGGCATTGGCGACCGGCAATGACTGGCGGGCGCTGGAGGCAGGTGCACACGCCTATGCGGCCCGTAGCGGGCGCTATACCAGCCTGAGCACTTGGAAGCGCGACGGTGCCGGCGCCCTGGTTGGCGACCTTGAGATGCCGATGGCCGTGGGGGTCATTGGCGGTGCCACCCGCGTTCATCCTACCGCGCAACTCGCCCTGAAGCTGATGGGGGTCGAGAGCGCCGCGTCGCTTGCAGCCATCATGGTGAGCGTCGGACTAGCCCAGAACCTGGCCGCCATCCGTGCGCTAGCTACCGAGGGCATTCAGAAGGGACATATGAGCTTACACGCCAGGCAGGTAGCGATCGCCGCCGGGGCCCGGGGACCAGACATCGAACGTATCGTTCAGATGATGACCAAAGACGGCCAGATTCGCATCGACTACGCCAGATCACTTCTGAACAAGACCGCAGCAGCTTGAGGAGGCGTGTGTGAACGAACACCGTCTGATGAAACCGCAGCGGGCCGTAGGAATCGTGGGCTACGGCTCGTATATTCCTATGTACCGCTTACCGGGCGCCGAAGTGGCGCGCGTCTGGAGCGGCGGAGGAGGCGGTCCAGTACGGGAGAAAGCCGTTGCCGGGCTGGATGAGGATACGGTAACGATTTCGATTGAGGCGGCGCGGAACGCGTTGGCGCGAGCCGGTATCGAACCCCAGGCACTCCGCGCTATCTGGGTCGGCAGCGAGTCACCCCCCTACGCCGTCAAGCCCGCATCGACGCTCGTCGCAGAAGCGTTGGGGGCAACCCCCTATCTCCTGGCGGCGGACTTCGAGTTCGCCTGCAAGGCAGGCACAGAGGCACTGCAAACTGCGCTGGGGTTGGTGGGGGCGGGGATGGGTGACTATGCGCTGGCGATCGGCGCGGACACGGCGCAAGGTCGCCCGGGCGATGAGCTGGAATACACCGCCGCCAGCGGCGGCAGTGCGTTTATCGTCGGCCCGGCGGAGGAATCTTTGGCGACCCTGGTCGCTTCGATCTCTTACGTGACCGATACACCCGACTTCTGGCGCCGCGCTTACCAACACTATCCCAGCCACGGTGGGCGTTTCACCGGCGAACCGGCCTATTTTCATCACACCCAAGCTGCGGCCACCGCGCTGATGGAAGAGCTGGACGCCAAGGCCGAGGATTTCGATCACGCCATCTTCCACCAGCCCAACGTGAAGTTCCCTATGCGCGCCGCTAAACGCCTGGGTTTCACAACACGGCAGGTAGAAGTGGGGCTGCTGAGTAACGCGATCGGCAACACTTATGCCGGCGCATCGATCACGGGACTCTCCGCTGTTTTGGACGTTGCTGCACCCGGTGCCAGGATCCTGTTGGTCAGTTTCGGCTCCGGGGCTGGCTCGGATGCCTTCGTCTGGGAAGTAACCGAAGAGATCGTGAACCGGCGCGATAGAGCGCCCAAGGTGGCCGATTACATCCGGCGCAGGGTCGAGATCGACTACGCGCTCTACACTCGCTACCGCGGCAAGCTGAAGGGCGTGTGACTGTGAGTTGCTCGAGACGATGGAGTAGGGAAAGACACGTGGGAGCACTTCAATGCGGGATGTAGCCATTATCGGCATCGGGCAGACCCCGGTGGAAGAGCATTGGTCGACCAGCATCCGGCACCTGATGCTGGAGGCAGGGGTCAGTGCCCTGCGCGACGCTAATATCGAAAACGTCGACGCGGTCTACGTCGGCAATATGCTTTCAGGGGAAGTCACCGGGCAGTCGCACCTTGGTGCGCTGGCGGTTGACTTCATGGGCCTCAACGCCGAAGCCTTCAAGGTGGAGGCGGCATGTGCCTCGGGAGCAGCTGCGCTGCGGGTTGGCTATCTGGCGGTCGCAAGCGGCTTGCTAGATCTCGTGCTGGCCCTGGGCGTGGAGAAAATGACCGACACCTCGGGCCGCGAGACCACAGCCGTGCTTGCCGCGGCGGCTGATGCGGAATATGAGGTAAGCCAGGGCATCTCATTCGTCGCGCTCAATGCCCTGCTGATGCAGCGCTATATGCACGAATTCGGCTGGAAGCGCGAGGATTTCGCCAACTTCGCGGTCACAGCCCACGCCAATGGTGCTAACAACCCCAACGCGATGTTCCAATCTCCCATTACGCCGGAGGCCTACGCACGGGCGCCCATAATCGCCAGTCCGGTGGGCCTGCTCGACGCCTCGCCGGTATGCGATGGTGCCGCAGCGGTTGTATTGGCGCCGGCCGAGTATGCTCGCACGCTGAACCCCGCTCCGGTGAAGATCCGCGCCTCGGCGGTAGGCATGGCGCCGTTGGCAATCCACGACAGGCGCGACCCTCTGTCTCTGGAAGCAGCGAAGATCTCATCGCGCAAGGCGTACAAGCAGGCTGGGGTAGACACCGGAGACATCGATTTCTTCGAGCTTCACGACGCGTTCACGATCATGGCGGCGCTTGGTCTCGAAGCCAGTGGCTTTGCAGAGCGAGGCAAGGGCGTGCAACTGGCCCTGGATGGCGAGATCACACTGCAGGGCCGCGTACCCATCGCCACGATGGGGGGATTGAAAGCACGTGGGCACCCGGTTGGCGCTACGGGGCTGTACCAGATTGTCGAGGCAGTGCTCCAACTACGGGGGCTTGCCGGCGCGAATCAGATCCCACACGCCCGTCTGGGCATGGCACAGAATATCGGCGGCAGTGGCGCCACGATTATCACGCACATTCTGGAAGCCTTCTAGAATCGTGCGGTTTGTGATTCGAGACGAGCTCATAAGTTGGGAGAAGGAGACGACCGTATGGAACCGAGAGTTGTAAACGATTGGCGGCTGCGCAACCAACGCTATCGCCTGGAAGGGGAAATCTGTGATCACTGCGGGGGCCTGATCTTCCCGCCGCGGGATATCTGTCCAGAGTGCAAACAGCCTGCTAAGACCGTTCAGCCCCTGAGCGGGCGTGGGCAGGTCTACACCTTCAGCACCGTATACAGTGCGCCTGAGGGCTTCGAAGCTTACGCCCCCTATACCGTTGCGCTGATCAGGCTGGAAGAGGGTCCTATGGTGACAGCCCAACTCACCGACGTGACACCGGGTGAGGTGGAGATCGGCATGCCGGTGGAAATGGTCACCCGGAGACTGCGCACGTATGGCGAGGAGGGCCCCATCGTCTACGGATACAAGTTCCGGCCACGGCTAGGGCCAAGCGCGGACTGAGCCAGGAGGAATCCTGGCCGAGTTCTTTCGGCTACGGAACGTTTGACAAGCTCGCAAGAATGGTGCGAGCCAGGTTGACATCGCCCGCGATCAGCGCGTCGGATGCGGTACCAAGCCGCGTGTTGATCGCGGCATCGTTTGGGTGTTGCTTGCGCAGCCGGTATAACTGCAGCGGCACGCGCAGGTCCTCGGCTGTGAAGGGAAAACCGCCTCCGTCGCCGGCGCGCTGCACCTCTTGTATCATCTCCAGATACAGATAGCCGTATTCCTCAGTCGGCTCGATCGCGGTGCTTTCGCCGTAATCATTCCACGTGATCAACTGGATGATGTCCGGTTTTTGCTCGAGCGCCAACTGCAACGTATAGCGGAACGTCTCGCCCTGGAGTGGATCCAGATACCGGCTTTCCGTGGCGACGCCAGCCTCCGCATAGATGTCTCGAAAACCCGGAAACGCACCAGCCACAAGGAGCTCCCACCGTTGGGCCTTGGTGTAGAATCCGGCCAGATAGCCCTCGAGCGCCTCCTGGCTCAAGACGCCATCTTGGCCGGCCCACATGGGCGGCCAGGGGTAGCTGGCCACGCCGGCAGACTCCGTATGGCCATCCAGTGTAACGAGCGCTGGGCGGGTCTCCAGCACCGAAAACAGCTCCTCCCAATTCAGGGCGTTGGTGTAATATTGGGGACCGAAAACGAAGAGCGCGGGTCGCCCCTCGACCTTCAGGTAAGCGTCCGCGCCAAACCAGGTGTCCTGCAGATAGCGCATGACTGCCTGCCCATGGGTGTAGACATCTTGGGTCTGCAGATAGCCGTGGTCGACCATGTGCCTGACGGTCTGATCCTCGTAGCAGATGGCGAAGCGCAAGCCGGCCCGCTGAATCGCCGCGAACAGCTTGTGCGTGCTTACGTTGAGCACGGCATAGTCCCGAAAGTCCTCCATTCCATACCAGTCGACGATGACGCCGTCAATGCCCGCCAGTTTCATCAGGAGGACCTGGTACTCCACCAAGTCGTCGTCTGCCGAATCGTACGGGCCGGTCAAGGGGAAGTAGTAGGATGCGATGCTGGGGCGTCCCTCAGCATCCACCTGACCTGGATCGAAGTGGTCCATCGTCCAGTGCCAACCCCAGTAGCCGCTGACAGATGGTGTCTGATACCACGGCATCACGTGAGCCAGCAACAGAGGGGCACGAGATGGCGATGCGTCTGGCGTCTCGACCACAGAAGGTGTGGCAGGAACTACGGAAGGCGCCCGCGACGGGACTGTGGGCAACGGTAGTGTGTCTGGCACACGGCACCCTGCGAGCGCGAGCAGCGCAATCATCTGACCTAAGATCCTCAATCGCGGTTTCCTCATGGTTCTCCCGGTAGCCGGACACAGGTCAATGCTAGGCTTCACTTGCACACAACGGGGGCGATGCTCATCACATCGCCCCCGTTGCTACACTACTGACACAACCTCAGGCTATTTTGCGTATTCAACCGCGCGTGTCTCGCGAATTACCGTCACCTTGATCTGGCCCGGATACTCCATTGTCTCCTCGATCTTGCGCGCTACCTCGCGCGACAAGCGCAGCGACTCCAGATCATCGACGTCACCAGGGCGCACGATGATACGAATCTCGCGCCCGGCCTGGATCGCGTAGGCCTCGTCGACCCCATCGAACGCACGCGCGATCTCCTCCAACCCGCGAATGCGCTTGATATAGTGTTCCAAGCTCTCACGGCGCGCGCCTGGACGCGCTCCGGAGATGGCGTCGGCGGCTTCAACGATGACGGATTCGAGCGTCTGCTGCTCCGCCTCGTGATGGTGCGACTCGATGCAGTTGATCACGGCAGCCGGCACCCCATAGCGGCGAGCCAATTCTGCCCCGATGGTGGCGTGGGTGCCCTCGACCTCGAAGTCGACTGCCTTGCCAATATCGTGCAGCAGACCGCCCATTCTCGCAACGTCAGTGTTTGCTCCCAACTCGGCGGCCAAGAGGCTGGACAGCTTCGCTACCTCAATGGAGTGCGCCAGCTGATTCTGCCCGTAGCTGGTGCGGAAGTACAACTTCCCGAGAAGCTTCATGATCTCGGCATGCAGATTGGGGATTTCCGCCTCATAGGCCGCGTGCTCGGCCTGCTCGCGCATGACCTGCTCGACCTCTTTCTGCGAGCGCTCGAGCACCTTCTCGATGCGCGCCGGATGGATCCGCCCATCTGCCACCAGGTAGTGCATCGCCCGAGCAGCGATCTCCCGCCGGATGGGATTGAACGATGAAATTGTGATCAGTTCAGGCGTGTCATCGACGATGACATCGACGCCAGCCTTTTGCTCGAAGACCCGGATGTTGCGCCCACCGCGCCCGATGATCCGGCCCTTGAGCTCATCGTTGGGAATCTCCAAGGTCTTGGTGGTGAGCTCCGCCACCTGCTCAGAGGCCAAGCGCTGGATGGCGGTCGTGATGATCTCGCGAGCGCGCTGATCTGCCTCTTCACGGGCGCGCAGCTCCTCTTCACGGATGACCCGCGCCATATCCTGACGGGTGCCCTCGGCCACCTGCTCCAGAAGCAAACTCCGCGCCTCCTCCTGCGAGAGGTTAGCAATCCGCTGCAACTCCTCCAGCTGCTCTTCCTCCATCTTCTGCAGTTGGTTCCACCGCTTATCCATCATGCTTTGGCGTTTGCTCAGCTGTTGCTCGCGCTGGTCGATCTTATCTTGCCGGCTATCGAGCTGCTCACGACGCTTCTGCAGCCGATCTTCCTCACGTCGCAGCTGCTGATTGCGCCCTTCGAGTTCGGCCTCCACCTCTTGGCGAGTCTTGAGCGTCTCGTCCTTGGCCGTCAACACGATGTCTCGTGCCTGCTTTTCTGCCTCCTCCAGCAGGCGGGTGCGCATCGCCTCCAGATTCCCGAGCTCCTGCTGGAAGCGCTGTTGGCGGATCAGATAGCCTGCCACAGCGCCCCCGGCCAGCCCGATGATCAGACCGACCACTAACCAGATTAACCATTCCATTCAGTCCTCCTCGCTTGTTTCGTCGTTAAGTTGGGGGAAATCCAGGGTAGCGAGCGTGTCCCGGATGAGTTCGTACGAAAAACCGCGGCGGACCAGGCGCCCAACCAAACGGCGCCGAAACTGATCCGCAGGAAGGTGCTGCAAACGGCGGGCCTGCTCCTCAGCTGCCGAGCGCAAAGCCGCAGCCTCGTCATAGTCATCGAGCGCTTCTTCGATGGTCGCCGAGTCGACCCCCTTCTGGCTCAGCTCGTAGCCCAGTACTCGCCTCCCGCGAGGTCGAAAACGGGCCCGGCTGTCGCGCCAGAAACGAGCAAAGGTGATGTCATCGACCAGACCGACTCGGTTCAGACGTGCAACCACTTCCTCTACGACGCCGTCCTGAAACCCCTTATCGCTCAGGTATTTCCGAAGCTCTGCTTCACTTCGCGGGCGATATGAGAGATAGTCCAGCGCGCGGTTGTGGGCGTGCGCCACTTCATCCTCAGCCGTCAGTCTGGCGATCTCCGCATCCGATAGGCAATCCCCCACGCGGAGTTCCATGGCCACATAGCTCGCCAGACCGAAAGCGAACTGTCCGTCCAGGTACACGTTCACCCGATCTCTGGAGCGTTTTTGGGGCTCCAGAGCAGTAATACACCTTGCCATACGCTTCCTAGAAACGCAAAACGGCTATGGCAGCGCCACCATAGCCGTTGGTCATCATGGACGAGATTGGCTTGGACACCATCTGGATGTGCGGTTCTACGACCAAACCGGACACACCAGCACCCCGATTGCCGCAGTCGGTTACTGCCGAGGCGTTACGTCAAAGCCATGCCATATTCCCTTTACACAACTGTGGCATAGCCACAGCTAGCAATCGTCACAACAGCTACAGTCCACGGCCACGCACAGCCAGCATACATCCCGGGGCCCGGAGACTCTCTCGTCACAACGCATCCGCACAGCTCCGGGATTCACCCAAGCGCCCGCTATGAGAGCGCCAATGATCACAGAATTGGGGTCATACCCGCGACAGCACCCGAAATGCTTCCCCATTTGCTGTAATGATGCTATTGTACACCAGTCTACGATAAAAGGAAGTCCGTGCACAGTTAGCCTTGGGCCGGTGCTCAGCTACTTGCCAGATCGCGGGCTAGGCGTTATAATAGGCCCCGTTGACAGCGCCACCCTAGCTCAATCGGCAGAGCAGACGCTTCGTAAGCGCCAGGTTCTGGGTTCAATTCCCAGGGGTGGCTCTTAAAGCCCCGGTCCACAGCGGGGCTTTTTTTGCATCGGAGAAAGAACGCCATCATGGAGACGAGAGAGATCATAGGCAAGCTGTGGGCAGCGTTACGCCACCCGCGCACAGCGGTTCTGGCCTTGGTTCTGCTCATCGTCATCCAACTCCTGGCACTAGCGTTGCCACAGATCCCGGTAACGGGCGCCGATGGCGCCGTATACAACCGTTGGCTTGCTGTGCTGCGACCCACACTTGGTGAGCAAACACGACTGCTCGCCTCTCTCGGTCTGCTGACCATCCGTTCCTCCTATTTGCTCCGGCTGACTCTTTGCCTGATCGGTCTGCTGATCTTCGCCAACCTGGACGCGCTCCGTGACACATGGCGAGAGAAGCCCTGGTCCCTACGAGAGTTCGGGCCACTGGCCTTTGCGGTCGGGGGGATTCTCGTCATCGGCGGGTGGGCAGGGCAGATGCTATGGGGGTGGCAGGAGCCCGAGGTTATTGCCTGGCCCGGCTCCGATATCGCCGTGGCCGACTACGGGCTCTCCGTTGCTCAGCCCTCTGGCCCCCTCGGGTTGTGGAAGGGCGGGTATGGGTTGTATATCCTCCGTCGCGGCCAGCGTACCGGTCTTGAGGTGCGCGCCACAGACGCCAGAGGGCAGCCGATGCTACTGCTGCCCTCCGTCAACCAGGATGCCCAGGAGACCTTGCGCCTCGCATTCACGGCACAGGAGCCTGAAGCGTTTTTCGCTCTGCAAGAGGCAGGCCTTATCTTTCGACTGAACCAACTGCAGGGCGCGATCCAGGTTCAGGTCTATCGCAGTGCCAGTGGCGAGCTGCTGACCGAGACCGTGCTTCAGGGATCAGAGTCTCCGCTGGTGTTGCAGGTGGATGGGAACGAAATCGTTCTGTCGCCGATACTGCTGCCCCACTACACCGTGGTTCAGAACCCTGGCGCTCTGTTTGAGGGCTTGGGTATGGGGCTGATGGCAGCCGGCTCGCTTATGCGGCTTGTCACCATAGAACGGGAACGCCGCTCCGCGCACCTCGAGACGGAAACGCTTTCCGAGACGGCATGAGGTGAGTTGATGAAATGTGTGATCATCGGTGTCGCCGGCGGCACCGGCTCGGGGAAGACCACCGTTGCCCAGCGCATCCTCGATCGCGTGGGAGCCGAGCACATTGCATATATCCCTCACGACGCGTACTACAAGGATCTGAGCCACCTGCCCCCGCACGAGCGCGCCAAGGTCAACTTCGACCATCCTGATTCACTGGACACCGCTCTGCTCGTCGCGCATTTGAAGCAGTTGCGTCAGGGCGAGCCAGTCGAGATCCCTATGTATGACTTTACGATCCATACACGACTCCCGGAAAGCCAGCACATCGCGCCAGCCCGGATCGTGTTGGTGGAGGGAATCCTCATTTTCGTGGAACCCGATCTGCGGGACCAATTCGACGTCAAGCTGTTCATCGACACCGACGCGGACCTCCGTTTCATCCGCCGCCTGCGCCGCGACATCCACGAGCGGGGTCGCACCCTGGAGTCGGTCATTCGACAGTATATGAAGACGGTGCGCCCGATGCACCTGGAGTTCGTCGAGCCCAGCAAGCGCTATGCAGATGTCATCATCCCCGAAGGTGGCTACAATGAAGTGGCGATTGAGATGGTGGCCGCCCGGATTCGTGGGATGCTAGAGGAATGAGCGCTCTGCGCTGGGGGGAAATATGCACACCAACGTAAGAATCCATGCCACAGCGGACGTGTCCGAGCGCGCCTTGATCGGCCCGGGCACAAGCATCTGGCATCACTGCCAGGTTCGCGAGAGCGTCGAAATCGGCCGTAACTGCATCTTGGGCAAGGGAGTCTACGTCGACTTCGGCGTACGGATCGGAGACAACGTCAAAGTTCAGAACTACGTTTCGATCTACCACGGTGTGGAGATCGAGGACGGGGTCTTTGTCGGCCCGCATGTATGCTTCACGAACGACAACCTGCCGCGAGCGATCAACCCCGACGGTACGCTCAAGTCTACGGACGACTGGGAGCTCGGCCGGATCTTGGTCAGACACGGGGCCTCCCTCGGCGCAAACGCGACGATCCTGCCCAAGGTCACCATCGGCGCGTGGGCACTGGTTGGCGCCGGGGCGGTCGTCACCAAAGACGTGCCGGAACACGGGCTGGTCGTTGGTAACCCGGCAAGACTCGTTGGCTTCGTCTGTGCCTGTGGCGGTCGCTTGACTGCCGGAGTTCAGGAGAATGAAGCCGTCCAGGCGAGTTGCACCCGGTGCGGTTCCACTACCTCGATTCCCCTTACCACCTGGAGGCTTACCAGATGATCCCCATTGCTAGACCCTTGATCGGCGACGAGGAGAAACAAGCCGTCCTGGAGGTGCTAGACTCAGGCATGCTTGCACAGGGCCCGCGCGTCCAGGCCTTCGAGGAGGCGTTCGCCACGATGTGCGGCACCGCTCACGCCGTCGCTACCAGCAGCGGTACAACCGCGCTTCACGTCGCCCTGCTGGCTCACGGCATCGGACCGGGGGACGAGGTCATCACTACCCCCTTCACCTTTATCGCGACCGCCAACAGCATTCTGTTCACAGGCGCGCGGCCTGTCTTTATCGACATAGACCCCGTGACGTTCAACCTAAATCCGGCTCTGGTTGAGGCCGCGATCACAGAACGCACAAAGGCCATCCTCCCGGTGCACCTCTTCGGCCTGCTCGCAGATATGAGCGCCCTGTTGCCCATCGCGGATAGATATGGGCTGGCCGTCATCGAGGACGCGTGTCAAGCGCACGGCGCTGAATATCGGGGCCGGCGCGCGGGCACCTTTGGCACCGGCACGTTCTCGCTCTATCCTACGAAGAACATCACCTCCGCCGAGGGCGGCATGATCACGACGGGTGACCCTGGAGTGGCTGAAAGCTGCCGCGTGATCCGGCAACACGGCATGCGTCGTCGCTACTACCACGACGAACTGGGCTTCAACTTTCGCCTGACTGACGTTCACGCGGCTATCGGATTGGCACAGTTGCGCAAGCTGGAGCGGTTCAACGCAGCGCGAATCGCCAACGCGACCTACCTTACCGAGCATCTCCGTGGCGTTGTCCCACCGGTCGTGCCTGATGGATACCGGCATGTGTTCCACCAGTACACCATCCGCGTTCCTGGTGGCAAGCGCGACGCCCTGGCGGATCATCTCAGGGCACACGGGATCGGCTCCGGAGTCTACTATCCGGTGCCCATCCACCAGCAGACCTATTACACACAAGAGCTGGGCTACGCACAGAGCCTCCCCGAAGCCGAAAAGGCATGTGCGGAGGTGCTGTCGTTGCCGGTTCATCCGGCACTGTCGCATGAAGACCTGGCCTCGATTGTGGGGGCCGTGAACGGTTTCACGGAGGAGCAATGAGCGCACTACTCAAGGCCGCCGTTATCGGCGTAGGCGCGATGGGGCGCAACCACGCCCGCGTGTACGACGAGATGAGCCAGACAAGCCTCGTCGGAGTGGCGGACGCCCAATGGGACACAGTCACAAGCATCGCCCAAAAGCACGACGTGCGTGCCTATGCGGACTACCGTGATCTTTTGGAGCGTGAGCGTCCCGACATCGTGACCGTGGCAGTACCCACGCGCGACCACCGCGCGGTAGCAGAAGCGGCGATGCGAGCCGGTACCCACGTCCTGGTCGAGAAACCTATCGCCGCTACCCTCGCAGAAGGGCAGGCGATGATCAACCTTGCACGGTCGCTGGGCCGCCAACTGATGGTCGGTCACATCGTACGCTTCAGCCCGGCAATCCGCGCGCTGAAGGAGCATCTCGAGGCCGGAGAGCTCGGGCGGACCTTCCAGATCGCGTGCCGGCGCGTCGGTCCCTTCCCGGCACGCGTGCGTGATGTGGGCGTCGTGGTCGACCTGGCTTCTCACGACCTGGACGTGATGCGGTTCATCACAGGCGCCGAGCCGCAGCGGCTGTATGCCGAGACAGAGCAGCAGATTCACACCGACCATGAGGACCTCCTTGCGGCGCTGCTCCGGTTCGATAACGGCATAGCAGGGATGCTCGAAATCAACTGGCTCACACCGGAGAAGATCCGTGAGGTCGCCGTCTTGGGCGAACACGGGATGTTTCGAGCCAACGACCTTACCCAGGACCTCTACTTCTACGAAAATGCTGACGCCGAGGGCCTGGTTTGGGGACACCTGAGCATGCTCAAGGGCGTCAGCGAGGGGCGGATGGTTCGCTATCCCATCCGGCGCTACGAGCCCCTGCGCGCCGAGTTGGAGGCATTCGCGGATGCCGTGCTCGGCGCGAACCCGGTACCCGTGAGTGGTGAGGATGGGCTGGCGGCGCTGCGGCTGGCGTTGGCACTGGTGGAATCAGGTCGCACCCACAGGCCAATCGAGCTGCGAGCATGAACCTAGCAGAACTCAGACAGCGCATCCAGCAGCGCTCCATTGGGCTGGGCGTGGTGGGTCTGGGCTATGTTGGCCTGCCGTTGGCGTGCGTCTTTGCCGAGGCTGGCTTCAACGTAGTGGGTATCGACCTGAAGCCCGAACGGGTGAAACAGATCAACGCCGGTGTCTCGCCGATCGAGGGCCACGAACCCGGCCTTGCCGAGCTGCTGGCCCAAGTCGTTGCAGAGGGCCGTCTGCGTGCGGCAACCACCTATCGTGACCTGAAGGACTGCGACGTCGTCACGATCAACGTGGAGACGCCAGTGGACAAAGCGCATCGCCCGCGCTATACGGCGTTGACGGCAGCGCTTCGTTCCCTGGGACCGGTGATGAAGGAGAACGCTCTCATTATCGTTGAGTCGACTCTGGCGCCTGGGACCATGGCATCACTGGTCAAGCCGCTGCTCGAGGAGACGTCGGGGAAGCGGGCTGGGCTGGACTTCCATCTGGGCCACTGCCCGGAGCGGGTGATGCCCGGCAAACTGCTGACCAATCTGCGAACCATCAGCCGGGTCTGTGGTGGCGAGACGCCCGAGGTTGCTGAAACGATGGTCGCGTTGTACCGTCACGTGGTCCACGCGGATCTCGACCTGTCAGACTGTGTCACTGCAGAGCTGGTCAAGACTGCGGAGAACGCCTATCGCGACGTCAACATCGCCTTCGCCAACGAAGTCGCCATAGTCTGTGAAGCTGTCGGGGGTGACGTTTGGAAGGTGCGTGAACTGGTGAATAAGTCACCAGGGCGGAACATGCTGCTTCCCGGCGCAGGCGTTGGAGGACACTGCATCCCCAAAGACCCCTGGTTGTTGGTGCATGAGGCAGGGGCACAGGGCGTTCCAATACGCCTGATTCCGGCAGCCCGTGCCGTCAACGATGCAATGCCTCTCCATATGGTCGACATGCTGGCAGACGCGCTGGCGGAGACGGGTAAGGAAATCGCCGGCGCGCGCATTCTGGTGCTTGGCTATGCATACCTGGAGAACTCCGACGACACCCGGAACAGCCCGAGTGGCGTTCTGGTGGCAAGGCTCAGAGAGCTCGGCGCCGAGGTCGCGGTCCACGACCCGTATGTAGCTGAGTACCAAGGCGATGTGTACGCGATGGCGCAAGGATGCGACGCGGCGGTCGTGATGGTGGGGCACGATG
>JAXDDO010000066.1:0-7205 GCA_034676805.1 Anaerolineae bacterium | reverse complement strand
CCATGGATGCCCAGGCGGGTTGCAGCATCCTGGCGCAAGAGATTGAGCGCGATGTGGCGCAGGACCGCCAAGTTCTCGTCGCCATGGTCTTTGCGGACGCGACTCTCATCTTCGCGAAAGGCCATATCGAGCACCCAATGCAGGCAGTTCTCAATGCCCCAGTGACTGCGCACCGCCTGCAGGACATGCTCCGCAGTCCGCGGGCCGGCGTCAGGGAGGCTACTGATGTAGTAGCGCACCTCAGTCGTGCGGGTGGCGCCCACTTGGCGCGCTGCCCGTACCCGCACCACGGTGCGTAGATTGGCCCACTCCTCGCCGCCGGCCAGCATCGCGATGCAGCTCGGGTCAGAGATCGTCCAACACTCACGGATCTCGATGCGTCCGTGGCCCTTATGCGTGTCCTTGTGATAGGCGTGCACAAGCGCCTCGTAGTGCCGGTTGTCGGCCCAGGTGAACAAGCTCTGCACATCCTCACGCAGATGCGGCTGGTTCTCCTTGAGCGCCAAGACGTAGTCGCCCTCTTGAGCCACGATCTGCGCCGCGATGTCTTTCTGCGTCCCGATCGCATCGATGCTCACAATGCAGCCCGCCACATCCAGCTTGCGCAGCAACTCGGGAATCGCCGTAATCTCATTCGACTTGGCGTCAACCTTGCTCTGCCCTAGCACGAGGCGATTCTCACTGGCCCACGCACTCACCATATAGATGGCGTTCTTACCCAAGCCCCGATCGTGGGAACCGCGCACACATTTGCCATCTATCGGGATGACTTCGCCCCCGATCCGCTGGCGCAGTCCCGCAGTCCACTGCCGGAAGCCCGCCTCGAATGCCTCGGGGTCCAGGTAACGGAACAACCGCCCGAACGTGTCATGCGAGGGGATGCCACCGGGTAACGCCAGAAACGTGCGCAACCACGCAAGCTTAGCCTTCCCGAACGCCTCTACTTCCGTCCAACAGTCTGCCCCACAGATGCTGGCACAGATCGCAATGATGAGCATATCCAGGAGTTCGTGCACTTGCGCGTGCCCGTCCCGCGGATCTTCCAGATTGGCGAAGCACGTCTTCAGGTCGGCGGCGGTGGTCTCGACTGCTGTATCCATGCGGATAGCCCTCCCGTTTTCGCCTATTCTACCCGCATCTGCCTCCCTCTCTCTAAATGCGATAGCCCTGATACGGATCGCGACTTGATAAAAAAGCGAAGATCGTTTATAATACCGTGGTTGTCTTTTTGGGCGTCGATCGCCCATTGCGACAGCGCAACCGAACTAACGTTGTCATAACACCGGGAGGTAAGAGAAGCTATGGAGTACACGAATCTGGGACGTACGGGTCTATCGGTAAGCCGGCTCTGTCTGGGGACGATGAACTTTGGCAGGCAGACCACTGAGGAAGATAGCCACGCGATCATGGACCGCGCGCTGGAGCTGGGGATCAACTTCTTCGACACAGCGAACGTGTATGGGGGTCGGGGCTTGACCGAGACGATCATCGGTAACTGGCTCGCCAAGGGTGGGCGGCGCGAGAAGATCGTGTTGGCGACCAAGGTGTACAACCGGATGGGCGATGGTCCTAACGATCGTGGACTCTCGGCTTTCCATATCCGTCAGGCCGCTGAGGATAGCCTGCGGCGCATGCAGACGGACCACATCGATCTCTACCAGATGCACCACATCGAGCGGGCGACGCCGTGGGAGGAGATCTGGCAGGCGATGGAGCAGTTGGTGCGTGAGGGCAAGGTCCTCTACGTGGGCAGCAGCAACTTCGCCGGTTGGCATATTGCCAAGGCGCAGGCCGCAGCCCAGGCACGCAACTTCATGGGCCTGGTTGCCGAGCAGAGCCTGTATAACCTGGATGCCCGGATGGTTGAGCTCGAGGTCCTTCCTGCCGCTGCAGACTACGGCCTCGGCGTGATCCCCTGGAGCCCACTGGCCGGTGGCCTGTTGGGTGGTGTACTGAAGAAGATCACCGAGGGGCGCCGTGCTTCGGAGCGGATGCAGGAGCAGGTCGAGAAGAAGCGCCCGCAGCTTGAGGCCTATGAGGGTCTGTGTGCAGAGCTCGGTGAGGAGCCCGCGGATGTGGCTCTGGCATGGCTTCTGAAGAACCCGGTCGTGACGGCACCGATCATCGGCCCGCGCACGATGGAGCAGCTCGATGGTTCGCTGCGATCTCTGGAGATCGCGTTGTCGGACGAGGTGCTGGCGCGCCTGGACACGATCTTCCCCGGTCCTGGCGGTCCTGCGCCTGAGGCGTACGCCTGGTAGGCGAATACCTGACAGACTGAAAACCGGGCGCGGAGATCATTTCCGCGCCCGGTTTCATTTCCGCAACCAGCAGCACGCTCTCTACGCGCGGGCGCCCGCTGCGGTATAGGCCTGTCCGTAGAAATGGCCCATCACGGCCTGATAGAGCGTCATCGTGAAGATGATGCCAACCCCGCAGGCCAGGCTGCCGATCAGCGAGGCTGCCATTCCTGCGACGACATTGCCCACCAGGACCAGCAGCCAGGGTCCAGGGGCGGCGGTGAACAACTTCCAGATCGCGCCGAAGGCCAGCCCCTCGCGGGCGCTACCAAAGACCGTGGCCCGCGTCATCGCAACGGGTAGAAGGACGCCGAGGGCGATGCCGAAGACCAGCCCGACGATGCCGACGCAGATCCCTCCGACCAGACCCACTGCATTCGCCACGTCGGGGTCAGCATTGGCGGTTAGAGAGGCAACGATGGCGAAGACGATCGAGACTAGCCAGATGGGGGCCGTCCAGACGAGGCTGACCAGGAAGGCTCTGAATCCGTGGCCCAGGTAGGTGCCAAAGTCGACTTCCGGAAGGACCGCGGGGCCGCCTGTCGCGATACGACGGGCTACCTCGAGCCCCCAGCCCATCAGGTAGATCTGGCCAACGAACGGGATAAGGCCGATGAGGCCATTGATGAGGATCTTCTTCAGCCAGTCAGGGTCCTCGAACGCGAATGTGAATGCCTTGCCGAAGTCCATTGATGCGCTCCTTGGCTACGAATAGGGATGTACAGAAAGGCATTATACAGGTCTCGCCCAGCGGTGCAAAGCCCTCGAATTTGGCCACTACTTGCTGATCGGGCCTTTGCGCTTACACTCTGGAGCATCCCAAGACCGTGACCCAACGGAGGCTCTATGACCAAGATCGCATTCATCGGTGCTGGAAGTTTCGGCTTCACCCGCGGCCTGGTACGGGACATTCTGACCTTCCCGCTACTGGAGGACGCTACGCTCTCGTTGATGGACGTCGATGCGGAGCGATTGGAGTTTTCGCGCCGCGCGGTGCAGCGGATCGTCGACCAGGGTGGGTACCCTGCCAAGGTCGAGGCGACGATGGACCGCGTCGAGGCCTTGACCGGCGCGGACGCTGTGTTGTGCACGATCCTTGCCGGCGGCGTGGACGTCTGGCAGCACGATATCCTGATTCCAAAGAAGTACGGCATCGACATCAACGTCGGTGACACGCGCGGTGTGTCGGGCATCTTCCGTGCGCTGCGCACGATCCCCGTGATGCTCGGGATCGTGAAGGATATGGAGAGGGCCTGCCCCGGCGCGACCTTGCTCAACTACACCAACCCGATGGCCATGCTCTGCCGGGCGATGCAGCGCGAGTCCTTCATCCAGTTGACTGGGCTCTGCCATAGTGTCCAGGGCACCGCAATGATGCTGGCGAAGTGGATCGGCGCCCCGTATGAGGAGATCACCTACACCTGTGCCGGGATCAACCACATGGCCTGGTACCTCGACTACAAGTGGAACGGCAAAGATGCCTATCCCCTGATCCGCAAGGCGGTCGAGGAAAACGAGGAGATCTACAACGAGGAGCAGGTCCGAAACGAGATGTTCCTGCACTTCGGCTACTACATCACCGAGTCGAGCGGTCACAACTCGGAGTACAACTGGTGGTTCCGCAAACGGCCCGACCTGATCGAGAAGTATTGCACGCACGGCACGGGGTGGAATCCGGGTGTCTATGCCTACATCCTGGATGAGTACCGCAAGCGTGGCGACACGTGGAAGGACTCGATCATTGCGTGGCTCGACGATCCCGATGCCCTGGATTTGGAGCGTGGTCACGAGTATGCCGCTTACATCATCAACGCACTACAGGGCGGTGAGCCGTTCAAGTTCAACGGCAACGTGCCCAACAGCGGCCTGATCACAAATCTACCCGACGGTGCTTGTGTCGAGGTGCCGGTCTATGCCGACAAGGCTGGCCTACACTCGATCCACGTGGGCGCGCTGCCCCCTTCCGTCGCACCGTTGAACCAGATCACGGTGGCCTCTGAGGAGATGGCGGTCGAGGCTGCGCTCACAGGTGACCCAACGCTCGTCTTCCAGTCCGTTGCCTATGATCCGCTCACGGCAGCCATGCTGTCCCTGGCGGAAATCAAGCAGATGGTGAACGAGATGCTGGCGCAGAACGCGGCGTACCTGCCGCAGTTCAGCCGTCTGAAGGCGTAGCAACGGTAGATCGAGAGCGGCGAGGATCAGGGCTTCGATCGTCTCGCCGGTGCCTCGCCGCTCATGGCTGATATGGTCTCGTGTGTGATAGGGAGGACTCGATGCTAAAGGACTTGGTCGCGAAGAGCCGGAGTTACCGCCGGTTCGACCAGAGTGTGCCGGTGCCGATGGAGACGTTGCGGAAGCTGGTGGGGCTGGCGCGTCTGTCCCCGTCGGCTTCGAACAAGCAGCCACTCAAGTTCCGGCTGGTCAACGATGCTGAGATGTGTGCGCAGGTGTTCCCGTTGTTGGCGTGGGCGGGTTACTTGCCAGACTGGAAGGGGCCTGTAGAGGGTGAGCGCCCGGCGGCCTACGTCGTGATTCTGGGCGACACCGAACTGAGCAACAGCTTCGCCGTCGATGAGGGCATCATGGCCCAGAGCATCATGCTGGGTGCGGTGGATGCTGGGTTTGGTGGCTGCATGCTGGGCTCAGTCAACCGGCCAAAGCTGCGCGAGCTGCTGGCGATCCCGGAGCGCTATGAGATCCTGCTGGTGCTGGCGCTGGGGAAGCCGGTTGAGACCGTCGTCATCGACCCGGTGGGCGAGGATGGGAGCATCAAATACTGGCGTGACGAACAGCACGTCCATCACGTACCCAAGCGGTCGGTGGACGAACTGATTCTGGAGTGATGGACCACGGTCGAAAGGGGGCAGTCTTGGATAGCAGGGAATGGTTCAAGCAGGCGAAGTTCGGGATGATGGTTCACTGGGGGCTGTATGCGCTCCTGGGTGGTGAGTGGAAGGGCGAGCGCATGCCCTTCATTGGGGAGTGGGCACAGTCCTACTTCAGAATCAGACACGAGGAGTACGGTAGGTTGCCGGCGGCGTTCAATCCCATCCTCTTTGATGCCGAAGAGTGGGTGCGGCTTGCCATCGATGCCGGGATGCAGTATCTGGTGGTGACGAGCAAGCACCACGACGGGTTTGCGCTGTTCCACTCCAGGGTCGATCGCTACAACATCGTGGATGCCACGCCGTTCAAGCGGGATGTCATCGGCGAGCTTGCCGAGGCGTGTGCCAAACACGGTCTGAAGCTCGGTCTGTACTACTCACAGGATCTGGACTGGCACGAGCCCAACGGCGGCGGCTACACCCGCGGGCACACGAATGCTGGTGTGATGAGCTGGACCAATGACTGGGATTATCCGGACAATGCGAGCAAGGACTACTCACAGTGCTTCGAGGCCAAGATCAAGCCGCAAGTCGAAGAGATCCTGAGGAACTACGGCGAGCTCTGCCTGATCTGGTTTGATACCCCGTTGACGATCTCGCCGGAACAGGGAACCGAGCTCTACCAGCTGGTCAAGAAGTACCAACCCAACTGCCTGATCAACTCGCGGATCGGCAACGGCCTGGGCGACTATCGTTCGTGGGGCGACAACCAGATCCCCGATGAGATGATGGGGGAGGGGTTGTTTGAGACGCCCGCGACGCTTAACGACACCTGGGGCTACAAGAGCTTTGATCAGAACTGGAAGAGTGCTGATGAGGTTCTGCGGCTGAAGAACCACCTGAACAGCAGGGGGATTAACTACCTGCTCAACGTAGGCCCGGATTACCTTGGACGCATCCCGGGGCCATCGGTGCAGATTCTGAGAGAAGTGGGCCGCAGGCTGGGAGAGATGTAGCAGCGAGTCTCCCAAGAGTTCGTGCGCAAACGCTCTGCGGCGGATCCCTGATCCGCCGCGAGCCTATCGGAGGGGCCTGTGCTTCTTGGCGCCCGCTCGCTGGTTGGCATTCCGATACTGGGAGGTGTGGTGTGACCCTGTCACCACGTCGACGTTTCCTCGACTACGTTCGCCGAGCGCCGGGTGCCCGGCCCGTGGTCTCACCTTTCTTGCCGCATGCGGACGTGGTGCGCGCAACGCTGGCGCATCTCGGTCTGCCCGTGACCGGCGACCTGATCACTGATGAGGTGCACCTGGCCCGCGCGCTCGACTACGAGCCGATGTTCATGACCGCGTGCCATGACCTGATCTTTCCCTGGGTCGAAGATCCTGCCCGGTCGGATGCCGATTGGATTGTGATGACGATGGCGACGCCCGATGGTCCCTGGATGCGGCGTGTGTCGCGCCGGCTGGGCGTCTGGGGCGACGACGAGGGATTTCCGGTCAAGACCGAGGATGACTATGGGCGTCTCGTCGCGGTGGCAGATGCTGTCGGCGAGCGCGAGGATGAGCTCCGTGCGTATTTCCGTACCTGGCGCGAACGGGTGGGAGAGGACGGTGTGATCGTCATCGGCCATCCGCACGTCACGTGGATGGGGTACCAGGTGAGCCAGCGCAACCTCATCTTCCACGAGATCGACTATCGCGAGGCGTTTCACCGCGGAATGGACGCGATCTACCGCGCGGCGTGCTTCGTCTTCGAGATCGCGATGGCGGAAGGGATCGACTTCATGAGCGAGTCGTGTTCGGGCCTGGAGATGACCTCGCCGAGGGACTTCGACCGTCTGGATCTGCCCTACCTGAAGGCCTTCTCGGCATTCGTCCACGCGCGTGGCGGCCTATTCTGGTACCACAACTGTGGGTTGACCCGTCACCTTATTGCGACAGGCAGGTTCGACCAGTTTTCGCCGGATGTGGTCGAGACGGTCGCGCCGCCGCCGGAGGGTGACAACGATCTGGCCGAGTCGCGACGCGCGCTCGATCCCGGCATCTGCTCAAAGGGCAACCTCAGCCTGCTGCTC
>JAXDDO010000062.1:0-125915 GCA_034676805.1 Anaerolineae bacterium | reverse complement strand
ATCTGGGCCGAAACCGTGAAGGTGACGCCCAGTACCTTAAGCGGCTGGGCGTGGCGAGAGGCTTCGAGGTCCGCGTCTTCACCAGAACGGTGCATTGGGCGGGCGAACCCGTGCGCAGCAGCCGTATCCGGCGCGCACTGGAATCCGGAGACGTGGAACAGGCCAACGGCTGCCTCGGCTATCCCTATCGCCTCACAGGCGTGGTCGAACACGGCGACAAACGGGGACGGGCACTCGGATTCCCAACTGCCAATCTGCGCATTCCCGAAGGGCGGCTGCTGCCTATCAACGGCGTCTATGTCTGCCGGGCACAGGTGGAGACGGTCGTCTATAACGCTATCGCCAATGTAGGGACCCGCCCGACCTTCAACGGACATTGCCCTAAGGTCGAAGCGTATCTACTGGACTTCTCGGGCGAGCTCTACGGCACTCCCATGCGCTTGGACTTCCTCACCCGCCTGCGGCCCGAATACCGCTATGCCACCGTTGATGCGCTCATCGATCAGATGCAGCGCGACGAGGCCCAAGCGCGACAGTGGTTGGCGAGCCACGCAGGGCGCCGCGATGCTGCGGCATAGCGCCGCACCCTCTTCCCGCGCGGCCTACTCATCCTCCCTGGTGCTATCGTAGACTCTCCTGCGGGGCCATCCGGAGAGCAGCGCGACCTCGCGCGCGGCCTGCGATCGAGAGAGCCCGCGGGCCATATGCTCGCGCATCGCCGTGCGGACAGCTTCCTCTGTCCACTCGAGAGCCACGTCCGCAGATCCCTCCACCACGACGGTATACTCTCCGCGCGGTGGATTCGCCTCAATCCACACCAGAGCCTCCTCGAGATCGCCCCGCCACACTTCCTCATACATCTTGGTCAGTTCACGGCACAACGCCAGACGGCGATTGCCTAACACGGCGTGTGCCACCCGGAGAGTCTGCGCCAGCCGGTGGGGTGCTTCGTAGAAGACCAAAGTCATGGGAAGCGATGCTGCCGCCGCCAGGGCTTTCTCGGGACGCTTGCGGGGCAGGAAACCGAGAAAAGCGAACTGATCGGTAGGCAACCCCGATACCACGAGAGCCGCTGTATGGGCGGATGGGCCGGGGACCGCGACGACCCGGATTCCGCGCTCGATCGCGGCCTGAATCAACGGATAGCCGGGGTCGGATATCCCCGGCATGCCCGCTTCAGAAACAAGCGCTACATCGCCCTCCTCCAGCGCATCGAGGATGGTGGCGACCTTCGCGCGTTCGTTGGCTTCGAAGAAGGACGTAACAGGTGTATGGATATCGTAGTGCCGAAGCAGGAACTGCGCCCTGCGGGTATCCTCGGCTGCGATCAGGTGCACCACGCCGAGGATGCGCACAGCACGCAGGGTGATGTCTTCCAGATTGCCTATAGGTGTCCCCACTACATACAACGTGTGCATAGGGCAGAGTTCATACGGACCGCAGTTAATGGTTCAGGGTGAAGTCAACCCTCGCCAATGACTTGGAACACAGCCCTGCAAAGTCCAGCACAATCTCTGCAGAGATCGGAGGATGGTTGGGATTGTCTCGTGAGTGAATCTGAACACGGAAGACGCCCCTCACCTCAGTCGGCGCATTGGTAAAGAACTGTTCCCATCCTGAGTCGCCATACTGCTGCTTGTCGCCGGAGTAGACCACCGTGTCGATGCCGCCGCCCCAGACGTGAATAGGAAAGCCGAGCAACGGATTCCCATCGATATCCTGCACAGTTCCAGCAACCCCCATCCACGCGCATCCGTAGAGCGGTGTCTCATAGACCAACTCATACGTGAATGGATGGGCCGAACGCGTCACTCGCGGCGTCGGCGCAGGCGTGGACGTGGCTGTGGATGTTGGGGTTGGTGGCGTGGTAGGGGCGGGCGTCGAAGTCACAGTCGGCGTAAAACTGGCTGGTGGTGTGGGCGTTGCGGTCGGCGTGGCAGTCGGTGTCCAGGTCGCCACAGGCGAACGTGTTGCGGGCGACGTGGCCGTCACCGTAGCAACAACGAAGACCGATTGCCGGGGTGGAAACGGATTGAAGGGCAGATACGGGTTGATGGCGATCAAGACATAACAGAGAAGCGTGATAACGGTCAACCCGAGCATCACCAGGCTCAGTACACCGAACACTCGATCCCGTTGCCCCATGGTCTCCTCCTACGTTGCTAGGGAGTCACAAAGACCTGCAGATCCGCTGAAGCCCGCAGCTCATCCAGCCAAGCTCGCACTGCCTGGTCGCGCAGCAGGCGCAAGTTTTCGGGGGCGATCTCTTGATCCGCCACACGATCGACAACCTGAACGATGTGGAAGCCCAGATCACTGCGCACGACGTCGCTCAACTGGCCAGGCTGCAACGAAAAAGCTGCGGCCTCGACCTCCTTCGACGTCAACACGCCAGGGGAGAAGAAACCTAAGTCTCCCCCCACGTCCCGGGTGCTGATGTCCTGGGAGAAGGTACGGGCCAGTGCCGCGAAGTCCGCGCCAGCTTGCAGCTGGCTGAGCAACTGTCGCGCCTCTTCTTCAGATGCCACAAGGATATGACGTGCGTGAATGTGCTCGGCACGGGCCGGAACAGCTTCCGCAACGCGATTGGCCATCTGCGTCGCGATCATGTCACCGCGAAGTCGCTCCCGCATCTCCTCAAGTGTCATCCCCTCCTGCGCCAGCCAGTCGTCAAAGGCCTCGACGCCGGTCTCGGCGCGTAGGGACTCGATCGTTGCATTCACCTCTTCATCACTAACCGTGATGCCCTCCTGAGCGGCCCGCTGCTCGATCAGCATCTGCTCAATCATCATATCCAGGACCCACTGGCGCCCTTGGCTCAATGCCTGCTGTCCTTCCTGCGTCAATGGATCCTGTCCGGCTGCCACCATGGAAGCTTCATATCGTCCGACCTGCCGTTCGTACTCAGCAAGTGAAATGGGTTGGCCGTTGACAAGGGCTGCCTGGGGTTCTGTAGTTTCAGTGGCGGGTGGGGCGGGCGGCGGCGTCTCCTCGCCGGGCGGCGGCGCCTCCTCGCCGGCCGGTTCCTGCTCAGACGTCGGCAGGGCCGTGACCGGCACTTGCGTCGGCTCCGCGATCGCCGTACACGCAGATACGATAGTCATTGCTGCAAGCATCACTGGAACCAACAGCTTTGCATGTCTCATCAACACCCTCCCAAGATAGATGCCAACACCCCTCATTATAGATCGAGGCATCTTTTAACGCAATTCTAGCCAGAAGCAGATTTCTCTTGACCACGCCACCCTTTGTGGCTACAATCGCCCACAATGACCCGACCAAGGTCCGATACCAGAATATGACGACTACTATACCAACGCACATCCGGTCGATTGATCCGGCGCACGACATGCCCGCGATTCTGGACCTCATAGAGCTGGGGTTCAGGGAGGAACTCGACCCACAGGGCTGGAAAATGCTGGACCAGATGCGACGGATTTACCGGCCCAATCCCCTCGCAAACGTTGTGTACGGTCGGGTCGCGGGGACCGCTGGCTACGTCTGTGAAGTCGAGGGCCGAATCATCGGCAACCTGTCGCTGCGCAGCGCCTTGCCTCACACAAGTAGAGGTCGCCTCATCGGCAATGTCGTGGTCCACCCTGAGTTTCGCGGACGGGGTATCGGCCATGCGCTCATGGAGCGAGCGCTGGAGGCTGCCCGAGCCATGCACGCCAGATGGATTGGCCTCGAAGTCCGGGCCGACAACGTCGTGGCCTGTCGGCTCTATGAACATCTTGGCTTTCGTGTCGTAGGCATCACGGAGCATCTTGTGCGCCCGCAAGACCTGGCCTGGCCCACATACAGCCGGCCGAACGGATCCTGGGAGCGTTCCAGGTCACGTCACAGCACCCAGTGGAAACAACTGGCCAACCTAATGCACTCTGCCGACCAGAGACGTGTCCTGGAGATACGCGGGGGCATGTATGAGTTTGGCGGGTTTGAAAGATGGGTCAACCTCACCTTGAGTGGCCAATGGGAGCGTGCTTGGCTACACTACAGAGACGGCGAGGCGCCGGATCTGGCTACTCATATCCAGGTGGATCGGCACTATCGATTTCACATATGGGACCTACTCACCAACCCCGAGGCAGGCCAGGCGGGCGCTGAGGAGATCGTTGCTCGCACGCTGGCGACCACAACCCGATTCCCGGCATGGCCTGTCGTGACACTCGTGCCCCCGGTCCCGAGTCTGATCGCGGCGCTTCGTAACATAGGGTTCGGCACACACCGAACGCTCCAGCAAATGCTGCTGGAGCTCTAGCCTGACCGCAACGCTTCGAAACGCCTCAGCGCTAGTCAGCTGGGCCAGAGCACTCAACCACGAAAAACTCAACCGCCATGGCGAAGTCCATGCCTGCCGCTGCCGCAGCTTCAGCATCTGTGGCAACGTCCCCAACATAGATCGCCTCGGATGGCGCCATCTGATGGCGTTCGCAGGCTGCCAGCAACATACCAGGTTCAGGCTTTCGCCAGTCCGCGCGCGCCGAGACATGCACCTCGAGTGGCTCCGCGGCCATCCTCAGATCGTCGACCAATGCCGCATAGGCCGCCTCAGATAGCGAAAGGCGCCCATCACCTATGGCGACAAACCAGGGCGCCCGCATGAGCGGAGGCAATGCCTCGGCTATCGCCAGGAACCTCCGCGCTAACGACTCCGGATCAGGGAACTTCGCGTCCATCTTCGCCACCCGCCAAGCGAGGCCCGCTTGGTTCGTGGCGACAGCCAGGCGATACCCTTGCTCAACGAGGATCCGTAGCCGCCGGGCGACACCCGACAGCGGCTGCGTCTCATAGGTAACAACCAATGTGTTGTCAAGATCGAAGATGAAGAGCATTACCTTTTCACATCTACCACAGTAAACGGGGAGCGATGGCCAGTCATCTGCGCGATCAGGGTCGCGCCCCCGTAGACACAATCCCTACGTTGAAGTGGATTCGCGCTGCCTGAGCACCTCATACAATGCGACAGATCCGGCTACCGCCGCGTTGAGCGACTTGATGTCGCCACGCATCGGAATCTGCATCAGCCAGTCACACCGTTCGCGCACGAGACGGCGCAGTCCGCCTCCCTCATTGCCTACAACCAATGCCAGGGGAACGGTAAGGTCAACTGAGGTGTAGGGTCGCGCCCCATATCCCTCCTCCAGTGCAGCCACCCAGACGTTGACCAGTTTCAGGCGTTCGATCTCTTGAGGCAGGTTGGTGACCTGAGCGATCAGCAGATGCTCGACAGCCCCGGATGAGGTATTCACCGTTGCTGGCGTGATGCCGGCGGCTCGGCGCTCTTGGATGATAACGCCGTGGACTCCCACCGCTTCGGCAGTGCGCATCAGACTGCCCAGATTCTGCACATCCTGGATAAGGTCAAGCAACAGCAACAGCGGCGGCTCGTCCCGCGCCTGCGCCAGTGCCAGCATCTCATCTATGGACGCATAGGGATACTCTGCGGTTTCCAGTGCGACGCCCTGGTGCTGCTCACTGCCCGCGAGGCGGATCAGCTCATTTCGCGACACGTGCTCAAGCCGCAAACGTTGCGCCTTGGCAAACGCGATGATCTCATCCACAATCGGCGCCGGTAGCGTCCTCTCAGAGAGAAGCAAGCGGAACGGTTGCCTGCGTCCGGCCCGCAACGACTCATAGACTGCGTGACGACCGTAGAGGACTTCCCGCACTCCCGCTACACCTCTTTCAGCCGCCAGGTCGTGTCGTGCGGGCCGTCCTCGATTACAACGCCCAATTCGTCCAGCCGGCCTCTTACAGCGTCGGCCTGTTCCCAATTCCTGGCTTCCCGGAACCCCGTGCGCAACTCCAGCAAGTACTCCACCAAGGCCTCGACAAGCTCACTCCCCAGTCGAGAATCGAGGTCATTGGGCAGCATGCCCAACACGTCGCCGGCAAGATCCCGCATCAGTTTGTCAATCGCCGAGAGCGTCCCCAAGCTTGCCTGACACTCCCCCTCCAGGATACGGTTGATCTCCTTCACCAGATCGAAGACGACTGCTAGCGCCCTGGGCGTGTTGAAATCGTCATCCATCGCTGCCTGGAAATCACTCCGATAGTCTTCCAACGACGCAACGCTCGACAGAGCCGCTGTGCCGGCGCCCGATGCAGGCAGCACATTCCGCATCCGTCGGCGAAGTGCCTGAACGGTATGCAACAGGCGATTGGCACCGCGCTGGGCCGCCTGGAGCGCATCGCGACTGAAGTCGAGCTGGCTCCGGTAGTGGCTGCTCAAGATGAAGTAGCGCACCGCTTCTGGGGAGTAGAGCTTCAGCGTGTCACCAATCGTGAGGAAGTTGCCCAGGCTCTTGCTCATCTTCACGCCATCAACCGTTAGGGAACCCACAAGTATCCAGTAGTTCGCCAAGGGCACGCCGTGGCGTGCCTCGGACTGCGCGATCTCGCAGTCATTGTGCGGGAAGATGTTCTCCAGCCCGCCCCCGTGGATGTCGAAGGTCTCGCCGAGATACTTGTTCGCCATCGCTGAGCACTCAATGTGCCAGCCGGGATAACCCTCACCCCAAGGACTGGACCAGCGCATCAGGTGTCCCGGCTCCGCCCGCTTCCACAGAGCGAAATCCGCCGGATTGCGCTTATCCTCTCGCACGTCGACCCGCGCCCCGGCTCGAAGCTCATCCACTTTGCGGCGCGCCAGCTTTCCGTAGTCGGGGAACGTCTCGATAGCGAAGTAGACATTGCCTTCGATCTCATAGGCGTGACCCGATCGGATCAGATCCTCAACCCAGGCAATGATCTCAGGTACATGCCCCGAAGCACGCGGCGCGATATTGGGCGGCAACACGTTCAGTGCCTGCATATCATTCTGGAAGCTCCGGATGTACGTATCGGCCATTTCCATCGGCGCGACACCGTCGCGCCGGGCCCCACGGATGATCCGATCCTCCCCGCTGTCCAGGATATGGCCAACGTCCGTATAGTTGCGCACGTGAAAAACCTGATAGCCACGATAGCGAAGATAGCGCACGACGACGTCCATGGCCACGTACGTCTTGGCATGACCTAGATGAGCATGGTCATAGACCGTAGGGCCGCACACGTACATCCTGACATATTCACGGTCGATGGGTCGGAACTTCCCGAACTCGCGTGTCAGTGAGTTGTAGATCCGTAGAGCCATGCAGCGCTCCCCCCCTTAGGGCGCGACCCGGTCAGGATTCGGGCTCGTTGGGCCGTGCAAAGATCATGCGACCGGCGGCGGTCTGGAGCACCTTGTTCACAGTCACATCGATCGTTGAGCCGATAAAGGAGATCCCTTCCTCGACAACGACCATCGTGCCATCATCCAGATAGCCGACACCCTGATTGTACTCCTTGCCCTCTTGGAGAACATGGATGGTAAAACTCTCACCGGGCAACAACACGGTCTTGACGGCATTCGCCAGCTCGTTAACGTTCAGAACCGGCACTGACTGGAGTTCCGCGACCCGATTGAGGTTATAGTCGTTGGTCAGAATCGCCGCGCCCATTTCCTTCCCCAGGGCAATCAGCTTGTCGTCGACCTCGCGAACGGTGGCGATATCGGCATCCACCAGGTGCACCGGTACCGGCGAGTCCTCCTGTAGCTGTCGCAGGATCTCCAGCCCCCGGCGACCGCGGTTGCGGCGCAAGGTATCGGCCGAATCCGCCACGTGCTGCAGTTCGTTGAGCACGAAGAGCGGCACAACGAGCTCGCCTTGGATGAAGCCCGTTCGACAGATGTCAGCGATCCGCCCATCTATAATGACACTTGTGTCCAATAGAATGGCCGGCACAGCCTGAGTGCCCGTCTCGACCGAACGAGAGGCTGCGGCTTCGCGCGCCGCAAACCGATCCCGTATGGATTGCAGCAAGTCGGGCCGAACGATAGTGATAGCGAGTCCTGCATATCCAAAGGCGGCTGCCGCAATCACCGGCAAGAACTGCCCCAATGGCTGCGGCAGGAGTGATAGTGGATAGGCCGCAATTGCCCCGAGCGCAAGCCCAACAAATAGGCCGACAGTGGCGGAGAATATCACGAATGTCGGCACCTGCTGTACAGAGCGGCGGAGGCGCTGGAATGGCCTCAGCAGCAAACGTGGGGTCAGAAACCAACCGATGACCCCACCGATCACGCCGGCGGCAATCGTGACATACACATGAACGGATTCGGGGATAGAGGGGAAAAGGCGAAGTTGAGAACCGAGCGCAACGCCCAGCGAAGCCATAACCAACAACCCAACGACACTGAAGACTGCCCTGACTTGTTTGCCTTGCATAATAATAACTCCATTGGGGAATGACATTCAGATCAATGAAAGGAAAAATGCACAACCTGATTTGTTCAAAATGTTAGCACACTCAGCTAATTTGTCAAAACTATTGACATACAGGTCGTTTTTGGATATAGTTTAACCGACACATACCCTGCTACAAGGAGAAACGCCATGGCCCGTTGTCCGGAGTGCGGTGAGAAGCTGACGCTCCCCCAGGATCTTGAGCGATGGGACCACATCCACTGCGAATCCTGTAACGCAGAGTTGGAGGTCCTGAGCCTCAGACCCCTGGAGCTGGAAGCAGTGCTTGACGTTGAAGAGAACGGGCTCTTGGATGAGTTGGAGGAAGAGCTCGAAGATCTCGACGAAGTCGAGGAACTGGACTGGGACGAAGACGACGAAGGCGACGATGATGACGATGACGATGAGGACGAGGACTGGTAGCTACTAAGCGTTGCTCTAGGCAGAACGCCCTTATTCACAACAGGCCATCGGGGGGAATCCCGATGGCCTGTTCTCTGTCTGTGACCGCGGCTTCGGACTGCCGGCAGTTGTTGTGGTCAGGCTGAACGTCTAGACAGTATGAAGAGCACCAACACGGCAATCGCGAGGGCCAGAACGATGAAGCCGCTAACCCGCAGCACAAGATTCAGGACGTTAGTGACGCGCGGCTGATCCTCATCCTCCGTGGCTGCCTCCTCGGTCGGGGCAGGGTTCACAATCTCCTCCCCGGTTCTCTCCGCGTCTGCTGCGGCAGCGTCACGGGTATAGGCCAACTCCAGGTTCAGAACCTGCCCTTCATTCAGCACAAAGCTCGACTGCCCGCCGTCGGTCAGGACGTAGCCCGAGGGTGGTGTGTGGCGTAGCACGTAGTTCCCCGGATCGAGGTTTTCAAAGCACCACGGTTCGCTGATCCCGTCGGTGAGCCGTGTATCCACAGGGCCGCTTCGTGCGAGCAAGTTGACCTGAGCATTGGGAAGGAGCATCTCGCCATCCTCTGGCTGGCGGAACATATCGGCGTTGGCGTCGTAGAACGCGAGCACGCAAACCGCAGCCTTCCCGGCAGAGGGCTGAACGAGGCTGCCGGATGCCTCAGGCCCCGGCTCCGCTGAAGCCCCAGTTTCGGTAGGCTGCGCTTCCGGCGTAGCCTCGGTGGCCTCCGCCTCCGGCGTCGGCGTCGGTGTTGGAGCAACATCACCCGTCGTCGAAACCACGATCTCCTGGCCGATAGAGAGAATGCTGGTGGAATCCAGGTTGTTCAGATCGTAGATATCCTGAACATCCACGTCATACATCAACGCGATCCCGAACAGCGTATCGCCGGAGACGACGGTATGCACAATCGCACCATCGGGACGCGCGGTGGGCGTGGTCTGCAGAACTTCTACGGTCGGGGCTGCTTCAGATGTCGGCGGCGGGGGCTCCATCGTCGCCGTCGGCTCTTCTGCCGGGGTCATAAGGGTAAGCGAAGCGGTGTCGAAGTAAGCATCGTTGTGCTTGAGCGCCCACTTCCCGTAGGCCTGGATGAACAGCGTCGCAGCGCCTGCTTCACCCACAGTGGCCTGCACCGGCCCAACGTAGCCGAACGTATCGTAGTGGAAATAGGGGGCACTCCACACAATGGAGGAAGAGAAAGGATCGGTGCCGCCATTGGGGTCGATGCCTACTCGAAAGTAGAACGAATGGGGATCGCCACACGATTTCGGCGGCGAGTCCTCTCCACAAGCCCACGCATGCGCATAGAACGACCCCTCAACCAACGAGCCCGGCGGGATGTTCCTGACGACCTGATAGTAGCCAGCATTCTGCTTACCAAAGAAGGTGAAGCACATGCCGCTATAGTATCCCTGATAGATGCGGTGCGGATCAGAGTTAAACGGCGCTTCGTTGGGGATGACCTTGCACTCAGGTCGCTTGAACTCCCCCTCCTGCCACCACGTAACCCAGCCTGCCGGTGTGAAGATCTCACCATACGGAACACCGGTAAAGGTGTCGCGTGTCCAGTTGTCGGGATTGGTACCCGTGTTGTCGACGGGCTTGCCGATGCCCTCGAAGCCAGGGTTGACCAAGAGATTTGTACCGGCGGCTTGGGCGTTCAGATTGCGCATCTCATCTGCACGGACGCGAGAGCCAATAAACAGGGCGAACAGCGTAAACACTAGAGCTACCAGCGTCATCGCCGGTCTCAGCTTCTTGCTGATCATGAGCTTGTGCCTCCTTAATCCATTTTGTCCTGATTCCCGGATCGCCTACATGCAGCACAATCAGCCGCCAGCAATATAGGGGATATCATCACCAGCAGCAGCCAGATGAACGAGGAATCATCAACCAAGCACACGGAAATTATAGCATACGGAGAATGGTTGTCAATCGTCACAATGACGAAGCGCCCGGCACCATCCTTTGCGCACCACTGGTTGGCTGTGCGTCTGTGAATGGTATACTCCGGGCGATGTTCGATCGACAGATAGAACGATGGGCCCCTCCCCAACCCGGAAACCGGGCGTTGCTGGTTGGCGTCGCCGTCGTGGTCGCTTTGGTCTACCTGACCTTCCGCAGCGTCTCGCTCGACGATTTCGACAGCTATAGCTTCGCTCTGGCACTCAACGACTTCGACATCAGCCTACAACAACCCCAGCCCCCCGGGTTCCCGGTCTACGTTGCACTGGGCCGGGTCGTGTTCGCACTGACGGGCAACGCCTCAGCCGCGCTCACGGTGCTCAGCGCCCTGTCTGGCGTCGTATCCGTTGCCGTCGTGTACGCCATAGGTAGACAGCTCGCCCCGCGCGATCCGCTGGTAGGCATCCTGGGCGCGTTGTGCCTCGCATTCGTCCCCGTTAGCTGGTTGACAGCCGAGAAGGCGCTCAGCGACATGCCAGGGCTCGCATGGACCCTCCTGGCACTATGGCAATGGCAACTGTGGCGACTCAACGTATCGCGCGACTCTACGGCGATGGCTCCGGTCGCCGCGGCCTTGATCACTGGCATCGCCTTGGGCGTGCGCCCGCAGAACGCGCTACCCATCCTCGCCTATGTCGCCTTCTGCTTCCTCTGCGACGTGCGCAACCGTCACGCAGTGCGCCACTGGGCCATCGGGGCAGCTTTCGTAGTCCTGGGGATCCTGCTATGGCTGATCCCGACGGCGGTGGCAAGCAATGGACTGGCAGCCTACCTGGCCGAGGTTCGCGCCCACGCCGGGCACATCGGCAGAGCCGACTCATTGTGGGCCCTGGGTGAGCCCCTGCTGAGAGCGCTGCGCATCCGCGGGTTCGCTATGCTCGACACATTCCTCGTCGCGATAAGCGGCACCGGACGCGCTACGACACCCGCGGTCGGCCTTCCGCTGCCATGGGTGCTGATCGCGGGCTTTTGCCTCGTCGGGATCATCAAGGCCAACTGGCGAAGCAGGAACACGCAGTGGCTTGGCCTATGGGTGCTGCTAACCGCGGCTCAGGTCTTCGTTTTCGAAACGCTCGACCGTCCGCGGCTGCTGTTGCCGCTCTTTCCGCCGCTCAGCTTGCTGGTGGCGTCCGGGTGGGCCCACGTCAGCACGGCGAGAGCGGCAAGAGCAGGTCTTGTGGCGCTTCCCACGCTCGGCCTCCTGCTACAGACACTGCCCTGGGCAGCGATGTTGGCACAAGTGCCCGCGCCGCCATCCCAGGCCACGGCACATATCGCGGCCAACTACGCTCCGGAGACAACGCTCATCGCGGCAGCAGGGTCGTTCCGGGCCGCGCAAGTCGAGCTACCTGATTTTCCAATTGTCTATCTTTACCGCTTCGACGTAGATGCAGTCGCGGATGCCCTCAAAAACGGCCCTCACTGGGTCGCTATTCTGGATCGCGACCAGTTCACCCCGGAGGCCATCGACATCCTGAGCCACCACGGCACCTGGGTTACAATCGAGGACCGCACCTTCTCCAGAGATCGGCGAGTACACTCGCAGCACGACCACGTGCGTTTGCAGATCCTGGCCCCGCCCGATCGCGTGCCGGCGAGCGCTCTCAGGCCCGGGCCCGATGGCTGCATCGATATCGGAGCTCTGGAAGATGGTCGCTACCTTGGGAACGGTTGGTATCGTCCGGAGGAGATCGGCGGCGTCGATGGGCGATGGGCAGGCCAGGAACTCACCACCACGCTGCGGATAGGCCTGCAGCCGGGCAGGGCCTATGACCTGCGGCTGCGTGTGCTCGCTTATCCCGAGGGACAGACCCTGACCGTGCGCGTTGACGATGTCGTGCTCGGCGTTGCGCCCCTACCGCAGGACTGGAACGAGGTTCGCTTCTCCCTATCCGCCGATGCGCTAGGCGATCGGGACGTCATTGAGCTGTCCCTAGTTCACGCCGCCGCCCTGGCACCCCTAGAAGCGACAGCCGGCGCAAGCAACGATGCGCGGCTGCTTACCGCAGCCTATGACTGGGTCTGTCTGGTCCCCTGATCGCCACAGGGCCTAGCGCCCTCAAGCCCCGGCATCGAGCCAGCGAAGCGCCTCGGGGTCAAGCCAGCCCTCGACAGAATCGCCTTCGCCTGCAACGCTATCCCCCATCTGGATAGTCAGCCGCAGGAGCTCACCGTGAACTGCCAGCGCCAGCTTGGTGGTCCGGCCCTGGAAGATGCGCTGGGCTACGGTTCCAGAGAACGTATTGATCGCGTGAGGGTCATTGCGCGGCGTCGCGTCTGTCATCAGGCGTACCGCCCATGGGAGCACAAGCAGCGTTCCCGTGGCTCCGGCTGGCGGTAAGGCGACGCTTGGGGAGAGCGTCAAGGTGCCAAACGGCACTCGAACCTGATGGTCGCCAACCGCCTCTGCAGGATAGAGATTCGTCAGCCCCAGAAAGCTCGCCACCCACGGTGTCGCCGGGTTGCGGTAGATGGCATCGGGCCTATCCATCTGGACGACCCGGGTCGCGTGCAAGACTGCAGCGCGATCGGCAAGGGCAAAGGCTTCCGCCTGATCGTGGGTGACCACAATCGTCGTGACACCAACGCGTCGTAGTATCGCAGCGAGATCCTCGAGCAGTCGTTCGCGCAGGTTGCGGTCCAACGACCCCAACGGCTCGTCGAGCAGCAGCAGGCGGGGCTCCGGCGCCAGGCTTCGCGCGAGTGCGACCCGCTGTCGCTCCCCTCCCGACAGCTCGATCACGTTCCGCGGGCCAAAGGCCTCCAGCCCCACCAACGCCAGCATCTCCTGCACCCTGACTTCGATGTCCCGCTTCAGCCAGCGGCGCATCCGCAGCCCAAAAGCCACGTTCTCAGCTACAGTGCGATGAGGGAAAAGCGCATACTCCTGAAACATCAACACGATGTTCCGTTGATGGGTCGGCATGCCGGTGACATCCTGGCCTGCCAGGAGCACCCGTCCTCCATCAGCGGGCTCCAGCCCCGCGATGATGCGCAATAGCGTGGTCTTGCCGCTTCCGGACGGCCCAAGCAGGCTCACGATCTCTCCCTGAGCAACTTCGAAGGACACCCCGGTCAGGAGTGGCACACCCTCATAGATCTTGGAGACAGCGTCAACGGTCAAGAATGCCAATGGGACCTCCCAGTCTCACGACGAAACCCCAAGGTGAGAGCCTGACACCAAACAGCCTGCTCCGCGAACACCGCTAGAACACCTGCGTTCCGGGCGGACGCAGGTGCTCGATCCCCACGAACCCTGCAACACAGACCGACATCAGGATCGTGGACATGGCCAGCGCCTGCCCGTAGTTGAGGGCACCGGGCCGTGAGAGGAAACGGTAGATCGCCACGGGAATAGTCGGCAGTTCAGGACGAGCTATCAGCGAGGTCGCACCAAACTCGCCCATAGATACGGTAAACGCAAAGATCGCACCCACCGCGAGGGCTCGCCAGACGATAGGGAGGTCCACTTCGACAAAGACTCTTGCCGGCGAGCCGCCCAACAGAGCCGCTACTTCTCGCAAGCTGGGGCGAATGGACTGCAGAGCAGGCAGTAAGCTGCGCACGACAAACGGAAGGCCCACCAGCGTATGCGCGAACACGATCAACGCCACCGTCCCGCGCAGCTGCAAAGGGGGCTGATCCATCGCCAACAGATATCCTAGACCCAACGTGACGGCTGAAGTTCCCAGAGGTAGCATAAACACAGCGTCGATCAGCCATCCCGCACGCCGGCGATAGAGGGCCAGCGCAGTAAGCAGGCCCAAGAAGAGCGCCAGCACGGTTGTCATCAGCGCGATCCTGATCGAGTTACCCACAGCCGCAAAGGGCGGCACATAGAACACCCCTTGCCGCGGGTTCTCAAAGAGCGCGGCATAGTATCGCAGGCCCGATCCCAACGAGCGGGCCACAAGCGTCACCAAGGGATAGGCAAGCAGGACGAGCATGACGCCGACGTTCCCCACGACCAGAGCGACATCCCCGACCGTTCGGGGACGTCGCTCTGTTACCCACTGGGGCTTGAGGTCGAGCGGTCGCACGATCCGCGCTTGCATACGCGCGTAGATCAGAGTCAGCACGAGGGTGAAGAGTATTTGTATCAGCGACAGCGCCGCTGCCAATTGCAGATTGGCGAAGTTGATCGTCTGGCGGTAGATCGCGACCTCCAGGGTGGCAAAGGTCGGCCCCCCCAGAATCAGAACCACGCCGAAGCTGGTGAAACAGAAGATGAAGACAAGCAGGCCGGCGGTGCCTACCACCGGCATCAACAGCGGGAGCGTAACCTCCCAGAACACGCGCCACGGCGGCGCGCCCAGCGTGCGCGCCGCCTGCTCGAGATGCGGGTCGAGCGTAGACCACAGGCCGCGGACCAGACGCAACACGACCGTGTAGTTGTAGAAGATGTGAGCCAGTAAAATCGCGGCCAGGGTATAGCGCAGGTCCAGATTCCAACCGAACCAGCGATTCAGTACCGACCGCGGTCCCAGGACGCTGCTAAAGGCCGCTGCCACAACCACCGTCGGCAGCACGAAGGGCACCGTCGACAGAGCTTGAATCAAGCGCTTTCCCGGAAACTGGTAACGTGCGAAGACATAGGCCCCCGGCAAGCCCAACATCAGGGTCAGCCCCGTAGACAGCAGCGCCTGCCCAAACGTGAACCCTACGATGCGCAGATGGCCGCTCGAGAATAGCCGGGCGAGCAGATCGGCGACGGGCGGTGAGTCGCCCTGCTGCGCCAGGCTCACTCGTACGATCTCTCCCAGAGGGTAAAAGTAGAACACCGCCAGGAATGCCACAGGGAGCGCGAGCAACAGCAAAAAGCCGGCCCACCTGCGCCAGGCCAGGCGTCTTCCGGCAGGCTTCGCCTCCCGATTCCTTACCACTGTCACGCCCTCCAGGTCACTGCAAGACCACGTCGATCCAGGCCTGAACCCATGATTCGCGATTTTGCTCGATCGCGTCCACTGACATTGTCGCGGGCTGTTCAGCCCTTAGTGCGTGTTCCGCAAAGACCTCCGGCAACGCCACCGTCTCGTTGACGGGGAAGACAAACATATGCAGTGGGATGTCACCCTGGAACGATGCGCCCAGCACGTATTCGACAAAGGCCTCAGCCAGATCGCGGTTCTGCCCGTTCTTCAGGATCCCCACAAACTCGATCTGCCGGAAGCACGTACCGGGCGCCACCACTGCGCCCGTAGGCGATACGTCCAGCGGTTCCTCGCTGAAGTAGACCTCGGCGGCCGGGCTTGTGGCATAGCTCACCACGAGAGGCCGTGTGCCCTCGCTGAAGGCGCCTCCACTGAACTCGCTGTAGTAAGCTGTATCCCAACTATCCACGATCAAGATATCGTTTTCGACTAGGGCCTCCCAGTAATCTAGATGGTTCTCCTCACCCAAGGTGACAATCGTCGCCAAGAGGAACGCCAGCCCCGGTGAGGATGATGCAGGATTCTCGGCTACCAGGAGTCCGCGGTAAGCCGGGTCTGCCAGGGCCTCCAGGCTATCTGGCACCGCCAATCCCTGCTCCTCGAAGTAGGAGCGGTCGTAGTTGAGACAGACATCGCCGAAGTCGACCGGAGAGACCCGATGCTGGTCGTCGAGCTCGTACTCATCGGGGATTGATGCGAGGGCTTCTGCCTCGTATGGCTCAAAGATCCCGGCTTGCAGCGCACGGCTCAGGAATGTGTTGTCAATCCCGTACATAACGTCGGCCTGGGGATTCTCCATGCTCAGAATCGCCGTACTGACCATTGTTCCGGTGTCACCTGCGTCCAGAAACTGCAACTGCGCGTTGTGCGTCGCCTCGAACTCCGCCACCACTTGCTCACTGATATCGAAGCTGCTATACGTCATCACACGCAACACGCGCGGCGCCTCTGGCGTTGGCGCAACTGTCGGCACCGGCGTCATCGTTGCACAGCCTGTCAGCAAGACAGCAGCGAACAGAACGGCCACGGTTTTGTGTTTCATCACCTACCTCCTCACAACCCATCAACACCCAAGACCAGCATGCTCCACCAGCCGCGCTATCGCCAGTGCGCGTCCTCGAGCTCGTGGAAGCACCACACCATGCCTTCCCGGACCGACACGACCGGTGCGGGGACCTCAAAACGGTTGCTGACGCCCCGTGCAGGACCAAAGGACAGTGTCTCGTCGTCAAGGGGAAACGCGAGCCCGGTTGTGGTCACACCGTACGCCGACCCACCCAAGGGGATGAGCGAGACGCGGTCGCCCACCGCCCCCCGAAGCTGCAGGTGTTCTCCGGCCCGAACCAACGTCACCTCCCACGACCCGGTCACGAAGAGCACGGATCGGCCCTCCAGTGTCGGCAACGCCAGCAACAAGAGATTGGCCAACGCCTGGTCGGGTCGCCCTCCGAACGCGCCGAGTACCACGATCTGTTCAGGGGTCTGGCCGGCTGCCCACATGAGAGCTAACTCGAGATCCGTTTCATCTTTGGCTGGCGGCGAGATATGGAAGATGGCGCCGGCCCGCGTTAGCAGGTCCCGCGTTGACGCTGTCATTGAATCGACATCCCCCACGACGTGGTGCGGCACGAGCCCGGCCTCGAGCACATACTGCGCGCCCCCATCGGCTGCAACGATCCAATCGGTGGGTCGAACCCAAGCCGAGACCTCGCCGCGCAGGTCCCCGATCACGCCGTTCGCGAATATCACGATGCGCACGTCCAACACCTCCCCCACAAAGAAAGAGCCCCCATCGGCCAGGATTGGCTCAACGGGGGCTTGTTACCGCCACTAGCACTCCCTCCGCTGGCATAATCCAGATCAGGTACAAGGGTCGGTGTCTCAAACACCCTCTCAGCCCGTCTGCGGGCTCCCCTGGCGCTTGCTAGAACGCATTCTCATAGTCAAGGTGCGTCACGGCTCATTATAGCACGCCTTTACCTTCCGTAAAGACCCCGGGAATATGGCTCAATCGTCGCGAACCAGGTATAATAGCCCCTTAAGTCGCGGGCAGGCCACGGGAACTTCCCCATGCAGGCTCACCACGGGCGCCTTGCTCCGCGACGGGAACCGGCCAAGGAGGTGGGTAGTACAATGAAGACCCTCGTCATGAAGTTTGGGGGTACGTCTGTAGGCAGTGCGGACGCCATCAGCCAGGCAGTTGCGCTGATCGCCGAACACGCCCCAGCCTGGGACCAAACAGCCGTCGTCGTCTCGGCGATGCGTGGCGTCACCGATGCGCTCATAGAGGGAGCGGTGACCGCGGCGCGAGGCGACGATCAGACTTACCGGGGCATCGTCTCGGATCTTCGCGTAAGGCACACGCTGGAGGTTGCCGGGCTCTTGGCCGATCCTGCAACGCGGACCTCGCTGCTCAGGGAGATCGATACCTATCTGGACGAGTATTCAGCCTTCTGTCGTAGCGTGCACGTGCTGGGCGAGGTAACGACCAGAGCGATGGACACGATCAGTTCGCTGGGTGAGCGTATCAACGCGCGGATTGTAGCAGCACGTCTACAACAGGAAGGCATGTCTTCCCAGGCAGTAGATGCCACCGAGATCATCGTGACGGACGACTGCTTCCAACAGGCCGTGCCACTTATGAAGCCCACCCGCGAACGCGTCCAGCAGCGACTGGTCCCCCTGATGCAGGCCGGCATTGTGCCGGTTGTGACCGGCTTCATGGCCGCGACTATAGACGGAATCACAACAACACTGGGACGAGGTGGGAGCGATTACAGCGCCTCGATCTTGGGTGCTGCCCTCGATGCCAGCGAAGTCTGGACATGGACAGATGTTGACGGCGTGCTCACCGCAGATCCACGTATCGTACCGGATGCGCGCATCATCCCCGAGCTTTCGTATACTGAGGTCGGTGAGCTGGCCTACTTCGGCGCGAAGGTCCTCCACCCGAAGACGATTCGTCCGGTCGTCGAGCAAAACATCCCGCTGTGGGTCAAGAACACGTTCAACCCCGCGTGTCCGGGCACGCGGATCGTATCGCAACCCAAGAGCACACCGGGCACGGTCAAGGCGGTGACGGCAATCCATGGGCTGAGTATGGTGACGGTGGAGGGACGTGGCATGATGGGCGTACCGGGTATTGCAGCCCGCACCTTCGCAGCCGTTGCGAGTCAGGGCACTAATGTGCTCATGATATCGCAGGCGTCCTCGGAGCAGTCGATCTGCTTCGTCATCCCGACGGTAGACGTCGCGAAGGTCATCGCGGCTCTAGAGGAAGAGATGGCCCTCGAACTGGCACGCCGCGATATCGATCGCGTATGGTCGATGGATGATATCGTGATCGTCTCGGCTGTAGGGGCCGGTATGCGTGGCACACCGGGGGTTGCAGCCAGGCTGTTCACCGCCCTGTCGAGCGCCCACATCAATGTGATTGCCATCGCACAGGGATCGTCTGAGTGCAGTATTTCTCTGGTCATCGACGCAGGCCAGGCAACGCAGGCTGTGCGCCAGATCCATAGCGAGGTGATCAACCATGAATCGGCGTGAGCGAATCCCGGTAGCAATTCTGGGCGCCACAGGCGCCGTCGGTCAGCGCTTCGTGCAGCTCCTTGCCGACCACCCATGGTTCGAGATCGTGGCGCTTGCGGCATCCGAGCGCAGCGTAGGGCGCAGCTATGCAGACGCCTGCCAATGGGTGATTCCCGGCGACCCCCCGTCCGCCGTGGGGGAGATGACGGTGCAACCCTTGGAGCCGAATCTGCCCGCCAGGCTTGTCTTCTCGGCCATTCCTTCGTCGGTAGCACGTGACATCGAGCCACAGTTTGCCGCCGCGGGCTACCTGGTATGTTCGAACGCCTCGGCCTACCGCAGCGTCGATGACATACCGCTCATCATCCCCGAGATCAACGCCGATCAGCTAGCTCTGGTGGCCTCACAGCGAGCAGGACGCGGCTGGCCCGGCCTCATTGTCACCAGCCCCAACTGCACGATTACGGGCGTCGCTGTTGCCCTCAAGCCCCTACACATGGCCTTTGGTGTTCGCAAGGTCTTCATGGCATCTATGCAAGCCGTCTCGGGGGCCGGCTACCCGGGGGTATCGGCTCTGGACATCATCGGCAACGTCATTCCTTACATCGCCGGCGAGGAAGAGAAATTCCAGCAAGAGCTTCAGAAGCTTCTGGGCGGCGTCATCGAAGGGCGTCTTGCGCCTGCCGATCTTGTTCTGAGTTCACACGCCAACCGTGTGTCCGTGCTGGACGGTCACACCGTCAGCGTATCCGTGGGCTTTGAGAAGCCTGTTGCGCCGGAGCAAGCGCACGAGATCCTCAGCCACTACCAGCCCCCAGAAATCTGCAAGGCGCTACCGAGTTCTCCGGCTCAGGTGATTTGTGTCCGAACCGAGCCCGATCGGCCCCAACCCCGGCGCGACCGGGATGCCGAGTCGGGGATGGCAATCAGCGTCGGGCGGATCCGGCCGTGCCCTTTGCTGGATCTGCGTATGACTACAGTTACCCACAACACGCTACGGGGCGCTGCCAGCGGCGCCGTGCTGAATGCAGAACTCCTCGTAGCCAGCGGCTACGTAGAGGCATAGGGGAGCCTCTCCGATGGAAAACTACGGCCTCACCACCGTCGCCGAGTTCCTCGGCGACTTGCTTATCTACCGGAATCTGCAGCCTATAGACCATCGCCTACCGGGCTTCCGCGAGGTCGCTGCTCGGATCGGCCTGGGCGGACCCACAATCCCTCGCAAGAGCGAGCCGACCTATGCCCGCATCGTCGCCTTCCTACTACAACGCGCGCGGGCTCTGGAACCCGGAGCATCCAAGATCCAACGGCTTGTCTACATCGGTGACACACGTATGAACGACGGCATTGCCTTCGCCAATCTGTGCGAGGCCGGCAAATGGCCCGGGATTGCCTTCATCGGGTCGGAGTCCGAGCAGCCAGAGCAGGTCGAATTGGTTGCGGAAGCGCAACGGACGCTCTACCTGGCCAACCGCTGGGCAATGTTACGCGATTTCCATCGTTACTGCAGCGAACACGGATTCCCCATAGACGACAGCACCGCCGTGGTCATCGACCTCGATAAGACCGCGCTCGGCGCCCGCGGACGCAATGATCGCATGATCGATCAGGCTCGCGTCGTTGCGGTGCGCGAAACTGTGGAGACTCTTCTCGGCGATGCCTTCAATCGTGCCGCTTTCGAGGCGAGCTATGACCTGCTCAACCGCACGGAGTTCCATCCCTTCACGGCAGACAACCAAGATTACCTTGCCTACGTGTGCTTGATCCTTGGCAGCGGATTGATCTCCCGCGATAAACTCGTGGAGAAGATCCGCAGTGGAGAACTGAAGCACTTCACCGAGTTTCTGGCATCAGTGGACGCAACCGCCTCCGACCTGCCCGAGACGCTCCGCGAGTTGCACAGCGACATCCACACCAGGGTTCGGTCGGGCGACCCGACCCCCTTCAAGGCATTCCGCTATAATGAGTACGTGATGACTGTGCAGCGGATGGGCCACCTCGATCCGAAGGCGCCGGCAAAAGAGCTATTGGCCCATGAGATCGTGATCACGCAGGAGGTCCGACAGGCCGCCCTCGCGTGGCTCGAACAGGGCGCCCTGATTTTCGCGCTCTCAGACAAGCCCGACGAGGCCTCGATTCCAGCGCCTGAGCTGGTGGCGCGGGGATATCGGCCCATCCACCGGACGCCAACCCATGCCGTAGGTACGCAGGCCAGGTGAGCGAGCGATGCTGATCGGACACATCGCCGTCGCCCTGCTCGAGCGCCGCTACCTGGGGACCGACCTGGCTCCCACAGTGCTCGGCGCGCTATACCCCGACATACTCGACAAGACACTCTGCCAGGTATTGCACGTAACCCCCAACGGTCGTATGTGGGGCCACACGCTGCTGAGCGTAGGGATATCGACGCTATTTGTCAGAGCTGCCGCCGGGCCGCGAGCGGCTCGCAGTTGGGTGTTGGGCTACATGGGGCACCTTCTGGCGGACACCGCCGGCACGGTTCCTTGGTGGTACCCGTTTCGCAGCTATGCATTCGAGCCATCGCCTGGATTCGCCGAGATCCTTGAGCACTATTTCGAGGACCGCCGAAAGGTCGCCTTGGAGCTGGTGCTGCTCCTGTGGGCGCTGGTGGCGTTCGCCGTGCCACTGAGGCGGTCCCTGGTGTGGCGGTCATTCTCACGCGCTAGCAGCCGGTAGGAATTGCGACTATGCTGTTCGGACACCTTGCGGTCTCAGCTCTGGAGCACCGGTACGCCAAGGCCGAGTTTGTGCCGATCATGGCAGCCGCCGTCTTCCCGGATGCCGTGGACAAAGTGGCACATTACGTCCTGGGACGTGCAGATAGTGGGCGCTTGTGGGGACACACCCTTTTCAGCGCGCTCCTGTCCACGGCGATCGTACTTCTCATTTGGGGCAAGCGCAGCGGCTGGAGTTGGGCACTTGGGTACCTGTCCCACCTGGTGTGCGATATCGGAAGCGTCGTACCGTGGTTCTACCCCTTTGCAGCGTACGAATTCCCCCCTTCTGAGACCTTCGAGACCACGTTGTGGATGTCATTGACCAACTATCCTCGACTTGCCCTGGAGCTCCTGTTGTCAGCTTGGGCCGTCATAGCGCTGCGTCCGCGGCTTCAGACCGAGTTGCAGAAGCTCGGCCTATGGCCACACGGGGGCTGAAGCGAGCACAGGGTACGTGGAACAGAGTGGAGGAAAACATGGGCTACCATAGCTGGCTGGAATGCACCCGCGGCTGCGGGACCCGGCACTCGATCTTCGACGTCGTCTACGAATGCGAGTCCTGTGGCGGATTACTCGACGTAGAGCACGATGTTGACGCGCTGAGAGACCGCGATGCACTCGCCTGGAGGCAGCTCTTCGACAGCCGGACACGAACGACAGAGTGGCCCTATGGCAGCGGCGTCTGGGGCAAGAAGGAGTGGGTCTGTCCCGAACTGGAAAATGAGAACGTCGTCTCCATGTACGAAGGCCACACCAACTGCTTCTGGGCCGAGCGTTTGGGCAAGGAGATTGGGGTTGGCGACCTCTGGGTGAAGCTGTGCGGCAACAGCCACACTGGGTCGTTCAAAGATCTGGGGATGACCGTGTTAGTCTCTGTGGTACGCCAGATGATCGCCCATGGGAGACCTATCCGCGCCGTCGCCTGTGCTTCGACCGGCGACACCTCCGCGGCCCTGGCGGCATATGCCGCGGCTGCCAGCATCCCGGCCGTGGTCTTGTTGCCCAAGGGACGCGTATCTACAGCACAATTGATCCAGCCGATCGCGAACGGGGCGCTGGTCCTGGCCTTGGACACCGACTTCGACGGTTGCATGAACATCGTGAAGCAACTCACGAAGGACACCACGATCTACCTGGCGAACTCGATGAACGCACTGCGAATGGAAGGCCAGAAGACCGTTGCGATGGAAATCGTGCAACAGTTTGACTGGCAGGTACCCGACTGGATCGTTATCCCGGTAGGCAACCTGGGCAACGTCAGCGCCCTGGGCAAAGGGTTTCTCATGATGAAGGAGCTCGGCCTGATCGACAAGCTGCCGCGCATCGCCTGCGCTCAAGCCGCGCGCGCCAACCCACTCTACCTGAGCTATCAGACGGGGTTCAAGGAATTCGTCCCTGTGAAGGCTCAGAAGACACTGGCCAGCGCAATCCAAATCGGGAACCCTGTGAGTTACGAGCGCGCCGTCAAGGCACTCGCCGCCTTCGACGGCATCGTAGAGCAGGCAACAGAGGACGAGTTAGCCAATGCCGCGGCCCGCGCCGATCGCACGGGGATGTATTCCTGCCCACATACCGGGGTGGCACTGGCTGTGCTGTTCAAGCTCGTAGCTCGCGGCGAGGTTCGCCCAACCGATCGCGTGGTCGTGATCTCCACCGCCCACGGACTCAAGTTCACGGGATTCAAGGTCGGGTACCACGATAATGCCCTCGAAGACGTAGTCGCCCGGCACAGAAATCCGCCGGTCGAGTTGCCGGCGGATTACGATGCGGTGCAGCGCGCCATCGATCGCGCTATACAGTAGCCGCAGCAGCGACGGCGCGTCAAGGTTCAGCCGATAACGCCCAACTCCTTGCCGACCTTCTCGAACCGCGCCAACCCGTAGTCCAGGTCGTCGCGCGAAAGCGCAGCCGAGACCATCACCCGGATCCTGGCCAATCCCTGGGGGACAGTGGGAAACCCCAGAGCCATCGCAAAGACGGTCTCCTCGAAGAGGCGCCGGCTGAAGGTCTTCGCCAGCTTGACGTCTCCCAGCATCACTGGCGTGATCGGGGTCACGCTTCTGCCGACATCGAAGCCAAGGGACTGCAGCGCCGATTTGAAGTAGTCGGTGTTCTCCCAGAGACGGTCCACCAGGTCAGACGACTCGGCCAACACCTTCACGGCTGCATAGCACGCTGCCGTATCGGCGGCGGTCACGGCATTGGAGAAGAGGAAAGGCCGCGCCTTTTGCCGCAAGTAGTCCACGATGAGTTTCTTGCCGGCAACCACGCCCCCAACCACGCCGAAGGCCTTCGAGAACGTGCCGATCTCCACATCGAACTTACCGTGAAGTCCGAAGTGATCCACGATGCCGCGTCCGCCTTTCCCCAACACCCCCTCGCCGTGGGCGTCATCCACCATGGTCATCAAACCATAGCGTTCGGCCACCTCATAGATCCTGTCCAGCGGCGCGACGTCACCGTCCATAGAAAACACGCCGTCGGTCACAACCAGGCCGCGGCGGTACTGCGGTAGGAATGACCTGACCTGAGCCTCCAGATCCTCCGGGTCCGCGTGTTCGTAGACGACAATCTTTGCGCGGCTCAGCCGCGCGCCATCGATGATGCTGGCGTGGTTGAGCCGATCGGAGAAGATGACGTCCTCACGCCCGACCAGCGGCGGAATAGCGGCCTGGTTCGCCAGGAACCCCGACTGAATGTACAACGCATCCTCGGCGCCTTTGAACTCTGCCACCGCCTTTTCCAGGTCGATGTGCAGGGCCAGAGTCCCGGCAATGGAGCGTACCGCGGTGGGTCCCACGCCATAATCATCTATGGCCTGCCGTGCTGCCACCCGCAGGCGCTCGTCGTTGGCCAGGCCAAGATAGTTGTTCGTACACAGGTTGAGTACACGCTTGCCATCCACATTCATCCAGGCTCCCGGTGGGGAGTCGATGGTGCGCAGTGTGATGAACAGGCCATCATCCTTCAGCGCATCGAGTTCGTCCTCAATCCAGGCAAGTTTCGGGTCACTCATCGGACCTCCTATCTGCGGCGCGGCCGCTCCAATGGAATATGACGCACGTCCAAATCTCAGTATAGCACCCCGTGCAGGGCACCGCAACGGGGACGCGACCGGGGATGGCACAACACGTGTCGTTGATAGGCACAGCGCTTGCAGACGTGCTCTGCAGCAAGCGTGGCCGTTTGCCCTGGGGTGGTGCTTCATGGTATACTAACTTGCGCACTGGTTGATGTGACGGAAACCTGGGCCGACACACGCCGACCCCATCAGGAGGTATCGCAGATGACGCACTTCCTCACTTTGGCCGATCTCGATTCGCAGACGATGCGCGACATCCTCGACCTTGCCGTGAAACTGAAAGGGGAGTGGCGCAACGGCGATCCCCAGCCCTATCTCAAGGGGAAGGTGCTCGGCATGATCTTCCAGAAGCCGAGCCTACGCACGCGCGTCTCGTTCGATGTGGCGATGCTGCAGCTAGGTGGAAACGGGCTCTATCTATCTCCGAACGAGATCCAGTTGGGCCAGCGCGAAAGCACCGCCGACGTCGCACGCGTGATCTCACGCTACGTGGACGTAGTGATGGCCCGCGTCTTCAACCACTATGATGTCGTCGAGCTGGCGCGTTACGCCACGGTCCCGGTCATCAATGGTCTATCGGATTTCGCACACCCTTGCCAGGGCATGGCAGACTTCCTCACCATCTTGGAGTACAAGGGTGGGTTCGCGGGCCGCAAACTGGCCTACCTCGGCGACGGCAACAACGTCGCCGTCTCGCTCCTCTTCGGCGCAGCGCTGCTTGGTATGGATTACACCATCGCCACGCCCCGTCGCTACGAGCTGCATCCCGCGGTCTGGAGCATCGGTCAGAGGCTTGCAGCGCAGACCGGCGCCACGCTCAGCGCCACCTACGATCCCCTCGAAGCGGTAGCCGGGGCGGATGTTATCTATACCGACACCTGGACGTCGATGGGGCAGGAAGAGGAAGCGCAACAACGGCGGCAGGTTTTCCCACCTTACCAGGTCGACCAGACCAAGTTAGCCTATGCCAAAGACGACGTCATGGTCATGCATTGCCTGCCCGCACATCGTGGGGAGGAGATCACAGATGCGGTCGCCGACGGGCCGCACTCGGCGCTGTTCGACCAAGCCGAAAACCGTCTACACGCCCAGAAGGCGATCCTCGTCTGGGCGCTGAACGCCGGGTAGTAGGTTACGGGGTCTGAGCAGGAAGGTGACAATGGTTGGGAACCGTCTGCGGTTTGAGGAAGCGATTCAGAGGGCCAACGACGCTGTATGGGCGGAGAAATGGCAGGATGCCGTTGAACACTACCGGCAAGCGCTGGTCGAGTCTCCGAACGACGTGTCAGCGCTGATGGGGTGCGCTTGGGCCCTGCTCAATGACGACAACCTGGATGGGGCATTGCTGGCTTACGAACACCTGGTAGGGCTTTCCCCAACAGATCCCGGCCCCTACGAACGCATCGCCGAGATATCCGAACGCCAGGGCCATCTACAGCGCGCCGCCGAGACCTACTTAAAGGCAGCCGAGCACTATGGTCAACAGGGTCTGGTTGCCAAGCGGCTCTCCACGCTGGAGGCGTCGGTGCGCCTGCGCCCGCACCATGAGAGCGCCTGGGCGCAGCTCCTGGAGCTCTACCGCACGCAAGATAGGACCGCGCACGCAGTCCTGGCAACTCTCTGGCTATGCCATCTATACCAGGACAAGAAACGTGATCAGGCGATCGCCCTATGCCGCGACATGCAGCGATATGTGCCCCACGACCCGCGAATCGGTCAGGCGCTCATGCTCCTTCAGAGCAACCGGCCGATTCCACAGCCACCGCCCATGGGCGTCGAGACAGAAGGGACGTTGGATCAGGAGTCCGCTGTCGACCTCACAGACGCCGACGAGGAAGCGGGTACACCGGTGGAAATCGCTCGACAAAGAGCCCTCACGAGGCTCGCCGAGTCGATCTTCGCCGAGGACAAGCCGCAACCGCATGGCGCCTCGCAGAGCGAAGTTGACCTGCTCATCGGCAAGGCAGTCGATGCACAGACGCGCGGCGATATTCAGGAGGCAGCAACACACTACGAGCGCTTGCTGCGGGCAGGGATATCGATGCCCTCGATCCACTTCAACCTCGGCCTACTCTACAAGGAACAGATGCACTTCGACGAGGCCATTGCGGAATTCGAGGCTGCGCTGAGCGACCCGGAGTACGTGCTGGGCAGTCACTTCTCGCTCGGCGAGTGTTATCAAGCGCAAGGGGAATTTCAGTCGGCGTTCAAGCACTTTCTCGAAGCCGTGAAGATCGTCGATGTCGCGACAATCGAGCGCGAACATATGGACGACCTCATCCGCGTCTACGACGGCCTGGCGCAGAGCCTCGCAAATACAGGCGAGCCCGAACGAGCGGGCCGCATCAGCCAGCTACTGGTAGACTTTCTCGGAAAGCGCGGATGGGAGGACGGCGCCGTGCGAGTTCGCAGGCGTCTCGATGAATTCGCCCGCTCGGGCACAGTTCTGAGCTTGGCCGAACTCGTCAGCCTGCCGGGGTCAGATGACATCCTGCGGTCTATCGCCCTGGCTCAGGAGTATCAGCGCCGTAACAAGATCCATTCTGCGCTGGAAGAGCTCTTTCACGCCATCGCCGACGCACCCGACTACCTGCCACTCCACCATCTCCTGGGGGTCATGCTACGGGAGAACGGCAATCTCGAAGAAGCGATCCGGAAGTTTGACACAGTTGCGCGAACCTACGAAATACGTGGCCAGATTCCTCAGGCCCTGACAACCTACCAACTCATCTTGGAGATCTCGCCGCTCGATATCGCAGTTCATCGCCGTGTGGTCGAGCTCTTGGTCCACCATGGACGCATCGATGACGCGCTAAGCCAGTATCTGCAGACCGCAGATGCCTATTACCAGTTGGCCCAACCCGAACGTGCCCGCGAGATCTACACCGAGGCTTTGCGTCTTGCCCCGCGCGGCTCCGCCGACAAGGCTTGGCAAGTGCGCATCCTGCACCGTATGGCCGACCTCGACGTCCAGCGCCTGGACTGGGCGGCCGCGATCAAAGACAATGAAGAGATCCTGCGAATCGCTGCGGACGACGAACGCGCCCATCTGGCCCTCTACCGGCTCTACCCGCGCACAGGCCGCCCTCATCTGGGGATCGGCGCACTCGACAAACTGGTCAAGAGCTATCTGAGCAACCGCAAAGTGTCCAAGGCTTTGACGATCCTCGAGGATCTTGTCGAAAGCGAGCCGGAAAGCATCCCGCTGCGCGCACGGATCGCGCAACTGTACCTGAACCTGGGGAATCGCGAGAGGGCCTTGGCGCATCTGGACATACTTGGAGATCTACAGCTGGAGGCCGGACACAAGGAGGCGGCCGTCAAGACGCTAGAGGCGATCCTTGCTCTCAATCCACCCGACCGGGAGGCCTACGCCGATCTCTACCGGGAAATGGCTCAGCGGGAGCCGCCTCCTGCCAAGCCCATCGCCTCGGGCTGAGGGACATCGGCGGGAACCGGACATCTGCCGGAGGAGAAGGTTCGAGATGCGCAGCGGCTTCCGGTACCGAGGTGCCGACATTCAGCGTTCCCGGCTGGCATCGGGGACGCGCACACGCATCTATCAGACTTGGTGGGCCACAAGAAACCCGTGGTCCTGATCGTGCCTATTGTCTATGTGGAACTTGGGTTGGCTACTCCAGCGGATATCCTGGACTGACATCCTGGATATCTTCATGGTGGCGTTTCTCTTCTTCTGGGTCTTCTACGCGATCCGAGGGACGAGAGCCGTTCCCCTGGTTCGAGGCATCATTGCCCTGCTGGTCTCATTAGCGCTGCTCACCCGATTGATTGAGCTCCGGGCCTTTTCGTGGCTCATCCAGCAGCTCTTGCCGGCGCTGCTTCTTGGTATCCCCGTCGTATTCCAGCCGGAGCTGCGCCGTGCGCTGGAGCAACTGGGCCGTGGTCGGGTATTGGTGCTGTCACAGCGCGATACCGAGCGCCTGATCTCTACGATCGAAAACGTCGTCGAGGCCACCGACTATATGGCAACGCGCCACATTGGCGCACTGATTGTCTTCGAGAGGCAGACCGGCCTTCAAGACTACATTGAGACGGGCGTGCTCATGGAAGCAGAAGTCACGCCCGAGCTGCTGATGACAATCTTCGATCACCATACAATCCTCCACGATGGTGCCGTGATAATCCGCGAGGGCCGTTTGGCTGCGGCAGCCTGCGTTATGCCGCTGACCGCAGCGTTCTTGGCCGACCGTGAGCTTGGGTTGCGCCACCGCGCAGCCATCGGGATCACTGAGGACGCCGACGCTGTTGCAGTGGTGATCTCCGAGGAGCGGGGCACCATCTCACTGACCCACAGCGGGCGGATCATCCGTAACATCGACACCAAGCGGCTGGAGTCAATCCTGCGCGCGTTCCTCATTCCGCGCCAGCGCAACGGCAAGGGACCACTGTCATGGCTACGCCGCGCGCGTTCATAGTCGCTGCGGCGCGTGAGGGGAAATCGGAGGTGCGATCGTGAGTCGTTGGATCAGCCATAACCTGAGCCTGTTCGCGATCTCGCTGCTTTTGGCGTTCTTCTTCTGGGCTGTTGCCACCGAGGCAGAAGACCCAACCCGCATCGATACCTTTGGAGGCCCGATTACCATAGAGCTACGGGGCCTACAGGATGGAATGACGACCTATGGCAGTGAGAACGCCACCGCCCGCGTGGAGATTCGCGCACCCAGGTCAGTGTGGGACCAACTCCGTGCTGAGGACATTGACGCGTACGTTGACCTCACCTCCGTAGGGACAGGTACCGTCGAAGTGCCCATCCAGGTCGAACTCGAGAGCGGCCCCGCCGATATTACGAGCATCACGCCGGAGCGAATCGAGCTGGTCATCGAGCCAGTTGCCGAGAAGGAAGTTCCGGTGCAAGTTGTCATTCAGGGTACACCGGCCATCGGATTCAGCGTCGAAAACCCCGAAATCGCGCCACAATCCGTGCGTGTTGTTGGGCCAGAGTCGCTCGTGGAGCAGGTCAACCGGGTACAGGTCGCGGTGTCGGTCGAAGGCCGTCAAGGGAGTGTACGCAGCGACTACCAACCATTGGCTGTGGATGAAGATGGCGCTTCCGTGGAGAATGTCGAGACCGCGCCGCGCTCCGTCACGGTCAATGTTCCGGTCACGCAGCTAGGGTTTTTCCGCGACATCCCTGTGACCGCCGGACCGCTCGTTGGGCAGCCCGCCCCAGGCTACCGCATCTCCAACCTGGAGTTTGTGCCGCCCGCGGTCAAGGTATCGGGGCGCCGAGAAGTAGTCCAAGGGGTCAACTTCCTCCAGACCGAGCCGATCAACCTTCAGGGCATCACCCAGACCCTCACGACCAGTGTGACCCTGCAGATGGTTCAGGGGCTTTCGGTCATCCAGCCGTCGCAGCCCGTGGTCACGGTGACAGTGACTGTCGAGATCATCCGCAGCGGCATTACGCTTGAGATCACGCCTACCATCCGGGCCCTGAGCCCCGCGCTGACTGCCTCAGTTGGCCCGGAATCTGTCGTGGTTATTCTCAGCGGCCCACTGGACATCATGGAGTCCCTCCAGCCATCAGACGTGCAGGTAATCCTGGATCTCTCTGGGCTGGGCACAGGTGAGTACACAATCGTGCCGATGATTGTGGTGCCCGACCAGGTGGACGTCGAAAACGTCATACCCGAGGCCGTGCCGATCCAGATCGATGCGCGCGCGCAACCTCAGGAAACTCCGAACTCTCGCTGACAACGCCAAAGGGCGCCCTCTCAGCGTACTGAGGGCGCCCTTTGCATGAGACCTGGCGCAGAGCGGTCAGCCGAGTCTCCCAGCTTCCTTGAGCCCCTGCTTCATGGCATTGAGCGATAGCAGCGCGCATTTTACACGGCCCATACTGAGTCGGATGCCGCCCATCATCTCCTGAATCTCGGCAAGACCCATCGCGGCGACTTCGTCGGGCGTCTTTCCAACCAGCTCCTCCGTGAGCATCGACGATGCCGCCATACTCACCACGCATCCTTGCCCCTCGAACATCACTTCTGAGACGCGCCCCGCCGAATCGAGCCGCGCCGTCACGTGAACCATATCGCCGCAGGTAGGATTGTCCATCTCAATGTCGACATCCGCAGGGTCCAATACCCCGTAATTCTCGGGGTTGTGGTAATGATCCAAAAGCTGTTCCCGGTACAGATCCTGACTCATGCTCCCCCCTAGTCTAGTGTGGCCTAGCCGCTACGATCGTCGCAGCAGACGCACAACCCGCTGCAACGCCAAGACCAAGGCATCCACATCATCGCGGTCGTTATAAATGTAGAAACTGGCGCGGGCACTTGCGGGCAGGCAGAAGCGGTCGTGAAGGGGTTGCGCACAGTGATGGCCGGCCCGCACACAGATGCCATCCTCGTCCAGAATCGCAGCGATATCGTGAGGATGTACGCCTTTCAACGCAAAAGACACCAACGCCCCCCGGTCCGCTGGTCCAGGGCCGATGAACTTCAGGTCGGGCACTTCAGACAAGCGCTCCATCGCATAGCGCACGAGCTGTTGTTCGTGCGCGTGGATCTCCTCCATCCCGAGATCCGTCAGGAAGTCGACGGCGGCCCCCAGACCCACGACCTCAGCTACAGGTGGAGTCCCGGCCTCGAACTTGTAGGGCACCTCGTTCCACTTGGACTCATACTGCTTTACAGTCCGGATCATGTCGCCGCCGAACAGAAAAGGTGGCATCGACTCCAGTAGCTCACGGCGCCCCCACAGAACACCAACGCCCGGCCCGCAGAGTTTGTGCCCGGAGAACGCGAGGAAATCGGCTCCCAACGCCTGAACGTCCAGGGGCTGGTGGGGCGCTGCCTGGGCTCCATCCATGACGATCACCGCGCCAGCGGCGTGGGCCATTTCGGCAACCCGGATCACAGGAGGCCGCGTGCCCAACACGTTGGACATAACCGAGCATGCCACAAGCTTGGTGCGACCGTCCTCGAGGAGTGGTGGCAATGCCTCCAAATCGAGAAACCCCGCATCCGTCACGGGGATGTAGGCCAACTCAGCTCCCTTGCGCAACGCGAGCTGCTGCCAGGGCACCAGGTTGGCATGGTGCTCCAATTCGGTAATGACGATTCGATCTCCAGCGTGAACATTGACCTCGCCCCACGTGTACGCCACCAAGTTGAGGCCCTCGGTAGCATTGCGCACATGGATGATCTCGGCGACATCCGGCGCGTTGATGAAACGCGCGAACTTGGTACGAGCATCTTCGTAAAGCTCTGTCGCTTCCTCGGCCAAGCTGTAAAGGCCCCGGTGAACGTTTGCATAACTGCTCGACCAAACCCGGACCATCGCATCGATAACCGCCTGTGGCTTCTGCGAGCTGGCAGCGCTATCGAGATAGATTAACCGCTTGCCGTTGACCCTGCGCTGGAAGATCGGGAATTGCTGTCGAATCGCGGGTACATCCAATGGCATCCATTGCCTCCATACGGCTATCATTACTCAGGATAGGCCTTAGTATAACACGGAAAAGAAGAACATGGTGTACATTAACCCAAGTTGATGACGAGCTCCTTTGAACCTGTGACCGGATTGGCTATAATGTAGGTATCATGTTTGACAATACGACCGACCAAGGCCAACAGCTACCGCTTTTTCCGCTGGACCAAGTCTCGCGAGACCAACCGGCTCCTGTGGCCAAGCCGTTGCTTACGTCATCGTCGTCGCTCGATCAAGCCATCGGCGCGTTTGAACGGTACATGGTGGAACGCGGTTTCACGGATAACACGCGGCAAGCATTCGGCCTGGATCTGCAGATCCTCAGCGACTATCTGGGGGCCGGCGCGACGCTTGGTGAGGTCGGGACGTCGACGTTGAACGCGTTCTTGAAGTGGATGGAGAATAATCGAGGCGTGCCCTGCAGCCCCAAAACGCTAGAGCGTCGCATCACCACGCTCAAGGTTTTCTTCGGATGGATGGCAGAGGAAGGGTTTCTCCCCCGCGACATCGCGGCCCCCCTCATCCACCAGACCGTTTCGCCGCCGCTTCCGGACATCCTGAGTCGGGCGGAGATCGAGGCCGTGTTGAACGTGACCGCCGCGCTGCGTCAAGGGTATGAGGGAAATCCGCCCGACGCGCGTCCACACCTCCTGATCACGCTCGTGCTCAGTACGGGGATCAAGAAAAGCGAGTGTACCAGCATCCATCTCAACCACCTCGACCTCGCGGATCCCGATCGACCCGCCCTGTGGATCAGGTATCGCAACGCCCGGCGGCGGCACAAGGAACGCCGCATCGCGCTACCCGAGGCTTGGACCCAAGTTCTGGATGAGTATCTCTCTCAATATGAGATCGATCAGTTTCTCTTCCCCTGGACCGGTCGGAACCTCGAATACGTGCTCACCGGAGTTGCCGAACTGGCAGACGTCGCACGGCTGACCTTCGAGACGCTGCGCTGGACCTGTGCGCTTCACGACTTCGTGGAAGGAATGGAGCCGGACGCGTTGCGCCGGAAACTCGGTCTCTCTGAGATCAGCTGGTACGAGACGATAAACCGGCTCGAGCTGCTGGCTCGGCGCCAAGCAGGCCGGGTCTGAACGGACTTGTGGCTGGAGGCTGGGCCTGTGCTCAGCCTCCAGCCGTTTTGTGTCCCTAGATAGACACGAAAGGATCGTCAAGATGCGCGCAGCACTGTCCGAGAAGATCTCGAAACGCACGGCTCGCGTTGCCGTCATCGGATTGGGTTATGTAGGTCTGCCGCTGGCCGTAGGCTTTGCCAAGGCCGGCTTCAGCACATTGGGCATCGAGATCAGTGAAGAGAAGGTCAAAGCGATCAACGAAGGCTACAGCCACATAGAGGACGTAGCGTCGTCTGATCTGGCGCCCTACGTCAACTCGGGTCGGCTGCGGGCGGTCTCGAGTTACGAACCTCTCGGAGAGTGCGACGCTGCCTTCATCTGCGTGCCTACGCCCTATACTGTCCAACGCACGCCTGACCTGAGCTACATCATCGCCGCCACCGAGAGTCTGGCGCCCAAACTACGGGCAGGCCAGCTTGTTGTGCTGCAATCCACGACCTACCCGGGAACGACCACCGACATTGTCCGGCCTATACTGGAGACCCGCAGCGGATTGAGCGCCGACAAAGACTACTATCTCGCCTTTTCACCCGAGCGCATCGACCCCGGAAACCGGGAGTGGAGCGCGTACAACACGCCCAAAGTCGTGGGAGGGTTGACGCCGGACGCCACCGCATTGGCTGCGGCGCTGCTGAGACAAATGGGTGCGCCGGTACACGAGGTGTCATCGCCAGCGGCTGCGGAGTTGACAAAGCTCCTGGAGAATACATTCCGGGCCGTCAACATCGCGCTGGTCAATGAAATCGCGCAATTGGCCGAGAGGATGGATATCGACATTTGGGAGGTCATCGAGGCAGCAGAAACCAAACCTTTCGGGTTCATGCCGTTCCGCCCGGGTCCCGGCGTTGGAGGGCACTGTATCCCCATTGATCCATACTATCTGCTCTGGAAAGCACGCGAGTACGATTTCTACACCCGGTTCATCGAGCTGGCTGCGGAAACCAATGAAGCGATGCCTTATCACGTCGTCGACCGTCTGGTGGTCAAGGCACTCGGCACTGTCGGGAAAGCGCTGCACGGCGCACGGGTGCTCGTGCTGGGCGTGGCCTTCAAGCCGAACGTCAGTGACCCGCGTAACAGCCCGGCAGAGCGCATCATCGAGCTGCTTCAGGCACGTGGAGCCGAAGTACGCTACCATGATCCATGCGTGCCGACGTTTCAGGTGGGCGGCAATGTCTTCCAGAAGGAGATCCGCAGCCTCCAGTCGCAGCCCCTAACAGTCGAAGAGCTGGAGCGCTGTGATGTCGCAGTGATCGTCACCGGACACCGCTCGGTTGACTACACACAGCTTCTCGACCATGCCGCCGTCGTGGTTGACACCTGTAACGCTACCCGCGATCTGGTCGGACGTGCCCGTGTGATCAGACTGGGGACATCGCACCTCCAGAATTCAAAAGACCACCCTATGGAGCGCCAGGCGTGAACCTCAGAATCCTGCACAACGCCAGAATCTACACCGGCGCGGCTGAACATCCGTGGACTCAGGCCATGGCCATCCTGGATGGTAAGATTGTCGATGTGGGCCGCGCAGCCATCGGATGGGGCGAGGCACCTGGCGCCATCATGGAGGATATGGGAAGCCAGGTCATCATCCCGGGCATCACCGACGCCCATATTCACCTGATGTGGTATGCGCGCGGATTACAGGAGCTGGATCTGCGGGATTGCACGCGCAAGGAATTGTTGACTCGCATTGCGGACAGAGTCACGCAATGCCCACCGGGCAGCTGGATCACAGGCAGGGGATGGGACCAGAATCTCTGGGACGACTCCAGTTTTCCCACGGCGTGCGAACTGGACTCGGTTGCGCCACATCACCCGGTCGCCCTGATCGCGAAGAGCGCGCATGCACTGCTCGCGAACTCAGCCGCCATGCACGCGGCCGGTGTGACCGTCGAGACGATGGATCCCGAACACGGGAAGATCCAGCGTGATGATGGCGGTGCGCCCGCAGGGGTGTTCTTCGAGGACGCGATGGCTCTGATCAAGCGCGCTATCCCAGAGCTGGACTTCGCAGCCCTGGTCGACCTGCTGGATCAGGCACAAGCACATCTCCTCGCACAGGGCATAACCGGCGTACACGATGTGGATGGGCACCCAGCCTTCGCCGCGATGCAGGAGCTAAGACGTCAGAACCGGCTGAAGATTCGCATCGTGAAGTACCTGCGTCTGGAGGCCCTCGATGGTATCCTCGAAGCAGGGATGCGTAGCGGGCTAGGCGATGATTGGCTCAAGTTCGGTGGTCTCAAGCTGTTCGCAGATGGGGCCTTGGGCGCCCGAACAGCCGCGATGTTCGCGCCCTATGAGGAGGAGCCAGAGAACAGGGGCTTGCTCACACTGGCGCCCGACGCTTTGTACGACATCGCTCGAAAGGCAGCCACCGGAGGCCTCGCGATGGCGATTCACGCCATCGGTGATCGCACAAACCAGCTCGTCCTGGACGTGCTCGAATCCGTGCGCGAGTTCGGTCCGGGCCTGCGCCATCGCGTCGAGCATGTTCAACTCATCACACCCGAGGACCGGCACCGCCTGGCCCGCGCTGGCTTCGTGGCCTCAATGCAACCGACTCACGCAATCCACGACATCAAGATGGCCGATCGCTATTGGGGCACGCGCAGCCGCGATGCCTATGCCTGGCGCTCGTTGTTGGCGTGCGGCGCCAGGCTGGCGTTCGGGTCCGACGCGCCCATCGAGGTCTTCGACCCGTGGCTGGGCCTTTTCGCCGCTGTGACACGACGGTCAGAGCATGACGGCTATCCAGGCCCGGAGGGATGGTACCCCGAACAGCGCCTGACGCTAGCCGAGGCGCTGAACGCCTACACCCACGGAGCAGCTTACGCTGCGGGTCTTGAGGATCGACTGGGATTGCTCGTGCGCGGCTACTACGCCGATCTGATCGTGCTCGACCGCGACATTTTCGCCCTAAGCCCCGACGCGCTGCGGCAGGTTCGCCCGGTCCGCGTGATGGTAAACGGAGCGTGGCGCACAGCCGGCTAGCCCTCACTCGCCTTCACGCAAGCCGCTCGAGCATCTCAGGGCAGAGATGTGTCCCAGGTACGATATACCACCCAGCCCGATCAACAATCAAGTCCAGCCTGATCTCCGCCAGCCCGGCCGGGGCGTTTGGCTCTACACGAGTTGCTTGTGCTTCTCCTCAGCGTAGCGCCGCAAGCTCTTGAGATGGTCGTTTGGTGCTGCCTGGTTGGCCGTCATAACATCCTGAACCGCCCGGCTCCATCGCTCTATAGTGGCTGCGAGCTCCTCCCACAGAGCCACGATCTCCTGGTAATACAGCGCGACCTGCTCATCGACCTCCGTGAACTGCTCGACGGTCTTGGAATTGGCTATGTCCTGGCGTCGCCAACGATCTTCCTCGGCGACGGCGCGCTTCTGCCAGTCGCGGGCAAACGAAGCCTGCCACTCCTCCCACTGACGTAGAAGCCGCTCCTCGGTGATCCGCTGCATCTCGGCGATCTCATTCTGTCGCTTCTCCAGTCGCCCCTCAAAGGCAGTCAGACCGTCCAGAGCCTGCTTGTTCTGGTTGTAAAGCAGAGCGTACTTCTGTGTTTGCTCAACCAATCGCTGGACCTCACCCTCAACCTGTTCAGCTTGCTCCAGATACTTCTTGACGCGCTGCTCTCGCTGGAAGTCGGCTATGCGGAGCTCTTCGATCCGGGGCTCGTAGGACTTGGCGATCTCTATGGCCTCATCAACACGAGCAGGGAGCTTGCGGATGTTGTCCTCGAGGCGGACCAACCTGGCGGCCAGTTCATCGTGACGCTTTCGAATGCCGGGCATCTCAGCCTCGACCTCGGCGATACGGCGGGTGTCAGCACGGCGCTGCTCCTCAATGTACACAATCGCCTGGAGCCGGTCTTCGGTGCGCTTGGAGAAGTCCGCCAGCGTGGCGGTGGTCGTCTGGATCTGTCCTTGAAGCCGCTGCTCACCCGCTGCACGCGCGGCCAACTGCTCTTCATAGCGCATGAAAGGACGAATCCGCTTGTCCAGGTCGGCGATCATATCGTTGAGCATCTCGATCTCGGCACGTCGAGTCTGGTCGGCCTCCAGCCGCTGGCGTTGGGTTTGCGCTTTGAACGACTCGATCGAGCCGCTGAGGTCACGCTGCGTTGTCTCGATCATCGCGGGATAGTCATCGGTGCGCCGGATATCCGTGCGCAGCGTCACCAGATCTTCACGCAACCCACCAATCTCGACGGCCTGCGCCTGAATCAACTGCTGCTGCTGCTCCAGGCGCTCCTGGAGCGCCGTGATCTGAGCCCTATCGCGTTTGCGTTCTTCATCCAACCAACGGATCATCTGCTCCAACTGCGTGGTTTCCATCCGTTTAGCTCCTCTGAAGTCTCATCACATCATGGCGCCGAGGCCGGTTGGCTGGCGCAGAGGCTGATTATACCGTACGCCTCGCCCGGGCAAGCTGGCCGTGGTCAGCCACCCCGGTCCATGCGAGACTTGCTGCCGTGATCCCATCGAAGTCAAGCCTGAGTCTGGTCGGGAGACGCGCGCTGAGGACGACGAACGATAGACGCCAAAAGCTCTCGCTCCTGCTGCGCCAGCACGCCCAGCCTCCAGACCAACAGCGGGTAGGCTACACACACGACTAGCAGCGCTACGCCACGCCCCGCAGGTTGCACCAACACTGCGAGGATCGCCGACAAAGCCGCGGCAGCCAGAGGCTTGAATAGGATATCGCGCCAGCCAATTGGGCCAAGATGGCGTCGAACTCCGATCATGAAGGGGATGAAGAGAACTAGCTCCGACGCAACATGCAGAATCGCGGAAGCCGGATAGCCAAACCGGGGCATCAGCAGCAGATTGCCCAGCAGGCTGAACCCGAACCCCACAAGATAGGCACGGGTAAGGTATCGTTGTTGGTCCAGCGCGATCAAAACGTACTGGGTGATGCCGTTGATCCACCCGATAGGCATCGACCACACCATCAATCGTAGCGCGATCATAGCACCAGGGAGATACTCGGGCCCGCCAAGGATGAGCACCATATCGGGCGCCATCACGGTTGCGACCAAGGCCGCCAGCAATGCGATCAGGATCAGAATCTTGGCGCCCAGCTGGTAGAACCGTTTCATCGCCTCACGATCGTCTTGTGCTTGCCGCGAGATCACGGGAAAGAGCGCCGCCGTGAACAACGACGGGAACACGATGAGCGCATCGAGTAGCTTGTAGCCGATGCTGTAGAGACCCAACGAGACCGAGCCGAGAATGGGCTCCATCAGGAACTCGTCGACTTTGTAGAACAGGATTGCAAGCAGATGGTTCACCATCAGTGGCGACGACTCGCGCATCATCTCGCGGCGCAGCTTCGCCGAATCCTGCCACACCGGTGTTGCCGGCGACGCCTTGTCAGCTTCCGTGGCTGCCGGTTCGCGGCGAGCCGATGTCAAGAGCCGCCACGCCAGAACCGCCAGGATGGTAAGCGTAACAAAGTTGATGGCAATCGACGAACCGGCCAGCCCAATGATCCCCCATCCGGCAACCAAGACTATGGTCTGTACCGTCACCCGGACCAGCGTGGTGACGCTCTGGATTGCCGCGGGTATCTCGGCCTTCTCATAGGCGTAGAAAAGCGCCGTTAACCCTGTCGAGATCGAGTTCGGCACCAGGCCAGCGTACAACAGGAGGATAGCCACGATCACCTGCGATGATGCGGGCGAGGCCAGGTCGGCAATGAGCGTCTGCCTGATGCCAATGAAGCCTAGCATCAGGGGCACACCCACAACGGCGAGGCCCAACCGAATGGCTGTGGTGTTCAAGAGATAGCGCTGGGCTGCGTGACGATGCCGCGCGACCTCGCGGGTCAGGTAAGTGTTGAGGCCGAAGTTGGTCAGGATGTCGAACCATACGAAGATGCTGACGGCATAGACGTAGTCGCCCGCATTTCCCGGACCAAGGATGCGCAACATGAGCGCCGCGAAGGCAAACTCTACCGCGCGGTTGAACAAGTTGAGCGCGATGGGGGCGATGCTGTTCTTGGCCAATCGCTGAACTGCCGTCTGCTCACTGGACTCGCGATGGACCAGGCGCCAGACCCATACCACCGCAAGAAAGACCACGACCATACCCCCCAGGAACGATGCAAAGAACCCGACTTTCACACTGTTGGGCGAATACTTGAATCGCACTACGGCGCTCTCATCCAGTTGGACGCCCCGAAAGTTGCCGGTTACCCGCGCGATGGCAACTTCCCTCTCCTGGCCTTCGTCCGCGCCCAGAGGCCGGATAAAGGCCTTCCAACCGGGAGCGAAGGTATCGGTCAGAACCAGCCAGGAGGGCTCCTCCACCGTCGCCTCGACCAAGACTTCGTTGGTTCCATATGCGAGAAGCGTCTGCATCCGCGGGCTCCCCGGTTCTGCAGCACGATACGCGTAGGCCACCATAGACTCCGCAGCCCCTGGCTTACTGCCGCTTGCAGGATCAAGCCACCCCTCTGGGGCTGCTTCAACTATTGTGTAGTAGCGCGGATCGTAGTTCAGAACCGCCTCCCCCACGCCGCTCAGATCCGCCACCGTCAGAGTCGTCGTCAGCGGCAGAGAGAATGCCCGTGGCATCGCTCCCAGGTTCTCATAGACAAACACTGCCTCATCTTGATAGACCAAGCGATACTTGGGTAACGGGATCTCGACTTCGCTGACGACGTATTCGACGTTCAGCATATCGGTAAGGGGGCTGTCCAGGCTCGAAAACTGCCGGAACGATCCAATCCGGTTATAGAGCAGCAACTCCTGGGGTTCGATCCATCCCATATATCGGGCGTACTGCGCCGAGAACAGGCTATCATAGCCCCGCACGTCTTGGAGTCCGTAGAACATGGGGGTGTTCATGTTAAAGGTGTTGTGGCCGTGGGGATCGAAGACGGCGAGGCGCCAGGTACCGGGAATAGCTTTCAGGAAGTCCACGACCGCCGGCTGATAGGCCAGCAACGCTGGATCCACTGCTGGGCTGAAACCTGTCGCAAACAGCACGAGATCTGCCACGACCAATATCACCGCCAGGCCATTCCAAAGGCGCGCACCCCCGAGCTTCCCGGGCAGCCGGACGACCCAGTGAGCGATGCGCAGCCCTAGGCCCGCCAACAGCAGGTTCACGCCAAAAAGCAACGTCCAAGGGACAAGGTAGGAGTAGAAGGCCCGCGCATCGGGGAACGCCGCGGACGCCAGGGCAAGCGAAGTAAAGGCCCGTTCAACGAACACCGCGAGCTGCCCATAGGCCAAACGCGTGGCGATGACGCCGGCAATCACCAGCCCGCCCCCCCAGATTGCCAGCGCCCCCAGCACGTGCGCGAGCCCTGCTGGGGCACCAAAACACAAGATGCGCGCCACCCGTGATCTGTGCCAACGTCTGCGAGCAGGCGCTTGATCGTGGTCGTCCGCCGATCGGCGACCTCTCAGGTCCCCGGCCACACCGTCCGCCCCTATACCTGCCAACGCCGCCACCGCGAGGGTCAGGGGAAACACCCAGCGGAAAGGCGAATGGGATTGGTCGAGAAAGGGCAACGCATAGATCAGGGCGTACAGGGGCGTCCCAAAGACGCACCCCAGAGAGAAGATCGCCAGGGTCGTAAAGAAGGGCACATAGGGCTGGCGACCCCAACGTCGAATATAGCCCCATAGCCTACCGAGCCTCAGGCGATCGGGCGACGGTTCGGAATCCGATGCTGGCGGCGCGCGCAGTATGGCGTAGGTCGCCAGCAGGAGCGGCAGAATTCCCAGGTAGGCGGCCCCCTCAACGTAGTTCTTCATCCCCCAGTCAAACGCAGAGATCGGCTCGCCACGCGCGTTCACGGTCGCCCGAACCAACTGGCCGCTGAAGACATCGACAAGCGTCCTATGGGTGGGGTTACCAAAGAAGTTGGGGATGAAGAACGTGATCAGACGGCGCTTAGGGTAGGCCCAATTGAGGACTTCCGCCAGTGTGACGGCGCCTTGCCGAAAGCTCGTGCGCGCCGTCTCATACAGGGGCACGAGTTGAGCAGCGCCAAGCGCCAGTCCCAGTCCAACCATCAGCGCCAGACCGGCCGCCGGCATCAACACCCGGCGCAACCGCTCAGGCCGCGGCGCTTTCAGCCACAGATAGGCAAGACGCCACACGCCATAGGCGCCCATCACCAGTAGCACGAAATAGGTCGGCTCCGCGTGGCCCGCCAGGATCTGCAAGCCCAGTGCGATACCACCAAGCAAAACCCATGGCAGGACCGCGCCCGCCTGTCGCCAGAACCGTCGCCTGCTGACAGCGCACTCTATGAGCGCTAGCAGCAACGGCAGCCACGACGCGCCGGCAATGATCATTGGATGCACGACGGAAATCGTCATGAAGCCGCTAAGCCCGAAGACAATACCGCCAACCAATGCACCCACACGGCCAATCCGCAGCACGCGCCCGTACACATACATCCACACAGCGGTCAAGCCCAGCTGGAGGACCGTGAAGAGGCCAAAAGCCCGGGCTATGGGCACTACCAGAAAAAGCCAGGTCAGGGGATAGAGCGCAGAATGCTGGCCATTGGCGAGAAACGGCTGGCCCGAAAACAGGTAGGGGTTCCAAAGCGGCAGGGTGCGCGACTCAAGCGCATCCACCAGGAATTGCTTCCAGACGTAGTTCTCCAGAATGAGGTCGGCCACCAGGCCATTGTGGACAGAACCAACGCCTGCGCGCGCAGCCATTTCGCGATACGGCTCGAAGAGATAGAGCACATCGACAGGTAGAAGGGTCCTTCCCCCCAGGGAAACAGGGGCAAACAGCAAGAGTGGGAGCAACAGCAAAAGCCCCACGCAGACCCCATCACGCCAGAGTCGTCGCATCATGCTCTTTGCTAGGGCTTCTCGCTCAACGGCCCCATCACGAGGTAAGTAACGCACGCCGCCATCCTATCACGCAACCTCAGGCGCGCAACAACAAAAAAGGGCCGGCTCCAATCGCGGCCCTGTCCTCAAGCGTGGACTCAACTGCGCCACTAGACTGTGTAACTACGCCACTGAAATCGCGAGAGCTCCAAGTTCCCGCCTGGCAGCCCAGGTCGCCTCGCAGCCTAGGATTGAGGGATGCTCAGCGCTTGGCGCAACGCTGCGAGTCGCTCGGACTGAGCAAGCCCCGCTGCGTCGACCAATCGGATATCGAACCTGAGCCGTGGCACCGTAGACCCATCGTTCCGAGCGCCCCGTTCCCAGTCCCGATGGGGGTAGAAAAACGAAACAGCTTCGTTCAACCGCTGATCGAGTCGCCCAACCATCACCATAGCGTCCTGTCCTGCCTGGGCAACCGCGATGTATTGGTAGAGATCCACCTGTCCAACGAACAGGTTTGCCCCCATACATTCCGCAGCGGTGTTCCGCAGGATAAGCGCAACAGCTCGCAGAACATCATCGTGAGTCACAAAGCCGTACGCATCCCTGAACGCAGGCATACCGTGCAGGGTAATGCCGATCACGGTCAGCTTCGGGTCCTGAGCCACACGTCCAATTTCCTCTTCAATCAGCGAGGACGTTGGCAGACCTGTGATGGGATGCATCAGCGTCTCTCGGCTCGTGCGACGAAGCGCATTGCGTACCCGGAATCGCAACTCCTGGACGTCAAAGGGCTTGGTGATGTAATCAACAGCGCCCAATTCCAGCCCCGTAAGGCGGTCGGCCCGCTCACGCCGTTCTGTTAGGAAAATGACGGGCGTGTTTTCAGTGCGGGTCTGGCCTCGCAGTCGCAAGCAAACTTCATAGCCATCGATATCCGGAAGATGAATATCCAGGATAATCAGGTCGGGTTGCGAACGGGCCGCCATCCTCACTGCGTCCTGTCCCCAGGCCGCGAGCGTCACCTCATAGCCCATAGACGAGAAGTAGGCGGAAAGCATCTCCGCCGTGCTCGGCTCATCCTCGACAATCAGGATGTGGCCGCTCGCTCCGCCCTTGTCCGCCAACGTCAGTTCCTGCGATGTCGAGTCGGATGTGCCCATACGCAAACCGTCTTATCCTTGACCAAGACGACGTTCCAGGAGCGTGTGTTAGCCAATCGGCTCCTTGTAGACTTGGAACGTACAGTTCCCGTCACCCATGCTCATACAAGATATCTGATCGACCCGGAACGTACGTCCTCCGCTCAACCAGCGAAGCGCTTCCTCGATGATACCGGCAGCGATGAATCCCCCGGGACGCTCGACAACACGCCCCCAGCACATCGAGCACCGCTCGATCACGTAGTGATACTGTTCACCCCCAGGATCGCGCACGTAGGAAGTCTGATCACTGAGAGAGTCGAACACCTTGGCCACGGCCGGCAGACCGGCCTTCAGCTTCGCCTGTAGCGGCAACACCCGAAATGCCAGATCGCTTGCCCCTACCAGCGCACCGAAATTGGCCAAGCCCTGGGCAAAGAGGACACGGCCTAGCCGCAACTGCAGGCCCCGGCCTCCGCGAGGCCCGTACATCTCCTCCAGGGCCTGGTTGAGGGCCGAGATATAGGCAAAGTCGAACCCCTTTTCCATGTTGTCGGGCAAGGGATTATCAATGAAGTGCGCCAGCCCGGCCATGTTGAGAATCGCGTTGAGGCCATTACGCCCCATGATCTCCTCAAGCGCATCGAAGACGATATGACTGAATCGGTTGGGGTAGTAGTAACCACTGGGCTCAGGGGGCTTGGCCACTGTCGACCTCCTTACACTCGGCCCTACAGAATCTGTGAAAACTCATCGGCGGCACGCCGCATGTCGAGGAAGAGCAAGCCCAACTTGGCCTGCTGCCTGGCGAGGACTGTGAGCACCGCCTCTTCCCCTACGGCTCGAAGAATCACAAAGCCCTTTTCCCCCCTGACGTATACCTCATCCAACAGGCCACGCCCGAGTTCACCCGCGATTCGCTCCCCCAGTGACAGCATCGCAGCGGACATCGCCGCGACCCGATCTTCTTCGACACCCTGTGGAAGTGATGTGGCAATCGGTAGCCCATCGACGCTGATGATCGCGGCAGCCTCGACATCGGGGCTGCTGACCTGAAGCTCCCGCAATCGTTCAATCATCCGTTCGTTTCGAGACCTGCTCGCCATTGGTTCAATCCTCCGCGATAAGTTGGGAGCGCCCAAGAACGATCTACTGTGAGTAGGTGCGGTGTTTCGGTTCATTCAAGGTCAACCGTGTCAGCTCAAGAGGCGCGCCTTCAGACTACAGATTACACGATGACATCGAGTGCTTCGGCCTTTCTGATTAATGAGGTCAGGCACCTCGCCGAGGGAGCACCTTAGGCAAAGTGCCCTAAGTTCATTGAACAGAGTACCATAGGTGCCTAACATTGTCAAGATATGGTTAAAACTGTACACATCGTATGGACATACTCTTTTTTATTTGACGCTGTACCCCACCACAAACGCCCCAGCAAGAGACGTCCGCACACCACACCAGACGCGAGTCAATCCGGCAACGGCGGCAGTCGCCGGCGCTTAGCAGCAGCCAGTGTAGTGCGCACGCTGCCGACCAGCTTCTCCAACGCAAACGGCTTTCGGATGTGGTCGGCGGCGTCGGCTGCTTGGCCACCGCTCAGCGGCGGCATGACAGACACGATGACCACAGGGATCTCTGCAGTTTTGGGCTCGGCCTTCAACTGGCGCAGGACCTCCATGCCTGTAATGTCTGGAAGCATCATATCGAGCGTGATCAGATCGACATGTTGGGTCTGTGCGAGCTTCAGCGCGTCCTGCCCGCACGTGGCAACCAGGACGTCGAATCCCTCGAACCGGAGCTGAAGCGCCAGCAGGTCGGCGATGTTGCTCTCATCGTCCACAACCAGGATTGTGTCACGGCGTCCCGATTCCATAGCGCCGACGTCATCCTCGCTAACGTGCGCCGGCAAGGTGAACGTGAAGGTACTGCCCTGCCCCATCTCACTCTGAAGCCACATGCGTCCGCCGTGCATTTCTATGAGCATGCGCGCAATGGGCAGCCCCAGGCCAGTGCCCGCGACTTCCTGGACCAGCGGATCGTTGACACGGTGGAAACGCTGGAACACGTTGGCCTGATCCTCGGGGGCGATTCCGATGCCTGTGTCCTTGACATCGACGCGCACTGCGTTCCCAGCCCGTGAAAGAGATAGCGTGATCGCGCCGCCTTCAGGCGTGTAGCGGCACGCATTGCTCACCAGATTGGTCACGATCTGGGTCAGACGAGTCTCATCACCCAGGACCGGGCCGACGCCAGGCTCGAGGTCAAGAGTCAGGGTCAAGTCCTTCTTGTCGCACTGCGGATGGATCATCTCGACGACTTCGCGCAGGATACTTTCCAGCCATACCGGCTTGCTCTCCAGCTGCAAACGCCCACTCTCGATGCGACTGATGTCGAGCAAGTCGTTGATCAGGGTGGTCAGGCGATCAGAACTCCCCTGAATGATCTCGATGAAATGACGTTGCTGATCGTTGAGTGGCCCAACGACCCTGCTGAGCAGCAGATCGCTGTATCCCTTGATGGAGGTCAGCGGTGTACGAAGTTCGTGCGACACGTTCGATACGAACTCGGTCTTGGCCCGCTCCGCTTCCGCCTCGGCGGTGATGTCGCGCAGCACCGTCACAATCCCCATGAATTCACCAATCTCGGAGAGCACCGGAGAAATGTGCGCTTGGATGACGCAGCGACCACCCTCGATCACGGTCTCCGTTATCCCACTCTGGCCCGACGGTGTGGCATTGGAACTGAACGAATAGGGATCTGCATACAGACGATCCATCGCCTCCACAATCGTCATACGGCCCCGGCTGGAGAAGGCCTGGAACAGCGTGTGGACGGGCTCACCAACGACGCCTTGGGAATCGGCCTGCAGAAGCTGGGCAGCGGCGCGATTGATCATCTTCACCTTGCCCGTGACATCGTTCACGACTACGCCATCCGCGATGGAGGTCAGCACGGCGCGCTCGATCAGCAGCGCAGGTGCAGCGCTGTGCGGCAACCCGGCGGGGGGCAGCCTCTCGGTCCGTGTATCGTGTGCGCCGTCGTCCATATCTGTTGGATACTGATTGTCTGCTGCTAACATAGGTTCAGCCTCCGAAGACCCATCTTCTGACGACAGGAACGCAGCCCGTTAGCGCCGTCCGTCCAGGGCGAGCAGTAGTGAGGCGATCTCCCCGGGCCCCAACACCTGATCCACAATGCCCCGATCGATTGCCACCTTGGGCATACCGAAAACAACGCAGCTTTCCTCGGTCTGAGCGATCACACGCCCACCTGAACGCCGTAACGCCACCAGTCCATCCGCACCATCGTCGCCCATTCCGGTGAGGATGACCGCCAGTGCTTTCGCGCCATAGGATGCCGCCACAGTCTCAAATAGCCGCGTGACGGAGGGCCGCCGTCCACTGAGCGGCGGCGAGTTCTCCAAATGGACCATTCCCCCCTTGGCAATCGTAAGGTGTACATCATCGGGCGCGATATACACGTGCCCGGGCACCAGTCGCTCCCCTTCTGTGGCGACTCCCACACTCAACGGCGTGATAGAATCGAGCCAGTGGGCAAAGCCCGGCCCGAAGCCAGGCGTGATGTGCTGCACGGCAGCCACCGGAAGCGAGTAGTCCACCGGGAGCTTGCTGAGGATCTCGTGTAGTACCCCAGGGCCACCGGTCGACGCCCCGATAGCAACCATCTCTGGTCGGACGACCGGCCTGGGAGGGGTGATCGGACGCCTTGATGCATCCGGCATTTGACGCTCCGGCGTCCACAGTGTAACCACGTGCACATCGGCCATCAGCCTCACAGCTGTGACCAGTTGATCGCGAACGGCTTCGAAATCCTCAGGCGATAAGCCCTTGGGTTTCTCGACCACGGTCAATGCGCCGGCCTCAATCGCCGCAAACGCGATATTGAGATCGGACTCATAGATGCTGGTAGCCACAACAACGATAGGGGTCGGAGTCGTGCGCATAATCTGCCGCGTTGCCTCCAGACCGTTCATCCGAGGCATGCGGATGTCCATCGTGACAACGTCCGGATGCAGCCGGCCCACCATTTCCACGGCTTCGAGCCCGTCGCGAGCTTCGCCTATGACGTCGAATCCCGGAACACTCCGCAGCATGCTCACCAGGATGGTGCGCACGACAACGGAATCGTCGACAACAAGAACCCGAATGCTATCTTTCATCCGTCCGTTTCCCTGCGCTCGACGTCTACCTTGAGCGCACCGCAGTCAATGATGCCACCGTTCGTCTGCTCCCACCGTCTAGGGGCTCTAGTCTGTGCTCACCAGCCCCATCTGCCGCAAGGTCTCGATCAGCACGGCATCGGCGAAGGCGTCCTTGGGAATGTAATCGGTGACCCCCACCTGCAACCCCAACACGACAGCTTCGGAGTCATCGTGGCGGGTCAACATGATGATTGGAATCTGACGCGTGTTGCTTTGGCCTTTAAGATGCTGGCAGATCTGGAATCCATTCATATCAGGCAACTGTACATCCAGGACAATGAGGTCCGGCTGCTCTTGGGCAGCGATGCTCAGCCCGACCAGCCCCGCCTGAGCCCACAATACGCGCAGCCCCACGTTCTCGAGAATCGCCTGCAGGTGCAGGGCCTGGGTGGCACTGTCCTCGATGATTAGGATGGTCTTCTCCCCTTCGGAGCGGTTACAGCGGTCAGACATCCGGCACCTCACGCCTTCCACTTGATCAATCTAATCTGAATCTGGCCCGGTGAGAACGGTTCGACTGTCAGCTCATCGACCATCCACTCTATGCCGCTCAGCACTTGGGGCCACTTGCCGCGGCTGTCGTCCAGGACGATGCAGGTCACCTGCGTCCCCACACGTCCATCACGAGAGCACGTCGCGATGGTGGCCCGGCCCTGGTTCCGGCCGTTCACGCCGGCTGCTTCAGCCACCGACGAAGTCGCCAACGAGATCTTCGCTTGATCAGCCAACGACAGGCCGGCAGCCCGCGCGGCATCTCGGACCGACATCCGCAGCAGCACGATATCGGCTTGACTGGCAATCGACACGATCATAGGATCATCCACCCGACACCACCTGTGTTGCTTGCTGCAAGCCTGCTAGCCCCGTTGACGTCTGATCTACCTGAAAGATGCCCACCTGCGCACTCCGCACAGCTTCGATCCTCACGCCCAACTCCAGGTGCGACGCCCGCACCGGTGCCGCTATAGCCTAGGCAGCCAGCACCCCCAACTGGCGCAAGGTCTCCAACAACACTTTGTCAGAGAATGCATCCTTGGGGATGAAGTCCACCGCTCCCAGCTCCAGGCCTGTCCGCACAGTCTGTGCCTTGCCGTGCGCGGTAAGGATCACGACCGGGATATGCTGCGTGCACGGATCTGCTTTGAGGCGACGGTACATCTCAATGCCATCCATCACCGGCATCTGGATGTCAAGCACGATGACGTCCGGGTTGTGCCTGGCGGCCAACAAGAGACCGGCAGGGCCATCTCCGGCCAGGAATACCTGCAGTCCTTTCTCCTCCAGCAGGCGCTGCAGGGCCAGCGCTTGCACAGGACTATCCTCCACGACCAACACGCGATGCCCTGAAGCGCTCCGAAGGCTTTCACCCGGCTGCGACTGCGAACTCTGTCGGCGATCTGCTTCCATCTATCCTGATCTCCTGTCTCGTGCGTGGATAGAAAGGGTCAAATGAGCTGCCTAATCGTATCGAGCAGGTTGTTCTGATCAAAGCGGCTCTTGACAATGTAGGCATCAGCGCCCACTTCGATCCCCCGCGACTTGTCCTCCACCGAATCCAGCGACGTCACCAGAATAACCGGAATCCCTGCCGTCCGTGGATCGCCCTTGATGTGAGCCGTGAGGTCAAACCCATCCAGCCTAGGCATCGCGATATCCGAGATGATCAGATCAGGGAGGCCATCTGCGGCGATGGCCCGCAGGGCCTCTTGACCGTCGGTTGCGAGCTGAACCGAATAGCCGGCCGCCTCCAGGATGTTCTTCTCCAACGTACGCGTCGTGATGGAGTCATCCACGATCAGAATGCGGGGCGCGGTAGGATTCGGGACAACGCCGTGAACAGGCACAGCCTGCACGACAGACCGGTGCTCTGCTCTCGTTGCGAGCTTCATCAGATCCGCAACGTGAAGGATGAGCACCACCTCGCCACTTCCCATAATCGTCGCACCAGCAATCCCACCGACGCGTGCCAGTTGCTTGCCCAAGCCCTTCATCACGACCTCCTGCTCTCCCACAAGGTCGTCGACGGCGAACGCGATGCGGCGTTCGGCAGCAGCTAGGACCACGACGGGAATACGCCCCTCTTTTGCGGCAGCGTTCGGCAAATCCAGCACGTCATTGAGGCGTACGAGCGGAATTGGACGCCCATCAAAGAGGACGGTGTCTTGCCCTCCCAGTGGCGTGATCTGTTCGGCTCCAACACGGAGGATACGTTCAATGGCGCTCAATGGGATGGCGAAGACCTGATTGGCGGTACGCACCAAAAGGCCGCGCGAGCTCGTGAGCGTGAGCGGCAGCGTGAGCCGGAAAGCCGAGCCGCCGGCAGGCTGCCACTCCACGTCGATACGTCCACCGAGGGCCTCGACATTGCGGCGGACCACGTCCAGGCCAACCCCTCGCCCCGATGTGTCGGTGATGATCGGGCTTGTGCTGAACCCGCTGTAGAAAATGAGTTCGGCCAGTTCAGCCTCACTCAACCCCTGAACGTCCTCACTGGCTCCCTTCCGTCGGGCCGCCACGCGGCGGATGGCCGTGATGTCGAGGCCGGCCCCGTCGTCGGAGACCGTAACGACTACGTCCTTGCCAAGCTGCTCGGCGCTCAGGGAAACGGTGCCGCGACGGGCCTTTCCGGCCGCCTCGCGCGTCTCCGGTGGCTCGATCCCATGGTCGATGGCGTTGCGCAGCAGGTGCACCAGCGGATCCTTGATCTGCTCGAGGACGCGCTTGTCGAGTTCTACCTCGCCGCCCGCGGTCTCGAGCGTGGCCTCTTTCCCGACGGCCTGAGCAAGGTCGCGGACCATGCGGCCGAACGTGGCCGTGATCGTGTTGAGCGGCAACATCCGCACACGCTTGATCTCCTCTTCGAGGGCATCGATGACCAGTGACGTCTGCATCACGTCGTTGCTGTAGTCGCGCGAGAGCACCCCAACCAAGGTCGCAAGCTCTCGCAGACGCTCCTGGCTTGCGTCGATGTACGTCATCATCCGGTGCAGGTCACGATCAGGCCTGGATGCTTCCTCGCCCACGATCCCTTGGCGCTGCTTCCGTGCCAGGCGGTTGTAGGCACTGCGAGCCGAAAGCCATTCCTTCTGCCATTCCACCACATAGTCCAGCAGGTTGCGCATTTGCGTTGCGCGCTGCCCAATGCGGATCTTGGTGATCAGAAGCTCGCTCAGCTGCGTCATGAGCGCATCGAGTTTGCCCACACTCACGCGTATCGTCTCGTCGGCCGCAGAAACCCCGGTGCTCGTAGGCGTTTCCGGGATGGGAGGAGTTGCAGAGTTCTGTGGCGCATGAGCAGCGTTTGGGTTCAGCGGTAAGGCATCGCCGCGTGCCTCACGAAACGGCTGGAGCTCCGCCAGCGCATGCAGGGCTTTCGTCGGGGGCGTGAGTTCGCCGGCCTCGTAGGCCACCTGCACTGCCTGGATTGCATCCAACGCATGATAGCAGGCGGTGAACAGCCCTGGGCTCCGGGCGACAGCGTCTGTCTGCATGGCGGCGAGCACATCCTCAAGTCCGTGCGCCAGTTGCTCTACCGCAGTCACGCCAATGGCACGCGCAGCTCCCTTGAGACTATGGGCAGCCCGGAAGATGTCCTCAAGCGTGGCGCTGCTATCCTTGGCATCGACACGGTGCTGCTCCAGCCCAAGGAGGCCATCGGTCATAGTCTGGACATGCTCCGCAAGCTCCGCCCGGAAACTGCTGATGAGTTGCTCGCGGATCTCAGCACTCAAGGACATAGGGCCTCCATCCTACATCCATCCACCTTGAAACGGATTGGACCTACGATATCGGCGCCGGCTAGATGTTGTACTGGCCTACGATCTCATTGAGCCGGCGGGCCAGATCATTGAGCTCCTGTGCAGAGCGCTCGGCCTGGCGGGTGCTGGCCAGGCTCTGCACGGTTGCCTGATTGATGTTACGCATTGCCAGCGCCACCTGCTCGACTCCGCTCACCTGCTGCCGTCCCCCAGCCACCATCTGCGTTGCCGCCTGCGCCGACGTCTCGATCACCTCGCTCAACGCCTCGATCGCCGCTCGCGCCTCCGCTGCTTTCGCCACGCCCGCGTCGACCTGCTTCGTCCCCTCCTCCGTCGCCATGACCGTTGCGTTCGTCGCTTTCTGGATTTCTCCCAGAATTGCCCTCACCTGCGCCGTCGCTGCCTTTGACTGCTCCGCCAGGTTTCGCACTTCCACCGCCACCACCGCGAAGCCTTTCCCGTGCTCCCCGGCCCGCGCTGCTTCCACCGATGCGTTGAGCGCTAGGATGTTCGACTGCGACGCGATGTCGTTCACTGTCGCGATGATCTCCCCAATCTGCTGCGTCTGTTCCGACAGCGCCAGGATGTTTTCTGCAATCCCCTCCACCCGTTCCTTGATCTGTCCCATGCTCCCAATCGTCTCACCCACCGCCCGTCGTCCCGATCGCGCGACCTCGACCGTCCGTTGCGCCCCACCAGCCACCTCCTGCGCCCGCGCCGAAACTTGCTCGGCGATCGTCCGTACCTCCTCCACCGTCGTGGTCGTCTGCGAGATTGCTGCAGACTGCTCACTTGCCGCACTTGCCTGCTGCGTCGTCGTCGCCAGAATCTCCGTTGACGCTGCGCTCAACGCCGTCGCCGCGTCTCGAATCTCCACGATCATCCCCTGAAGGCTCCCCGTTGTCGCGTTCAGTCTATGACCGAGCGCGGTCAAGGGGTCATCCACGCCCACCTTGTGTTCTTCCAGCGCCAGCCGTGCCGTCAGGTCACCGTGCCCAACGGCAGTCATATACGCATCGTAGCGCCGCACGACCTCCCGGAGTTGAGCGTTGCGCTGCTCAAGAGAACTCTGGATGTGTGCGAGCTCGCGGTTGCTCTCGACGAGTTGGCGCTCGTTGGCCCGTGCCCGCGCAAGGCCGGTGGTAAGGTGCCATATCCCTGTGTAGAGAAGAACGGCGATGACAAGCAGCAGCACTTCCTGCGAGATCAACGTCTGGACGACCGTCCTGCTGCTGAACGGGGTCACAATGGTTCCATTCATCTCGCCAACCGCCTGTATGGCGATCGCGGTCAAGCTTAGCGCCGTTGCCGCGCCGAGCCCACCAGGGCCTAGCAGCAGCCCAGACATCACGATAGCCAACGGGAACAGCAGCATCGCTTCATCGCGAAGGCCTTCGCCACGCCTGACCAGATACACCGCAACAGTCACAGCAACCAGGGGCAACAGCAACCGCGGCGCAGCCAGGTGTCCCTTCCACGTCAACCACAGCAAGGCGGCACACACGATGCTGGTAACGCCCGTGATCACGCCGGTACCCTGCCACCCGAGGGCGAAGTTGGCAATCGTCAGAGCCGTTAGGGCCACCAGTGCGGTAATCAATACCACATAGAGCACCCCCTTGACGTAGCCTCTTTCCTCATCCGTTACCCTGCCCAGCTTAGAAAGGTTCTCGAAAACCATGGTCGTCGCCCTCGCTTATCTGCAATGTTAGGTCAGAGATTTCACCCAAGCTCGTCATAGACGATCAGCCGCCCGTCTCCCAACAACGCCAGCAAATCCAGGATCACCAGTGAGCGTCCGGACGCATCGTGGTGAAGCTGCTGCCCGCTAGCAATGCCCCGCACGTATTCCGAACGAACGCCCCGTACCGAGCCAGATGCTTCATCGATGCGACTGGCCGGCACAACCTCAATCGGCAGCACTTCATCAACAAGCAGTGCGGTCTCCATCGCCGGCGTCTCTACCACGACCAGGTAACCCGTCGTCGTGCGCCGCCCGGGGCCGCCGGCACGCGGTGGTGGCTTGCGTTGCTTCACCGGCGCCTGGGCGCCCGTGACTGTGTGCCTACTCGCGTGCGCGACCTGCGACGTCTCCGATACCGGAGCCGCATCCGCAAGCGCCACACCAAGGTAGCGGCCCAGATCCAGGACGGAGTAGATGCGGCCTCTGAGATTGGCCACGCCCGCCACCCATGGGGGAACTCTGGGCACTCGCGTGATCTCACTCGCTGCTACCGGCCGGATATCAGTGATGCACTGCGCGTCGACGCCGTAGACCTCTCGTCCCAAGCGTAGGGGCACTATCTGCAACCGCTCGCCTGCCGCCTCTACCTCGGGCACCTCCGCCAATTGCTCTGCCCGGCGCGCCCAAATCCGCTTGATCGTCTCGGCCGACATCTCCTCCTCGATCTCCCAAGCCGCGCTGGCCACGACGATCGCCTGTCGGATCTCGCTCCAGTCTGCGTCATCCCGGCCCGAGGGAGTCTGCCGCTTAGGGTTCTCCATGGATGTCGTAGCCTCCTCCGATCTCACCTTCGCAGGATATCCTCATCGTGCCCGTCTCCGCGCCGCGTGTACGCCGATCTCGCGCAGGGCCCGTTGTGCTATCTGCCTGACGAGAGCAACGGGTCAACTTCGGCCCTCCACTGCTGTTGCTGTCGCATCACGGTCTCGCGCAGCCGCCCCACCGTGATGCCGCCGGACCCCGGGATGGTCTCGTGGTCGATACCTCGCTCGAGCAACCGTAGAGCATTGTCCAGCGACTTAAGCGCTTGTGGCATCGATCCCGCCGCGTGGTAGAGATCCGCCAGACCGTAATGACCCAGTACGTAGTCGTGGTCGATGTAAACCACTTTTCTCAAGGCCTCAATCGCCGCTTCTATTTCACCCTGGTGCTGCTTCACCAAAGCAAGTGTGTAGTACGCATCCAGCCGCAGGTTATCCACCGCGACGGCTCGCCGGCACCAACTCTCCGCGTCGCTCCACCGTCCTGCGTTCGCGCATACCTGACCGAGTAAGGCGTAGGCGTCGGCTCGCGATGGGTCACGGGTCACCAGCTCCAGGAGGACAGTGCGCGCCTCTTCGGAATGGCCGTAGTCAATGAGCTCCCTCGCATACTCGAACGCATCGCCATCACAACGGACTGCTGCCACAGGTCCCCCACCGTCATCTCCCAATCGATCTCGGCCATCAGGTGCATATGTATCCTTATGCGCACCGGACGGCGCACAGAAACACTCGGCATTACCGCTCGACAGAGTGCGAGATCCCGCAGACAGGAAGGAAGAACTGGCCTTCCCCCCGAAGGCGTCCGAATCTCCAGGCAGGGTCGTGGGTTGCGCGTTCCGTTGATAGAGAACCGTATTGGGGAGAATATGGGCCTGGAACTTCTGGTAGGTAAACGGTGATGGCTCAGAGTGCCCCACTGCGAGCCACCCTCCCTCCAACAGCGCCTCATAGAACCGCTCGACCACGCGATGCGTCACCGCCTCGCGGAAGTAGATCGTCACATTCCGGCATAGAATCAGGTCCATCAGCATTGTGTTGGACTCGTATGCCGGGTAGATGGACTCTGCCAGATTGAGCCGGGCGAAGGTCACCATGCTGCGCACCTCTGGCAGTAGCTCATAGCGCGCGCCGCAAGCCCGGAAGTAGCGTAGACGCATATCCTTGGCACGATCTTCGCGAAAGGCCCAGTCGCCATACACCCCCTGGCGCGCGCGAGCCAGAGCCTCTGTGTTGATGTCAGTGCCCAGGATTGTGATGGCCCAGTCGTCTACATCTGGGAGCAGCTCGCGGAGACATAGTGCGATTGAGAACGCCTCCTCCCCGGTAGCACAGCCCGCGCTCCAGATACGTAGGGTTCGCAGAGGGCGTTTGCGCTCGATCAGCTGCGGCAGAACGTGGTCGTAGAGCGCATCGAACTGGGCAGCGTCGCGGAAGAAATGGGTCTCATTGACGGTGACGGCGTTGATAAGCCGATCCAACTCGATCTTACCTGCGACCGGATCTAGCAGCAGCCGATAGTAGTCATCGAGGTCAGTGCACGTCGAGGCCGCGAACGCCTGGCGTACACCCGCTTCCAGCTCCAACCGCCGGCTCTCCGGGAAACTCAATCCTGAATGCTCCTCCACCAGATGGCTGAACCGCTCGTACTGCTCCCTTCCCAAGTCCAGAAGTCCACCCCCAGGACGTGCTTCCTTGGCAGCCTCAGGTGGCTTACGTGCATCTGGTGCGGCGCACGCCGGCGGCGAGGCAGTGTTCACGTGGTCACCTCCCCGGATCCCTCGCCATCTTCCAGATCGATGGTCGGGCGCCTGCTAGCCGCGCGCCTTCTGCGCACCAGCTTGTCGACCGTCCACCTGTTGTGCTTTTGGACGCCCTCATCATCAGTCAACTCGGTCAGGGTCTGATTGCCGGCTTGGGACGTTCTTGACGGCTTGTGGCTCCCGCCCGGCGGGGACAGGAGCCCCGAGCCAGCTTGGCTAAGCACTGCCTCGTCATCGCCTCCGGAGGGGGAAAGCCACGCCGCATCGAACGAAGAGTCAAGGACCGAAAACGCAGCCAGCGTCTCTGCAAGTCCTGCGCGCCGCGTCGTGAAGAGACGCTCAAGATCCAACAGTAGCATCGTGCGGCTTGAGTCCCGAACCACCCCTTCCAGCAAGGGCAACTCTCCTAGTCCCTCCGGCAGCATGTCCACAGGATCGGTAACCTGGCCCTCATCGACACTGATGACATCGACCACCTGATCGACAACCAGGCCCACCATTCGCCCTCGGATCCAAACCAGAACGATCGGTGTGTGCAAGAGCAGCTTCGTTGCCGCGTACCCCAGCGCAAGGCCCAAGTTCACCACCGGTACCATCATCCCCCTCACGTTGATGATGCCCTCCAGATGGGTGTTGACCTGAGGGACTGGTGTGATCGTCACCATCTCGATAATCTGCTCGATAGGCTCGATGGGCAGGGCATACAACTGCTGATTGACCTCAAAGACCATCAAGTGGCGTGCTGCACGGGTTCGCCCAGCTTGGGATGTGCTGGCGTTACTGAGGTGCGGAATCTCGCGATTAGCTTTCCTGTGCTGGCGTTCCTGATTCGCTGCGTTCACGGTCCATCTCCTCCCTCAGGGCCGGCGCCAACCACACAGACCGAATAGCCTATTACCCTGAGTCTATTCTAACGATATTCTACCCTTAGACAGTTTGAATATCGTTAGGAATCGTTGGGAACAGCCAACGCTGAATGGGGACAGGTCTAGAACTGCGCGGCAAAGGGGAATGCCGCAGCGGAAGATGACCTCCAAGCAATAACCAGAAACTGAGCAGAGGTCTGACTATGGGAGGAGCCGGTAGCCGACGCCTCGTTCGGTGAAGATATGGCGAGGATTGGCGGGGTCGGGTTCCAGCGCCTGGCGCAGCTGGTAGATCCGCCAACGTGCAAGGGTTCGCGCCTCGGGGCGGCTCACCTCGTACCCCTGTGACTGCATCACCAGTGCCTCACACGAAACAGGAACGGGCGCATGGCGCAACAGAGTCACCAGATAGTCGAATGCTGAGGCCGGGAGAGTGACCAGCCGGCCGTCTACGAGCACGTGACGTGCGTGCAGGTCGACTGTGTAGGCGCCGCGCTGGAGGAAGCGCGAGGAAGACGTCGGTGGGATCGCCGCCAGCAGATCGGCGGGCGTCGCAGGCAGCGCCTGCCGGACCGTCTCGGCCGCCGCTGATTCGCCGTCAAGCTGCTGCAACTCGTCAAGCAGACTCTGAATCTGGTCGACGATCTCGCGCCTCCGGGCCGATTGTCGCTGTTCCGCGAGGATTGCCTTGACGCGTGCGAGAATGACCGGTGGGTCGACGGGCTTGAGCAGGTAATCGCGTGCGCCCAGACGAACGGCTTCGACAGCAGATTCCACCGTCGCGTGAGCTGTCAGGATCAAGACCGGCATGTCGGGGTAGAGCTGGCGAATCTCGCCCAGCAACCTGGTGCCGTCCATGTCCGGCATACGGAGATCGAGGAAAACGAGATCGAAGGGGCCCGCGGCCAGGCTGCTTAAGGCGTCCCGCGGATGCCCGACATCCGTCACGGAGTATCCTGCCGCCTGAAGGCACGCGCTTAGGGTCAAACGCAGGTTGGCTTCATCATCGACTACGAGTATCGTGTGTGTGGGCATCGTCTCAGTCCCCCTCGTCGATCATGCTTCGCGGGATGAACCGCTATGCCGGACCCGGTTGGCTACGTTTCGCAGCCGGCAGCCACACGATGAAGGTGGCGCCCTCCCCTGACTGACTCTCGAAGTCGATCCTACCCCCGTGACGCTGCACAATGTCATAGCAAATCGGCAGCCCCAAGCCTATGCCGCTCTGCTTCGTGGTGAAAAACGGATCGAAGAGATAGGGGGCGTCCTCAGGATCGACTCCGGGGCCGGAATCGCGGAACGCGACTCCGAATTGACGCCCGTCTTCAGAGAGCTGCACGTCCACACGCAAGGTGCCACCACCATCCCTCATCGCATCGCATGCATTCAGGCACAGGTTGATGAAAACCTGCTTGAGCTGATCGGGCAGCCCATTGACCACCCTGGGCGCTGCAGGCGTGAACTGCCAAGCGACGTCGTTCTCCACAAGATGAGGTCCAACGAGGGCGTGGACCTGACTGAGGATCTCGGCGAGATCGACAGACTGGATCTGATCTGCCATGCCGGGCCGGTAGACATCCCGGAGCTGGTCCACCAGTCGCGTCACCCGCTGTGCCTCTTCGATCGCAATCCCGACAAAACGGCGCGCGGAAGAGTCCGGCGCAACATCACCCTGAATCAGGAAGAGCGAGTTACGGATGGTCTGCAAAGGATTGTTGAGTTCGTGGGCCACCGACGCCACCATGCGCCCTACCACGCTCAGCTTGCCAGCCTGAATCAGTTGCGCGCGGGCTTTCTGTTCTTGCTGCAATGCAGCTTCCAAATGCCGGTAAAGCCGGGCGTTGCGAATCGCCGTTGCTGCGGCGTGAGCCACAACCTCCAGCACCTCACGGTCGTGCTCGTCGAAGGCTCCGCGGGTCTTGTTCACCGCGCGGATGGCCCCCTCGGCAACGCCCTGGTACATCAGCGGCACAACGAGCAACGAGCGCTCGGCCATGCCGGTCAAATCGCTGACGTGACGGGTGCAGCCAGGCATGAGCACCCCTGTGGCCGCCGGCTGACCCTCAGACATCCCGGCGACTCTCTGAATATCGGGCACAATCGCCGGCCGTCCGGACTGGGTAACAGCCCCCACTATCCCCGTCGACAGGGGAATGCGGGCGCCCACCTGCGCCAGTGTCGCGGGCCGGGCCGCGGCCATCTGCAGCTCCTCCCCTTCTTCGTCGAGGGTCGGGACACGCAGAAAGATCGTCGCCCCCTCCACTTGCAGTAGGTCCTCGACCTCCTTGAGCACGAGCTGCAGCACGGTCTCGGTGTCCAGGGTTGACACGATGGCCTGTCCGGCACGGTTGAGTGCCGCCAGCTGCATCGCCCGGTATTCCAGGTCGCGGTTGAGTTCTCTGATCCTTAACTCGGCCTCCTGGCGTCGGATCAGCTCCTGCTCCACGGCAGCGAACAGTCGAGCGTTCTCGATAGCGATGGCCGCGTGTAGGGCGATGCCCTCAATGAACCTGAGGTCGCGCTCATCGAAGCTGCCGCATTCCTCGCTGATCGCCTCGATGGCGCCCCGGGGGACCCCTTTGTACATCAGGGGGACAGCCAAGAGCGAGCGTGTCTGCATGCCGGTGATGGCATCGACGCCACCAAAGAAACGCGGATCCTGGGTCGCGTCGGCCACGGACACCGAACGGCCCTCCTTGACGACCCAGCCAACGACGCCCTGCCCCAATCCAATCCGCGTCCCGCGGAGCCGCTCCGAATAGGGACCGGCAGCCGCGACCCACACGAGCTCATCGCCCTCCTGAAGGACGACAGAGGCATTCGCCGCCCCCAGCGAATCACGAACCTGAGCGATCACGATGTGCAGAACGGACTCCAGATCAAGCGTGGAGGTCAGGATCTGGCCCACCCGGCTGAGCACGCCCAGCTCCCTGGCGCGTCGATCCAGGTCACGGCTCAGGCGCTCGATCTCCTCTCCAGGCTGCCACGCATCGGGCTCCTGCGCAGGCAGCAGAGCGTCAGTGGACGGCGTTCGGAGTTCCGAAGACATGCGCAATGCCCCCCCTGTCTCGCCTATACGACGTCAGTCTAGGTGTTCGGCGAGCCGACTACAGATCAAGCACCCGCGTCCGATACTGCAGCGCCTCTGCCAGATGGTGCATCTGGATCACCTCAGCACCCTCCAGATCCGCGATCGTGCGACTGACCTTCAAAACACGATGGTACGCTCGCGCACTCAGGTGCATCTGCCGCATAGCAGAGCGCATCAGAGACTCAGCGTCATGCGGCAGCGCGCAGTGCTCCCGGATTTCGGCTGGCCCCATGTCAGCATTGCAGACTAGCGGTTGCTGGCGGTCAGATCCGTCGCCGGCATAACGGCGCGTCTGTCGCACACGCGCTGCTTCCACGCGCGCACGGATAGATGATGAAGCCTCCGAACGGGTAGCCTTCGCGAGCTTCTCATAGTCCACACGCGGCACCTCGATGTTGATGTCGATGCGGTCCAGCAGCGGGCCTGAGATGCGTTTGCGATACCGCTCGATGGCGCCCACCGAACACGTGCAGGCACGCTCCGCGTCACCGAAGTAACCGCACGGACAGGGATTGAGTGCTGCTACCAGAGTGAAGTTAGCGGGGAAGGTCAGGCTGCCCTGAGCGCGACTGATGGTAACAACCTTGTCCTCCATCGGCTGGCGCATCACCTCAAGGACGTGACGGTTGAACTCCGGCATCTCGTCGAGAAAGAGCACACCCCGGTGCGCCAGGCTGATCTCACCGGGGCGGGGCCACTGCCCGCCCCCCACGAGCCCAGCGTGGCTGATCGTGTGATGGGGTGACCGGAAGGGACGCTGTTGGATAAGGGGCGTGTCGGCGGGCAGCATGTCCGCGACGCTATAGATACGCGTGACCTCAAGCGCCTCCTCGAGCGTCAAGTTCGGCATGATGCCGGGCATCGCACGAGCCATCAGGGTCTTTCCCGCGCCAGGCGGCCCTACGAGAAGCAGATTATGCCCCCCGGCGGCCGCAACCTCGAACGCACGCTTGGCGTGCTCCTGCCCCTGAATCTCGGCGAAGTCAGTCGCCACCGTCACCGTCTGCGCGCTGAACCCAAGCCCTGGCTCCAGCGGGGCAATCGGCGCCCTCCCTTGCAGATGCGCCACCAGCTCCGCCAACGATGCCACGGGATAGACCTCCAGGCCCGGGATGAGCGCTGCCTCCGGAGCATCGACTGCTGGGACATAGAGCACCCGCGTGCCGTCGCGTCGCGCCAGATCCGCTACCGGCAGAACGCCTCGAACGTGGCGTAAGGCCCCATCCAGCGAGAGCTCGCCCACCATCAACGCACCATCCAGCGCCGAAGGCGGGATCTGGCCAACGGCCGCCATAACGCCCATGGCAATAGGCAGATCGTAAGCTGGCCCTTCCTTGCGCAGATCAGCAGGCGCCAGGTTGATCGTGATACGCTGATCGTAAGGAAAACCGTAGCCGCTATTGCGAATCGCCGCCCGCATGCGCTCGCTGCTTTCACGCACCGCAGCGTCCGGCAACCCCACTAACGTCAGCGAGGCCATCCCACGCCCCACATCGACCTCGACATCGACAGGCTCTGCCTCAAGGCCCAAGACCGCGGCACTGTGGATCTTTGCAAGCATAGTGGCCTACTCCTCCAGATTGGGCGATTCAGCGACCAGCGTAACGGTCCCGCAATGGGGCAACCATCACTCGAAGGATGCAAACACGACTCAGTCCTGGCGTAGGCCAGGCGTGAGCACCGATGCGAAACGGGCCGGCGGCCCCAGCAGGAGCCGTTCTCCCGTCTATGCCTGTGCCGTCAACTCCCCCCGCAACTGCCGGAACTCCTGCTCCAGCCGGACCAGCCTGGGGCGGGCCCTGGTATCGCCTTGCTGCAGGCGGTGCCAGGCAAAAGCTGCCTTCGTCACCTTCTGGTGGTAACGCCGGATCTTCCACCAGCGCTGCACGTCGCCGCGGAACAGCAGATCGAGCCGCGCCAGTCGTCGCTGGAACGTGGATTTCAGCACATTAAGCTCGTCTGGGGACAGGGTGTTGACCTGTACCAAGGCCTGGCCATAGGCAATGATACGCCGACGTTCCAGGAAGAACGTCCCGAACGCTACGCCTATGAGCGCGAGGACGCCGGACCAGTCCACCAGAACAGCGGCAAGCAGCGCCAAGCCTCCGGCGTAGCTCGCGACGGTCGCCAGCGCATTGTGCAGCGCATGAGTCGCTACGGCAGCGGCAAGCCCCGCAACGGGCAAGGCCACCTTGAGCAGACCATGCCTGACCTCCAAGGCGAGAGCCACCCCCAGACCGGTGAACCCGGTGTACATCGCGTGATTCAGCCCAAAGACCCCCGCCCGCAAGAACGCCAGACCTATGACGCTGCCAAGGCCACCCCCAGAGTAGGCCCCAAACAGATAGAAGATGTTCTCCACGGCCGCGAATCCGAAGCCCACCATACCACCGTAGATGAGACCGTCGAGGGGACTATCGATCTGATGTCGCAGAAGCAACAGGAGCAACAGCAGCGCCACAGCCTTGATCCCCTCCTCGGTGAGCGGTGCAACGACCGACGCCCCCAGGAGTTCATATGTCAACTGGCTAGAGTCCTGAACGGAAGTGAGTGGCACATCGAGCACAAGCTGCATGATGAGCGCCAGCACGACTGAAGGCAGAGCTCCCCAGATGAAAGCCAACGTCAGCAGGCCCAGCGGCTCCTTCTCGTACCGGTCGAGCCACCAGAGAATCGCGGCATAGATCAGCATCGGGACGAAGCTGAGGACCAAGATCGCGAGGGCACCGCCGATCATTCCGGTTCTTCCTCCAGGGATCCTGCCGTCAGTGACGCGAAGAGAGCGACCGCAACAGAGACAGTCCGCCGCAGGTCAACGCCGCAGCACCGGCGAGCGCGCCAAGGCCCTGAGCCAGCGTTTTGGCCTCGACTGTAGGCAATACCGCGCCCTCTAGGCCGGCATCCGCGCCATAGCGCTCGAAGAGCTGCCCCCAGGGCGTCTGGAGCGCGGCCTCGACCCGTTTCCGGCCAACCACCGGATACCAGTAGACGTTATGGTAGAAGTTGCTGGCGAAGTACGACCACGGCACAATAGGACTGCGCAGCAACAGCGCCTCAAAGGGCTTTAGCATGCCGTGGTAGATCATCTTCTGCCCCTGGCTGGCAAAGGTGTCTTCCTGCACGAAGTCCCAACGTTCCGCAGACGCGTCCACATCGCCCACGAACTCGATTTCGCGCGGATCAGCAACGCCTAGTCCGAGCTCGTGCGCGATCCTGAGGAATGGAATGGTCAAAGGATCAAAGCCCTGAAGCAGCGCCGAGGCTGCATCGATGGCGACCTGATCCGCCGAAGCCAGCAAGACGTTCTTCTCGTGCCAGTGCATCGCCCGCGGGCCGGGACCATCGCCCGCAAAGGTGCCATCCATCACGGCCATCAGCCCAGGGTGAATGGCCTGTTGGATCATCAGCAGATCTACGAGAGTCTCGTGGATGACGCTGTGGGTCCAGTGGCGCTTCCGCCCCAGGAGCCCGCCAAATGCGTTCTTCATAGCGCCGGTGATCGTCGTGAACACGTGGGTCTTGACAGTGGGTAGCTGCACAATATTCTTGCCGATCAGGACCTCGGGAATGTGAACACCCTCGGGGTAGATCTTGTCAAGCACCAGGAAGGGACGCTTGGGTTCATAGCGAACCCACTTGACTTCCGGCTTGTAGATGTAGACGCAAGGCACGCCATAGGCGTCGGTAACGTAGCGCTGTTTGTTGTTCGCCTCACCATCGCTCGTGTCCACGACGACCGTGTCGTTGTGGACACCAACCAGGTCGTATCCCGCGCTCTGCAGCGTGCGGATAACGCCCTCCAACTGCCAGGGCGTCGTCGAACAAGCCGGATACCAAGTCTGCCACGAGATGTTGATCTTGAGGAGCGTCGTCTTGTCGCGGGGTAGAATCTCCTGGTATCCTGCCAGCGACATCAGGCGCGCGTAGTCATCCAACACGGTCTCCGGAGACGTACGCACAATCGCCACCCGACCACGCCCAGAGAATTCGGCCTTCTTCATCCCTATTACCTCCTCGATCAGAGCGCGTAGGATGCGCTCAACGCTCACGGCGCCAGCCGTCGTGCGCCCGTGAGCATACGCCGAGAGTATAGACCGCTTTCCAGTTTCTGTCCACGGTCTCATTGAGCCCCTCATTCTCCGCGAGAAGTAGGGTAATCTATCCGGATGTCCATCCATCTCAGACTCCCCACCTTATCTAGCGCTGGTGAGGTCCGCAGTCCCTCTATAAGTGAGGCTCTCGATTTTCCAGGAATGGTATAAGCTATGTCACTGAACGAACACGACCGATTGGGCGGAGAGTAGCGCCGGCGTGATTGCGGCAGGGGTCGCAGTAGCTGTCGCTGCTGGGATTCGTATCCTGAGTCGCGGCGGCAACTATCCTTGTGCTCAATGTCACGGACCACGGCGCAAGCCGATCGGGACGAAGCTGCCCTGCTGATCCACGACGCCGGCCGGCGAGAAGTAAAGACGCTATCGGGGCAAATGGGTGCCCCTCTGTCGCAAGAAGCCATCGACTGGTACCAGCGGCACGGTACGCAGCCGGACCGGACCGTAAGCAACCGTGGATGAGCCCACACAGATACACGATCAAGAGGTACCAATGTCACAGCATAGACGCCGCGACATCTTCGCCGATATCGCCGGACCACAGGACAGGCCTAGCCAACCCCAGCCTGTCAGCCGCCGCACCGATGCTCTGGTCGAGCCCCAGCCCCCCAGCCTGCCCAGAAAGCTGTTGCCTCTGGCGGCTGTCGACCCCAACGCAGTGTTCGCACCGCAAGACAGGCTGGATACTGCCGAGAAGCTGGATCGGGAGCTCGACGAACTCCGCGCTCGTTACGCGCCGTTCATGGAGAATCTGGCACCCCCCATCGAGGAGACGCGACTCGTGCTGCCGCTCGAGACCTTCGATTGGCGCGTGGAGACCGATGGCGACCAAGTGGACTTTGGGCGCGTTGTAGCTGGCCTGGGCGAATGGGAGACCGTGCAGATTCCGCACTATGGTGGTCCGCTTGGGCGCGCCGCCACGCTCTACCGCACCACCTTTGACATAACCGAGACGATGCTCGCCCAGGGCGACGTCTTTCTGTGCTGTCAGGGGATCGACTATCGCGCACACGCCTTCGTCAACGGACAGTATATCGGTTCGCACGAGGGGTTCTTCGCGCCCTTTGAGCTTGAGGCCACGCGCGCTGTCCACGTGGGTGCGAACGTACTGGTCGTGCGAGTGGAAAACGACGCGATTCTGATGGGCAACGATTCGTGGGGAGAGGACGGTCACCTCTACGAAGGGGACAAAATCTACGCCGCCACCGGGCCGGGTTACGACGACCCACTGGTTGGCTGGCATCACTGCCCACCGGGCATGGGCATCTTCCAGAACATCACCATCGAGGCTCGCCCATCGCTCTTCATCTATGACATCTTCGTGCGACCGCTGCCCGAGCAGTCGGCAGCCGAGGCCTGGATCGAGGTCTACAATACCGGACGTCTGCGCGAGGAGATCGGCCTGAGCCTCTCCCTATACGGTCAGAACTTCGCGCAGACGATCTTCGAAGACCAGGCTTATGAACTCGCCGGCCCCGCCGGGCCAACGGTGAATACCTATCGCCTGCCATTCGAGATCGCCAATGCCCGCCTGTGGGATACGGAGACCCCCTGGCTCTACCAGCTCCAGGTTCGGTTGACGAACGGCGTTGGCGAAACGCTGGACATTCAGCGTCTCCAGTTCGGCATGCGCTCTTTTCATATGGAGACCGAGCACGAGCCCAAGGGACGCTTCTACCTCAACGGCGTCGAGGTGCGACTGCGCGGCGCAAACACAATGGGTCACATGCAGCAGTGTGTGATCCGGTCAGACTGGGAGCAGTTGCGAGACGATATCCTGCTTGCCAAGATCTGCCACATGAACTTCTTCCGGCTGACACAGCGCCCCGTGCAGCGCGAGATCTACGAAATGTGTGATCGGCTGGGCATCATGACCCAGACCGACCTGCCGCTCTTCGGCGTGTTGCGCCGCAACCAGTTCTGCGAGGCGATCCGGCAGGCAGAGGAGATGGAGCGTCTCGTCCGCAGCCACCCCTGCAACGTAGTGGTCTCCTACATCAACGAACCCTTTCCCGACGCTCAGGGCAGACCCCACCGCTTTGTCCTGCGCCCCGAACTGGAATCGTTCTTCGCGGCTGCCAACCAAGCGGTGCACCTGGCCAATCCCGACCGGGTCATCAAGCCGGTGGACGGAGACTATGATCCACCTGCCCCGGGGCTGCCGGATAACCACTGCTACTGTGGGTGGTACAACGGCCACGGCGTGGACCTGGGAAAGCTGCACAAGGGCTACTGGCAGAAGGTGAAGCCGGGATGGCGCTATGGCTGTGGCGAGTTTGGTGCGGAAGGGCTCGACCCGGTCAACATCATGCGCAGACACTATCCCCCGGAATGGCTCCCCCAGACACCGGAGGACGAACGCACCTGGACGCCGGACCGCATTGTCAAGGCGCAGACAGGCCGCTTCCACTACATGTGGTTCGAGACGCAGCATACTCTCGTGGACTGGGTCGCTGCGAGCCAGGCACACCAGGCACGGATGACCCGTTTGATGACCGAGGCCTTCCGCCGCGATAGCCAGATGGCCTCGTTCGCGATCCACCTGTTCATTGACGCGTTTCCCTCCGGCTGGATGAAAGCAATCATGGACGTGGAGCGCCAGCCCAAGCCGGCCTACTTCGCCTATCGCGAGGCGTTGACACCCCTGATGGCCAACCTCCGCACCGATCGCCACGCGTTCTTCGCCGGTGAGACCGTGACCCTGGAGGCCTGGGTGTGTAACGATTTGGACGTGGTGCCCGATGGGTTGGAGCTCAGCTACCAATTGGAGCTGCACGGAGAAGTGATTGCCGCGCAACGCGGTCCCGCGGACGTGGCACGGTGCAACAGCACCTTCCAGGGCTTCTTGCACTTTGGCGTCCCGGCAGTCCGTAGCCGCGCCACGTTGGTCGCGCGTTTGGCATTGATCGACAAGAAGGGACGCGTGCTGCACGATACGTCAGTGGACCTGGAGGTGTTCCCCACCCTGGGCCGTGCGACAAAGCGTGTCTGTGTCATCGGTCCACCTCAGAGCGCAGCCGCGCGCCTCGCTGTCGAGATGGATTTGCTGACAATCCCGCTGGAAGCGGTGGAGCCGGGTGACGTCATTCTGATCAGTGACATCAGTGAAGGCCTGGAGGTCATCACGCCATGGGTAACGCACGGAGCAATCGCCGTGCTCCTCGACCTGCCGCCCGGCGCATATGAGATCGCTGGGGGCCCCGTGCAGGTCGTTCCGTGTGGCATGAATCCGCGGCACTTCTGTGGGCGCGCACCGGGGCACCCGATGGTAGCTGACCTGAGACCGGACGACTTCTGGTTCTGGTATGACGCCGCTGCAGGCTACGTGACCCCTTTGCTCGCCACGACGGTCACGGCGCCAGGCTGGACGCCCATCCTCACCAGCGGCAACGGCGATTGGTCCGGCATGTGGGGGCCGGCGTTCGCAGTTGCGGAGAAGACTCACGGCGAAGGCTATTTCAGGATCTGCCAACTGGCCTTGGCGGACAGGACGCGACACAATCCGGTTGCGTGGCTGTTTGCACACCGGTTGCTCGGGGGGCAATGAGCGAGCGGCACCATAACTTCGAGAATCGTAGCGGCACAGAGAGCATCGGCGAACAGGAGTGAAAGCCATGGCCCAGGAAACTGCATTTGAGGCTCAGTTGAGCACCACATGCTTTGCCCACGAGGCGGGGAGCCGCCTCTGGTTGAGACGTCTGTGGGGTCTGACATGCGGCTACGACGGGGACGACGTCGGGCCACCTCGCGCGCGCGGACTTGGAGTGCTCGTCTGCGACAGGGGACGTTTCGAGGGCGACCGGCTGCAGTTGGCGGAGGCCAAGAGCGGCAGCAACATGCTGTCCTTTGTGTGGGATATCGCGGGGGAGCTTGAGTGGAGGAGCACCTGGACCCTTTCACCGGACACAGCGATATGGCGACGCACCGACGTCCTACGGAATGCCGGCCCGGAGCCAATCATCCTGCATCGGTGCCTGGCCCGGTTTCCCTTCTCACCAGCCCACTACGAAGTCTACAGCCAACGGAGCAGTTGGTGTAACGAGAACCAGGGCAGGTGGCAGAGCCTCGATCACGGCAGTATCCATCTGTATTGCCGTGGCGGACGCACGACGCAGGGCAGCACACCCTATCTTGTACTCCGTGACCCTGAGTTGCGCACAGCCGTAGCCTTCCACGTTTTGCCGCGGGGAAACTGGGTCATGAAGGTCAGCACGTGTGTCGCCGGGGGCGACTCGTTGCCCTTCGCCATCGTGGAGCTCGGGCTTTCCGATGAAGGGCTAGCGCTCGAGCTGCCAGCAGGCGCCGAACTCGACTTGCCCGACATCCTCGTGCAGTATCTGCCACAGGGACAACCTGAACTCGGCGCACCCAAGCTCCACCACTATCTCGGCACGTCGCCCACAACCAGACGCAGCCGCAGCCTGCCAGTCGTTTACAACACGTGGTTTGACGTCTTTGAGTTCCTCGACCCGGACCGGCTAAGGCGTCAATTGACGACCGCGGCGGAGTTGGGCTGCGAGGTCTTCGCAGTGGATGCCGGGTGGTACGGCGCCGGTACCGGCAGTTGGGGCCACAAGGTCGGTGACTGGAGAGAGAACCCCGACACAGCCTTCAGGGGTGAGATGGCTGCGTTTGCAGACGAAGTGCGTGCTGCCGGGCTTGGCTTCGGGTTGTGGATGGAGCCAGAGCGCAACCATCCAACCGCGCCAGCTGTTCAGGCCCACCCAGACTGGTTCCTGCCTAGCGCAGACGGCTACTGCTATCCGGATCTGGCGAATCTGAATGCCTATTGCCACATCCGTTCGGAGATGTCGCGCCTTGTCGAGGCCTATGGACTTGCCTGGATGAAGGTGGACTTCAACTTCGAACTGGGCGACGATGCTGCAGAACTGAGCTCCTACTACCGCCAGTGGTACAGGTTGCTCGATGACCTTCACAGCACCTACCCGAACGTTGTCTTCGAGGGCTGCGCGAGCGGCGGTATGCGGTCAGACCTCAACACGGTATCGCACTTCGACTGCCACTTTCTCTCGGACACGGTGCATCCAGTCGACGTACTGCGGATCCGCCAAGGCGCATGGCTTCGACTGCCTCCGGGCAAGCTGGGCGCGTGGATCGTGCTCCGGTCGGTCGGCGCGACTATCCCCAGCTACGGCTCACCCCTGAACGAAGCGCCCGAGTCCCTGGTTACTCCCTGCGGCGCCATCTGGAAAGAGGCAGTGACGTCCGGCGTCGACTTCGCCGCGCGCGTCGCGCTGCCGGGTATGTTGGGGCTGAGTGGCGACATCGCCGGATTGCCGCAGCCTGCGCGCGAACGCCTTCAACACCACATCACGTTCTGGAAGCGTTGGCGACACCTGATCGCCAACGCCGCGGGCCATCTGCTCAGCCCCGTGCACGCGAAGACAGAGGAGACAGGCTGGGCCGCACTGCAACTCCAGGATCCCGGCAGCGACACCTCACTCGTGTTCGTCTACCGGCTCGATGATGGCACCCGTCGCCGGTGGTTCCCCCTCCAGGAGTTGCGTGCTGATGGCGCTTACCTGGTGCGCAACGAAGATCCTGCCGACGGGGAGGGCGCCGTATTCAGTGGCAAGCAGTTGGTCAGCGATGGCCTCGCTGTCGAGCTGGCGGAGCGATACAGTAGCGCAGTGTTTGTGGTAACGCCAGAACCGGTGACGCCCGCGAGCTAACGATGAACTCACGCGAACGGGTCAAGCGCGCGATCCACTTCCAGGGGCCCGACCATGTCCCGCACTACCTGCCCGACGGGAACGCCAACGACATTCTGTGGCTCTGGCTGGAGCGCCCGCCGGACGTCCAGCCGTGGACCAACACAGGCGGACACCAGCGTCGCATCGACGCGTGGGGCGTAGTGTGGGAACGCGTCAACGAGGAAACCTTCGGCGAAGCCGTCGCGTGGCCCGTGGCCGACGTCAGTCAACAAGCAGGCTACGTCTTCCCCGAGATGAACAACCCTGCGTACTATGAGGACGCCGGACTTCAGATTGAGAGAAACAACCGCACCCCCAACCCGAAATACTGCCTGGGTGTGATGTCATTCTCCTCGCTGAACGAGGGAACCCACAACATCACAGGGTTGCAGAATATGTTCGTAGCATACTATGAACACCCCGACGAGCTCCATGCGCTGATCGGCAGGCTTGCTGAGCATCAGCGCCACTCGATCCGTATGCTCGCCGCGATTGGCTGTGACGGGGTGATGGGCTACGATGATTGGGGCCTTCAGGACCGGCTGATGGTACGCCCGCAGATGATCGAGCGGTTCTTCATGCCGCATTACCGTAGAAACTGGCGACTGGCGCACCAGCTAGGGATGGATGTCTGGCTGCACTCGTGCGGCCATATCATCGACCTGCTGCCAACCTTCGTGGATACCGGGCTCGACGTTATTCAAATGGATCAGCAGGAGAATATGGGGTTGGAGGCTCTGGATGCGTGCGTGGGTGGCAGAATCGCCTTCTGGTGCCCTGTCGACATCCAGCAAACGATGGTCCACGGCTCTATCGAAGACATTGTGCAGTACGTAAGGCGGATGGTGCAGACGATAGGTAGCCACAACGGTGGCCTCATCAGCATGGCCTACAGCACGCCGGAGGCCGTGCACCATACGCAGGAGAAACTCATTGCGATGAGTGCGGCGTTCCGCAAATACGGCATCTACAAGTGAGAAGCTGAATGAGAACCGAGCTGGCAGAAGCAGAGATAGCACCCTATCTGGAGAGACTGGAAGCGATCGTCGACCCCGAGCACGTGGCGCGCACCCACGAGCTTCAGGCGCGCGCCTTCGCCTACGAGCCGGTGGATCACGCTCCCACTATGATCATCTATCCCATCCCTGAGGACGAATGGCCCGACTACAACTTCCAGGAGATCTATGACGATCCGGGCAAGATGCTGTTGCACGAGTTGCGCGACATCTACGCCGGCGCCAAACTGGCAGACGATCGGCTCTATGGCATCCGCGCCAACTACGGGACCGGGATCATCAGTGCCATGTTCGGCTGCCGTACCGTGACCTTCGAGGATTCGCTGCCCATCGGGCTGGCCGTCTCAGAGGAACAACTCGACCGTGTCCTCGAAGCCGGCACACCTCCTCTGCGAGGTGGGCCGCACAGCGAGCTGATCGAGCGCGCGCTCGACACAGTCGCCTACTACCGGGAGACGCTTGCCCCGTATTCCAAGCTGGCGTCACTGGTCGGATCGCAAATGCTGGACATTCAGGGACCGTTTGACAATGCCAGTATCATCTGGGGATCGAGCCTCTACTACGCCTTCTACGATGACCCGGAGAAGCTTCACGCGCTGATGGGCATCATCGTCGACACGATCCTGGCCGTGGTGAGGGAGCACCGTCGCATCGATAGGGGAGCGCTCAACGAACACGGCGGGCAGTGGAACCACTTGGGGGGTCTCTGCGTACGCAATGACTCCTCCATCAACCTGAGCGCCCGCCAGTACGTCGAGTTCGTGCAGCCGTACGATCGACAGCTTCTGGGGCCTTACGGCGGGTGGATTCACTTCTGCGGCAAAGCCAACTGGTGGCAGACACTGCTCGCTATTCCCAACCTCAAGGGCATCAACCCCTATCAGGGTGAGTTCTACGACCTATATTGCATGGCCGAGGCGTGTGAACAGACCAGAGTCCCCATTGTGCAGTGGACCTCGCGGGTTGACGAGAGATGCCGCGAGCGCATCCGCACCGGGTTCTCACGCGTGTTCTGGGCCGGCGACTACGACACCGCATGTCGTGCAAGGGACTATCTGCACACCACGGGACACGTCGACGGCTTCCAGACCTCATCCATAACTGCCTGATGGAGGCATCTATGACGAGTGACAACGCGTCGCCAAGCCCCATCGTGGCAACGACAGACCTACGGGATATGCTGCGCCGCTATCTCATCGAGCGCGGCCTAGGCTCTATGCAAGCCTCCGCGCAACGCAGAACCGCCGCACTGGCGACCGGCGACATCGCAACTTACCGGCAGACGATCCGAGAAGCCGTGCGAGCATTCTACGGGGATCTGCCCGTTGGACCACACGCAGTGCGCCCCACTGTCATCCGGGTCAGCCAATTCGACAAGCGTGGCTATCGCCTCGAGAACGTGCTCTTCGACACCTACCCCGAGTGGCAAGTGAATGCCACCGTCTACGTGCCGCTCGACTACGCGCCACCCTATCCCGCAGTCGTCATTCCTGTCGGCCACTCGGGTAAGCAGTTCGAAAGTTATCAGCTTCCGGCTCAGTTCTTTGCGCGCTGCGGCTACCTGGCTCTGCTGTTTGACCCTCCAGGGCAGGCCGGCGAGAAACAGCCGGGCAACGATCACTTTCACGACGGGGTGCGGTGCTACCTGGTAGGCGAAACATCGAGCCAGTACTTCGTCGCCGATGCCCTGCGCTGTATCGACTACTTGGAGACGCGGGAGGACGTCGACTTGAGCGACGGAGTGGCCATGACCGGGGTCTCGGGCGGAGGCACGACGACGACCTTCGCGACGCTCCTGGATGCACGAATCTCGGTAACCGGTCCATCGTGCTGCCTTTCGCCCCTTGCCCAACTCGACATCACCCAATGCTACGCCGGATGCCCCGAGACCCACATGACCGGTCGCTACGCTGAAGGGATCGACGAGGTCGACTTGTTGTGCGCTGCTGCGCCGACGCCTGTGCTCTTGATGGCAGGCGCGCTCGACGAGGTCTTCCATATCGACGATACACGCCGGTTGGCAGGCGAGGTGCAGCGTTTCTACAACAGCCTCGGCAGACCCGATCGGTTCGAGTTCTTTGTGGACGATGGCGGGCATGCCTACTCGCTTGCCCAGGCCAGGCGGTTCGTAAGCTTTATGAACCGCTGGCTGCTGGGGAAACCCGACCGATCCATACCGGACCTCTCGGACGCGAGCTTCGCGCTCGATCCATATCCCGAGCTCCAATGCCACCCTCGACCGGACGTCAATATGCGTACGCTCACGCTCGAACGCGCCGGCGCACTGGAGGTGACCCGCTCACGAGACGCGAGACGCGTCCGTGCCGCAGCGAGTGCTCTGGTGCGCACGCAGGACGCCGTCCCCACGCCCCAAGCGCTCACAAGCCAGCCCTTCCAGGTCTGGACACATATGTGGCAGCAGATCCTCCTCAGGCCAGAGCCCGGTATAGAGCTCCCTGCGACGTTCGTCTACCCGATCCTGGGAGCGGCACGGGCTGTCTTGCACCTGGACGATCGGGGCCGCAACCGCCTGCTCTATCGCCACGGGCCTGTAGCAGACGCGGTTCGCTTCATACAGCGAGAGGCCTCCGGTCGCGCAGCCTTCTGTGTTGACCTGCGTGGTTGGGGAGACACCGCCCCAGCGATGTACCCCTACGAGATGGCGGGTTGGGGTGGCATCGACCGCTACCTGGCCTACACTAGTGCGGCATTGGGCGATCCACTCATGTCGATGCGCGTCCGCGATGCCCTGGCAACACTTGCATACCTGCGTACGCGGCCCGAGGTAGTCCCCGGAGGCATCATCGTGTCGGGCTGCGGGAATGCAGGCATCGTGGCCCTGCACACCGCCCTGATCGACGGGCAGGTCGGGGGCGTCATCGTGTGGGATTGTCTCGTCAGCTTCAGAACGCTGCTCGAAACTGAAGCGTACACGTGGCCGGCAGATACGTTCGTGCCCGGCGTGCTCTTGTACTACGATCTGCCCGACCTGGTTGCTGCGTTGACCTGTCCTGTGAAGATCGTGAACCCCCGCACCGGAGCGGGGGCAATACTGCCGGCTCGAGACATCGACGCGCTGAATCACGACCTCGGCATGAACGTCTACACGACGGATGTGGATGCGGAAGGCGACCAGCTCGCGAGTGCTCTCGGCGCGATGCTGGACCCAGGCCTGATCCCGTGAGAAGCGTGACGCCCCATAAGAAAGGAGCAGTCTGATGAGCGACCGACCAGGCAGCAGTCACCAACCCAACCTTATCTTCCTGATGCCCGACCAGTTGCGGCACGACTTCCTAGGGTGTTACGGCGCCGGGTTCCTGAGTACGCCCAATATCGACCGGCTCAGTGCCGAGGGCGTGCGCTACACCCGCTGTTATTCCGGACACCCGCTATGCGTCCCCGCCAGGGTCGCCCTGCTCACCGGGCTTCACGGCTTGAAGACGGGTGTGCTCGACAACGGCCAGTTTCTGCGACCCGACTACCAGGCGATGGGCCTGCAGACCTGGCCCGAACTCCTCAATGCCGCAGGCTACTATACCGCCGCGATTGGCAAGATGCATTTCTACCCGTGGGACGCCCGAATGGGGTTTCAGTTCCGTTCGATTGCCGAGGACAAGCGTTGGATTCACATACGCGATGATTACGACCGTGCCTTGCGTGCGCAAGGGCTGCGAAAGTATCACGGCAGCGAGTGCCCAGGCTACTTCGCGAATAAGGGCGCGGTCGTCAGCCCGTTGCCCTGGGAGGCCGCAGTCGACCACTTCGTGGGCGGCGAGGCCTGCGCCTTCATCGAACGTCACGGCAACGAAGGCCCCTTTGCCATGATGGTGGGGTTCCCCGGGCCGCACTGCCCCTATGACCCATCGCCCGAGTTCCTTAACGGCATCGATCCTGCACAGATTCCACACGCTGTCCCGCCCACAGCGGCGGCTGAAGGGCTGCGCCTCAACAATGTCGAAGGCAACCGCCTCCCCTGGAACGGGGTGGACTACAGCGAGTTCACACCGGACCAAGTACGCAAGGTGCGCACGCACTACGCCGGGCTTGTCCAGCAGATCGACCACGAGGTCGGCCAGATCCTCGAAACGCTAGAGCGACAGGGCCTCCTGGAAAAGACGGTGATCGTCTTTTCCTCTGACCACGGCGACTACCTGGGCGACCACGGCATGATCGGAAAGGGCACCTTCTACGAGAGCAGCCTGCACGTCCCCCTGATTGTGCGACTGCCCCAGAGCGCGCAGGTCGAGGTGCGCGATGATCTGGTAACCCTCACCGACGTGACCGCCACGCTCCTGGGCTGTGCGGGCCTAGACGCGCCGGCGTATATGGACTCGCGCCCGCTGCCCGGACTGGGGCTGCCGGGGGCAACGAGCCGCGACTACATCGTAGGCGCCACACAGGGCGGCTGGTGGATCGATGATGGGCGTTGGCGGCTCTGCAAGTACGCCGGCGGAGAGCGCTTCCTCTTCGATGGCCTGAACGACCCCGGCGAGCAGTGCAACCGCATCGATGATCCTGCGTGCCGGGAGGCGCGTGATACCCTCGACATCGCGTTAACGCGAACGGTGATGACGTACACCGCCGAGGGTCACTTCGACCACCGTGTCTACATCCACGACCTCTCTCAAGACCCTGGATTCGGGCGCGAGGGATGGGTACGGCCCTTCCCGCGCCGCGTCGACGATCCGCAGGCACGACACCAGGTCTCACAATAGCAGGACCCGCAAACGGCCGACGGCTCTAGGGCAGCACCCATGGTACGTGGCACAGCGCGGCCCCGTGCTGTCCCCTCCAGGCCATGGCGAATCCACCTACCTATGGTACAGTTGGGACGGTGCCACCAGCACCCCACCATCCGCTAAGGAGCGACACCAAATGCGAGTTATCGTCACGGGGCATCGGGGCCAGTTGGGTAATGCCTTGCTGGCGCGGCTGCAGTCGAACCACGAGGTGCAAGGATTGGATTTGCCGGAGCACGATATTACGAACCGCCACGCCGTGCAGGCGCTCGTAACCGAGGCAAGTCCAGACGTGGTCATCAACTCCGCCGCGATGACAGACGTCGACGGCTGCGCTCGCAACCCCGAGCTGGCCTATCGCGTCAACGGGATGGGCACGCAGAACTTGGCGCTCGCCGCTCGCGCCAGCGGCGCGGAGTTCATGCAGATCAGCACCAACGAGGTATTCGAGGGTACCGCGCAGTCTCCTTACTACGAATGGGCGGACCGCCATCCCATCAATGCATACGGCATCTCCAAGCTCGCAGGCGAATGGTACGCCGAAAGACTTCTGCAGCGGTTCTACATCGTGCGCACCGCCTGGCTGTATGCTGTAGGGGGGCGGAACTTTCCGCACCGTATTATCCAGTTGGCAGACGAGCGGGGAGCGCTGAGCGTCGTCGACGACGAGGTTAGCAGCCCCACCTTTGTCCCGGACCTGGTGGAGGCCATCGTTCAGTTGCTGCAGACCCACGCCTACGGCATCTACCACCTGGTGAACGAGGGAACTGTGTCGCGCTACGAACTGGCGCGGGCGCTGATCCATCACAGCGGGCGCGGAGGCGTGCCGATCGAGCCAATCACATCGGCAGCTTTCCAGCGGGCAAGCACGCCCCCCCCTTATACACCACTTGCCAACAACGCAGCAGCCGCGCTGGGGATCCGGTTGCGACCGTGGGAGGAGGCCGTCGCGGCCTTCGTCGAGGAGGCCGGATACCGGAAGCCGTGACCGCCTCAGATGCCGCGCCGCCAACGGCGCACGTCACTGCACCTGAAGACTCAGCCGATACTAAGCCCACGGTTACGGTCGTGATCCCCAATTGGAACGGGGCCCAGCACTTGCCCGTTTGCATAGAGAGCCTGCGTCAGCAATCACAGAAAAGCGTCGAGATCATCGTCGTTGACAACGCATCCAGGGACGGTTCGCTGGAGCTTCTTGAGTCCTACCCCGAGGTGCGCGTCCTCCCCCAGGCCACAAACCTTGGGTTCACAGGTGCCTGCAACGTGGGGCTCCAAGCAGCCAGGGGCCCGATCCGCGTGCTTTTGAACAACGACACCGAAGCCCACCCCGATTGGCTACAGACTGTCATCGATGCGTTGGCACGTCACCCCGAGGTGGGTATGGTGGCTTCGAAAATGCTGCTCTTCGACCGTCGCGACATCCTGCATACAGCGGGCGACTACGTGACACCTGACGGCTTGGCCCACAACCGGGGTGTCTGGAAGCAGGATATCGGGCAGTACGACCACCGCGCCTATGTATTCAGCGCCTGTGGTGGTAGCGCCGCATACCGTGCTGCCATGCTGGATGACATCGGACTGCTGGACGACGACTTCTTCTTTTCCTTTGAGGATATCGACCTGGCATGGCGCGCCCAACTGGCCGGGTGGCGCTGTCTGTTCGTCCCCGAGGCAGTGGTCTACCACAAGCTGAAGGCATCTGGGGGCGGCGCGACCGCTTCCTACTACGACGGTCGCAACCGCATCTATACGCTAGTGAAGAACTATCCAAGCGACATGTGGCACGACCATCGTCGCGCCATCCTGGCGGCCCAGTGGCAACTGATCTCGACCGCCGTCAAGGCCTGGCGGGGCAGAGCCGCGCGTGCCACCTTACGGGGCGTTGTCGCCGGCATTGTGGGCATGCCCAAGATGTGGCGCAAACGTCGCGCGATTCAGGCGAAACGCCAGGTCGACCGCATCTATCTGGAACGCCTGATGCAGCCGCCCTATGAGATCTCACTCCGTGACGCGTCTGACGGGAGCACCCCACAACGTGGTGCGAAGCCGGACAGCGACCTCGTGTAAAGAGGGGTGTAGTCGGGGCCTCCGCGGCCTGATCGTGGTCGCGTGCGGTACGCCGCCGCCGGCCATACCGGCGCTCCCCCCCACTGGCACGGCGATCACTCGAACGCTACTCCCGGGTGCTCGCTAACGTGGCCTGCATCTCCTGACAGCGCCCCAACCACAGGGTCTGGTAATCCGCCTCAGCCAGCAAGCGCCCTTCCAGATCGCGGAGTGTGTGGATGCCGGCCTCACGACACCAACCGACACAGATACGGTAGGCTTCGAGGTCAAGAGCATCCTCATCCCAATAGACAGGAACGCCACTGACCCCCTCGCGATAGGCGGCGAGCGCCCGTGTGTGCCCATCGGTGCTTGTCACAATGCCATCCAGCAGCACCACCGGAATCGGAGCAAGCGTCTCCAGACGTGGCGGTCCCCACGTGCGCTGCACCCGGACAAGCTTCACTCGGCTTATGTAGAGCTGACTAGGTTGGATGCTTCCCAACCCCAGGTAGAAACAACTACCCATCTGCAGTGCCCGTCGCCAACGCATCCAGCGCCAATCCCGCCTCCCCGGCTCTACGGATCAGCGACACGCCCACCGCCAGAACCTGCATAAGCTGCTGGATGGCGAGCGTGGGTAGCCACCAGCTGTACGGCATAGCCGAGGACAGAGCACGGGAAGCCAAAGCCACAACGAGGCGCACGGCCAATAGCCCGAGCATCAGCCCAAATAGCGGCAGCCAACGCCGTCCCGCGACGCGCGCCGCACCGGTCAAAGCCCGGAAGACGTGCCGGTCGTCGCGGACCACCGCAACCACGCGCGCAAAGTCGACCCACAGCCAGCAGGCCACAACCAGAACCGCTCCGACACCCAGCGTGAATGTCGCGAGCGGAGGCCAGACCAGATTCCCCAGAAATGCAGCTGCCGCGAACGCCGCCCCCACCAGGCCAATCGCGAGCCAACCCAACACACTGAGCAGAAGGAAACTGCCCAGCCAGCGGGTACAGGCATAAAAGAACTCGCGCCACGAGGGAGGCACAGCCTGAACGTAGGTGAGCAGGACTCCTCCTTCCAGCCAGAGCCACAGACCCCGGACGAAAACCCAGGTCAGCAGGATCAGTAGAACCGCCAGGCCGAGCAGCTGTCCAGCCGGAGCCTCGACAGAAGATAGCCTGAGCAGCTCCAGGAGCAAGTCCAGCGACTGCGTCTCCAACGCCTCGACAAGCAATGGATAGCGGAACCACGCCCTGAAGGGGAACGTGATGAGCGGCGCCAGCACGAGCGCTGGCAAGGTAAGGAGCACATACCTCATCACCCAGGGCCGCGGACGGCTGAAGACACGCCGGAGCATACCAGTCATCGCTTCGACGCCCATTACCACACGGCCCCTCCTCGGAACAGCATCTGCAGTAGGCGGAGAACGCGCGCTGTCGCTCCAAGCCAGGCCCCATCATCCGGGCTGAGCCGTACGCCGTTGTTAGCCCAGTTGAGATCCACAACAGCGATCCGTTCAGGGTCGACCACCACCTCCGACAGATCAGGCCCTCCAAGCTGAACGGACATCTCACAGGCCCACGTCACATCCGAGGTAGCGCCGTCTCGAACCACAGCCACAGTCACCGGGACACACAGAGCGCCCTCGCGGATCACCTGCGCTTGTTCAGTGCCAAGGTCGACGATCTGCGCATCCATCGTCGCCTCGCCGTCGACCAGCGCCTCAAAGAACCACGTGCTCACCTCTTCGCCCAGTGTATCCGTCATCACCGCCCGCAGATCTTCAGCCGTAGGGTGCGCAAAGGCATAGGTGCTGGCGTAACGGCCTAGGAAATCCAGCATCGCCGCTTCCCCCACCAAGCGTTCAAGCGTTGTGAACGCCACTACGGGTTTGGAGTAGGTCGCAATGCCATACTCAAACCCACTAAACTCCCAAGCCTTGCCCGCCATAGGCGTCTGGGGTGCCAGCGCGTACTCCGAACGGCGCAGGCCAAGATAGGAATAGGTCCACCCCCCACACCTGACCGGGTCCAACCCGAGCGCCCGCATCGCCCGGACGGTGCTGTAGTCGGCAAACCCTTCATCGAGCCACGGCGCTTCGGCTTCGTTGGTCGCAACCATAGACTGGAACCACTGGTGCGCCAGCTCGTGGACGGTCTCCACTTCCAGCAGATGGACACAGCCTGACATCCCGGTGCCCGTCAGGGCGCCAACGGTGAAGAGCGTGGGATACTCCATACCGCCAGCACCGCCCGCTCCCGGAGGGACCAAGACCACGGTCAGGCGTGGATAGAGCCCGTGACCATAGGGCCCATACCAGGCGCCGTAGTGGCCGAGCGTGCGCCGGGTCGCCGCCATCACCCGGCGCGCGGCAGGGCGGTTCCGCGGATAGTGGAGGACCTCGACCACCACATCGTCAACCACGCGCGCCATCGACCGGAAGTGAGGCGAAGCAGTCCAGGCGAAGTCGATGACAGATTCGGCGCGCCAGTGGTGCGTTGCGGTACCTTCGCCGTTTGGCTGCGGTTGGGTCACCGCTACCCCTGTTGCGCCAACCCGCCATGGCTCGGGCAAAGTTAGCGTCACGTCATACATACCGAAATCGGCGTAGAACTCGCTGTTAGCGTGAAAGGGATATGCGTTCCACCCGCCAGATGAGTTCGCCTCGCCAAGCGAGTCTGCTTCGCCATGCTCCCAGACACCGAACTTTGGGAACCACTGTCCTACCATAACGAAGTCGCCATCGTCAGCCCATCCCGTGCGCGCGAAGACCCGCGGGAGCTGGGCCGTGAACGCCATCTCCACTACGACGGAGTCGCCGGGAGCCACAGGCACGGGCAATACAGCCCGGACTAGAGTCTCGTCCACGTCCAGAGGCTCCAGCGTCAGGAGGGTGCCGTCGGCAAGCCGTGCCGATTCGACCGTGATCCAGCCGGGATGCTCAGCGTCGTAACCGTATCCACGGTGGCCCGGTCCCGCCTCGCGCATCCACAGTGTGTCTGCGCTGCGGAACGCGTTCAGATAGAGGTGAAAGACCACATCAGGAATCGGCGCAGCGGTCGTATTGCGGTAGGTCGCTGTCTGGTTTGCTGCGAGCATGTGCGTGGCAGGCTCGTACGTGGCTGAGATAACATAGGACGCGATTTCGGGCGGCGAGACCGCTTGTGCAGCGGCGGACGCTGTGCTCTTTGCCGTGCCTGGCGCCGCAGCAGCCGAAGGTCCCAGGACCAGTGCCAAGGTCAGGACTACAGCGATAGCGCTCCACAGGCGCACCATCGACCAACGCCTCTCACGTAGCGAACCCAAAAGACACCACCGCCGCCTCATACGCGCCAATCCGCCGGTCTCAGATCCGGGTATGCTGGATCGACCCTCGCCTTATGGGCATAGCCACACGGATGTGCCCGATGCCAGTCCCACGCACTGGCGATGATATCACGCAGGTCGGGGATCCGCGGCTGCCACCCCAACAGACGACGGGCCTTGCCCGCATCGGCGACCAGGATCGCCGCATCGCCGGCCCTGCGGGGCTCAATCTGCGTCGGGATCGGCTGCCCGGTGACCGCTCGCGCGGCCTCAATCACCTCTTTGACCGAATAGCCGGCCCCATTCCCCAGATTGCAGATCAACGCAGGATGATCATCAAGCGCGCCCAGCGCCAACACGTGAGCCTCGGAGAGATCGACAACGTGGATGTAGTCGCGAATGCACGTGCCGTCGGGCGTGGGATAGTCGTCGCCGAAGATACAGGCGCAGTCCTGCTGCCCCAGAGCCACCTGAAGGACAAGCGGAATCAGATGCGTCTCTGGAGCGTGATCCTCGCCGCGCTCGGGAGAGGTGGCTCCCGCCGCATTGAAGTAACGCAACGCCGCAAAACGCAGGCCGTGGACACGCTGATACCAGCCCAGAGCTTCCTCGATCATCCTCTTGGTATGGCCATACACACTGGCTGGACCAATGGGATCGTCCTCTGTGATGGGCGTATCCTTGCCGGCGCAGACACCGGCGCTGGAAGAGAACACGAATCTCGGCACGCCATGCTCGACCGCCGCGTTGATCACGGCAATGCTGCCCGCCACATTGTTGCGATAGAACTGCGAGGCCTCGCGCATCGACGCGCCCGCCTCGATGAACGCGGCGAAGTGCATGATCGCGTCGTAGCCCTCAGCGCTCGGCGAGCGCTTACTGAGCGTAACGTTCAGAGTGGCACGATCAAGGATATCGCCCTCGACAAAATCGGCACCGGCAGGAATCGCCTCGCGATGGCCCTTGATCAAGCTATCGTAGACTGTAACCTGGTGACCGGCGCTAAGGAGTTGATCAGCAACGACACTGCCGATGTACCCAGCGCCGCCGGTGACGAGGATTCTCATACGCCCCTCATCGCCAAACAACTGGTGGCGAGGTCAGGCGTTCCCAGAGCCATAACCTCAGGGTCAGGCACCTTGCACTCGCCCTCACAAGCTGATCCCTCGCTAAGCTGCCAATAGCCCGCAACCGCAGTGAGGCTCCCACGCAGCGCGGCGGCCTCGTAGCGGGCCAGAGCGGCGGTCAACCCAGACACGTGCGCATCGGGGTCGCCCGCCAGCATCTCGACAGCTCGCTCCAACTCGTCGACCGGCAAATGCATCCGGTCGGCGAAGACCTGGGCGGTCTCGATAGCATCGGGATTGCTGAGTTGTCCCACCAGCCAGTCCCGCCATCGCTTCAGCGCCCAGACCGGTACGAAGGGCAGCCACGCATCGACAGTCACCTCCTCGAGCAATGCCAGGAGCGCAGGGCCATGACGGAGCGCGGCGGTGGCCGTGCGATCCAAGAGTACTCGCAGTGCATTGTGGTTGAGCGAATAGGCACGGCGGTCCGGCCAACGCGCAGCATTATCGCGATAGAAGGGCACGAAGATCTCCCAGGCCCATAGCTCATCCCACACCAGGTGTGTCAAGTAGCCGCTGACGAATGCCGCCTGAGGTTCCGCAAGGCTGTAAGGATCCGCCAACTGAGGGTAGGTCGCCAGCAGCATCTCGGTCGCCGGAACTGCCGGCCCGTCGGAGATACGGTGGAAGTGGGTCTCGGGCCGGCTCTGGCCGCTCACAGTCTGCACGTCGCCGGCGGTGCTCCCGAGAAGATAAGCCCCTGGCTCGCGGCGCAGCACCGCCCGCACCGGCTCAGGAAGCGCCAGATGGCAAACAACACGCTCCGCGTATACGAGATGCTGAAACGGCGTTGGCACAGTTACTTCGGGAAGCGGGTAAGCACCTCGATCGCAACAGGCAGGGGCACACGGTCCCCAATCTTGAGCGCCTCTCTCGGTTTCGGCTCGCGGCGCGGCGTCACGAGCACCACGAGGTGAGTGCCGGACTTCTGGTAGTCCTCGCGAACGAAGGCCTGACCCAATAGGTAGCCGTCGGTATCGACACTGCAGCTCGTCACCTTGCCCACCACTCGGGCCTTGTCGTCGACGACCGGATCGAGCTGCTGAGGCATCGGCTGTCCCTTCTCAGGCACCCGGAAGCGCACCACGCCCGCATCGCGCTGGGCTTCGTGGGCAGCAAAGGCCTCGCGTCCCACGAAGAACGGCTTGTAGAGCTTGGGATAGATGCCGAAACCGGCCTCAGCCATCGTCAGGTTCAGCGGGCCCGCCATCTCGTGACCGTAGAGCGGCAACCCAGCCTCGATGCGCAGGCTGTCGCGCGCCGCCAGGCCACACGGCTTGATCCCGGCGTCTTTGCCGAGCTCGAGCAACTTCTCCCACAGCTCGACAAGCCGGTCGGGATGGACAAACACCTCGTACGCCACGCGCTCGCCTGTATAGCCGGTCCGGCTGATCAGCATATCGAACCCACCCAGTGTGACCCGGGCAATCCCTGACCACGGCAGGTTACGCAGCGCAGCCAAGTCAGCAGGAGCCCCCCCTAGTGCGAGCAGAATGTCTCGCGACTTGGGGCCCTGGATCGCCAGCTCTACCCGCATGTCCTCACCGGCGTCCGGCTGCCGCAGATCACGCAGCACCATAGACTCCGCTGGTGCTTCCCAACGGACCCAGGGCCGCTGCGGATCGATCATCACCTCGCCCCTGAGCACGCCGTTGACCCACGCCCAGTCCTTGTCGTTGTTCGCAGCATTGACGACAAGCAGGTAGTGCGCCTCGCCGATCATGTAGACGAGCAGGTCATCCAGAGGAATGCCGTCGACGTCGAAGAACGCCGTGTACTGTGATTCGCCGACCGCCAACAGATTCACATCATTGACCAGCACCAAGTTGAGGAAGGACGCCGCCTCAGGCCCCTGCACGTCCCAGCACCCCATGTGACTGACGTCGAAGAGACCAGCCGCCTCGCGCACCGCACGGTGCTCGTCGAGGTTGCCGGTATACCAGACCGGCATGTCCCAACCGCCGAACGGAACCATCCGTGCCCCGAGCGCGCGATGGGCCTCGTGGAGTCCCGTCTTGCGCAGTGGCGCATCCTCATCCTCGTGCCACTCGAACCGCGGCAAGGGCTCGCCGGCAGGCTCCTTTCGCGACCACGCGCCGACGAAGTAGGGCTTCGCAAAGGGCCCCGTCTCCACCTGGGGCACCCGAGCAGGCACCGGTGCCTCCCCCAGATCCCACACGGCGTCTAGGAAAGGCAGTCGCCCAAACGCATCGTCGGTCGCGACATAGCCGTCCACCAGCGCGCGCAGCCATGTCATGACGCGGCTGGCGAACTCTCGCGGAACATCAAGGTGATAGGTGTCGGCGTCAACGCGGGTCAATACGCCGGCGGTCATCACCGCCCCATCGGCTTCGAGGAGCGTCACCGGACGAACCTCGCCAGCGTCCATGACCGTTGTACTCGAAGGCACCAACCAATCCACAAAAGGTTTCACCTGACGCCCGACCAGGGCCAGGCGCTCGTAGGGACCGTCACCCTTGGGCACGTCGGAGAGATAGTAGAAGTGCGGGTAGCCGGTCGCCAGGGGCACTTCATAGGGATCACCGGCCCTGGCAGCCAGGGCAGCCACCTTGAGCTTGGCCTCTTCCAGCACGTCAAAGGCGACACGCGCGCGGTAGTCGTACTTGGGGCTCCGCTTCACAAGCACATAGGGCATCATGGCCCGGAATAGGCCGCCGATCACCGAGGCGATCTGAGCCATATCCGCCTCGACCAATCCCCGCTGCGTAATCCATGGGGTCCCCAGCCTCACACCCGAGGGGTAGAGTGCAGTTGAATCGCCCGGTATGGTGTTTCGGTTGGCCACGATGCCGGCGACGTCCAGGATCTGGGCTGCCGGATCGCCCATGAGAGGCGTGTCGTGCACGCCCTTGACAGTCTTGCAGTCAATGAGCACCATATGAGTATCGGTGCCACCATAGGCGACGCGCACCCCCTCGGCCTCCAGCGCTTGTGCCAGAGCCACGGCATTCGCCACCGTCTGCTTCTGCAGCGCGCGGAACTGGTCGGTGCGCGCGATCGTCGCAGCAGCCGAAATCGCAGCCACATTCTCCATGTGCGGACCGCCCTGGAACCCCGGGAAGACCGCCCGGTCGATCTGCCGCGCCAGCGGTGCCTTGTGTGTGATGATGACCGCGCCACGCGGGCCGCCAAACGTCTTGTGCGTCGTGAACATCACAACATCGGCGATGCCCACCGGCGTGGGATAGACTCCCGCGCAGACCAGCCCGGCGACGTGCGCGATGTCCGCAAGCAGATAAGCGCCAACCTCGTCTGCGATGGCGCGGAACCGCTGCCAATCCGGCGCCCAGGGATAGGAGGTGTAGCCGCCGATGATCATCTTGGGCCGTGTCTGCAAGGCCAGGTCTCGGATGGCGTCGTAGTCAAGTAACTCGCTCTGCCCATCGACGGTGTAGTGCACCACGTTGAAGGTCTTCCCCGAATAGGCGACCTTGCTCCCGTGGCTCAGGTGCCCGCCCACATGCAGCGCCATCGACATCAACGTGTCACCGGGCTCCATCAACGCATACTGGATCGCCGTGTTTGCCGGAGCGCCGGACAGCGACTGAACGTTGACATACAACTTGTCGGCTGGCATCTTCGAGGTCGCGAAGATCTCGGCAATCCGCCGTCGGGCCAACGCTTCCAGAACGTCGGCATACTCCACACCCTTGTAGTAGCGCGGGTCCGAGTAACGCCGGAAGTGTCCCAACTCGCGGGCATAATCGAGGATCTCATCCTCGGTCAGATGGCGGGTGCGCTCATCGGGGTACCCTTCCGCGTAGAGGTGCGAGAATGACGAAGCCAGCGCCCGGTGAACCGCCGCCGGCGCGATGGACTCCGAAGGCACCATGATCAACTTGCGCGCTTGTCGCTCAGTCTCGAAGCGAATCAGATCCGACAACTCAGGATCGAGAACATCAAGTGGTTCACGGAAAAGGAAATCTGCCATCACGCGCTCCCTCCCATTAAGAACGACGGCAAGCTGCACGGTGACCAGAAGCCTGCATCACCCATACATCCCGCCATTCGTCCAGCGTTTAGTAGATCGCAAGCGCTGAAATTGTACATTCAGGAACGGAAAACCGCAAGTGACAGACGGTCCTTTGGCCGAAAGGCGCTATACTACCATAACTATAGTCGCTAAGGGGGCATGGGTATGAAGGCTGTCCGGGTTGTCCGGATCCTGCTTTGCGCAGTGCTTGGTCTGGTCTTGCTGCCGGCGCTGCCAGGCCATCCCACGGCAGCGGCTGAGGGGCCTCCCCAGCCCGCGCCGCGGTTTGCGCCCGGCGAGATTCTCGTCGCGTTCGAGCCTGGTGCCATGACGGCCCAGTCCACACAGGCGTTGCTTGACCGTTACACCGCGACGCCCATCCGTGCCCTGTATGGCAGCGCAGTCCAGGTCGTACAGGTACCCGAAGGCCGCGAACTCGCCATCAGCCGTGCATTGGACGCAGAAGCGGGCATTCGCTATGCCGAGCCCAACTATGTCTACTCCATCCAAGGCGTCCCCAACGACCCGGGCTTCAGCGGGCAGTGGGCCTACACCAACATTCGTGCTGCCGCCGCATGGGATATTACGACTGGCTCAAGCACCGTGGTCATCGCCGTTGTTGACACCGGAGTCGACACAGGCCATCCGGATCTTGCCACCAAGCTTGTGTCCGGATGGGACTTCGTGGGCAACGATCCCCTTCCCAACGATGAGAACGGACACGGCACCCACGTCGCGGGCATTGCTGCTGCGATAACGAACAATGGCATCGGCGTGGCCGGGATGGCGTGGGGCGCCAGAATCATGCCCGTGCGCGCGTTGAATGCTGCGGGCGAGGGATATGCTTCCCAGGTTGCCTCTGCCATCGATTGGGCACGCAACAGCGGTGCGAAGATCATCAACCTCAGCCTCGGAGGTCCGGATGGTGCTGCGACACTCCAGGATGCTATCACCCGCGCGCATAATGCAGGGATCCTTGTCGTCGCCGCAATGGGCAACGGCGGTACCGCTACGCCCTACTATCCTGCCGCTAACGCCCACGTTATGGCCGTGGCTGCAACGGATCAGAATGACGTCCGCGCCAGCTACTCCAACTACGGTACGCACTCCGACATTGCCGCCCCCGGCGGTCAGATGCAGCTCTGTCATCAGGCCACTGGCATCTTGAGCACACTGCCGACCTATGACGCGTGGCTAACGGTTCCCAACCCAACCGGCTGCACCTACTACAAGGGATACGACACGATGAAGGGCACATCGCAGGCCACGCCCTTCGTCTCGGGACTCGCCGCCCTGATGTGGTCAGTCGATCCCACGCTCACGCCCGACCAGGTGCAGCAGGCGATCCAGAACACGGCCACCGACTTGGGAACTGCCGGCTGGGATGAGCTATACGGCCACGGGCGCATCGACGCACTGGCGGCACTGGATCTTGCTCGGCGGGCCACGCCAGAAATCTCGCCCATCGCTAACTCAGATGGCAACGGAGACTATGTTGTCGAGTGGACCGGTGTTTCGTATGCAACCAGCTATGAACTGCAGGAGGATGACAACTCCGGATTTACCTCTCCCACGACGGTCTACAATGGTGCGGCCCGCCAGTTCACCGTGACCAACAAGCCGCCCGGGCAGTGGTATTATCGGGTGCGCGCAGTCCGGTCAAGCACCGGCCTCTATAGTCCCTGGAGCACGACCCAGACCGTCGCCGTTGGTCTCGCCGCCCCGAGTCTGCTTCCAATCAACAATGACGGAGCCGATAGCTATTCGGTAACGTGGCAACCCGTGACGGGAGCCACGGGTTACCGGCTCCAGGAATCGGCATACGCCGACTTTGCCGGCGCCACAACGTACGACGTCGGCTCGAGCCTCTTCCTCAACATCGTGGGCCGCGATGGCGGCTCCTGGTACTACCGTGTCCAGGCCTACAACACCGGGGGCGCCAGCCCGTGGAGTGCCGTGCAGTCTGCCACGGTTATCCCCGATCCCCCGGCGCTCAACCCTATCGCGACCACCGCAGAACCCGACGCCTATACCCTCAGTTGGTCGGCCGCCGTAGGCGCCACAGCCTACCGGCTCGAAGAGGCTGCGGACGCAGCGTTCACCGCGCCGGTGACCCGTTACCTCGGTGTGCTGACCAACTACCCGGTGACGGGCCAACCCGGTGGGACCTGGTATTACCGAGTACGCGCGGTGAACGCCGCTGGCGCCAGCCCGCCCAGCAACACCCGCAGCTTCACCGTCACCGTGCCAACCATCCCGGCGCCCACACTACAGCCTATCGTCGATCCCGACCATGACACGATCTACACGGCGCAGTGGACCGCAGTCCCCACAGCGACGGGGTATCTCCTGGAGATGAGTGGCTCGCCTTACTTCGTAGGGGCAACGCTCTACTACAGCGGCGCACTCACGCAGGTCACGGTAACCGATCACCTCGCCGGCACGCGCTACTATCGCGTCCGGGCGCAGACGGGCGTGGGCAAGAGTCCTTGGAGCAACAGCCAGTCGATACTCATCACGGCGCGTATCTACATTCCGATGGTCGTGCGCAACAGTGTGCAGGTGACAGCCAATAGCGGAACCCTTGGCGACGCAATGACGCGAACACACTAAGCGCGCCCGCATCGACAAATCCGCAGCCGAAGAGTATAATCCCCCCGATGTCCAATCCCACCAGCGACCGGACACGGGAGGTTCAGATGCCTCAAGCGCACTTCATTGCCGCGCTCGACCAGGGCACAACGGGTACCCGCTGTATCCTCTTCGATCACGGTGGACACCCTGTCCACTGGTCCTATGAGGAGCACCGCCAGATCTATCCCCAGCCCGGCTGGGTCGAGCACGACCCGCTGGAGATCTGGGAAAAGACGCGCAAAGTGATCCAGCAGACGCTGACCCAGGGCAATGTCGCCGGCGGGCGCATTGCGGCGGTCGGCATCACCAATCAGCGAGAGACAACGGTGGTCTGGGACCGCCGCACCGGCGAGCCGCTCTACAACGCCATCGTCTGGCAAGACACCCGCACCAAGGAGATCTGCGATGCACTGGCCCGCGAGGGCGGGCAGGACCGCTTCCGCCCAACCGTGGGCCTGCCCCTTGCCACCTATTTTTCCGGCCCCAAGCTGGCGTGGATGCTGAATGAGGTACACGCTGTGCGCGAGGCCGCCGATCGGGGTAACGCACTCTTCGGCACGATCGACAGTTGGATCATCTGGTGGCTCACCGGCGGGCCACAGGGAGGCGCCCACGTCACGGACGTCACCAATGCCAGCCGCACCCTGATGATGAACCTGCGCACCCTGGACTGGGACCAGAAGATCCTGGAGATCCTCGGCGTGCCGCGCTCGATGTTGCCAGAAATACGTCCCTCCAGTGCCCTCCGGCCCTATGGCTTTACCCGCAGCGATGGCCCGTTTGGCGAGAGCATTGCCGTCACCGGCGACCTGGGTGACCAGCAGGCTGCGTTAGTTGGGCAAACGTGCTTCAGCCCGGGCGAGGCCAAGAACACCTATGGGACGGGTTGCTTTATGCTGCTCAATACCGGCACGGAGATCGTGCCATCGGCGCGGGGCTTGTTGACTACACTGGGCTACCGGTTCGGCGATGCCGAGCCGGTCTACGCGCTCGAGGGATCGATCGCCATCACGGGCGCGCTCGTACAGTGGCTGCGAGATAACCTGGGGTTCTTCACCCGTGCGCCCCAGATCGAGGACCTGGCGAGCCAGGTCGAGGATGCGGGCGGGATGTACATTGTCCCTGCCTTTTCCGGCCTCTTCGCGCCCTACTGGCGCAGCGACGCCCGCGGCGTGATGGTCGGACTCACGCGCTACATCGACAAGCGTCATATCTGCCGTGCTGCCCTGGAGGCCACGGCCTACCAGACCCGCGACGTCATTGAGGCGATGGCGGCGGACTCGGGCGTCGAGTTAACCACCCTCAAAGTCGATGGCGGGATGGTTGCGAACGCGCTCCTTATGCGATTCCAGGCCGATATTCTCGGGGTGCCCGTCGTGCGCCCTACCGTGACGGAGACGACCGCCTTGGGCGCCGCGTATGCAGCCGGGCTCGCCGTGGGCTTCTGGGAGGACCAGGAGGCGCTACGTGCTAACTGGGACGTCGACGTCGTCTTCGAGCCATCTATGGCCCCGGAGCGTCGCGAGCGCCTGTACCACGGGTGGCAGCGCGCGGTCGAACGGACTCTCGGATGGGTAGAAGCCTGAGCGCATTGCACACCCAGGACAGGCGATGCAGGCTCGGCGCCGCATCACCACGGGCCCGCAGTGACGATCGATTCCAGCGCCATCTCGGGAAAGGAGAGGCTAGGGAGCACCAGCCGTATGCACACCCAACAGACTGACTACGACATCATCATCGTCGGCGCCGGCATCGTCGGCGCCATGGTAGCGCGATTCCTCTCGCGCTACGATCTGCGCATCCTCTGGGTCGAGAAGGATGCCGATATCTGCACCGGCGCCACCGCGGCCAACTCTGCCATACTCCACGGCGGCTACGACGCTGTGCCCGGCACACTCAAGGCCGCGATGAACGTTCGGGGCAACGCCATGTGGGACCAGCTCGCTGAGGAGTTGCACTTCAGCATCGACCGCTGTGGCACGTACGTCGTGGCCGTGGGTGAAGACGAACGGCTGGCTCTCTCCGAGCTGGAAGCCCGCGGCAAAGTCAACGGCGTGCCCGTCGAGATCATCTCCGGTGACACGATGCGCAGCCGCGAGCCAAAGGTCACACCAGAGACCTCCGGCGCGCTCTACTGTCCCACCGGCGGCGTTTGCGATCCCTGGGGCGCGACCCTCGCAGCGGGGGAAAACGCGGTATCCAACGGTGTGACGCTGTTCCGCCGTACGACGTTCGAGGACTTCCTGTGGGATCCCGATGACCCTGGCAGGATCGTCGGCGCTAGAACCAGCCAAGGCGACTTCCGTGCACGGTGGGTTATCAACGCGGCGGGGCTCTACGCCGACGGCGTGATGCACAAGGCCGGGGTGCGACCCGAGTTCAAGATCACGCCACGTCGCGGTGAATACTATGTGATCGACCGCAACCGGTTCGAGATGCATAGCGTTCTCTTTCCCGTTCCATCGAAGATCAGCAAAGGTATCTTGGTAACGACGACCGTACACGGCAACACGATCGTCGGCCCGAATGCTGAAGAGATCGATGATAGGGAAGACACCGCGGTCACGGCGGAGGGATTACGCGAGGTCTGGGATGGCGCACTGAAGCTCGTGCCGGATCTGGCCGTCCGGGATGCCATCGCTGTCTTTGCTGGGCTTCGGCCCGGCGGCAACGCGCCGGCGCCCAACCCTGCAGTCGACTACCATAAGGACTTCATTGTCGAGATCCCGACCACTTCGTCGCGCGGCGCGCTCCGCGGGCTGATCAACCTCGGCGGGATCGAGTCGCCCGGCCTGACAGCCGCTCCGGCGATCGCGCTCCGCGTCATCGAGCTGCTGCGCGACACCGGCGAGCCACTCCGTGAGAAGCGTGACTGGAATCCAATCCGCCCCGCGCGACCGGTTTTCCGCCACCTCTCCCACGCCGAACAGGCCGAGCTGGTGCAGCACGACCCGCGCTACGGGCGCATCATCTGCCGCTGTGAGTATGTGACCGAGGGCGAGATCGTCGCAGAGATCCATGCGCCCATTCCCGCCGACACGTATGACGCGATCAAGCGTCGCACGTGGTTGGGTACCGGGCGCTGCCAGGGCGCCTTTGACATGCCCCGGGTGACCGAAATCCTGGCCCGCGAACTTGGCTGCGATCCGCTGGACGTCAGCAAGAAGGGCACCGGGTCCGAGTTTCTAACCCGCAGAACGAAGGCACTCGAAGAGGATTGACCGCGATGAAGGACACATACGACGTCATTGTGATCGGAAGCGGCCCGGGTGGGCTGGCGGCCGCCGCCGAGGCCAAGAAGGCCGGGGCGGATGCCGTGCTCATCATCGAGCGGGATGTGGAACTGGGCGGCATCCTGCTCCAGTGTATCCATAACGGATTCGGCGTGGAGGTCTTTGGTGAGGATCTCCCTGGCCCGGCGTATGCGCAGCGGTTCATCGACGAAGTCGAGCAGTTGGGCATCGACGTGCTGCTGGACACCATGGTCCTTGATGTGACGCCAGACCGCAAGATCTACGCGACGGGCACGCGCAGCGGTTTCTCGGAGCTACAGGCCCGCGCGCTGGTGATGGCGATGGGCTGCCGCGAGCGCACCCGTGCGCAGATCCGCATTCCCGGCATGCGGCCTTCGGGGGTCTACACTGCCGGGACCGCGCAGCGCTGGGTCAATGTCGAGGGCTACATGCCCGGCAAGCGCGTCGTGATCCTTGGCTCCGGCGACATAGGCATGATTATGGCCCGCCGTCTGACCTTTGAAGGCGCCAAGGTGGAACGCGTGCTCGAAGTGATGCCCTACCTGACCGGGCTGAGCCGCAACTACGTCCAGTGTCTGCTCGATTTCGATATCCCATTGCAGCTACGCCACACCGTCAAGCGCGTGTTAGGCAGGGACCGGGTGGAGGCCGTGGAAGCGGTCGCCGTCGACGAGCGCTGGCAGCCGATCCCCGGTACCGAGGAGATCATCCCCTGTGATACGCTCCTGCTGTCGGTGGGCCTGATTCCAGAGAACGAGCTCTCCGAGAAAGCCGGCGTACGTCTCGATCCGGTCACCGGCGGGCCATACGTCGACGAGCGATACCAAACCAGCGTGCCGGGTATCTTCGCCGCGGGCAACGTCGTGCATGTCTACGATCTGGTGGATTGGGTTACCGAGGCCGGGATGGCAGCCGGGCGAGAGGCTGCAGCCTATGCTCTGGCGAGGAGCACCGTCGCGCCAACCTACGTGCGTACGACGCCCGGCGAGCACGTGCGCTACGTTGTGCCTCACCGAGTCAACCCGCAGCGGCTGCAGGAGAGCGAAGTGCGCCTGCAGATGCGCGTCACGACGCCGCTGGAGCAGGCTGTCTGGATCAAGGTAGAGGACGGCGACACGCTGATCGCGCGCCAGGGTGCTCGCTACGCCCGGCCTGGGGAGATGGTGAACCTCACACTGCGCCCGCGCGACTTCGAGCGTGTGCGCCAGGCCCAACAACTCCGTGTGAGCGTCGTGCCACGATAGCCCGTCGCCGACGCACAGTGCCTCGACAGCTAGTATTGAGATGGAGATGAAGCGATGACCGAAGTGACCGAGGAAATGATCTGCATCACCTGCCCTATGGGCTGCACGTTGGAGGTCACCCACGAGGGTAGCACAGTCCTCAACGTCGACGGGAACACCTGTCCGCGCGGACTGGCCTACGTCGAGCGGGAGCTGACCGATCCGCGGCGCATGGTGGCGACAACGGTGCGTGTGCGCAACGGGAGACACCCCCTGGTACCGGTCTCCACCTCCGCGCCCTTTCCCAAGCCCCAGATCTTCGCCTTGCTGAAAGAGCTGCGGGACATCGAGATCGAAGCGCCCGTGGCAGCCCAACAGGTGGTGCTGGCCAACGTCCTGGGGACAGATATCAACGTTGTAGCCAGCCGTGACATGCCGCGCCGCGCCTAACGCGTGGTCGGGCCCGCTGCCAAGTCGAACCCCCGCGCCCTGGCTACTCTATTCATAACCACAGGAGGCCTGAACCGCCATGACAAAAGCCGAATCACCCAAGATGACCGGCCCCGAGTACCAGGACGCACGCACGCGTGACATCGTGCGTTCCGGCGCGCCCGATCAACCCTACAACATCCTCATTATCAACTCAGACACCTACCGCTACGACAACCTGTTCGATCGCGCAGCAATCCCGGTGGCCACGCCAAGTCTCGATGCGTTTTCCACGCGTGCAGTCAGCATGTCCCAGTTCTACACCGGCAGCTTTCCAACGATCCCCGAGCGCACCGATCTGATCTCGGGGCGCTATGCGTGGCCCTGGTATCCGTGGCAACAACTCGCCGAACGCAACCGCATGCCGCAGTTGCTCAACAAGCACGGATATATCACCCAACTGATCTGCGACTGTCCACACCTCTTTAACGCCAACTTCAATCAGGCCTTCAATGCCTCCTACGTGCTTCGCGGTCAGGAAGGCGATATGCCCTTCCTGCGTATGAACGATCCAATTGAGCAGGTGATGCCACGGGAAAAGACCCGTACAGGCCACCACTTCCAGGACCGGAATCTGGTTGACTTGCACCGGTGGACCAACCGCTACTGGCGTTGTGAGGAGGACACCTTCCCCCCACAGACCGCTGCACACGCCGTCCGGTGGCTGGAGGAAAACGACGATTACCGGCCTTTCCTCCTCTGGGTCGACTTCTTCGATCCTCACGAGCCGTGGGATCCGCCGGAGTATATGGTCAGGAAATACGACCCGACCTACACCGGCACACCGATGATGCATCCCAACTACGGTAAGGCGAGCGACTATACATCGGAAGAGCTGCGCAACCTGCGGGCACACTACTGCGCCGAAGCCGAACTGGTCGACCGCTGGGTTGGGCGCATCTTGCAGAAGCTGGATGACCTGGAGCTGTGGGACAGGACTGTCGTGATCTTCACGACGGATCACGGTATGAGCCTTGGGGAGCACAATCGCACCGGGAAGAGCAACATCAACGACGCCGATCCCCGCCGTTGGCCGCTCTATCCCGAGGTCGCCCACATCCCCTTCCTCATCGCCGCGCCGGGCCTTCCGAAAGGCACCACCGTAGATGTGCTGGCCCAGCCGGCAGACATCCTGCCCACGCTGATCGAGCTCAACGGGCTCCAGGTCGGCCCGCCCGACCCGTTCCACGGGCGCTCGTTTGCACCCGCCCTGTTCGGCGACGAGCAAGCGCCGATCCATGACGTGGCCATCTGCGGATGCTTCCTGCGCGCGCCTGAGGGCAGGGTGTCCAACACAGCGGTCACCCCCGTGGTCTACACCGAGCGCTGGGCGTATGCGCCGATTGGCCCGGACAGCCAGCCCGAGCTCTTCGATCTGGCTGCCGACCCCTATGGCGAGACAAACGTGCTGGCCGACCACGCCGACATCGCGAAGGATCTGCATAGTCGGCTCGTTCAGTGGCTGACGGAGATTGGGGCGCCGGAGGAAGCGATCAGCGTATATCGGTAGGCCCCTGAGGCCTGCCACGCGTTGGCGTGCTGGTCGGTGACCCGGCGCCGGCCTCATTGATCCAGGTCCAACAAGGAGGTTCGTATGTTGCCGTTATCTTTCACGACTCTGGGCTGCCCCGGATGGACGCTGCGCCAGATTGTCGACAACGCTGCTACGATGGGCTTCGCCGGCGTTGACCTGCGCGGCCTGCTCGGCGCGTTGGACGTGACCACGCGACCGGAGTTCACCACCGGCCTTGCCGCGACCAAACGGATGTTCGCTGACCGTGGCCTGACCGTGTCGGGAATCGCCACATCCGCGCAGTTCGCTGTCACCGACGCAACGCAGCTAGAGAAGAACTTCGACGAGGCGCGGCGCAACATGGCGCTGGCTGCTGAACTGGGAGCGCCGGTCCTGCGAGTCTATGGCGGACGGGTGCCCGAGGGACATTCCGTCGATACGATCTTGCCCACCCTGGTGCAGAACCTGCGCAACATCGGTGATGAAGCCGAGGTATACGGTGTGACTCTGGCGCTGGAGACGCACGACGATTGGACCGACTCATCGGTCTTTGCCCGGCTGATGGCCGAAGCCAACCATCCACGGGTCCGTGTGCTGTGGGACCTACACCATCCCTACCGAACCAACGGCGAGCCCGCCGATGTCACCTACAGGCATCTTGCGCCCTACACGGTCAGTATCCACGTCAAGGATTCTGTCCCCACTGCCGACGGCGGACACCAGTATGTGTTCTTGGGCGAAGGTGACGTGCCGGTGAAGACGATGCTCGACCTCTTGGTCGCGGGAGGATATACCGGCTATGCGATCCTCGAATGGGAAAAGCGCTGGATCCCTGACCTCCCAGAGCCGGAGCTGGCCTTCCCACAATACGTGGCCAAGATGCGCGAGTGGTTGGGCTGATCGGCTATGAACGTCATCCTGATCGTCAACGACACCTTTAGGCGCGACCACTTGGGTTGCTATGGCAGCGATTGGATCAAGACACCGAACCTGGACGCGTTTGCCGCGCGGTCGATGATCTTTGACCAGGCCTATATCGCGTCCTACCCCACCGTTCCCAACCGTTGGGACCTCGTCGTGGGCCGCTACGGTTTCCCGTCCCACGGTTGGGAACCCCTGCGCCGAGAGGACGTTACGCTGGCCCAACTGCTGGCGCGCCGCGACGTGCACACGCAGATGATCTGGGACACCCCGATGCTCGGTATGCACGACTACAACTACACCCGGGGGTTCAAGGGGATCGAGTTCGTACATACACAAAAGGGCGACCCCTGGATCACCAACCCCAGCCTGCCCGTACGCTTCCAAGCACAGCCTCACAAGATCAAGTCGGTGAAGAGCCTGGACGGTTACCTTCGCAACCACTTCGACCGCCGGCACGAGCGGGAGTATTGCGTAGCACGCACCATGACAGCCGCCGCCGAATGGCTGGAGACAAACTACAGCCACGACAGCTTCTTTCTCTACATCGACATGTGGGACCCGCACGAGCCCTTTGACGCCCCGTGGTACGATTACCGGCTCTATGCGGACCCAGACTTCGACGGCGACAGGCTGGATTACCCGCAATACGGGCGCTATACGTATATGACAGAGGCCGAGCACCGGAACGTCAAAGCGCTCTACGCAGGCCAAGTCACGCTCGTCGACCGTTGGGTCGGCTACTTCCTGGCGATGGCCGAGCGACTTGGCTTGTTCAAGAACACGCTCATCATCTGGACCACAGACCACGGGCATCTCTTTGGCGAACACGACCTGCAGGGAAAGCCTGGCGCCGAGATGGGCCGCCTTTATGAGGAGACGACGCACATTCCACTGCTGGTCTCCCATCCTGACGGTTTGGGCGCTGGCACCCACGTAAAGGGCCTGGTCCAGCCGCCCGATATCCTACCCTCCATCCTGGAGTTCATGGGCGTGCCCATCCCCGAGTCCGTGGAAGGCCAGTCTTTTTGGCCATTGGGCCAGGGTGAGGCCGGCGTCAGCCGTCGCTACGCCTTCTCTAATCGCTATCCACAGGACAGCAGCACCCTCGGTGGGGCGGCATTCGATGGGGGGGTCGGCTCGGACCGCGTCGTTGAGCCGGGCACCGTAACCGACGGGGAGTGGGCCTATATCTGTACGACCGGGGGGCGGCCCTCGGAGCTGTATAATCTGCTTGACGACCCACAACAACATGACAATGTCATCGATGCGCACCCGGACATCGCCAAGCGGATGAAGGCAGCATGGATCTCCTTCCTGGAGATGCACGGCGCCTCTGAGGAGCGGCTGCGGCCCTTTGTGGAGGAACGCACCGAGGTGCTACCGACTACCCACAGCACAGTCTACGCCTTCCGCGATGATCTCGGGCAGTTGATCGCGTTCACCAGCGAACGCGCAGCGCGCGAGGCCGTTTATCGCGACGATGCGCCAGGCCCTATGCGGGAGATCAAGGCGATGCTGTTCGAGGAAGTTCTGGCCGACAATCCGAAGAACCTCGTGCACCTCTACGACCAGTATTACTGGGCCGAGGACCTGGTCTGAATTCCGAACCGAAGGGAGTTCTGGTATGCCAAGCAAGCTCGGGATTCACGGGATCATGCCCGGCGAGACGCCGGCCGTGATTCAGCAACTGCGGGCAGCCGGGGCCCGGATGAGCACCGTAAAGGCCGTCTCCTCGATTGGCTGGTTGGGCGAGATCAAGGCGATCGACCCGGAAACGACCACGGTGGGCCGCTTTATGAGAGGTGCCGACCCCAGTGTCAATGTGGAAGGGCCGGAGCTGTACGGCGACCTCCGGAAAAGTGCCTCGCGCGTGATGAACAGCTTGTTGCCGGTGTGGGACCCACATCGCGCCTACGTCGACTACTGGGAGATCGTCAACGAGCAGGACCCAATCGGGACAGACGGTCATCGCCGCCTCGCGGAATTCTTCCTGCACTGCATCGACATCGCCAACGCAGAGGGTTACAGACTGGCGCTCTTCTCCTACAGCATGGGCGTGCCAGAATGGGAGGAGATGGCTGCCGTGGTCGAGACCGGCGTCTTCGGCGCAGCCAAGGCCGGGGGCCATGCGTTCTCATTGCACGAGTACGCCTATCCCATGAACCGCTGGTACGGTGAGCCACTTCCCGGGCGTCCCGCCTATCCCCGCCGGGGGCCGCTCGCCTGCCGGTACCGCTGGTGGTACGAGGACTTCCTCATCCCACGTGGTGAGGTGATCCCCCTCTTTCTCACCGAGGTTAACGTGGCTCGAGAACTGCCCCTCCTGACGGCGCAGGAATGGATCATGCAGATGGCCTGGTACGATGCGCGGCTGCGCGAAGACTACTACGTCGTGGGTGCGCATCTCTTCACCCTGGGAAGCGCCGGTTCCTGGAGCAACTACGATTTCGGACGGTTCCTGCCACAGCTCACGGCCCATATTGCCTCAGTCAGGGGCGCGGTGGACCCGCCGTGGCCTGCGGAAGAGACACCGCCCACGCCATCGCCGGATCAGGAGACGCCTCCCAGCGCGCCACGAGAAGCCTACAGCCGTCACTATCTGCTGCTGCCCCAAGGCGCCACCTGGAGCTGGATCGCAGCGTGCCGCCGGTATTGGGAAACCTTCAAGGTCACGATCGGCTTCAGTGCCGACGATGCAGCTTACGGCCCGGGACTTACCGAGCGAGCGGTTACCGTGGTCAATCCTCACCGCTGGCCAGATGGCCTCGAGGCGTTCTTCAATCAGTACTATCCTGGCATACGCTACGACCCGCTGGTGGCTGCGACGCCCCATGAGCTGGAAGAGCTCTTGAACCGGCGGGTCGATCTCGGGCAGCGGTTCGGCTGACGCCGGCGCAGCAGGAAATCGACGTTGCATGAAGTTGACAAGCACTCCGAATCGTGTATACTAACCGCTGCTTGGTGGGAGACCTTGACCCGAAGGTCGGCTGTGCTATAATCCGCACTGCGCCGACGTAGCTCAAACGGCGGAGCATCCGCCTTGTAAGCGGAGGGTTGTGGGTTCAATTCCCACCGTCGGCTTGAATGGGCAGTTGATCCGAGCGGCAAAGGAGGCTGACTGTAAATCAGCTGGCACACGCCTTCGGGGGTTCGAGTCCCTCACTGCCCACTGGCTAAGCCCATGTAGCTCAGTCGGTAGAGCACTTTCTTGGTAAGAAAGGGGTCATCAGTTCAAGTCTGATCATGGGCTCAAGGCGGAATGATGACGCCGAAGTGTAGAGATCAGCGTAGGCGAGTAGCTCAATTGGCAGAGCAACGGTCTCCAAAACCGTAGGTTGCGGGTTCAACTCCTGCCTCGCCTGCCTTCGAGATAAGACACCGCCCGCACAGGCGGTGTCTTAAAGTGTTGGCACTGTGAGCATATTGCAGGATTTGCGCGGAGGTGTCCGTGGCTAAGACAAAGGAAAAGAAGGACAACCCGATCGTCGCGTATCTCCGTTCGACGAGGGCCGAGATCCGTAAGGTCCGTTGGCCCACCCTCGAACAGGGATGGACTATGACGAAGATCGTGCTTGCTGTAACCTTGGCGATGGCCCTATTTCTGGGCGTGCTCGACTTTTCCTTCGGCTGGCTGCTGGGTCAGGTCATTGGCGGCAACGTATTGTTCATGATCCTGGGAGCCGTTATCGCCGCAGCGCTCATTGGTGCAGTCTATGTGTTGGGTCAAGCTGAAGAGGTGTAGGACGTTTGGCACCTAAAGATCGTTTTGAGGAATTCGACGAGCTCGAAGACGAAGAGCAGGTATTCGACAGCGAACCTGTTGAGGAAGAAGCTGCCTCGGAACAGAGGGTCACGGCGCGTCTCGACGAGGAGTTTGATGAGGAGCCCTCCGACGAAGACGTCTTCGATGAAGATATCTCCGACGACGGCGGGCCCGACGAACTGGCAGCAGGTGAGGCCGACGATGAGTTGGCTGGTCCATTGCCCGATCTGGAGCTGTCGCCCGACTCGATTCTGCAGCGCTTTGGGTTCGGTGGCGCTAAGCCCACCATCGTAGCCGAGGACGAAGAAGAAGGGGAGGAAGCAGGAGCGGTCGAGGGCGCAGAAGAAGCGCGAACAGAGCTGCTCCCCGAACTCACCTTCGACACGGAAACCGAGGTGGTCGGTGTCCTTCCCGACCCCTTCGCTGACGAAGAGGTCAAGGAACACCCCGACGAGCGCGCGTGGTTCATCATCCACTGCTACTCAGGGTATGAGCAGAAGGTCCGGCACAATCTCGAACAGCGGATCGAGTCAATGGGTATGCAGGATTTCATCTTCCAGGTGGTTGTGCCTACCGTCGAGGAAATCGAGCTGCGCGATGGCAAACGTCGTACCGTGGAGCGCTGCCTCTATCCGGGCTATCTGATGGTCCAGATGGTGCTGACCGATGATTCCTGGTATGTCGTGCGCAATACCCCTGGCGTCACGGGCTTTGTTGGGATGGGCAACAACCCCACCCCACTGCGCTCCGAGGCCGTCCAGCGGATCCTGCGCCGTATGGAGTCCGCTGCACCCGAGGTGCGCGCGACCTTCAAGCGCGCGCAGAAGGTGCGCATCATCGAAGGGCCATTTGCGGATTTCATTGGAGTTGTCGACGACATCGACGAAGAACGGACAAAGCTCAGGGTGCTCGTCTCCTTCTTCGGTCGCGAGACTCCCGTGGAGCTGGACTTCCTGCAAGTAGAGAAAGCCTGAAGCCGACCGGCCTTGGCCGGCGTATCCAAGAATCACTGGGGTGAAAACCTCGGTTTTAGGGAGTATTGAAAGAATGGCAAAGAAAAAGATCAAGGCCGTTGTGAAACTGCAGATTAATGCCGGCAAGGCGAACCCCGCTCCGCCCATCGGCCCGGCGTTGGCGCAGCACGGGATCAACCTCATGGCGTTCTGTAAAGAGTACAATGCGAAGACGTCGCACATGGTCGGTAGTGTGATCCCGGCGGAAATCACCATCTACCAGGATTCGTCCTTCACGTTCGAGCTCAAGACCCCGCCTACGGCGGATCTGCTCCGGAAGGCCGCCGGCGTCGACAAGGGATCGTCAGAGCCCAACCGCGATAAGGTCGGCACGATCACCAAGCAGCAGTTGCGCGAGATCGCCGAGACCAAGATGCGCGACCTAAACGCTAATGACGTCGAAGCAGCCGAGTTGCAGATCGCCGGTACGGCTCGCAGCATGGGGATTTCGATTCGCTAGGCCAACTTCACGTAACTCCCGGAAAGAGCGATCCGGGATCAGCAGAGTGTGTTTATCGTTTTCTTGTTGAGTGGGAGGGGTAAACCCGCTAGGACCACGAGGAGTAACTATGGCAAAGAGTGGAAAGAAGTACAACGAGGCTACACAGAAGGTCGATCGGTCGCGCTTCTATAGCGTGTCCGAGGCGGTCAAGCTCGTTAAGGAAGTCAGCTACTCGAGCTTCGACGGCACGGTCGAGCTGCATCTCCGCACGACCCTCGATCCACGCCGGGCCGACCAGGCAATCCGCGGTGTCGTTCGGCTGCCCCATGGTCTGGGGAGGTCGGTGCGCGTGGCGGTGTTCGCAGCCGGTGAGGCAGCGAGGATCGCCAAGGAAGCAGGCGCCGACTACATCATTGCCGATGATGAAGACATCCAGAAGATCCTGAACGGATGGACCGACTTCGACGTCACCATCGCGGTCCCGGATATGATGCGCGCCGTTGGTCGTCTGGGCCGTGTGCTTGGCCCGCGAGGCCTGATGCCCACACCGAAGACGGGCACTGTGGTTCCTGAAGAGGACCTCGCGCGTGTCATCGATGAGACGAAGGCCGGGCGTGTCGAGTACCGCCTCGACCGTTCCGGAAACATCCACTGCCCTATCGGGAAGGTGAGCTTCTCTGAAGAGCAGTTGATGGGGAACATGGCTGCGATCATGAGCACAATCCGGCGAGCGCGCCCACCGGCCGCCAAGGGTCTCTTCGTTCGCCGTGTAACGTTGGCGCCGACGATGGGGCCCGGCGTTAGGGTGGACGCGGCAGAAGCTATGGCGCTGGAGACTGCCTAGCCCAGCGATACGTTTATACGGTTTGCCCTGTCTGCCGAAGACCGCAGGCGCACGACAAGAAACGTGCTTAATCTCCTGCCGAGGCAAGACCTGAGATGCTTGTTGAGCGCTCCACTGAGCGCTAACACACCTGGTCCTTGCGTCGGTAGGCGCAAGGACCTTTTTTGTTGGGCGCTCTGCAGAGCTGACCAGCCCGATCAGCCGGCTGTCGGCAGGGGGCCGAATCAGCGCAGCATAATCGGGTAAGGAGGTGAGAGAGTTTGGCTATTTCACGAGCTCGTAAAGAGGAACTGCTGGACGTGTACCGCCAGCAAATGGACGAGGGCAACGGCTTCATGATAGCGTCGTATACGGCGCTGAGCGTTGCCCAGATGCAGGATCTCCGCCGCCGCGTTCGCGAGCAGGATGGCGAGGTGTTCGTCGTAAAGAACACGCTCTTCACGATGATGCTCGAAGAGGCTGGACACAAGGTGCCGGAGAGCCTGTTGGTTGGTCCGACGATTGTGGCGTTTGCCCATCAGGATCTGCCCTCACTGGCCAAGATGTTCCGCGAGTTTGCCCAGAGCTTCGAGGAAGAACGCTTTGTCGTAAGGGGCGGAATGCTCGAGGGACGGCTCTTCGGAGCGAGGGACGCAGCTGCGGTTGCCGACCTGCCGACGCGCGAGGAGTTGCTGGCCCAGGTGTTGCGGACGATCAATGCACCGGCGACGCAGACAGTCGGCGTGATCGCCAGCGGCATCCGCCAGGTACTCAACGTCATCAAGGCCTATGCTGACAAACTGGGAGAGGCCGGCGGTGATGCCGCCGAGACAGCCGAGGCTGCAGCGTAGCCCGAAGCGGCACGCACCAGCTTCGCACGGTTCATCCATTCATCGGGAGAGCTCTCAGGAAAAGAGAGCTTCATTCTCGAAGTCAAAACGGAGGTTTTCTAAGAATGGCAGATCTAAATTCGCTCGTTGAGCAAATCGGTAGCCTGACCTTGATGGAGGCTTCGGAGCTCGTCAAGATGCTCGAGGACAAGCTGGGCGTGAGCGCCGCAGCCCCTGTCGCGATGATGGGCGCAATGCCCGCCGCTGCAGCCGCGGCTGAGGAAGTCGAAGAGAAGACTGAGTTCGACGTAGTCCTCTCCGACATCGGCCCCAAGAAGATCAACGTCATCAAGGTCGTGCGACAGTTGACGAATCTCGGGCTGAAGGAAGCCAAGGATCTCGTCGAGAGCGCCCCCACGAACGTACTTGCCGCCGTCGGTAAGGAAGTTGCTGAGGACGCCAAGGCCAAGCTCGAAGAGGCTGGAGCCAAGGTCGACGTCAAGTAGCCGAACTCGCGTTCAGAAAGACCAAGCCCCCTGCTCCCAGGGGGCTTTCTCTTTGCCGCGCTCAGCGGCATTGTTTTCTAGATAGCGGTGTGTTATACTCGATCCAAGATGCGTATCGGCCTATGGTGGGTTGACACCTACACACTGCGGATACTCGTAGCGGGCGCTGTGGCGTTGGCGTGGTTGGGGTGGTGGTCACGGCGTCACGCCGGTCACCGCCTTTCGACGGAGAGCCTGGGCTGGGGCATTGCGGGAGTCACCGCGGTTGCTCTGTTCGCCGGACGGGCGGGGTTCATATTGCTGAACCTGGACTACTTCCGGCAGCACCCGGGCGCTGTCCTGCGGCTCAAACAGGTCGCCGGGATCGACGACATCGGCGCGATGATCGGCGCGTTGGCGGCTCTCGGGGTATGGGCAGCGAGGCAAGGCCAGGGCCTGACGTTCTACTCGCTCTTGAGTCAACTCGCGCCGGCAGGGCTGTGGACAGCGGCGGGCATGTGGTGGGCGCGCCAGGGAATCGGCGAGGCTTGGGGCAGGGTCGCTTCGAGCGAGGGCAGTTGGACGTGGTTGGCAACCCAAAGCCCCGATCTGTATCATACGGTCGCCCTGCGGTATGCGGTGCAGACGCTGGGTATGGGCTGGGCGGCACTCATGGCGTTGCTGGCCTGGCTGTGGGGCCCAAACGGCGTGCTCGCTATCGCGCTCTATCTCGCGGGCGCTGCCGCGCTGACACTCCTGAGAGGCGACCAGGTGCCCCTGCTCTGGGGGATCCGCGTAGACACCGTGTTGTACGCCGGTCTTGCGCTCGCACTGACCGCTTACAGCGGGGTAGCTTTGTCTCGGCGTACCGGCATTCACACAGGCCTCGCCGGGCCTGAACCGAGGTAGATAACTATGGACGACTTGATGCAGAGCACCACGAACGGGTTGGTACCGCTGGGCAGACCGGCATCTGAGTCTGAATCGAGCGGAATGGTCACACAGCAGTTACAGACTGCCCTCATCGGGCTCATGGTCATCGAGGAGATCACCGTTCTCGATAGCAAGGCCCGCCCTGCCATCCGATTCGGGGGCCGGCTCGTCCCCGGAGATGAGAACACCATCTTCGCGACCATTGTGGAGCGCTTCAAGCGCCTGGGCTACACACCTCTGTTAAGCGAAGAAGATGAGGTGCACATACTGCGGGCAGTGCCGGTCGTAGCTGACGAGAGAACCGGCAAGCCATGGGTCAACGGGCTGCTCTTTGTACTCACCACGCTGTCAGTGCTGCTTCTCGGCGCCCTGCGTGAGAATGTGGACATCTTCGCGAATCCTCTGGATATCTGGAAGGGATGGCCGTTTGCTGTTACGCTCTTGGGCATCCTCACGGCACACGAGCTAAGTCACTACTTCGTCGGGCGGCGCTACGGATCGCCAACCAGCCTGCCCTACTTTGTGCCACTTCCGCTGAGCTTTCTGGGGACAATGGGCGCCGTGATCGTGCAGAAGGGACCGATGCGGAGCCGCAAGGCCCTCTTCGATATCGGGATCGCAGGACCCATTGGGGGGCTGATTGTCGCCATTCCGTTGCTGTTCATCGGCCTCGCCCTCTCTTATGTCGGCACGCCCCATGAGTTCATGGACCTTCCTCCTGGCCAGCCTGTGCCGGTTATCCAGGAAGGCAACTCACTCCTCTACCTGGCGGCCAAATACGTCATCCATGGCCGCATCCTGCCTGACATGCAGACCGGTGAAGACATCTGGCTCTCGCCACCAAGCCCTGGCGGTTCGATTGGATTTGCCGCCTGGGCCGGCCTGCTCGTGACGGCGCTCAACCTCTTTCCAGTAGGCCAGTTTGACGGTGGGCACGTAGCCTACGCGCTGTGGGGCCGCAAGGCTTGGACCCTCGCACGCGTGTTTGTCGGCCTGATCCTGGGCTGGGGTCTGCTGCTGACGTTTCTGGGCAACCAGGCAGGCATCACGTGGATCGTGTGGGGCGGGCTTGGTATGCTTATGGGGCCCCGGCACCCGCCGCCGCTCAATGATGTCACGCCGCTGGACAAGAAGCGTAGGATCCTGGGCTGGGTGATCGTCGGCGTCTTCCTCCTGATCCTGACGCCCCTGCCGCTCATCCAGACCGCTATCGGGTAACGCACTTGGCCGTTATCGGGATCGATGCCAGCCGCGCCACCAGCACGGCGCCCACCGGTACCGAAGCATATTCGCTGCACCTGCTCAGGGCCCTTGTACCGCTCCTGAGTTCGGAACACGTGACCCGGCTCTACTTCCGCGAACCCCCGGAAGCGACGCCAGGACACTCGCTATTGGTCGACGCGCTCTCGCGAGCCGAGCCCCGCGTGATACCATTTCCGCGACTGTGGACGCACATTCGGCTCTCCTGGGAAATGGTGCGACATCCGCCGGATGTGCTGTTCGTTCCGGCGCATGTCCTGCCCCTGGTTCGACCCCGCAGGTCGCTTGTCACCGTGCACGATCTCGGCTACCGGATCTTCCCCGCGGCACATCCGGCATCCCAACGACGCTATCTGGATCTCAGCACACGGTGGAACGTCAAGGTTGCTTCGCACATCCTTGCCGATTCCGCTGCGACGCGCGACGCCATCGTGGCGCACTACGGAGCGCCCGAAGAGCGAATCACGGTTGTCCATCCCGGATACGATAGCGACCTGCATCCGGTGCAAGACAGTCAGGCGCTTACTGCCGTCAGGGCTCATTACCGCATTCCCGGTGACTACGTGCTCTTTCTGGGTCGCATCCAGCCGCGCAAGAACCTGGTGCGGCTCATCGAGGCCTTCGCCGCGACGCTGGCACACCATCCCACCCTGAATCTAGTGCTCGGCGGGCCAGCAGGCTGGCTATCGGATGAGATCCCAGCCCGGATTCGTGCCCTTGGGCTATCAGAGCGCGTTCTTGTGCCCGGTTACATCGACCCAGCAGATAAAGCAGCGCTGATCTCGGGGGCGCTGGTCTTCGCCTACCCTTCCCTCTACGAAGGGTTCGGGTTCCCGGCGCTGGAGGCGCAGGCGTGTGGCACCCCCCTACTGACTAGCACCACGTCAAGCCTCCCGGAGGTCGCCGGACAGGGAGCGCTGCTAGTCGACCCACAGGACACGGCCGCGCTGGCTCAAGGGCTCCGCCGTCTGTTGGAGGATTCTGAACTGCGCCGACGGCTTGTCGCGTGTGGCTACGAGAACCTGGCACGTTTCTCCTGGCAGCGGGCTGCGACCCAGGTCCGAGACATCATCGACGCGTTGGCAGGCCCGTAGGAACGCCTTCCACACTCGTCGGCGGCGGCCCGAGGCCGCGCGGCCACAAGCCCGCCACGGCGGCATGACGACCTTCCTGGACGCCGTAGGGCGTCAGAACGTGTGTTCCGTGCGCTCGAGGATTGCCGCCTTCAGAGCCGGGGACAGGCTGTTGAAGTAGGCCGAGAAGCCGCCGACGCGGACAATCAGATCCTCGTGGCGCTCCGGGTGGATCAGGGCATCCTCCAAGACGTCACGGTCAACGACGGAGAGCTGGATCTGTAGCCCACCGAGCTCGAAGTAGGTCGAGATCAGGTCGCGAACGGCCCGGCGTCCCTCTGGCGTCGTCAACAGCGTCTTGCCCAACCGGATATTGAGCACCGGCGTGCCTACCGCTAGACTCAACGGCAGCCGGGTCACGCTGCGTATCATTGCCGTTGGCCCGTGGCGATCGCGCCCCGCGACAGGACCGATGGAGTCTGCCAACGGTTCACCGGCGTGGCGGCCATCGGGCGTGGCACCAACCTTCTCGCCCTCCGCCGCATAGGTCGTGAACATGATGCACGAGGGAAGGAACCGCCCACCGCGCCACGGCACGTAACTGCGGAACGCCTCGAAGACGTGCCGGGCAATGTCGGCAGCAAGGTCATCGACCGTGGGGTCGTCGTTGCCAAATCGCGGGCAACGCCGCAGTCGTTGGCGGAGCGCCTCAGAGCCCGCGAAGTCGCACGCCAAGACCTCCGCCAGCGCAGCCCCACTCAACTCCCGCGACTCGAAGACGACCTCGCGCACAGCGGCAAGCGAATCGACCACGTTGGCTAATCCCGCGACGTTGACAACGCTCCAGTTGTAGCGGGCGCCCCCGGCATTGAACTCCACGCCCCGGTCGATGCAGTCATCGATGAGCAGACTGCGCATCGGTTGCGGCGACAGGCGCGCCTTGGCCTCCTGAAGGCGGCTGACGCCGCCTGTTATCTCGGCGACGACCTCGCTCACGGCTTCCTTGTACGCCGCCACGAGCGCCTCAAAGGACGGCGCCGCGGCAAGCTGCCGGTCGAGGACGTCCCCCAACACCAGCGGCAGGTGTATGCCCGCGTCGAGCGAGCCGACGTTCGAGCAGCCGTGGATCATCGTCTCGGTGCAGCCCCCGCCGTTCCACAGGACGCGGTCCTCGTGGCACACACCCAGGTCGGCATCCAAGAGCGCCGCGAGGTAGGCGCCATCGTTGTAGAAGGCGGGCTGTCCGCATCCCGTGCCCACCGCATCCAGCGCCGCATCCCAGACGGCGTCAGGCATATCGGGGCGGACGCCCAGTTCGTACGAGGGTCGGTGGTGGTCGTGCACAGCTTCCAGACAGAGCTGCGTCACCTCATTGTAGGCTGGGCTGCCGTTGGCGAGTGAGCCACCGATAGCCGCGCTCCAAGCGTGATTAGCGGCAACGTTGTCGGTAAACGCGGCCATTATCGCCAGTGCCTGAGGCCGCGTCAACACACCGGCGTCGATGTCTTGCTCGTAAGCCGATATGAGCTCGCGGTCCAGCCGTCCGGGGTTGTCACAGTCGTCCATGTAGAAGACGAAGTTATAGGCAACCACCGCCTCGTAGAACGAGCGCGCCGGGCCAAAAGGCACCTGCTGGAGCGCCATAACGAGCGCATCCCGCCGCTGAGCGCTAACGGCATCCGGGGCAGGCCACGCAGCAAGATACGTCAGGATGCGGGTGTGCCATGCGCGAATCCCCGCAAGCACGTCCTGCAGGCCCCGGTAAAAGTCGACTCGTCCGCTATCTGCGGCATCGTCCCCATTCTGCGCGAGGGCCGCCACCAGTCCTGCTTCCGCCCGCGCAGCATGTGCAGCTAGGCCCTCCCGTAGCACTCGCCCATAGTTGGGGATACTGTGCGTATAGCCGCGCCCGCCCACAGTGTGTGGCGAGTCCCAAACCACCGTGCGCTGGATCAGGTCCCTCATCGAGGCATCCAGATCATCGAGCACAACGCTATCCGCGGGGCCCGTCTGACCGCGGAGGGCCGTCAGTACATCGCGGTTATAGGCCCATGTGAAGGAGTAGGACGGCTCGACGATAAGGTCCTGAGAAACATCCTGCGGCAGGCGAACGCCAGCCGGATAGAGCAACTCCCCGCCATAGGGTGTCAGAGTGCGATGCTCGAAGCGCCGCCGCACGGCCCGGGACCAACGACGCATCGGCGTCGCCTCAGGTAACTCGAAGTAGCCAGCGGCAAACCATTCTCCCAGCCGCCCTAATGCCCCCGCATCGGGAATCCTACCATTGTGTCTCGACATCCTGTTCCCCCAGCCTCGTGATCGCTTGCGTGCCCCGGTTTGCCTACGGCGGACGATCAGCCTACGTCACCGGCACGAGCAGCGCGATGACGGCACGACGCCCATCCACGTGCCGGGGTCACCGCCGGCTCAGCTCCTGATAGACGTCCATGTAGTAGAGCACGCTCTCCACCGGTGTATTCGGCGGGATATGGTTGCCGACCGCCAGGAAGAAACCAGGGTATCGTTTGCCGATGGCCATGCACCGCTCTACCTCGGCCCGGATCTCGTCCTTCTTCCCGCGCAGCAAGATGCGGGTGTCGGCATTGCCGATGAAGACGTGCGTCTTGCCGTAGACGTCGGCGATATATTGCATATCGGTCCAGGGTTCCAGCACAAAACCGTGGACGCCGCACCCCGCGAGATCGTCGACGAACTTGGTGTAGTCCCCGTCCGACGTGTACATAATCCTCTTGCCGGCGTCGTGCAGCGGCTCAAACAGCTTCTTGTAGTTCGGGAAGACGTACTCGCGGTACCAGCGTGGCGAGATAAAGGGGCCCGAGCTCCACACGATATCGTCGTGAACCATCACAACCGGCACATCCGCTTTCCCAAGCGCATTGTAATACTGCTGGATCCACGAAACATACCGGTTGGTCATCTCACCGAAACGCTTGGGGTCGACACCGGCGGCAAGCAGCAGCATCTCCCAACCGAAGATAGCGATGAGGCCCGAAATGACGGTGATGTAGATGCCCGTCATCGTGACGAGATCGGGCATGGCAGCCCGCTGCTGCTGGTAGCTCTCCTCGAATCGACGTATAAGCTCGGCTTCGTCGCGGGCGCCATAAGCCGCCCAGGGGTCGAAGTCCAGCACCTCCTCTGGCGTTTCGAAAGGGCAATAGATCGTGTCTCGGCGGTCGACGCCGCCCGCCGAGTACTCGGCGTGCCCCATATCCGTGGAACAGGCCGCGACCTCACCATCGCTGATCAGCGTCGACCACCAGAAGTCGAAGTTCCAGGCCTTGATCAGGGCCAGCGCTCCCTGATGTTTCAGCGCCGGGGGGCTATCCGGCGTGATCTTGAGGCCCGTGACCGCCTCGATAACTCCCCAATGCTCGTGAACGGAATACTCAGTGTGCGGCACCCGCGGGGGCATCTCGAGATTGATCGCAGCCCATCCATCTTCGAATGACATTCTAGCGCCTCCGTTGTCTTCTATAGATAGCCGCCCGGGCCGGCCCCGGGTCTCAAAGAGCGATGTCGTCCGAAACTGCCAGATGCCTGGCGTGGTTCGGCTGAACGGACTCATAACCGCACGCCTCGACGGGATCGTGAGCCACCAACGAGTCTGGGTCAGCCACTACGTGCGGGAAACACCCCTCGATTTGATTGTCGTGGAGCCACACGGACGTCGCCGTCGGAGCAACGAAGATGCCCGCGCTCTCGCGAGACGCCCCACCGGAGATCACGTTATGCGCAAGAGCCAGATCGTGCGCATCCCCCAACACAACCACCTGCCCGGAACCCTCGTTGCGCGCGTTGTCGTGAAGCTGGCAGTGGAGCACCCGGCAGTTATGCATCGCTACCGGTCGTGGCGTATCGCGAAAGAGGATGGCAGGCCCCGCGTTGCCGTCCACAGTGCAGGATTCAATCAGGTTATTGCTATCACGCGTCCCCACCGAGATGCCCGGCCCTCGGTTGCTTGAGAACTTACAATCCCGAACTGTGACGTGGTTGGCGCGCACACAGAAGAAGAAGCCAGCAGCCTCATTGCCCTCGGCGACGCAGTTGTCGAAAGTCACCCCCGTGCTACCAGCGCCCGGATGATAGCCGTTGCCGGCGTTCCGAGCAAAGTGGCAGTTCCGTATGTGAACCTGGCTGCACATCTGGAAACCAAGTCCCTCACCTGCGAAGCCCACCTCCGAGATACGCTCAACGGTGATTGCCCGGCTTCCGATGAAATAGACCGCAGCTCCACGACAAGCGCCTATTGCCGCAGGCTGGGCTTCCCGGTTGCCGTCCAGTGTCACTTCGCGCACCGCGACATTCGTCACACCGAGCCCGAAGACCAAGGGATATGCGGTGACCAACACAGGATTGAGCGCCGCGTCATAGTCTGAATGCAGCCCTCGATCGATCCCGACCCAGGTAGGTTCCACCCACGTGATGCGGGCAAAGGTCTCGTAGAACCCGCCGTGCCGGTCGTCGCGAACCGCCACCGTCATCCCGGGCTCCAGCCCCTCCGTGAACATCAGAGGCACATCGCGCATGCCGTAGTTGTGATAGCCCGAGAGGGGATAGACCCGCCCGGGCGCCTTACGGAGAATCGTGTCCTGACCTTGACCGACGAGCTCCACGTTGGACCGCAGCTCGAGCCCGCGATCCAGTGTCAAGTCCATCGCAGGCAAGACAACGCGTCCCCCGGTCTCCGGCAGCGCGTCGATTGCGTGCTGTATTGCGGCGGCCGACGTTGCTTCAGAAGGCGCCAACCTCATCTCTGCCATAGTCACTCCTTCATATGCTCACTGCACGACGACGGATCTCGAGCTCAGAGATAGTTCTTGGTCAGCCCTGACAGCATCCGGTCAGGGCCAATCTTACCATCAGCGTTGACCTGACACCCATAGCGCGTCACTGATTCACGACTGTCGAAGGCCGCGTGGCTGTTGACCCCAAGCACGGTCTTCGGACGCGTGGTCGTGATCAACCAGTCCGCCAGTTCGAGACGCATCTCAGCCACGAGATCCTGATAGGCGGAATCGAAGAACAGGTTGCGCATCTCCCAGGGATCGGCGTTCAGGTCGTAGAGCTCCCCAAAGCCATCGGGATACTGCTCGAGAAACATCTCGCGTGGATAGTGAACGTACCGGAACTGAGCCTTCCGCACGCTCTTGGACCACGCGAACTCCGTCACTCCCACCCTATGCACCGAGCCACCCTCTCCCCTCAGCAAATGCCTGAGCGAGCGCCCGTCAGCGGTCTCCATTTGCGGAAGTCCGACCAGATCACACAACGTGGCCGAGATATCCACCGACTCGACAAGCTCTCCCACGACATGCCCTGCCCTCAACTGCTGGGGCGCCCACCAGATCTGGGGAACGCGTGTGATGGCGTCACTGCAGATACCTGGTGCCTTCTCCATAATACCGTGCTCGGTGGCATAGTCGCCGTGGTCCGCAGTGTAGACAACGATCGTATTCCCCGCCAATCCTGACTCCCGAAGGAAGTCAAGCATGCGCCCTACGGCGTGGTCGACCTGGCTGACAGCGCCCAGATACCCGCGCAACTTGCGCAACCGCCCGGCCTCGAAGCTATGGGGCTCCAGGAGCATCCACTCGCCGCCACGCCAGTGCTCGGCAGCCCTCACGAGATGTGGGGCCTTATCGCGCATCTCATAGTCTGCGTTCGGTGGAAGCACGAGACTCGCTTCATCGTAGAGGTCCCAGAAAGGCTGCGACGGCGACGTGCACTGATGCGGGCGCGGCAGGCTTGCATGCACGAAAAACGGCTGACCGTGGACCGCAGCGTCACGCATTACGTTGATGGCCTGCTGGGTGATCCAGCCCTCCTGCGATTCATCGAACGTCAGAGGCGACGGGCGCCCCTCCATGCTCTGCCTGCCTCGGGCGCCAAACTCGGGCAGCCCAATGTGGTCTTCAAGGTGTTGGACTCTCCGTTCTACAAGGAACTGTGTATAGGCCGCCGAACGCCCACCAATGCTCGTGTCGCATGTCTCGTGAAATACATCACACTGATCCTCTATCCAGTATTCCGGACAGTGAATCTTGCCCAGGGCGGCAGTGGTGTAGCCGGCCTGTCGAAAATGACCAACGATGTTCGGGAGCCCCCCTGGATTGGGACCACTCAGGCCATAGTATCCGTGGTTGTGGCAATACTGGCCCGAGAGAAAGGAGACGCGGCTGGGTGTGCAAATGGGGTTCTGCGTAATTGCGGCGTCGCAACGCACCCCTTCGGCTGCCATACGATCCAGATTGGGGGTCCTGGCGTTGGGATGTCCCTGATGTCCCAACACCTTGGCATTGTGTTGATCCGACACGATGAACAAGACATTGGTAGGCAAGACTCGGGCCATAGCAGACTCCTCAGTCATCGGGTTATTCGGTACTGAACCAGGGGGACGCGAACCAGTGGCACTGGGAATGCCGAACCATCGCGCGTGCTATGCGCCCGCTGCAGAAGTCGAATCAGGCGGTGGCTGGGTCAGGTCCACCAGCTTAGTCCAGGCACGGTCATCCCGCCAGCGCTCCTCCTGCTCGCGAAGCGAGGACAGCATCAGCTGCTTGGTTTCGGGCGTATCCGCGAGCCCCGTCGACTCCACATAACGGATCAACTCGGCGATGTTTGCCAGACAGCGCTTGCGTGCGAGCCCGCTCAACACGGCAAGCTGCCGTGGAGTGGCACCGGCCTGCTTCAGCCTGGAAGCGCGCTTGCGGAAGGAACTGAGCCACTCCTCCGGGACCTGTTCCTCATTCACAATCCGGTCGAGCGCACGAAGCCGGCCCTCGATATTGCGCTGGACGTAAGAGGACATCCACCGGCTGGCAAGGTAGGCCAGCAACGTAAACACCGCGATGAACGCCACGAATCCGATCAGCAAAGGAAGCATTACATCATCCTATATCATTCCATTGCGGCCCTGATAGCGCCAAAGGCGAAAGGTCAGCCCGGAGTCCGGTGCACCCCGCCCTCAGCTGTCAGCGCCAAGGCTCCCTGCGAAATCATACACCGGAACGGCGGCTTTCCAACTGCAGCGTGGCGCCCACGGATGTCGCTCTACCCCAAGCGAGGACGATTGGCAGGTCTACAGCCAGTCAGTACAATAGAGCGACTCACAGTGACGCTATCAGGAAAGGACGCACCCGATGACGAACCGGCCCGATCAAACCAGCATCAAGGGCATTATCCCTGCCATGGTGACTCCCTTCGACGAGGATGAGAGTCTGAACCTGGCTGCGTTGCGACGGTTGGTGAACCATCTCATCGACGGTGGTGTTCACGGTCTCTTCCCAACGGGCAGTCAGGGCGAGTTCTACGCACTTACCGCCGAGGAGCGCCAGCGCGTCTGGGATGTGGTTGTGGAGGAGGCGCATGGCCGCGTGCCGGTCTACGCAGGAACGGGTGCGATCTCAACCCAGGAGGTGATCGCGCTAAACCGTTTGGCCGAGAGCGCCGGAGTCAGCGCCGTATCCGTGATCACACCCTATTTCGTGAGCCCGACCCAGGACGAGCTCTACCGGCACTACGCGACAATCGCCGACGCTACGACGCTGCCTGTCATCCTCTACAACAACCCTGGGCGCACCGGTGGCCTCACTCTGTCCGCCGATCTCGTTGGACGACTCTCTGCCCATCCGAATATCGTCGGGATCAAGGATTCCAGCGGCGACTTGAGCCTCACGATGGCCTACCTGGAACGCGTCGAGGCGGGCTTCACGGTCCTCCTGGGCCGCGACACGCTCATCTACGCCGGGCTGCTCCACGGCGCACACGGCGCGATCACGGCAACCGCCAACGCCGCGCCCGGCCTCGTCGCACGCATCTACGATGCGTATATGGAAGGCAACCTGCCTGAGGCCCTGGCTGCCCAGCAGCGGCTCGCTCCGCTACGCCAAGCCTTCGGACTGGGCACCTTCCCTGTCGTCGTCAAGGAGGCGCTCACGATGGTTGGCATCCCGGCCGGACCGGCACGCGGGCCCGTCGGAGCCATGAAACCAGAGCAGCGCCAGGCGCTAGAGCGCGTTCTACGGAGTATGGGCCTCTGACGCCACAGCTGAATAGATGACCTAGACGCCGATCAGGTCGGCAACCCAGCCGATTCCCAGTTCGTGGAGCTTGGCACGTGTGGGGTAGCCACGCTCATCCCAGCCGACCATCGCGTAGTACAGCGCCTTGGCGTCCTCAAACTCTTCCGGTGACACCCGCACACCATCGGTGGGGCCGCCCTTCAGGGGAACCGTTAGTTTGTGAGGCAGTGTGTCCGCCTCAGCACCCACCCCCTCACGGGCATTGAAGGCTCGCAACAAGTTGATGCGTCGCTCGCCCACTTTCATCATTTCCCACAGACTGACGTTCCACCCCGTGATCGCGCGCAGCGCCTCTTCCCATTGCTGCAGATTGTAGAGCTGCCAGGCCGGCCCATAGACGAACTTGCAAACACACACGCTATCTACACAACTGATGATCTGCTGCGAATACACGGCATAGCGAACCATCTCCGGGTTAAGGACCGTCGACGGCTGCGGGTCCAGCAGGTCGAGCGGGGCCATCCCCTCAGCGAAGCGCATATAAGAGGTATCGTGCTCGCAGACTGTGTGGTCCGCACCGCCTGGGTTGACCGCATATAGGAGCGCCATCGAGCGCTTGACCTGCGGCATATGCGCCGGCAGTTCACGCCCCTTCACCGCCACAACCAGATCCTGCCCCACGCCCAGAATCTCCGCTGCCCGTGCAGATCCTTCGCCCAGCACCTCTCCGAAGCCTTCACGCTTGCCAATCATCTCAACCATAGCGACCATCGCCGCAGCATCGCCGAAGCGCAGGGAAATACCGCTGGTCTGCGCTTCGGTAATCAGGCCACGCTCGAAGCAGTCCATCGCCCAGGCCACCGTCGCGCCGCACGTAATCGTGTCCATTCCGTACATGTTGCACAGCTCGTTCGCGCGCGCCACGGCCTCTAGATCCGCGACGTCGCAGTATGAGCCCAAGGTCGCGATCGACTCGTATTCGGGCCCACCGTACCGCGGATCTACCGGATACGCCCCCTCTGTGACTTCGACCACGCGTTTGCACCGCACGGCACAACCGAAGCAGGTATCCGTATCCTTGAGAATCGTCTCGTTCATCCGCTCGCCACTCAAAGACTCGGCATCCGCAAAGGTGCCGGAGTCCCAGTTGTGCGTAGGCAGCCCACCCGCCAACGATTGGGAAAGCACCAGCGCCGCCGTCCCCAGCCGTTTGAACCCCGCAACACCGGAATCATCAACGTGTTGGGCGCCCCATCTGGCAAGCTCGCGCACCGTCTCCGGGTCCGCGACTTCGGGACGTGCAGACCCACGGACAGCCACAGCTTTGAGGTTCTTGGCGGCCATCACCGTTCCCATGCCGCCCCGACCGTTGACGCGGTTAGCGTTATTGACCAGGGCCCCGAACAACACTCCTCTCTCCGCCGCCGGACCGCACTGCAACACGTGAACGCGCCTATCGGCTAGCTCCTCCCGGATCAGGTCTTCGACGTCGGCGGTAAACCGTCCCATCAGGTGTGATGCGTCCCGCAGCTCGGCCTCACCATCGTGCACCCACAGATAGACAGGCGAAGATGCCCGCCCCCGGATCACGATGCCGTCAAAGCCGGCAAACTTGAGCTCGGCGGGCCAGAAACCGCCCGCAGTCGATTCGTCGGCTAACCCGCTGAGCGGCGACTTAGCCACAGCAGCGACCCGTGACTGCCCGGAGATAGGCACTCCCGTCATAACGCCAACCATCAGGCTGAGTGTGTTATCGGGACCGAGTGGATCAGCCCCAGCAGGCGTATTCTCCAGCAGGTAATGGGCGCCCATGGCGCTTCCTCCCATATACCTACGATAGAACATCGGGTCCGGCTCCTCAATGTGCAGCTCACCGGTGGTCAAATCAACATGGAGAATCCTGCCCTGGTAGCCGAAAGCCATTCTGTCACCTCCGCTCGTTTGTTATGCAGTCCACTGGACTGGACGTTAGTTCCGCAGTGGCCGGCGCCACAGTTGCTCACAAATGCCCATACTATACCCGGTTCCGTACTGTGGCACAGCGGAAGGGTTCATCCCTGGTGCCAAGTCCGAACCAGCTTGACATTGCGTCAAACGCACATTCGCTCTATACTTGTCACTGACTAGACATACATGCACTTCAGAGCACCGCGGATCTACGACGTCATCCAGGCAGGCTGACCGGACTATAGCAAGTGCAGTTGAAGGGGGCGTTGAATGGCAGACCAAGTGCGCACACTCGTCGTCGACGACGAAGCAGGAATCCGGTTCTTCATTCAGGAAACGCTTCAGCGCGCGGGCCACGCAGTGGTGACCGCGGCCAGCGGCGAAAGTGCGCTGGACATCCTCCGAACCAGCCCTTTCGATCTCATCATGCTCGACCTGAGGCTCGGCGGGCGTGTCGATGGCCTGAAAGTCCTGGAGGCTGTCCGGTGGCGATGGCCAGATGCTGCTGTCATCATCCTGACCGCTCACGGCTCGCTGGAATCGGCGATGGCGGCGATTCGGGAGGGTGTGGATCGCTATCTCCTAAAGCCCCTCACCCCGAACGAGCTCAGGACCGCCGTTCAGGAGGTCATGGAAGAGCATCGTTCAAGGCTGGAGCGTGCCCAAGAGCAAGCCATCGAGCAGACAGTACTGCAGCGCGGGCCATTCACCGTCGATCTGCAGAAACACGAAGTCAACTTCGACGGTGCTCTGATCGACCTAACGCCGAGCGAGTTCGACCTGCTAGTCCATTTGATGCAGAACTCCCATCGCGTGGTCCCGCCGCAGGAGCTGGTTGAGGTCGTTAGAGACTATCGCCCAGAAGACCTGTACGAAGCGCGCAACATTATCAAGTGGTATGTCCATCGCCTTCGTCAGACGGTCGAGCCGGACGCGGCTCACCCGCGGTTTATCGTGAACGTACGAGGCGTCGGCTACCGCTTCGGCGAGTAGACGACACCCACCTGCAGGTTCTCAAGTCCCGACCGCTATCGTGGTCGGGACTTCTCTTTGCCCCTTAACCAGGATCCTGAGGGACCTCCCAGTGTATCACCCCAACTTACCTAACTGTACTCCAACTCATTGCAAACACACCTCATCAGTAGCCCTTGGCGGTATGTGGTATGCTTATAGGTGGGGATATATGCCCCGCAAATCTAACGAGGAGGAACGACATTCACGATGACATTTGACCAGAAGACACGCAAGGAAATCGCCCAGGAGGCTGAAACTCAAGCAACAACAGGGGAAGTCAAGCGCTCGCCACCCCGCTGGTGGCGTCTCTTTGTCGAAGGCGGGTACGGCACTGTCCGTCCGCGTCGTGGGGAGGTCTACGAAGCCACGATCCTTTCGCTTGGCGAACGTGACATACTCGTGGACATCGACGGCAAACGTGATGGCATTATCCAGGAACGCGACCTCGAAAATGTTGATGAGCAGTACGTAGCAGAGCTTAATGCCGGAGACCGTGTACCGGTGCGGATTCTCTCGATACCCTTCAATCGCAGCACGATCATTGTCTCGCTAAAGCAAGGGCTCGAAAACCAAGACTGGATCCGGGCCGCAGAGCTTATGGAAGCGAAAGAGGTCATCAAAGTCGAGGTCACGGGCGTTAATCGTGGGGGCGTGTTGGCGCCCCTTGGACAACTTCAGGGCTTCATCCCCAACTCACATTTGACCACCATACCCCGTGGTGCCAGTCGCGACCAGTTGCGCACCGTCAAGGAGACGTTGATCGGCCAATCCTTCCCGGTCGTGGTTATTGAGGTCAATCAGCGCCGGCGACGTCTCATCCTTTCGGAGCGCGAAGCGGCATCGCACCGCGCCGAAGAGGTGTTGCAGGAGCTACATGAAGGTGCTATTCGCAAGGGCACAGTGAGCAACCTTGTAGACTTCGGCGCCTTCATCGACCTTGGCGGGGTGGACGGGTTGCTCCACATCTCGGAGATCTCTTGGGATCACATTGACCGTCCTGGTGATGTTCTCAACGTGGGTGATGAGATCGAAGTCTACGTTCTGAGCGTTGATCGTGAGCGCGAGCGCATCTCGTTGAGCCGTAAGCGGCTCTTGCCCGATCCATGGGATCAGGTCACGGCTCCCCTCCAGCGCGGCGATATCATCGAAGGCACCGTTACTCACACCACCGATTTCGGCGCCTTCGTGGATATTGGCCGCGGCGTTGAGGGTCTGGTCCATGTATCGGAGATGCCACACGGCGAACAAACGTTGGCCAATCTCGAGCCCAGCAAGAGTGTCAGAGTGCGCATCCTCTACATCGATCCCCTGCAACAGCGCATCTCGCTCCGTTTGGAGGAGACGGAGTCGCCGGAAAGCCCGCAAGATGCCTGAGCGCCGCTTGGTCGGCGTTCCACAGAGGGCGTTGCACATCCTGGAGCGGATCAGGCGTGGCATGATTCGCTCCCTGAGTGAATGAGTCACTATGGTCGGGCATAGGGAAAGGGGATAGGGGTCAATGCACAGTGGCTTTCGCATTGGTCGGCTCTTCGGGATTCAGATAAGGGTGGATTGGAGCTGGTTGGTCATCTTCTTCCTGGTCACATGGAACCTGGGATCAGCTCTGAGTGGCCTGCACGATGAATGGTCCGCCGGACTCATCTGGGCGCTGGCGATTCTGGGGTCCCTCTTGTTCTTCCTATCCGTGTTGGCTCACGAGTTGGCCCACTCCTTGGTCGCCAAGTCTCACGGTGTCCCTGTCGCCAGCATCCGCTTGCACATCTTTGGCGGTGTATCCAACATCCAGCGCGAGCCCGATTCGGCAGGCAGCGAGTTCGTTATGGCGATCCTCGGCCCGGTGACGAGCCTGGTCATCGGGGGGGTGCTGCTGCTGATCACCGGACTCGCCAGCCGCGCTGTTGGGGGCCTCCGTCTGCCTCCACAACAGATGCTCGCACAACTCAGCCCGACGTTCACCGTGCTTCTTTGGCTCGGTTCAGTCAACGTGATTCTCGGTGTCTTCAACCTGATTCCCGGCTTTCCCCTGGATGGCGGGCGCGTCTTGCGTTCGATTCTCTGGGGGCTTACCAACAACCTGCGCCTTGCCACACAATGGGCATCTTGGGTGGGTCGGGGCATCTCTTGGCTGATGATCTTCGGCGGCATCGCGATGGCCTTCGGGGTGCGGATTCCCCTACTGGGCGAAGGCCTGGTCAGTGGCCTGTGGCTAGCCTTCATTGGCTGGTTCCTGCATAACGCCGCGATCCAGAGCTACCAGCAGATGGTTGTTCGTGACGCGCTCGAGGAAGTCGCCGTGGCAGAGGTCATGCGTCGCAGTCCGCCCACCGTGTCGCCCGACCAGACCGTCGAATCCTTCGTTCACAACTACATCATGCAGATGGACGAGCAGGGTTTCCCGGTGGTCGAAGGCGATCAGCTCTTGGGTATGGCAACGCTGCAGGATGTCCGCTCGGTGTCACGTGAGGCTTGGGGGACCACGCTGATACGTGATATCATGACCCCTGCCGAGAGGCTCTCCACGATTGGCCTGCAGGATACCGCCAGCAAGGCACTCGACGAACTCAGCTCCCGGGATATCCGCCAGCTACCCGTCATATCTGAAGGTCACTTGGCAGGGCTGGTTCGCCGGCGCGACATCATCAAATGGCTGCGACTGCAGACGGACGCAGGATCAAAGAGCCGCCTTGGGCTGGGCTAACTGACGAGGCGCGGTCAATGACACTCGACGCCAAAGAAGCGGCACTGTGGGAGTCGATCGGGAGCGATCGGGCGCAATGCCACCTATGCGCACACCACTGCATCATCGCTCCGGGCGGTCGCGGCATCTGCCAGGTCCGGGAGAACCGCGACGGGACGCTTTTCACCCTGGTATATGGGCAGGTGATCGCGCGACACGTTGACCCCATTGAAAAGAAGCCCCTCTTCCATTTCTACCCGGGGTCCAAGGTCTACTCTGTGGCAACGCCGGGGTGCAACTTTCGCTGCGATTGGTGTCAGAACTGGGATATCTCCCAGATGCCACGCGACCAGCACCGCATCGTGGGCGAAGAAGTGCTTCCGGAAGAGATCGTGGAGGCCGCGCACGAGACGTTCTGCCGCAGCATCGCCTACACATACACCGAACCCACCATTTTCTTCGAGTACAACTATGACATCGCACTCCTGGCAAGAGATGCGGGCCTTGCCAATCTGTACGTCACCAATGGGTTTATGACCCCCATGATGCTCGAGGCTATCCATCCTTTCCTGGATGCTGCCAACGTGGACCTCAAGGCCTTTCGCGACGAGACGTACCGTCGCTTCGTGGGAGCGCGACTGCAGCCGGTATTGGACAGCCTCAAGCTGATGAAGCAAATGGGCGTGTGGGTGGAGGTGACGACCTTGATCATTCCCGGCTTGAATGACGGTCCCCAAGAGCTCCAGGATATCGCTCAATTCATCGCACTGGAACTTGGAGCGGAGACGCCCTGGCACGTCAGCCGGTTCTTTCCGGCGCACAAGATGCGCGACGTCCCCCCCACCCCGGAGCCAACCTTGATGCAGGCAATGAAAATCGGCAAGACCGCCGGGTTACACTACGTCTACGCCGGCAACACAACTGATGCTGGAACAACGGTCTGCCACCTGTGCGGCGAGCCACTGGTTCAACGCGTTGGCTACGCCATCCAGGCAAACCACGTGACGCCAGATGGACGATGCCCACAGTGTGGTGCCGTGGTTGCAGGCGTCGGTATGGCAAGCGTCTAGAGTCATCAACCAGGACTACAATCAGATAGGAGGGAGCATAATGGAGAAGCAAACCGGCACATTCGGCAGTTTCGCTTTGGGGTTTCTGTTCGGGGGTCTTGTGGGAGCAGCGGTCGCGCTCCTAACGGCTCCGCAGTCGGGAGAAGAGACGCGCGAGCAGATCCAGCACGAGACAGAGCGCCTCCGCGAGCAGATGGCGAAAGCCGTCGATGAAATGCGTTCCTCGATCGAGGAGAGCAGTGAGGACTTCAAGAAGCGAGCAGAAGAGATCCTCGAAGCCGCGCGAGCGAAGGTCGATGAGGTCAAGGCGCGCCTGGAGAGTCTGCAGGCACAGGGCAAAACTGCGCTCGAGGAAGGCAAGGAGCGAGCTGCCGAGGTCGTAGAAGAAGCAGCCGCTTCTGTCGGGGTATCGGGATAGGGTCCCAACCACAGCACAAGAGCGTGCACACAGTTCGTCAGCTTTGGTTGAGGCACCCACGCGAACCGAGGACTGTCCGGCGCCAGGGCAAAAGCTCTGGCGTCGGTGCCCTCACAAAGCACACTGAGCAGGCTTGCATTGACTGAAGAGAGAGTCGCCGATCAGACTGGAGTCGAAAAAGACTCTGGTGAGGGGCTTGTGGAAGACAGCATCCTTATCCTGGATTCGCTGTTCGATGACCTCATGTCAGAACCGGAAGCCCAAGGGACTGCGGAGGAGACCAGCGACATGACGCACGGCACCCGCAGCAGTCATGATGCTCAAACTAGCACTGTGTCAGATGCGGATGACGTGTTGTCCCTCTATCTCCACCGTATAGGCCGGGTGCCCCTACTTACCCCTGAGGAAGAAGTCGCCCTCGGAGAAGCCATCCAGGCCGGCAGACAGGCCCAAAGCGAGCTAGAGGCCCGGGCGGGACTCTCCCCAGACAAGATCGCCGAGCTCGAGGTTCAGGTTCTGGAAGGAGAAGCAGCACGGCAGCACTTCATCGAGGCCAACACCCGCCTCGTCGTCAGCGTCGCCAAGGGCTACCGGACACCAAGTATGCCCCTCCAGGATCTGATCCAGGCTGGCAACCTGGGTCTGATTCGTGCGGTGGATAGATTCGACCCGGGACTGGGCAACCGCTTCAGCACCTACGCGATCTGGTGGATCAGACACTCGATCAGGCGTGCCCTGAGCCAACAGGGCCATACCATTCGACTCCCTCACTATCTGCGCAGTCACCTACAGAAAGTGTATCACACCAGGAACGAGCTCGAGAAGCAGCTAAGCCGCACGCCAACTATGGAGGAACTTGCTAGCGCCTTGGGCGAAGAGAATGCCGGCGAGCTGACCCAGCTGCTACAGATCGCGCGGGACACCGTGTCGCTCAATGCGCCCGTGGGTGAAACGGGCGAAGGCGAACTGCTGAACCGGATCGCAGACGACGAAGCATCCACGCCGGCCGAGATGGTTCACTCGCGCCTGATGCGCGAGGATCTGGAGGCTGTCATCGATGACGCCTTGGGCGAGCGCGAGATCCAGGTGCTCTGCAGGCGTTTCGGGCTGCGGGGCTACCAGCGCCACACCCTTCAGGAGCTCGCCGATGCAATGGGCGTGAGCCGCGAGCGCGTGCGACAGATCGAACGCAAGGCCTTGCGAAAGCTACGGCATCCCTATCACCGTCGTAGATTACTGGAGTATCTGCGATAGCCGCACGTTCAATAATTCCGCCTACCACATCATTGACTATAAGGGTGCCACCAGCTACGCCGTGGGGTTGGCGCTGGTGCGCATCGTCGGAGCGATCCTCAGGTATGAACACAGTGTGCTGACCGTGTCTACACCCCTGGAAGGTGAATACGGCTTGCACAGCGTTAGCCTCAGTGTGCCCTGTATCGTCTCACAGCTCGGAGTCGAGCGCATCATAGACGTAGCCCTCAGCCCGGATGAGGAGATGGCGTTGCGGGCCTCTGCCCGCATTCTACAGGACGCCCTGGCACAGCTAGAGAAGGCAGAACGAGCGCAATAGACACTTCGGGGCGCTACACAGATAGGCAGTTTGGCGTACACTGGGGTTAGCTGCTGAGGCGTACAAGCGACATCATCTAGACGAACAAGGAGAGCCTAATGCGCATACGTCCCGGAAGAACCCGCTCGTTGATCGCTGGCATCGGCGCGCTCATCATCATGTTGGCGGGTCTGTTTATGATGCCCGGAGCGGGCACCCTCAGCCCCATGCCAGGCATGGGCAGGGCCTTTGGCGTGTTCAGGATCCTGTGGATCCTGGTTGGCTTGGTTGGCGCAGGGGCCGCTTTCTACAATGCCTTCAGCGCCAAAGGCGTTGCATTGTACGAGATCGACACCGACGACGACGTCGATGGTCAGAGCCAAGTGGGAACCTACTGCCCAAAGTGCGGCACACGAGTCGGAAGGGACGATAGCTACTGCCGCAAATGTGGTGCAGTTCTGCGCTAGTCCATGCCACAATCCACCGAAATCCAGCGGCGGCGACGTCGCAGCGACGTGTGCCGGCCGACACAGATTGTCCCCTGCAACCTCGGGCAGGTTCGCTGGGCAGGTAGGTACAGTACACAGGGAGGGGGCGGCTACTGGGTCTCCATAGGGCAGCTCAGGCGGAGGACCAAAGGCAAGTAGGCCCGTTCTCGGAAAGTCATCCACCTAACGATCGGCAGATAGCGAACATATCGTCGCGGCGGGATCTGCTGGAAGGCCGCCAAAACGTCCAGGCGCCCGTAGCCAAAGACGTTATCCGGACCCGGCTCTCCCAGGTCACGGGCCGTCGTCAGGAGTGCCGTCATCTGCTCTTCGGCCGACAGATCGGGATTGGCGCTCAACAACAGCGCCAGCGCTCCGCCGACATGAGGCGCAGCGAGCGATGTGCCAGTGGTATTGAAGTATAGCCCATAGCGATCCGTCGTCGTGATGCCGACACCCGGGGCCACGATCTCCGGATAGATCGTGGGCGCTTCGCCGCAGGCCGAAGGTCCCCGGCTGCTATTCAGATAGATCGCGTCGTCATTGTCTGTGGCGCCAACAGCGAAGGCGCTAGGGTTATTGCCCGGGCTGAGACTGGTGGCGGGGTTGGGGCCCGAGTTCCCGCCCGCGAAGACCGGCACGATGCCAGCAGCGCGCAAAGCCTGCATATCACGCTCGAACTCCAGGTTACACTCCGTGCCAAGCATCGACCAGGCATTCACAACCACATGCGGGGCATCGTCGGTCAATGCGTTGTCATCCGGATCGAGCAACCACTCGAAGCCGGCGTGGATTGCGCTCACCGTTGGGGAGGTCCGGTCCGGGAATATCTTCACGGCGATCCACTGCGCATCGGGCGCCATGCCGAGTGTCGTGCCGCTAGCGTCTCCCGCGACCATCACGCCCGTTACCCAGGTGCCGTGGCCCGACGAGTCACGCGCCAAGTCCGTGGGATCCGTTGGGTGCTCGCCATAGGGATCGAACCAGCTGTTGGTGCCACCGCGCCAGCGGTTCAGCAGGTCGGGGTGGGTCTCATCGACCCCGGTATCCATCGTGGCGACAACGATCCCTTGTCCGCGATATCCCAGTTCCCACACTGCGGGAACGTTGATCACCACGGCGTTGGGCGGGGCTATGGCGGTGTTTGCGAAAGAGGAGAGCTCGCCGATAGGGACGATATCGGCCACATCCAGTGTGATCCGCTCGACGTCGGGGCGTTGGGCCAAGGCCAGGATGAGGTCAGGGGTTCCCTTTAGGGCCACGCCGTTGACGATCCAGAAGGCGCGCACGTCACTTGCCCTACCCATAGCCACCGCCGCCTGCAGATATGACAGCAGCCCGCGTTGCGATGTCGCAGCCCTCCGCCGTAGTGCGGTGTTCACGGCACGTAGCCGCTCCCGTCGCCCGGGAGCCTCTGCTGCAAGAGCGCTCAGCTCAGACGGCCTGATCTGGGCAGTCAGTGTAACGAACACCGAGATCTGCTCATCGCTGCCAGCACCCTCCAACGCCTGCCGGAGGTCGGGCGGCAGCCCAATTGGCACGAAGCTGGAGGCCGGTGCACGCACTGCTGTGGGTCGTGGTGGCGACGACTCGGGATGTGCAGCGACGCTACGGGCAGAGACAGTAAGAGTGACTACGAAGGCGACAAACACGGTCCATCGCATCACTAACGGTCGCTTTCTTCTGTCATAGGAGGTCGCGCACGCGAAGGAGCATTCGCGCTGAAGGCTTCCCTGGCGTTGGACACTGCTCCATATTATCTCGTGACGACCATGAAGCAAGTGCGACGAACGGAGATACTGGAGACGCCTGCTGCAACACTCGCCAGAGCCTCGCGAGACCAAAGCACGCACAGAACCCAGGCGCACACCGACGACGGTTAGCCATCGGCGCGTGCCCGGCGCACGACCATCACCGGCGCCGCGCCGGATCAGGCCCGGAACGTGTAGCCTACCCCACGAACGTTAAGGATGTACTTGGGCTGCGACGGAGCTGGTTCGATTTTCTGTCGCAAGCGATAGACGTGCCATCGAATGGTCTGGCGTGCCTCATCGATATCGGTCGCCTGCCGATGCTGAACGACTTCGGCAAGTTCGGTGGGTGGAATAACACGACCGGCGTTCTCAAGGAAGAACGTCAGCAGTCTAAACTCCTGAGGTGTAAGGTCGAGCCGCTCGCCATTTGCGTGGATCGTGTGTCGGTCGGGATCAACGGAGAACGGGCCACGCTTGAGAACTCGACTCCCTTCTAGAGGTTCGGAGCGCAGAACTGCCCGGCGCGCTAGTGCATCCTCCGCGGCCTGGCGAAGCTC
>JAXDDO010000061.1:0-46446 GCA_034676805.1 Anaerolineae bacterium | reverse complement strand
GGGTAGCGCACAGATCGATGTGATCGCGATGGTCGAGGTGTCCGGCGCCGATGGCTTGCAAGAGGTCATCTCGACCCCGCTGATGCTGGAAATCCATGAGTGATCCCTGCTGAAGCTCGAGGTGACGTATGCGACGTAGGCGCCTGGTTGTGACGCTACTGGTTGTTGGGGTTCTGCTGCTGGCTGCAGGGGCTACGCTGGGAGTCGCGACCCTGGCGGGTGCATCGTGGCTGCCTTGGAGCCGTCGTGTTTCTCAATGGATGGAGCGGCCAGACCTCAACGTCGTTCCACCGGATTCGTTGGAGGATCTGGCAGCAGAGTATCCTGAACTGGCGCAACTCCTTGGCGATCCCGAGTTGGGCTCAGTCTACAAGGAGTTTCTCGTTGCGTATCAGGAGGGAGGCGTCGAGGCGGCGAGCGAGCTGGCGCAAGCGCGCGGCCTGCTGACGCCTGATGGCGAGCATCTTCGGGTGACGCTGGTGCTTGATATCGATGATCCGGCGCCCCTGGCGGCCCAGCTCGAAGGGGTGGGCGTGGAGGTTGTTACGGCCTACAAGGACCGCATCAACATTGCGGTGCCTGTGGCTTTGATCGAGCAGGCCTTTGAATCGGAGGAGACCGGCGAGGTGTTCCGGCGCCTTACTGAGTTGGAACACGTCATCGCGGTGCGGCTGCCTGACCAGGCGGGTTCGAACCAGCAGGATCAGCTGGGCGAAGGCGTGGGCATCATCGGCGCCGATGCGTGGCACGATGCTGGCTATCGGGGCGAAGGTATTCGAGTGGGGGTGCTCGACCTCGGGTTTGCTGGACACGAGGACTTGCTGGGAGATGAGCTGCCCGAGAGAGTGGCTATAGAGACGTTTGGGTGGTTCGACGATGAGGAGGTCCACGGGACCGCCTGTGCTGAGATTGTGCACGAGGTGGCGCCGGGGGCGGAGTTGGTGTTCGCCTGGTACGATGGGAGCGACGCGGCCATGGGGGAGGCCGTGGACTGGTTGCTGGAGCATGATGTGGATATCATCACGCACTCGGCGGGCGGTGTACTCGATCCCCGCGATGGCACTGGCTGGAGCGCGCGCCTCGTCGATGAGATAGTGGCAAAGGGAATCGTGTGGGTTAATTCATCGGGTAATGAGGCGGACGTCCACTTCCGGGACCAGTTTTCTGACGCCAATGGTGACAGCTTCCACGATTTCGGGGCCAACAGCGCTGTTCTGCCCATCTATGTCCACGGATATGTACGTGTGTACCTGACGTGGCGCGAGGATTGGGATCGTCCGGTACAGGATCTGGAACTTGTGCTGCTGAACGAGAAGGGGGATGTCATCGCTGCATCCGAGGATGCCCAGGATGGGCAGCCAGGCCAGCAGCCAGCGGAGTGGATCGTGCTGGAGACCGACGAGGATGTGGTGTATGCGGCGGTCTACGCGTATGACGTGGACCGGGCAGTGACGTTCGACATTTTCGCGCTAGGTCCAGGGGTTGAGATCGTAGGGGCGACGGCTTCATACAGCGTGGGTTCGCCGGGCGATGCTGCTGGCTCGCTCACCGTGGGAGCCGTTGACTGGTCCAGTGATCGACTGGCGGGCTACAGCTCCCAGGGCCCAACCACCGATGAGCGCCTCAAGCCGGAGATCTCCGGACCCACAGGAGTCTCGGGTGCGACCTACGGGCGGGTGGGTTTCGATGGCACATCGGCGTCGGCCCCGCACGTTGCCGGGGCCGCGGCGTTAGTCCTGCAGGCTCACCCGGGCTTCACGCGTCAGGAGGTAGTCGACTATCTGCTGGCTGCAGCTGTTGACCTAGGCCCGGCAGGGCCCGACACGGGCTATGGGATTGGGCGCCTGGCACTTCCGGCACCGCCGGCGGCAGCTGTGCCACTCCCTACGCCAACCGCAAGCGTAGCTCCGGAGCAAGCCACGTCAGTGCCCGCTACCCTAGCTCCAGCGACGCCGGTGGCGTTCGTTACCCCAGCGCCCGCGGCAGGCGGCGGGGGATCCGGGCCGGTGATCCTCTTCGGCCTTGTCGTGGGCGGGTTGGGGCTGGGTGGTGGAGGGCTTCTGCTGATCGGCGGCGCGCTTCTGCTGAGCGATATGCGCAGGCCCAAGCCCCGGCCCGCTCCTGTGAGGCGCGCGCCGGTGGAGCCGATGGGCGGATTCCCCCAGCCGGAGCCACCCGTCGTGCAGCACGCGCGCAGTCACGACGATCTACCTTCCACGCAAGTGTGGTTGGGTACCGCGCATCCCAAGGACGACAGGGCCGAAGCGCTACCACACTCGTATGAGCCCGTTGCGTCCACAGCGCTGTGTCCGGTGTGCGGCGCGAAGCTTCGTCCGGGGGCACGGTTCTGTGCTGTGTGCGGGTCGCCGGTTAGCTCTCCGGCACACCAGGATCTATCTGCTGAGGGAGAGTTCTGCAAGCACTGCGGTGCACCATTGCGGCCGGGGAGCAGGTTCTGCGCAAAGTGTGGCAAGCCGGCCTGACCTGTCGAGGCTGAGCGATGCCGATGGTCCGACGTTGTCCGGTGCGCTGGCGTGGAGAGCGTCTGGGTAGCTTGCATATTCACGTGAAGGACCTATAGTCGTAGCGTCATAGCCACAGGGGGCACCCTTGAAACCAGGACCTATCCGCCGCTTACGTCTGGTCGTCGTTCCGGGACTCGTCATCCTGATCTGCGCGTTGCTTGGTCTGTCCCTGCGGGCGTGGGGCTCACCACAAACCGCGCTTGCCCTCGACACCATCCCTCAGACAACGGTTACCCCTCCCGATACACCGTCGCCGCCCGCGACCGACGGTGAAGCCACAGGCGGTCTTTTCACGGATCTCGGCATCGGGGAGTTGACGCCCGTGACCGTGTTCTTGATCGTAGCCGTAGCATTTCTGTTGTTCGGCGTAGTCGTCGCTGTGCTGTGGGTGCTGATGCGCAGACGCCGCAGAACCGCGGCACCGGCCGTACGCCCTGCAGCCCAGAAGCCCGGAGGGCGGGGAACGGCGCAACTGGTGGCGACAGTCGCTGAACCGTCGCTGATCCTGGTGAAGGCGACAGGGGAGTCTCACCCGATACCGCTGGATCCCCAGGGACTAACCATCGGGCGCGCAGAGGACAACGACCTGGTCATTGGCGAGCAGGTGCCGGGCTGGGAGACCGTCTCGCATCACCACGCCCGGATCTCAGAAGATGGGGGACGCTGGATCGTGGAGGACCTGGGCTCTCTGAACGGCGTTTTTGTCAACGGACGACGAACCGGTCGGAACCTGCTGAAGAACGGCTGGACCGTGGGTATCGGTGGCGTTGTCTTCACATTCCGCGCGGGGGCGGAGGAGGCGGCGCGATGAAGTGTCCCAAATGTGGGGTCGACAACAGTTCCGACGCTCGCTTCTGTCAGCACTGTGGCGCCGCCATGGAGCCCGATTCCGGCGTGGCGTCCGCGCCAACGCCGCAGGCGGCGGCACAGGTCCCTTCGAATGGCGCGGGCCTGCCGCCGGCGTTCCGGCCGAGGCAGACACCACAGACGCGGCCATTGCAGGCGGTTGGCAACCCTCCTCCGGCGCCGCCGGAGGAGGGTCAAGACACCGTTCCTATGGCCGGCGTAACCGATGGGTTTGCGGCCTTGCCGGAGGGCGCGATTCTTAACCGGCGCTATGCAGTTCTGGAGGTGCGGGCCTCCAACGAGCGGCACAATGCCTATCTTGTTGAGGAACTTGCGCCAGTGCGGCGGTGCGACAATTGCGATACCGAGGTTTCTGACCCAGACGAACGATTCTGCAGTGGATGTGGCGCCGATCTGTCCGCGGTCTCCGAGAGCCACAGACGCTATCTGGTTCAGGAACGTGCCGACGCGCAAGCGTTCGATGCGGAAGGGCGTTTGCTGGCTATGCAGTTGGGACATCCTGGCCTGCTCTTGCCAGTCGCCGTCTTCACAGAGGCGCCCTACGGCCCCGCGCGTGCCTACCGAGTCATGCCTGAGTTTTCGCCTCCCCTGGTGAGGATGGTGTCGCTTCCTCAGCCCCTGAGCTCTGTGCTGGCTTGGGGAGTGTCTCTGGCCGAGGCCATGAGCCATCTTCACCGGCACCAGGTGGCGCTCAATACTGTGGATATCGACCACATCGCGATCGGCGAAAAGCAGGCGCTGTGGACAGGGCTCAGTGGGGCGGCGGTTGTGCCTCCCGATCAACGCGCTGGCGCCGGGGCGGTCTTCTCTGCGGACGTGCAGAAGCTGGCGGCGGTGCTCGGTTACCTCGCAACGGGCAGGCAGCGGGCAGCGGGAGAGCCAGACTGGCCGGACTCGTTGACACAGTTGATGGCGCGGGCACAGCAACTCGAAGGGGTCACGGCTGCAACCTTCGCCGATGAACTCAGGGGGATTCTAGGCACGTTACAGCGCCCATCCAGCATGTCCTTTCTGGTGGGCCGGCGATCGGACGTGGGTTCGGTGCGCGCCCTGAACGAGGATAGCCTCTACACACTGGACATCGCCGTGGTCCGCCGATCACTGAGCCAGCCGGTAGGCGTCTTCGCAGTTGCTGACGGGATGGGCGGGCACGATGCCGGTGATGTGGCGAGCGAACTCACGACTCGGACCGTCGCAGAGCTGGCGGCGGAGGGGCTGGTGCGATCACCGGGCGCCGAGCAAGTGCTGCAGAGCCCACAGGATTGGTTAACGACAACGGTCCGGCGAGCAAACCAGGTCGTCTATGAACAACGGCGACTGGCCAAGTCTGATATGGGCACGACCCTGGTGATGGCGCTGGTGGTTGGAGCGACGGCTGCGGTCGCGAATGTCGGTGACAGCCGTTGCTACCATCTCAGCGAGAAGGGCATCGCGCGAATCACGGTTGATCATTCGCTGGTCGAGCGCCTGGTAGCTGCGGGGCAGATTACACGTGAGGAGGCCGATGACCATCCTCAGCGCAACGTGATCTACCGGGTGATCGGTGACAAACCCAACGTGGAGGTCGACCTGTACGAACAGCACCTGGAGCTAGGTGAGGCGCTGCTCCTCTGTTCAGATGGGCTGTCGGGGATGGTACCGGACGCACAGATCTGGCAGATATGGCGGGCGGCGACATCACCCCAGGAAGCCTGCGATCGCATGGTTGCCGCCGCAAACGAGGCTGGGGGAGACGATAACATCACGGCTGTGATCATCCAGATAGGGGCATGAGAAGGGGGGAGGGTGCTATGAGGTCACTGCGCGCGATCTCGGTACTGATAGGACTGCTGTTGCTCGTTGGGGGGGCTGTTGCTGTGAGCGCCCAGGAGCCTGTAACCGAACCGCCGGTGGTGGACATCCTGGGCAAGGCCGATTCCCGCTCGGAGCCGCCCAACGCGCACGCCTTCGTGTCGGTCGTGGATCGGCCGACAGGGCGCACGATCGATGGGCTGGGCGCCGACAGCTTCGCCGTAAGTGTCTCCGACGAAGCGCTTCAGCCTTCCGTATCGCTCGAGACAACCGGGCTGGCCGTCGTCCTGGTCATTGACCGCGGGGGGATCGCGCAACGCAATGACCCGCGGATTGGGGAGGCTGTGGACCTGGCCGACGCGTTCCTGGCTTTGCTTACAGTGGATGGCAGTCCACAGGCAGACATGGTTGCGCTCATCGGGATCCGCGGCAAGGATCAGGGCGGCCTTACGCCTCTGGCGAACTTCACAGACTACGACCCTATCGCCATCCGTAACGAGTTCGACGGATTACGTACCACGGTGGTAGATGAGACGACACCGCTCTACGATGGCCTGGACCAGGCCATCGCCTGGATCGCCAACAACCCCGATCCCGCGCTTCAGGACAAGCTCACGCATCGCCGGCGTGTAATTCTGGTCTTCTCGGACGGCATCGATCGTGACTATAGCAATGAGTCGCACGAGACATTGATTGTCAACCAAGCTCAGGCCAATGACATTCTGATCTACACCATCCAGATGAACGCGAGGGGACGGACGGCCGATGCAGAGAGCCTGAACGCGCTGGCTGTACAGAGCCACGGGGCACATCTCACACACAGTGAAGAAACGCACGAGGAGGTCCTGGCCCGCTTCCAAGACATTGTGACCCAGCGTCAAGCCTACCGTGTGACGTTTCCCATGATTTTTCCCCAGGGCGACTACCAGTTCGAGATCCGCGTTCTCGATACCGCGGGGCGAAGCGCATCGGATCGCGAAATGGTCTCGTCGCGCCTGCAGAGACCGCAGATGGTGCTGAACGCGCCGCCTCAGTTGAGTTACATCGTTCCCTATTCCATCACCACCGGGGGGTTCCTGCCTGTTCGCATCCCGTTCAGTGTCCGGACCGAGGTGAGGGACGGCGCCACGCGAGATCCCGTCGAGGTCTCATACTTCGCCAATGAAGCGCGGCTGGGCACGGTGAGCAGTGCTCCTGATTTCCCGTTCGAGTGGGATGTAACCAATGTGGAGGCTCCGTCCGATAGGACCATCACGCGGACCTACACACTCATCGCGCGAGCGACAGATCCTTACCTCGACGTGACGATGGAGAGCCAGCCGGTCGACATCCAGGTCGTCTGGGAGCAGAAGGAGATTACGGTAACCGAGGAGGTTGTGCAGGTTGTCGAGCGCAACTGGCTGGTCTTTCCGCTCTTCGGGTTGCTGGGGCTCGGACTGCTGTTGGTCCTGGTGTTGCTGGTTCGGACACGCGGCGAAGTGGCAAAGCGGATGGTGAAGAGCACGACCGGGGCGCTGAAGGGCATGACCCAGCGGTTGGGTGCGGGTGGCATGCCACCCGCGCGGGGCAAGCTGGTGATCGTGCAGGGCCCGCGCGCGGGAACCGAGTTTCGGTTGGCTGCGAGCATTGTGAAGGTTGGGCGAGACCCGCAATTTGGCGACCTGGCGCTACAGGATCAGTATGTCTCGAACCCGCACTTTTCGATCGTCGAGGAGGGCGGTCAGTTCTACGTGCAGGATGAAGGCAGCACCAACGGTACGCGCCTTAACGGCGTTCCAATATCCGCGCACCAGCGCGCACCTCTGGCGCCAGATTCCATTGTTGAGGTTGGGCAGACAAGGGTGCAGTTCAAGCGGTTGGGAGGTCCAACGCGGCAGTTGAGTGGGGGCAGTCGCCGGCAGGCCAGTGCGCCCCCGGCTGGCGACCCCGCCCTGTCGCCGACCCAATACGCGCCGCCCGCCTCCCCGCAGCAGGCGTCCTCAGGTCAGGGAGCGCAGCAGGACGATGGTCTGTGGCGCGAACGACCTACGCAGGTTCGGCGCCCTGATGATCGATAGCCATGCAACTGCTGCCTGGCCATCCGCGCGGGATATCGTGCCGAGCCGGCGACGGGTTGGGCAGTCTGTGACGATGATCTATGCCACCTGAGCTTGCTCCGTCCGGTAGCGCCAACGTGATCGAATCGGGTGAGATCGTTGGCCCCTATCAGGTCGTCAGAGGCTTTCGTGGGCGCGGCGGTATGGCACAGGTGTACGAGGTCGAGGTCCGCAAGCAGTATCGGCAGCCAGGACTGCCGCGGCGCCTGGCGCTCAAAGTGGCCGACGAGGAACATCAAGCAGCACTGGTTGCAGAGGCGGACTATCTGTGCCGGTTTGAGCACCCGAACGTGGTGCGTATCTTGCCACTGCCCGGCTATCACCGGCAGGTCTACGCGGCGAAGGAGCGCTTTGACTTTGGCTGGCGCTGGTACTATGCGATGGAACTACTCGACGGCGGATCGCTCGAGCAACACCTGACACGACCGACGACGGTATCCGACATCGTTCGTCGCCGTGAGGTGGCTGACGACAGCGGAGAGCGCGCTCTGTCGTTGGTCGAGGTGTTGGGGATAGGCAGGCAGTTGGCCTCGGCATTGGCACACATACACGAGTGTTCAGTGATCAACCTGGACGTGAAACCGGCGAATGTCCTGTTTCGGCGGGGTTCGCGGCGGCGTCTGCGGTCATCCGTGCCGCAGGCTGTGCTCTCGGATTTCGGAATCGCTCGCGATCCGAGGCGACCGCGCTTTGGTCAGCTAGGTATGGCAACGGCGGAGTATGTCTCGCCTGAGCACGCTCGCGAAATCGCGGGCGAGCGCGTGGCATTGGACCACCGGTCTGATGTGTTCTCGCTGGGCGTCGTTCTGTATGAGATGCTCACCGGCGAGTTACCCTTTGCCAGTCTTGGAGAAGTGCTCTCGGATCAGTATGTGCCGGTGCCGCCACGCCAACATCGTCGCGCCGTCCCCGCTGATCTGGAGGGCGTTGTGATGCGCGCTATAGTGAAGGACCCGTCACGCCGTTACCAATCGGCGCGTCAGGTCAAGGCGGCACTCGATGATGTCCGCGATCTGCCTGACTGGGCCGCACGGGGCCGGCGGCTGTTCGCGGTAGCCACGGTCACTGCAGTTGTCACCGGGGGGGCCGTCGGGGCGCGCCGGGTATGGACAGAGTGGCGCGATGGGCCTTCGGTAACGGCAGTTCCGGTCGTAGCCACGGACATGCCTGAGGCGGCGTCGACGACCAAGCCAGCGGCATCCGCGACGCCCTCGGGGCTCGTCTTTCCCGATTCCACGGCCACGAAGATCGGACCTACCAGCACATCCCGCCCTACCAGCACGGCGACATCGACGCCACGTCCGCCGACCGCCACACCATCGCTTGCCCCAACCACCCCCGCGGCGCCGGTGGCTGAGGAACCGGCGCCAACGCCGCAAGGAGAGCAACCATGACAGCTTCCCCTCCGCCGCATGAGTCTCAGCCGATGCCCTTCGCAACGACAGCAGGAGTTGTACCCGAGATCGATGTGTGGGCTGGCACGGACGTGGGGCGAGAGCGCGAGGGCAATGAGGACTCGATCTTCCCTGACTCGGAAGGGGTTAGTTTCTACACACCAAAGCCCCAGACCCTTGCACAGCGAGGCCAACTTCTGATCGTTGCGGACGGGGTGGGTGGGGGGCAAGCCGGAAGCGAGGCAAGCCAGTGGGCCATACGCCGAGCCGTGGAGCGCTACTATGAGTCGCCCGGCACCAATCTGGGGGCCGATCTGCGTGATGCTGTGGCGCACGCCAATGCGTCCCTGACGCAGTATCTACAGAGCACCAGTGTCCGGAACGCCGGGACGACGATGGCTGCGGCGGTCATTCACGCCGGAACGCTCCACGTAGCGAACGTCGGCGACAGCCGGGTCTACCTGATACGCCAGAGCCAGATCTACCAGCAGACCCGCGATCACACCTTGACCCAGCAGAAGCTCGATCAGGGCCTGATCACGGCAGATCAGGCAGAGACCGATGCTGACCGGAACGTGCTCACGCGGTCGCTAGGGGCAGTCGCGGCAGTGCCTGTCGATCTCTTCCCTCCGGTGAGGTTGCTGCCTGGCGATCGCGTGCTGGTGTGTTCTGACGGACTGTATGACATGCTCAACGACCGGGAGATCGCCGAGATGGCGATGAACGGGGCGCCCCGTCGCGCAGTGCAACGGCTGATCGCCGCGGCGAACAGACGCGGTGGCTATGACAACGTATCGGTCATCGTCGCGCAGGTCCGCGGGAAAGCGGCTGCTGCCGTTCCCGCGAACGGGCGCGCCGCGTCGCCGGGGATATCGGGCGCCTGGCGCCTCATGGCAGTATGGCAGCGTGTCGCTATCATCGCGCTGGCGGTCGCGTTTGTGGTCGTCGTGAGTGGCTTGGGGCTGCTGGCAGCAGCGGAGATAGCGCGGACAAGGGACAGGGTGACGCCAACGGTGGCGATTGACGCGGCTGAGGGAGGCGTCACAGGGGGTGAGGAAGGAGAACCGGCCCCAACTGCCGTGGAAGGGGACCCGGGAGCGAGTGCGACGCCGAGTCCTACTGCAGATGAGGCATCGGGGACCGAGATGGCGACGTCAACGCCGAGGCCGTCGGCGACGACGACCCCTACGGCGACGCCGACGCCACGGCCGACGGCGACGCGGACACCGACGATCACACCAATGCCGACCGTCGCGCCCACGGAGACGCCGACGCAAGCCACTCCCGCGCCGGATTCAGGCTCCGAGCCTGCGCCGGGGCCTACGCAACCGGCGCAGCAAGAGAATCCAGACGCGCCGCCGCCCTAACCCCAACGGAAGGGTGTATGGGGCGGAGACGTGCCGACGTGAGCGATGACTGAGTAGCAGATGCCACCAATAGACATTGAGAGGAGCGTAAGGGCCGTGATTCTACGCATTCCCCAAACACGCACTGAGCGCGCCGTGCGGCTCCTGATATCCCTGGTTGGGGGGGCAGCGCTTCTGATACTTCTGAGTGCGCTGGTGGTCTCGGGCGGCAGTGGGCGCATGCCAGACACAGCTGTGGCGGCGGCACTGGATGACATCGAGGCCGATGTGAAGACCGGGTCACTGCCGGCAGCTCGTGCTGTCGCTCCGCTTGCTGTACGAGCTCCGACGTTCACGCTCACGGCTCCATTGACGGTGTCCACGCCCGTAATCCCCATTACGTGGTCGGTGCATCTTGGTGCCACAGGCTTGGCCACGCTGACGCTCCAGTACAGTGGTACTCACGACTCCGAATGGCGCCTATGGGATGTTCTTACCGTCACGGACGTGATCAGCGAGGGTGTCCGATCGCTCCGCGTCCCCGTGATGAACAGCACTTATGCGATCAGTGGTACCGTTGCCGATGCCGGTGGTCTGCTGGCATCAGATAGCGTCACGACGTTCGTGGAGCCGGCCAGGATCGCTATACCGCTCACGGTGCGAAGTTGGCCCGCCTGGTATGCTTTTGACATATACGAGCCGAACGATCATCCCCTGCAGGCTTGGGGCCCGCTGACTCATACCGAGGCGATCCAGTCTTACATCTGGTGTGCAGATGACAAGGACGACTACTTCCGCTTCACACCGCCAGCCGCCGGACAGGTTCAGGTGGACCTGACCGGCATCGTGCCAGCAGTTTCAGACTATGATCTCTATGTCTACTATCACGATGGCACAGCGTACCGGACTGTAGGTTCGTCGCGTCTCACAAACAGTGTGGCCGAGCAGGTCATCTTCGCCGGCGAGGCGGGATGGACCTACTTTGTGCGCATCTACCCGTACAGAGGATTCAGCAGCGTTCATCCTTATACCCTGAAGGTCACTTTTCCGACACGGTAGCACCGGTTCGGAGACGGCATTTCAGCCTTGGGGGACCAGCGGCTAGCCGAGTTAGGAGGAATGATGCCAGATGAAGTGAAGCTCACTGTGCGCCCACACATGTCCACGCTGCCGGTGACCGATAGCCCGCAGCTTACCTATCTGATGATCGAGGCGCTGCCTACCGAAGCGCTGGCAGCCGTCCAGATGCCACTGAATTTCTGTCTCGTGCTGGATCACAGCGGTTCGATGAGCGGCGAGAAGCTCGACAACCTCAAGGCAGCGGCGCGGCTGGCGATCGAGCACATGTCACCTCAGGATATCGCCTCCGTTGTGATCTTCGATGACACGGTCAAGGTGGCCGCGCCCAGCCAATCGGTAACCGACCCGGCAACGCTCATAGCACAGGTCGACCGGATGCGTGCCGAGGGAGGCACGAAGATCTCCAAGGGTATGCAGCAAGGACTCGAGGAATTGGCCAAAGGCGTGGAAGCGGGGCGAGTAAACCGGATGTTGTTGCTCACCGACGGTGAAACCTACGGTGACCAGGACCTGTGCCGGAAGCTGGCTGACCAGGCAGGCCGTGCGAATGTGCCTATCACCGCCCTGGGGTTGGGTGAGGACTGGAATGAAGCGCTTCTGGACGCGATTGCCGAGGCGAGCGGTGGGACTGCCGACTTTGTGCCGGACGGAGAACCAGAGGCCATCCTGAAAACCTTTGAACACGAGGTGCGCACAGCGCAGGCAACGGTGATCCAGGACGCAACGCTGTTGCTGCGTCTGGTTCCCGGAGCGATTCCACGGGCTGTCTGGCGTGTCAGCCCGATGATTACCAAACTCGGTCATCGTGCCCTGTCTGAGCGTGACGTGCAGGTCCCGTTGGGTGACTTGGAGCGGGAGCAGGGGCAGAGCGTGTTGGTGGAGTTGATGGTCGCGCCTCACCGGCCCGGCAGGTACCGTCTGGCGCAGGCGGAGATCGGGTACGCCGTTGCCGCCCTGGGCCTGGACGACGAAAAGGTGAGGGCGGATGTGGTCTTGAGTTTCACACAGGATCCCGCTGCAGTCAGTGAGGCCGACCCGGAGGTACTCAACATCGTTGAGAAGGTCACGGCGCACAAGCTGCAGACCCGGGCGCTTGACGAGGCGGCAGCGGGCAATATCGCTGGCGCGACGCAGAAGTTGAGGGCCGTCGCGACGCGACTTCTCAACATGGGCGAGGAGGATCTAGCTCAGACCGCTCTGGCCGAGGCGCAGCGGCTGGAGGAGGGGGAGCAACTCTCGTCACACGGGACGAAGAAACTGCGCTATGAAACGCGGAAGCTGACGCAACGAGAGGAAAGGAGCTGACGAAATGCCACTATGCCCGAATTGCGGTGCACAGCAGCCAGAAGGGGCTGCGTTCTGCGATGAGTGCGGTGCCGCGCTACAAGCCCCGCAGGTCGTGTCTTCCACGCCACCCGTGATGGGGCAGGCGCGTACCGTCGTTGCCGCAAACATCTGTCCAGTGTGCGGCGCCCAGACATCGCCACAGGACCCTTTCTGCACGAACTGCGGCGCTTCGTTAAGGGACGCACCTGAGGTCCCCGCCGCCCCGCTCCCTCAACCGTTTGGTGCCACGGTGGTCGCGGCAGTTGCGCCGCCGGCACCGGTCGTGCCCGCGGAGAGCCCGTCCGGGATGATCGCGTGCAGCAAATGCGGCACGCTTCTCGAACCGGACAGCGCGTTCTGTGACATGTGCGGCGCGCCAGTCGTTGCAGCACCGCCCGCCAGCGTGGCGACGCATGCGCCAACGCCGGATGTGCCCGGAGTGGCGCCGACCTGGCCACCTGTTCAGCCGGAACAGGTGGTGGATGCGGGCTATGCGGAAAGCGCGCAGACGCCGCCTCCCGTGTATACGCCTCCGGTCGACTGGGCGCAGGCGGGGCCAAGTCCGGTGTCCCAGGATGCCATTAGCTACGTCCCGCCCGTTGAGGTGCAGGCCAAATTGGTGTTGCATGCAACGAGCGCGGCCCTTCCGCTGCCCCCGGGCAAGGTTGAGATCCTGATTGGACGGGAGGACCCTGTCAGCGGGATCTTCCCGGACATCGATCTGACCGACTACGGTGGGGACGAGGGAGGTGTTTCTCGCAAGCATGCCCGAATCACTGTGCAGGGTGGACGGTTCTATCTTGAGGATCTAAACAGCGTTAACCATACGTTTGTGAACAAGGAGAGGTTGTCCCCGGGTGATATGCACCCGCTCCGCGATGGCGACGAGGTCGGGTTCGGTCGGGTCAAGGCGGTGTTCAGGTTGGCCTAGCAGCCGCTGGCTCAGAAAGAGGGGGAGGGGATATGACACTGGAACCAGAACAGATCCTACTGGACCGCTACCGCATCATCTCGCTGCTGGCGGAGGGAGGGATGGGGGCCGTCTACCGTGCTTGGGATCTCCGGTTGAGCATACCCGTGGCGCTGAAGGAAATGGTCTCGCAACCGGGGTTGGAGCCCGACGATCTCGAGGATCTGCGCCAGCAGTTTCAGCGAGAAGCGGAGGTGCTGGCGCGGCTCAACCACCCCAATCTGGTGCGTGTAACCGATTTCTTCACTCTCAAGGGACGCGTCTACCTGGTTATGGATTTCGTCGAGGGCGAGAGCCTGGCCGACCGGATCGAGGCACAGGGGGCCCTTCCGGAGACGCAGGTGCTGGCCTGGGCCGAGCAACTGCTCAATGCCTTGGCCTACTGCCATAGTCAGGGCATCTTTCACCGTGACATCAAGCCGCGGAACGTGATCGTCCGCGGTGATGGGCAAGCGGTCCTGGTCGACTTCGGCCTGGTGAAGCTCTGGAACCCGGATGACCCCCACACCAAGACCGTTATGCGGGGGATGGGTACGCCCGAGTACGCGCCGCCCGAGCAATATAGCGCTACGAAGGGCCACACAGACGAACGGAGCGACATCTATAGCCTGGGGGCCACGCTTTACCATGCGCTGACGGGACAGGCGCCACCCACGGCCACGCAGCGCATTGCCGACCCTGAGCAATTCGCGACGCCGCGCTCAGTGGTGCCCGGGGTGAGCCGGCGGACGGAAATGGCGATCCTCAAATCGGTAGAGCTGTACCGGGGCGACCGCTGGCAATCAGTTGCGGATATGGCAGCCGGTCTCGGTGTGGCTGTGCCGCAGTGGCAGGCGCGTACCCAACCGGCACCCGAGCGTGCGGGGCGCGGCAAGACGACGGCGATGCCTGTGCCGCCGGCACCAACGGGTGAGGGCGCTTCGACAGCCGATCGGGGCGCGCGCTCCAGGCCGCGCTGGCTGTGGGTCGTGGGTGTGCTTGTGATTTTGCTGTTGGCCTGTGTTGGCGCAGCATGGGCCATCGCTTCGCGAATCGATATGCCCGCGCTGTTCGGAAACGAGGAGACGGCGACGCCCACGCTGCGCGCGCCGGCGCCAACTCAGACACAGCCAGAGCCTACCGAGACCCTGACGCCTGCACCGACCAACACGCGCCGGCCAGCCACGACGCTTACGCCAACCCACACTGTAACACCCGAGGAGATGGCTACGTCGACGCCCAACACTACGCCCTCTCCTTCGCCGACGGTGGTTTCCAGTCCGACGCCCACCTCAGCACCTAGAGACAATCCCAGTCCTACCCCATCGCCCGCTGCCTCGGCCACACAGCCTCAGTTGCTTTCGCCACTAGGTGGAGGGGAGTTGCAGAATCCCATCGTCTTGTCCTGGCAGGGCTCGCTGGGAGCTGGGCAAAGCTACCGGGTCATCGCGACGCATCCCGAATCAGGGGCGACGATTCAGAGCGATCCACTTAGCGCTCCCGGATGGATGGTTGACTTACCAGCCGAGCGGTTCGGCGAGTGGCGCTGGCGGGTCGCAGTGATCGGCGGGGGCAACGAGGTCGCCAGTTCAGAGTGGGGCATGTTGTGGTTCAATCCGTTCCCAGGCAGTGGTGATGGCGGTGCACCGACCTATACGCCAGAAGCGGGGCCATAGCTAACCCGTGGTCCTGATGCCGGGGCGCTGATGGCTGTGTCTGATCGTGTGTGTCTTTGACGTGCGGATGTCTGCAGAGGAGGTCAGTTATATGAAGAGGATTCGTTTGGTATTCCTGCTCTTGGTCGTTGCCCTGGGCGTATCGGCGGTGGAAGGTGCTCCACACGCAGACGCCACTTCGTCCCGCAGTAGCCTGACTATGGGGAATACTGTCCAGGGCCCTGGAGGTGAGCTTACCCCATTCTCTGCTGGGATGATCGGGAGCCCTGCCAGTCTGGACGATTTCGATGCTGGAGCGCCGGACTCGGGGATCGCGGACTCTCGCCGAGTGTTGTTCCAGAAGATCCGCGACCTGTCGGTGGGGACAGGGACCAGAGATCGGGTCGCGGAACCGAACTACAGGACGATCACACCCACTGCGTCCGAGGTGTGCGTGACGACGTTGTGGAATCCCCAAATGGACGTCGTCGAGCTGGGCGACGGCACCGGGACGATCGAGTACTGGGAGATATTCGACCAGAAAGTGTACTATGACGCGCGCGCCGGGTACTACCGGTCGGCCGCCTATGCCCTGGTTATGGGGGATGAGCTCGATGGAAGTGATCCGGACGTCGTTAGTTCGACAGAGGACTGGGACGAGTTTGGGCAAGCCTTCTACGCGCCGCCCAATCTGACTTATCTCGAAGTCAACTACAGCAGACTGTACACCAACACCAATGCGAGCGACGAAGCGGCTTACTTTCTGTGGACACTCGACGATCAGGGCTACTTCGATGAGCTGGTAACGGGCGTTGCCGTAGGCGAGTCGCCGGAGGGGTGGAGCGACCGGTACGCCTTCTGGGATCCTGCCGTGTATCCTGAGGACGGTCCGGTACTGGATGCACTCTCTGGACACGTGCTGGTCCTGACGTTTGATGCAATCACAGATCGCCAGGCCCCCGATGAGTGGATCTGGGTCGATGATGTGCAAGTGCTGATGTGCTATATGCCTGAACCCAACCAGCTTTACCTGCCACTGGCGCTGCGTGCCTATGGCAAGCCGGCGGGTCCGACTTGCGTCGACATGGAGCCCGATTCGGTTACCGCGCGGGGTCACACAGATCTGGGCGCCGTATGCAGTGGCAGCTTCAGCGCGACTGACACCCAGGACTACTATACGCTGGCTGCGGGTGGTGCGACCGCGGTTCGGTTGAACCTGTATAACCTCCCCACGGGCACTGAGTGGGCGGCGATGATCTACGAAGCCACGGGCACCTACAAGCTGGTCTGCGCGATCACCACGCCAGGGTCGGGGGACAAGTCGGTGAACTGCACGCTCAATCCCGCTATGAGCTATCTCGTCAAGGTCAATGCAGGCGTGGCCCCATCGCCAGGTGCCGATCAGTACAACATGTCCGTCACGCAGCGATAGCGGGGAATCGTGTGGTGCCCTTTTCTCATCCCAATCGATGACGCGAGGGCGGCCCCAAAGGACCGGCGAAAGCCGGTCCTTTGCTGTATCAGGCGAGGTCGGTGCGGGTGTCCAGCATGGACGGACGCCGGCCCCTGCGGCCGAACGGGGCTCGCCGCTGCGCCCCGGCTGAAGCGGGCCTCAGGGCAGTGAGGCGAGCGGTGCAGTCATCCAACGCGAATCTATCCCGATACCAACGCATCCCGGCTCTGATCTTGACCTGGTCGGGCGTATCATGGCTCATAGCGTGCGCCACATAAGGTGGCGCTCTTGGGGCGGGCTGGGACAGCTTGGGGTAGCTGAGAAAACCCGATCAGCGAGGCTGTGATACCCGCCGTTTGGCGGGGCGCCTTGTAGGTGCCATGACGCTTACCCAGCCTGCCGCGTCCGCTAGACTATCCATTGACGAAACAATCAGACGACAGTAGGTGGAGGTCTCCCATGAATCGGAAAGCACGCGTCGTTTTGGCTCTCACCCGCATCGGGTTGGGCTGGGTCTTCTTCTGGTCGTTCATCGACAAGCTGTTCGGGTTGGGGCTCTCTACTGAGCCGGACAATGCTTGGTTGGCCGGCGGATCCCCCACAGCAGGCTTTCTGAGTTTCGCCGTCAGGGGGCCGCTGGCGGGTATCTACAAGAGCCTCGCAGGCAATCCCATTGTGGATGCGCTCTTCATGTTCGGCTTGCTCGGACTGGGAATCGCGCTCCTGTTAGGCATCGGTATGAGGATCGCGAGTGTCGGAGGACCCCTGCTGATGCTGCTGTTATGGTCGGCTCGTCTTCCGCCCGAGACCAACCCGGTCGTAGATCAGCATATCATCTATGGTCTCGTCATCATCGCGTTATCGGCAGTCGATGCTGGGAAGACCTTGGGGTTGGGCAAATGGTGGTCTGAGCGTGTGGGTAAGGTCGTCCCGATCCTGGAGTAGCTCCAGGGCTGCTGGACGTGCCGGACCGCGGAGGAGGGGGTATGAAGACGATGCGCGAGGAGGTCGCGATGCGCGAGGAGGTCGCGATGCGCGAGGAGACCGCGATGCGCGCCGTGCCGGATCGCCTGGCCTACGAATCGGCCGGTGCGATGGTTTTTGGCAGGGCGCTGTATCCGGTCACGTGTGGTCATGACGTGGTGATAGGCGGGGGTGAGGTGCTGCCCGAAGTGAAGTTCACTCTCCCCGCGATTCTGATCGAACCTGCAACGGTGCCTCACATTCGCCAGATCTATCGGGACATTGCGACGCAGGTGCTCGATAGGGCAGTGAAGTTGGGCCAGCCCGCGCTGGTGTTGGAATTCGAGCAGCTCTACGAGATGACACTGTGGCCCGAGCTTGGTGCGGACATTACGGCGGATCTGCGGGAGGTCATGGACGCCTACCGCGCCCGTCATGGCTTGCGCACGGCCCTACGAGTCACCGTAGCCGACATCCGCGAGCAGGAGCGTCCCCCACGCATGCGTGAGGGTCGCCAGCTGGAGAGCATGCTGCGCGCGTTTGACCTGTGTGCCGCTGCGGGGGCCGACATTCTGGCGATCGAGAGCACAGGGGGCAAGGAGGTATCGGATCGAGCGCTGCTGGAGGCGGACCTCGATGGCATCGCCTATGCGCTGGGTGTTCTTGCCCCGCGTGACATGGGCTTTCTGTGGGATCACATAGTCGAAATCGCGCATCGTCACGGCACCATCGCCGGCGGTGACACTGCGTGCGGGTTCGGAAACACGGCGATGCAACTGGCCCATCAAGGTATGATACCGAAAGTCCTGGCTGCCGTGGTTCGCCTGATGACCGCACCGCGCTCGCTGGTGGCTGTGCTCCATGGCGCACGGGGGCCTTTGAAGGATTGTGGTTACGAGAACCCGGTAATCAAGGTCATTACAGGCGTGCCCATATCGATGGAGGGCAAGTCGAGCGCGTGTGCGCATTCCTCACCATTGGGCAACATCGCAGCGTACGCTGCCGATCTCTGGAGCAACGAGTCGGTGCAGCAAGTACGGCTCCTCAACGGCTATGCGCCCGAGGTCTTCTCCGAGATCCTGATCTACGATTGCCGTTTGATGAACACAGCGAGCGCGCAGGGCTCTGCCGGACTTCTCCGCGATTGGCTCGTAGCGGCCGACCGCTACCGCGATCCTCAAGCGCTGGTGCTGGCGCCCGGAGTGGTGTTCGAGGCAGCGCAGCGGATCGTAGGGGCGGGGGCCTCGCCCTATGCCCAGACTGTGGCGATGGCGCGTCTGGCGGTGGAGACGCTCGATGCTGCGCTCGAAACCGGTGCGCTGACGCTGGACAGGCGCGAGCACAAGTGGTTGGGCCGGGTCCGCTCGGCTGTCGCCAATCTTCCCGAAGACCCAGAGACGCTAAGGTCGCGCCTCGCGACGGCCTATGAGGAGCTCTACCTGCCTGAGGCGTACATCTGAACCGACCGAAGTACTGTGACTGCGAGGGGGCCCGGCGCCAGGCCGGGCTTTCTCATATCGGGTGGGGTCTGTGGCTAACATGCCCATAGGAGCTTGACCCTACCAATCACTCCTGCAAAACCAGAAGGGCAGTCCCAGCCGATACCCCCTGGCGGGACTGCCCTCAGGTGGCTGCTCTATCTATCGCAGACTAGACAACGTAACTACCTGCTCCGTTTCAGCGACTTGAGCGCAAAGCCCAGGCCGGCGACCATGAGCGCTCCGGCCGCGCTGAGAAGCCCTAGGTCTGCGCCAGTCTCCGGCAGTAAGGGGCCGCCGGCGCCAGTCGGTGCCAGACCGAAGTGAACGACGCCGGTTTCTCCCTCAGCGGTCACTTGGACCATCTGTGGGTTCTGTGAAGTCACAACATAGCCGCTAGGCGGAACCACGGATACGGTCCACCACCATCCGGGTTCGCCAGCAGGCCGCAGTCCCCAGGTTCCGGGGCAGGGAGTAGGAGCGTCTGGATCCAAGTAGTCGCAGACGTTATCCTCCTCCGGAAGCAGCTGGTTGAAGCTGGGTGCTGATGCGAGCTGTACATCGGTGAGGCCGTCGGCGCTCTCCAGGTTCACGGTAACGTCTGGAGCGCCGCGCTCGCCTGGGTCCCAAACCCCGTTCAAGTTGGTGTCGAAAAACACCAGGCCGTAGATGTGGCCGTCATCGTCCTGTGCCAGCGCGGGTGTTACTGCTAGCAGTCCTGCCAGGACTACAACCACCAGTGCCAGGATTGATCGTTTCATCTTTCCTTACCCTCCTGTGTCGCACCCTATGGTGCGGCTCCAGTGCAGCCACCGTATTAAAGTATAATAGGAGATCCAAAAATATGCAAATCCACCACGCCAGTTGCTTAGTAGAGCGCGTTTCCGTATACGTCAGGCCGGCGGTAGCCGAAACCCATCCAGCCGAACTGATCGGCGTGGACCCGGGTCTGCAGCGCGTGCAGGGGCAGCAGGATGGTGCGCACCTCGGGTGCACTCCCAAGCTGCACCAGGGCCTCTCCGCCGGGGCCTACAGCGAAGCTCCCGCCGTTGAAACGCCCGGCGTGGTTGACAACGACGTAGAACACTTCGTTCTCGGCAGCCCGACAGCGCGTGACCATCTCGTTGTCGGCGTAGTCGCGATGCTTGTCCAACGGCTCTGTGTCGCACGCCAGAGGGCATGCGATTAGCTGGGCGCCCATAGCACGGAGACAGCGTGTCGATTCGGGTATCTCGCGATCGAAGCAGATGAGCGTGCCCATGCGGACCTGGAGGTCGCGAACTGCGAGGTCTGTCGCGATGAACCGGTTGCCCGGCGTGAACGCTCCGGCGTGGGCGATCGCTTCGAAGGTGCGGCAGTGAACCTTGTGATAGACATCGGCGATCTCGCCGTCGGGCGAGATGACCGCGGCAGCATTGTGAAACACTCCGGCGGCGCCAGCTTGGAGAAAGCCGACGACCACGTACATCTTGCGTGCTCGTGCTGCAGCCCTCACTGCTGCCAGCCGCGGCCCATCAAGGGGTTCGGCGACTTGGGCATACCGCTCCAGGGTCTCTTTCTGGTCACGGCCGAATCCGTACCCGTGGAACACGCACTCCGGGGTGATGGCCAGATCGGCTCCCTGGCGCTTCGCCTCTGCCAGTGCTTCCAGCGTCCGTGTGAGATTGCCGCCCAGATCCCAGGGCTCTGTATAGACCTGACATAGCGCGACGGTAAGCTGAGGGCCAGGATCGGCATAGATGTTGGGCAGTTTGGGGTTCACAGTGTCTCCTTGACGTTCATAGGAAGGTCCCATTCCGGAGCTGCTCAAAGGCCTGTCGCAGTTCCTCCTGTGTGTTCATCACAATCGGCCCATACCACGCTACAGGCTCCCTGAGTGGTATGCCCGAGGCCAGGAGGAAGCGGATACCCTCGTCACCGGCTTGCACAACGATCTCATCGCCGCGGTCAAACCGCACCAAGGTACGATTGCTCGCCTCGGCCGGGGGCGCGGTGTCCCACCAGTGGACCGGTTCGGTAGGTACGGCAAGCGGGCCCGAGGCGTTGCAGAACTTGCCGTTCCCGGCGAAGACATAGGCGAAGGCGTTGCGCGAGGTTTCGACAGGCAAGGGCTTCTGCCTGCGCGGCGGAACCGAGACATCAAGGTAGATCGGGTCTGCGGCGATACCCTCAACGGGACCCGTTGTACCCCAGAAGGTGCCGCAGACAACGCGCACCTGAGTCCCGTCATCGTCTGTGACAACGGGAATCTCGGCGGCAGTGACCTCTTGGTACCGAGGCTCTGTCATCTTGAGCGATGCTGGGAGGTTGGCCCACAACTGAAAGCCGTGCATGCGACCCGCGGGATCTCCCTTGGGCATCTCCTGGTGAATGATGCCTCTGCCCGCCGTCATCCACTGGACATCGCCAGCTCCGATGGTGCCCCGGTTGCCAAGGCTGTCGCCATGCTCCACGGTCCCTGTGAGGACGTAGGTAATCGTCTCGATCCCGCGGTGTGGGTGCCATGGAAAACCTGCCAGGTAGTCTTCAGGTATGTCGTTGCGGAAATCGTCGAGGAGCAGGAAGGGGTCGAAGTCGGTCGTATCGCCAAAGCCAAACGCACGATGAAGGTGCACGCCTGCTCCTTCGAGCGTTGGCCTGGCCTTGCTCAGGCGTTTCACGGGTCTGATCGTCATCGCTACCTCCTGTTAGGTTGTGAGCCTTTGCCTGCTGCCGAACCGGCCGGCAACAGATGGCAGAAACTGGTCGATTTCTGCGCGAACAAGTTTGATCTTCGCCTGGAGCATATCTTCAAGGTGTGGAAAGGTGTGGTCACCTCCATAGTAGAAGTCCAGTCGCACGTCAGCTTGGGCCAAGGGCAGTGCTTCGCGAGCGTTCTGCCACTCGTCCAGCAGAGTCTCGCGCCAACGTTCGCAGAGCGCGAGCCCCATTTGCGTCTCCTCTGGGGTTCGCTCGCGTTTCGCCAGCAGCGCGGTGATACGGTCGCGCAGGGTACACGACTCGTAGAAGTTGACCTCGGTCCGCACTGTGTGATAGAACCAGCGGATCTGACCTACCTCGGCCTCGAAGGGGATGCGGCACCGCGCCGGCACGCTTTGTGCGGCCTGCCCCAGTTCACCGAGCGCACGCTGTAGGAGGGCATGCATCTGGCGGTAGCACCGTATGAGCGGTTCGGCGTTGGCAACGTCTCGCCAGAAGGTTGGCCGTAGTTCGAGTCCCTCGGCCTCCGTCATCTCCGCGCGGAAAAGGTACTGCCCGTAGAACACCTGGGGCAGCAGTGCGTCGCGATCGGCACACATAGGGTGCGCCGGACCCAGATAGTGCGGCCCGTGATAGTAGGCTGGGATCTCCGGGGAGTACGCGATGGCCTCGGAGACCCAGTGCCACGCTTGGCGTAGTGCGGGACCTGTGTCGGGTCCTGCCACCCGATCTGCCAGGGCAGCGAGAACCCACTCGGCGTTGCGACAGGGCTCCCACCACATCCACAGGCCTGCTTCCGCTGCTACGGTCGCGAAGAAGTTTCGGAATGCAGGCACCACGGCGGCCCCCATAGCGCCGCTGGCTGCCAGTGCCTCGGCGCGTGCCAGCCACCGGTCCATACACGGCACATTGGCGAGTCGGGAGGCCTCGAAGGCGAGCTCGGGCTCGCTCTTCAGCAGAGCGGGGATGCCTGCCCCCTGGCATAGACTGATTTGATCCCTGGCACGCGAGCAGGGACCGATGGCATCGATGCTGTAGTCCCAGATGAGTTTGCTGAGGCCGTAGGGTTTCTCGACCAGCGCTTCCTTCTCGATCTCCGTCAGGATGGCAGTCCCTGCTGCGAGGTTCTCGATCACCCCCGCGAGCGCTCCGTCCACGGCCCAGACGTGCTCGGCAGAATAGGGCCAGGCTACCAGGTGGGCGTCGGGGTTCACGCGCCGTGCAGCCTGGGCCATAGCGTTGCACAGGCGCGACACGACCCTCTCAGGGCCCAGGGCCTCGCAGCGAGGACACGTTGTGTGCCCCGGGGTTGCTCCGTAGGGGCGCATGAAGCAGTGGTAGAAGCCCTCGCCACCGATGATGATGCCCAGCCCCCACAGGCCCGGTATGTCGCGAAAGAGGCGCTCAACGCTATCGGTCAGCCACTGCTGCACGAGTGGATGCTCGGTGCACAGGATATAGTCGCCATCTTCTTTCCAGGTGAGTGCGCCACGGATCCCCGGATGGTTGTTGAAGATCGGGTCGCCTTTGGCGAACTTTGTGACCGTGCTCACCCAACAGTAGGTCTTGAGTCCGTATTGCACCGCCTCTTCGGCGATACGGCGCATCTTCGCAAGCGCATCCGGATGGCGGCGGGCGGCTAGCTCTGGAATGACATCGCTGGTGGAAAGCTCGAAGAGCGTCGCGCCGGGCAGCAAGACGGTGTTGTAGCCCAGGAACACCAGGTCGCGACACGCGCCAAGCCAGGGCAGGGCTCCGATACGCACTGCGAGTCGTGGGCGGTAGACCTGCTCGCGGCACTCGAGGTAGGGAGCCTGTCGTAATCCCATAAGGTTCACGATGCGCACGATGCCGTCGCGCACGCCCCCTGGATCGCAGCCGTGGATGATCGCCCGGTCCGTCTGCAAGAGAAGGGTGAAGCTCTCGGGTATCGCGGGATCTCCACCGCCGGATTCGACAAGAGTGATGCTGTGGGGCACGCCCTCCGGATTTGCGGCAGGCACCGTGATGACGGGAAGCTCTACGCCCACACATTGCTGCAGGAACTCGGCCAGATGCCCCGCCATAAGTCTGGAGGTCGGGTGAGCGTCTGCCCCAATGATGATGCTCCAATCGTCTCTGATCTCTAGCTCGCCAAGTTCTGGGCGCCGCTCGAGGTCGCGGCTGAACCTGGAGAAGTAGTCTCTCGACAGGGCACTAAAAGGGCTGAGACGGTAGACCGCGTCTGCTTCACGCGCCAAGCGGGTGTGCACTTGGGCCAACGTCTCAGATGGTGTGCTACGCGTCGTCTCCATACGTGTGTGCTGTCCTTGCTCGCCGGCGGGATGGTGTGCGTTGCATTGTGTTCTCATAGAACGTCAGAACGCTGATCGGTTGGGTTCCATGCTAGTGCGTCTCGTGTCTTTTGGGAAATGACCAAAATGCGGTATCCTGTGGAGAGCTAGGAAAATGATGCGTATCAGCGAATAGCGGGGAGCGCCGCATGGCCAAGACCGTCGATGGAATTCTCAAGTTGGATGCACGCGGCACTGGCGTCCTGTTCGAGCCCATTCGCCAACAGGTGGTAACACAGGTGCCCGCGGCGGTGATCGATGAGTATGCACTGGTTCAGGGTGCTGCCATCTCCGGGGAACCGGACGCAACGGGCAGCCGCCTGAAGTCGGTTGCGACCATCTGCGGATTGAGCCCAGAGGCGTTTCGGAAGCGCACGCCCTTCGATGCGCTGATCGCTATTGATCCCTATGAGCGCTTTGATTTCGGTGCAAGCAGCTCACTGAGCTTGCGTCTGATTGACCTGATAGCGCCTATTGCCAAGGGCACTCGAGGGCTGATTGTCTCGCCCCCTAAGGCGGGCAAGACGACGCTGCTCGAGCAAGTGGCGCACGAGGTTCGCTCGCTGTCTGCCGCTGCCCGGATTGTGGTGTTGCTCATCGATGAGCGTCCAGAGGAGGTCACGTATTTCCGTCGTACGGTGCAGGCGGAAGTGTACGCGAGTTCGAGCGATAACAGCCCAGCGGAGCACGTCGCGTTGGCAGAGCTAATGCTCGCTCACATTCGCACGGAGCTGGAGTGCGGCAACGAGGTCGTGGTTCTGGTCGATAGCTTGACACGACTGGTGCGGGCGGTCAACCGCCGGGTCCCTGGTGGACGGGGGCGGGGGGCTTCGGCGACGCGCACGCTCTCCGGCGGGCTGGACGCCGCTGCGTTGGAACTGCCGCGCCGTCTGTTTGGACTGGCGCGCGCGATCGAAGGCGGTGGTTCGGTCACGGTCCTGGCAACCATCCTCGTGGATACCGGTTCGCGCATGGATCAGGTGATCTACGAGGAGCTCAAGGCTACAGGAAACTGTGAGATCGTGTTGAGCCGGGACCTGGCGGAGGAGCAGCTGTTTCCGGCTCTCGACATTCGCGCCAGCGGTACACGCAAGGATGAACGACTCTACACCGAGGATGATGCGCAACGCATCACTAAGCTACGCCGGGCTCTGGCGACGCGACCGCCGCGTACTGCCATAAGGCAACTGGTCGATCTGCTGGCGCGATACCCCAGTAGCAGCGAATTCCTCGCGGTGATCGCACCCTGAGGGTAGCTGCTGTTGTTGGATGGCGAGCTGGTGGACCGGGCGGTCCCGATCGTGCGGCGCATTCCTGGCGCGGGAACGTAGGCCAGAGGTCTCTGCGTCTGTGCCCCCAACGGGATTTGAACCCATGTACCAGGCTTGAAAGGCCTGTGTCCTAGACCAGACTAGACGATGGGGGCGTCCACAACGCCTGTAATCTATCACAGACTGCCTGGCTGTCAAGCGCTCGCGCCAGACGACGGAAGTGCACTCCATAGACGCAAGCCGAGCTTCGGCCGAGTTGTGGGCGCGGCACGCTGTGCGAGGAACCTGGTTTTTGTGTATGGATCATACGCCCTGCACTCCTATATTGTTTGACATGCATTGTTGATTGTGTTAACATTGCGGTCTATGGGTATGTCACATGCGCACATCGCTGGCGCGCTCGGGTTGACCTTGGTTCTCAGTCGCCTACCTGGTTCAATGTACCAGGCCTAGGTCATAGCGGTTAAGGTGGCTTGATGGAACGGTTGCAGATAGTTCCCCTTGGCGGGCTGGGTGAGGTTGGCAAGAACATGTTGGCCCTGGAATATGGGCGCAACATCCTGATCATTGACGTGGGGTTGATGTTCCCCGAGGCTGATATGCCCGGTGTGGATTACATCATCCCTGATTACCGCTACCTGCAGGGGAAGGCCGACCGCATCCGCGGCATCGTCGTGACACATGGACACGAAGATCACATAGGGGCACTCCCGCACTTCTTACAGGAGTTCAACGCGCCCGTCTACGCGACCAAGCTGACCCGGGGGCTGATCGAGGTGAAGCTGCACCGTGAGCTTCAGAAGCGGACCAAGCTTCAGACGATGCAGCCCGGCGATATTCTACATTTGGGGCCATTCAGGGTGTCGCCCTATCACGTCTGTCACAGCATACCAGATGCGGTCGGGTTAGGGATCGATACGCCTGTGGGCTTGGTCGTGCACAGCGGCGACTACAAGCTCGACCATACACCGGTGGATGGATGGCCGACCGACATCGCCAAACTTGCGGAGTTCAGCCAGCGTGGGGTGCTGGTGTTGATGTCGGACAGCACCAACGCCGACAACCCTGGGCGTACCCTCTCAGAGCAGTCGCTCAACACAACCCTGGCAGAAGTATTTCGACCGGCGAAAGGACGCGTCATCGTAGCGACCTTTGCCTCCTTGATCTCACGCATCCAACAGGTAATGCAGGTCGCCCGCAGTTTTGGGCGAAAGGTCGCGATTGCCGGCACCAGCATGGCGAAGAACGTGCGCATGGCGCGGCAACTTGGCTATCTCGACGTACCAGACGACCTGATCCTCTCGCTACAAGACATAAACCGCCTACCGCCCCATCAGGTAACCATCATCGCCACTGGAGCTCAAGGAGAGCCGCGCTCGATCATGGGTCGGCTGGCGACCGGACGGCACGCGTCTCTGCGAATCATCCCGGGAGATACTGTAGTGCTCTCGTCTCATACGATTCCGGGAAACGAGGAGACCGTGCATCGTGTGATCAACCGCCTCTTCCAGAGGGGGGCGACCGTCGTCTATCATCCGGTGGCGCCTGTGCATGTGTCGGGTCACGCCAGCCAGGAAGAACAGAAGTTCCTCATCAGCATTCTGAGGCCCAAGTTCTTCGTGCCTATCCACGGTGAGTTGAGGCATCTGCAACTACACGCCGCCCTAGCACGGGAGGTCGGGGTACCTGACAAGAACATCGCCGTGGTGGAAAACGGGTACGTGTTACGGTTCTCGGAGGACGCGCTCGAGGTCGGTGAGCGTGTACCGGGTGGATACGTGTTCGTCGACGGGCCGTGGGTGGGCGACGCTGTGAGCCCTGACCTGATTCGGACCCGACACGAACTCAGTGAGGCTGGGGTGTGTTCGGTAGCTCTGGCATACGATCAAGATGGGGGCCGCATGGTGGGACTCCCGCAGATCACGGGGCGGGCAATTGCATCGAACGATGTGATGGAAGCCCTGCTGCCGGAGGCTGTGGATGCTGTGAGGTCTGCGATGCGCGGCATCAGTCCCGGAACTCCGGCGCCTACGGTGGCGCGGGCCGTGGAGAAGGCGTTGTCCGACTTCTTCTATCGTGAAGCCCGCAATCGTCCCGAAGTCATAGTTCACGCGCTTCCGGCTCCTTTGTAGGTTCCAGGTCACGGGTGCCCTGTGGCTAGCGACAGCCTGGGGCGCCGTAGCAACTGACCAGACACAGAGTCCGCCGTGGGTTGTGCCGTCCGAGAGCATTACTGTAGAATCAGCCGGTCCCTGTCCCCGAATCTACTATGCATATCCTCTTCGCGTATAAGCAGTTTCCGGCGCCATCGGTGGGCCATGCCGGGGGAGAGGCGCTCTTCCGCCTAATGGAAGCGCTGCATCGCCGGGGGCATCGCCTTACGCTCGTGGCGAGGATCAGAGACGAGGAGCTGACGCACCTGCCGGTCGTTCGCTCGATCTGCGAGGGTGTCTACACCGTTCCGCACCATCGGTCTCTTGCTGGGCCGCGCCCCCTGGCGTTTGCGCGGAGCTACATAGCTCTGCGAGGCGCGATCCGGCGCGCGATCCGGACGGAGGCGCCGGATTTCGTACACGTTGAGACGACCCAGACGGCCTTGACTGCTCTTGGCCTGTGTCGCGTTCCATGTTCGTATCGCACGCAGGATGTGAACTGGTTCCTTGCAGGACAACAACTAGCCCAGTTGCACGGTGCGCGACGCTGGCCTGTGTGGATCCGGTGGGCTTTCCTGCGTATGATCGAGCCCTGGATCTGTCGGAAGTATGATCTGGTGCTCGCGATCTCGGAGGGCGATCGGGCGTTGTTGGCTCAGGCATGTGCCCAAGGCCGAATCGATGTGGTGCCCCTGACTCCGGCCGTACGGGCAGCGCGAGGCCACGGGGCTGCTGTCGCCGGGGAGGCGAATGTCCTGTTTGTCGGCGCGATGTCCCGCGATCACAACGTGTCGGGCATCGTGTGGTTTCTGGACCATGTCTGGCCAATCGTCGCCAGGCAGGTTCCGGAGGCACGACTGTACATCGTCGGACGTGATCCACCAGTGTCCCTGCAGGCGCGGATGGACCCGCCGGGGGTCGTGGTGACCGGCGCAGTGGATGACCTTGCACCGTGGTATCGCGCGGCGGCGGTGTTCGTGTCCCCGCTCCTGGTCGCGGGGGGGCTGCTCCAGAAGGTGATGGATGCTATGGCGATGGGCGTGCCCGTGGTCGCGACGTGCGTGTGCAATCACGGGATCGGGGCGGTTCCAGGGGAGCACCTGGTGATTGCTGACGACCCAGAGCATTTTGCATATGCAGTGGTTGGGCTATTGAAAGACCCCTCCGAGCGGTCGCGTATCGCGACGGCGGCCCAACAGTTTGTGGTCGAGCGCTACGATCTAGAGGTGGCAGTCGATCGCTTTGATCGCGCCATCCACAACCTGGTGGCAGACTACGTCAGGCGCCGGGCGTAGGGCTGCAGGGCGCTCTCCAGATCTCTGCAGCAGCTCTGCGAGCGGGGGAGGGGACGTAAAGGTACTGCTGGAAGCCACAAGGGCCGCCCGCCAGCACAGCGATGGCTAGACAGGGATCGTCAGAGGCGCGCAGCAGCAGCCCAGTTCTAACACAAGCCCGCCTTTTTGGGTATGCTGTGGGTGGTATAATAACGCGGGTCGCCCGGATGGATCAGCCGGGAATGCTCCGCGAACCGGAGCGATGAGTGCGTCATCCGATTCGGCTCGGGCGGGCGCAGCCTGGCGGGAGACTCGAGGGTGAAGGAACCTATGGCAGCTAGAGACAGATCACTGGGACGCAGGCACAAAACACCGGTTCTTCTGACCGCCGTGCTGATTGTGATGCTCCTGGCCATCGGCTTCGCGGTCGTGCTCTTTGTGCTCGCATGGCTGCGGGGCAGCCTTGCGACGCCGGGCATCGTGCCCGGGCTACCGGGCAATACGCAACCGAGCGAGAATGTGTCGTATGGGTTCGGGCAGCTCGTGCCCACGTGGAGCGGGCGGGAGCAGGTCACAGTTCTGCTACTGGGGGTTGACGAGCGGGCGCAGGAGACCGGCCCGTGGCGTACAGATACGATCATGCTGCTCACGCTGGATCCAGTGACGCGACAGGCCGGGGTCCTGTCAATCCCGCGCGATCTTTGGGTACCCATCCCTGGGTACAACGACGGTCGGATCAACACCGCGCACTTCTTGGGTGAGCTCTATGGACATCCCGAAGGGGGGCCTGGGCTGACGAAGGAGACGCTCGAGTACAACCTGGGCGTCCCCATCGACTACTACGTTCGCGTGAACTTCCGGGCATTCGTGGCGATCGTTGACCAGATCGGCGGGATCGACGTCTATGTTGAGACGCCGATCTACGATCCTCAGTATCCCGACCACAACTACGGATATGATCCCCTGGTGATCGAAGCTGGCTGGCAGCATTTCAACGGTGAGCTAGCCCTGAAGTACGCCCGGACACGCCACACCAGCAATGACTTCGACCGGGCACGTCGCCAACAGCAGGTCATGATGGCGATTCTGGATCGAGTGACGTCTTACGAGCTGTTGCCCGAGCTTGCACGAAGCGCTCCCGAGCTGTTGAGGACGCTGGAATCGTCCATCGCGACTGACATGGCGCTTGACCAGATGCTAGCGCTGGCAAACATCGCCGTGGATGTCGAGCAGGAAGCGATCCGCTCTGCCGTGATCGACCAGACGTGCACGCAGGCATGGGTGACGCCTGAGGGAGCCCAGGTTCTTATCCCGCTCCGTGACCGCATGCGTGAGGTGCGTGACTACGTCTTCCAGGCGACGCCGCCGACCCCAGTCGTAGCGGAGGCCACGGCGATCCCTATTCCTTCGCCTACGCCTGAGGTGGCGACCGTCGCCGTGCTGAACGGCACAGAGCGTGGCGGTCTTGCCGGGACCACAGCCGACTACCTGAGGACCCAGGGGATTCCGGTTAGCCAGGTGGCGAATGCGGACCGGCAGAACTATGCCAACACAACCGTGGTGATCAATAGCGATAAGCCCCTCACACTGGCCAAGGTGCTCAAGGCGCTCGACCTGCCGGCAACGGCAACTGTTCAGGGCCGTGATCCGGAGGCTGCCCAGGACATCGTGATCCTGCTTGGGCAGGACTTCGAGATCCCTTCGCAGCCGTGAGCGTCTGCAGATCAGGCGTAGGAGTGACACGCTTATGACGGGCAGCTTGGGACCACTATCGCAGAACCGCCTCTTTCCCTACCGGCTCTTTATCCGGATTGGTCTCGTGCTCATCTACCTGATTGGTACGACCGCAGCGGCCCTGGTCGTCTTCAACCGGGTGCGTAACGAGGTCGCCAACTCGGACATACTCCCTGATTTCACGATTGGCAAGCCTGCGGAACAGGAAAGCCCCAACGTAGAACGTGTTGAGGGCGAAGTGTTGCCGGTCTGGACGGGCACGGATCCGATCACGGTTCTCATCATGGGCATCGACGAGCGCGCTCAAGAGGAGGACTACTGGCGATCTGATACGATGATTCTGGCGACGCTCGATCCGGTAACGATGAAGGCCGGGGTGCTATCGATCCCGCGTGATCTGTGGGTGCCTATTCCGGGATACACTGAGAACCGGATCAACACTGCGCACTTTCTCGGTGATTCGCAGAAGCATCCCGGTGGTGGTCCGACGCTCGCCGTTGAAACGGTGGCCTACAATCTCGGCGTTCAGATCGACTACTATGTGCGGGTGAACTTCAGTGCTTTTGTCGAAATGGTAGATCTCATCGGCGGCATCGACATCTATGTTGAGGAGACGATCGATGACCCACTCTATCCCGACCATAACTACGGCTATGACCCCCTGCATATCGATGCGGGCTGGCACCATTTCTATGGCGAGGAAGCGCTGAAATACGCCAGGGTTCGCCGGACGACGGGAGGCGACTTCGACCGGGCACGCCGCCAGCAACAGGTGATTGAGGCGATCCTCAAACAGGTGACGGACACGAAAAAGCTCCCGCAGCTGGCGGCGCAGGCTCGCGAGTTGTGGCAGGTCGTTCAGAGTTCCGTCAAGCTCGATCCGAAGCTGCAACTTGACGAGATCGTTGCCCTGGCGAATCTGGCAACGAAGGTGGCGGAGGAAGATCGTACCTTCCGGGTGATCGATGAGACGTGCACGCTGTTCGATGAGACACCTGACGGTGCGCAGATCCTGATCCCGCTGCGCGATAGGATTCGCGAGGTGCGCGACGAGGTTTTCGGACTCGCGGCCGTGAATGGCGAACAGCAATCCCTGGCGAAGGAAGAGGCAACGATCGCCATTCTCAATGGTACGGCCACCGCAGGACTGGCCTACGCTACAACGGAATATCTGGAAGACAGTGGGCTTGACGTCGCGAAGTACAGTAATGCTGACCGTCAGGACTACGATACATCCCTGATCATTCTCAACCGTGCCAAGCCTGTGACCGCCCAGCAATTGGTGGCGTTGTTGCAGTTGCCCCAGTCAGCGGTGATCAACGGATCGAATCCGACTGCCGATTATGACATCGTGGTGATCGTGGGGGCAGATTACGCTGCCCAGATGAATGGAGCTCCGTAGGCTGGGGCACCTCTGGCGCCTTCTGCGGGGCGGTCGTCGTTCGGCGCGCTGATGCGTGCGTGGACCATCGACTACGGAACAGGTTGCCCCAGCGGCTTCATAATGATGTAGTTGAAGCCGTTCATCGGGATGTGCTCAACTAATCCGTAGTGCTCTCCAATCGCCGCTAGAACCGGCGGCGGGTAGAATTGTGCTCGCATAATCACCAGCCCAAACTCCTCACGTCTGAGCATGGCCTCCAGCTCGCTCGTATCCAACATACCGTTGTTATAGAGATTCAGCAGTTGGGTGGGGTTGGTGACAACGGGCTTGCCCCCCAGCATCGTGAATGCGGCCTCTTCGCTCAACACGGGGCCATCGGCCTGGCGAACGTGGGCCATAATGCGCGCCCCGCCCTCATAGTCCCTCGTTAGCATCAGATGGCCGACTTGAGAGTAGCCGACGGCATCGTAGTAGGGGTAGTCCGCATAGGCGGATCTGCCGCTTACGCCCAGGAGTCGTGCCAGGTCGCCCCAGATCACCCCCTCGGTAGGCAGGTGGAGCATTCGGGTGCCCTGCAGGATATAGAGCAGCGGCACCGCTAACGCCACAGCGCTACGCCACTTGAGGTGGTGAGTTGGGAGCCAGGACTGGATACCGCCCAGCGCGAACCCGGTCAATATGATCGCCGCGGCCACGGAGCTGACCCAGTACGCCTCGCCAGCCCCCCACTTCCCTGACATAATCGCTGTGCCAAGGGCGGCTACGAACCATAGGCTGTAGACCGAAATACGGCCCACGTACGTTTCATAGAGCACCATGGCCACGGCTCCGACAACAAAGAGTGTGTGGATCTTCAGCCACGACTGCGCAAGCCCGACCAACTGCGGAAGGAGGTAAGCGTTGACGTTTGCAGCGATGGTGTTGATCCACCAATGGCCGTCGGTCAACAAGTTGATGATGACGAACGCCAAGCCGAAGACGGCGCCGAACGCTGCGGCGAACCCAATGGCCCGGAGTGGGTGGCGGAGGAAGAGATAGGCGAAGATCGCCACAGCGGTGAAAACCGCCAGTTGCTTTGCATACCCGGCAAGGAACAGGCAGGCTAGCCCCAGGACAAGGTTCCGACGACCACGCACTGAAGATGCGGGTGGTGAGTCCTCAACGCCGGCGATGAAGGCCACAGCGAGCACCTCAAGGAACACCATCGTCAAGTGCTGACGACACAACGGACCGATGTGATAGACAAAGTTGGAGGCCAGATAGGCAAGGCCGCTGATGATCGGGACGAACAAGCCTGCGGTACGTCGGCGGACGGTGAGTCCTATGGCCACAGCCGTAAGCAGCGTAATCGTGAAGCTAAGTACCCGTCCCGAAAGCAGCGTCTTCCCAAAGACAGGGAAGAGCAAGACGTTGAGCAGGTGGAACACCGGCGGATAGTTGGACGCATAGAAGGGATAAGTGCTGCTGTCGCGGTAGGGCCACTCACCGCGGCTATGGAGCACGGCATCGTAGAGCTCGAAGCTCTCACCCTGGTCATAGTCGTAGGGCCATCGAAAGAGATCGACCGCGTATGTGACATATACGGCGAGATAGGCAAAGAAGATGGTCAAGGCGATGGCCTGCAACACCGTTGTGCCCCGACGAAGCGCCCAAGGGACGGTCGTATCCGGATCGGCCGAAGTGATGGGGTAGCTGGGCTCACGTTGGGTGGCCGCCGGTTGGTCGCCCAGGCGCAACAAGGGGATGCCCAAAGCTGCCACAATCAGCCCTCCCAGAAGCAGGGCGCCTTCGAGGGGTCCTATGCCTTGCCAGGCGCCGCCTCCCAGCCGGCCGATGAGCAGGATGCTGACGTCGCCGGCTATGCCTGCACCGATCAAGAGCCAGCCAAGGAGCCGCTTGGTGATTCCGCGCTGGTGAGTCACGACAGGTTCCTGTGTGGGCATGGGCCGGATTATAGCGGCTTGAACCCGGACTGCAAGGTCTATACGCGGCCCCTTCGTAGCGCCCCTACCTCGGCAGGTACAGCCGGTCTGTGGCCTCTCTGCGCTTGAATGTGCGGGTTCAGTGGGTGCCAAATCGGCGAGGCTGCGCTATAATCACGAGTGGGGCCGTTCCTTAGGCCTGCAGGCAATCCAGTGTATGCGTCTATCTCATCTTGGCTCTGCAGATGAGCTCTATTCGACGAAGGCGGGTGCGTGGGTGGTGATGGGGCAGAGTCTGGTATAATGAGACGGAGGTCCAAGTATGTATTCCAACATGACGCTGCGCGAGCAAATCCTGCTGCGGTTGACCGAAGTGATCGATCCGGAGACCGGCGTTGATGTCATCCGTATGCGGCTGGTCGAGGACCTTGACGTCGACGGAGACACAGGTATTGTTTCGTACCGGTTCAGGCCGTCGTCGCCGCTCTGTCCGCTGGCGCATAGTCTAGCGCTGGACATCAAGCGAGCAGTCGGGTCGGTCGAAGGCGTCTGCGGTCAGCAGATTGAAGTGGCGGGATACGTTAGGGCTGAAGAACTCACGGATATCATCAACCGTGCGGATGTATGAACTCCTTATCCTGAGATCCCTGTTGCATGCGGAGTAAGTATATGGCTATCTACGAGTATCGCTGCGAAGACTGTGGCATGAAGTTCGAGGCCCGTCGGGCCATGAAGGACGCCGATGCGCCCATCGCCTGCCCGGGATGTGGCGGTGACCATGCAGCGCGAGGGCTGTCAACGTTCTTCTCGGCTCGGAGCGGTGGTTCCGGGGAACAGCTATCGCGTGGTGGAGGTGGTGGAGGCGGCTGTAGTTCGTGCAGCAGCCACTCGTGTGCCAGTTGCGGAGGCCACTAGGGACCGCTCGTGGTCCGGTCGCGACCTCTGCAACGCGGTTAAGGCCTCAGCCAGTCGGCTGTGAGCTTTGCGCCTCGCCCTTACCGCGGTAAGGGCGAGGTGCGTGTAGGGGCCCGATCTTGGGTGTCGCTCTTTCGGCCTGGGAACTCCTGGATTCTGGGGGCAAGACTGAGTACGTGGCAGGGAGCGCTTTGAGTCACTCTCGGGAGGATCGTCCATGTCTTCTCTGTGCATACTGGCCGTGGACCTGGGAGGTACGCAGATACGTGCGGCGCGTTTCGCGGAGCGCCAGGAGATGGAGGCTCGGACCGCGCTAGAGACCCGGGCCGATGAAGGTCTGCAGGCGGTGTTCGGGCGCGTCGTTGCAGCCGTCAGTGAAGTGTGGCCTGCCGGGGGAGATGTCGCGGTTGCCGGCATCGCCCTGGGTGCGCCGGGGCCTCTCAATTTCCGACGGGGTGTTCTGCGCTTTGCACCAAACCTGCCGGGATGGGAGAATGTGCCCTTACGCGACATGCTTACTGAGAGGTTCGGCGTCCCGGCCTTCGTGGGGAACGATGCTGATGTCGCGGCCCTGGCGGAGCATCGATTCGGAGCGGGCAAGGGCCTGCCGGACTTGGTCTATCTGACCATCAGCACCGGAATCGGCGGAGGGATGATTTTCGATAACCGTCTGTTCACGGGGGGGCATGGGCTCGGTGGCGAGGTGGGTCACATGGCGATTGATCCGCACGGCCCGAAGTGCACATGCGGCAATGTGGGGTGCCTGGAGGTGCTGGCATCAGGGACTGCAATCGCTCGTAGGGCTCGGGAGCGACTGGCCCGCGGCGAGAAGTCCTCGCTTCTGCGTCTTGTCGGTGGCGACCTCTCTCGCATAACCGCCAGAGAGGTGAATGTGGCTGGACAGCAAGGCGATGCCCTGGCGGTGTCAGTTTTCCGGGAAGCCGGCACGTATATCGGTTCCGCTCTCGTAAGCCTCATGTACATGCTGGATCCGAGCCTGTTTGTTCTGGGGGGCAGTGTCACGCGGGCGGGTGAGCTGCTGTTTGGCCCAATCCGTGAGACGGTGGAAACCCGAGCACCGCAGGCCTACCGGGAGCACACGGATATCGTTCAGGCCGAGCTCGGCAGCGATGTCGGGTTGTGGGGGGCGTTGGCACTCGCGCTTATGGAGTTGGGAGGTGGGCCGGGGCGCGTCGACTGAGGAACGCGAAACCGGTACCGGTCCTAACGATCAGATGGCAATAGTGTGGGGTAAGGAGCTATGTCGCGTCTACTGGTCGTGTTAGCTGCTATTGAGATCATCCTGATTATGGTGGCGGGATGGTTACTCGGGCCCGGGCTTGACCAGCGAATCGTTCCGGGCGTCTGGGTATGGGATACGTCAGTGGGGCGGATGATGCCCGATGAAGCTGCGCGGTACCTGGAAGCTGCGCTTCCGCTGCATCAGCCGCAGATTGTGCTGCTGGGACCGGAGGGACAGCGATGGTCGCTATCGCCGGCGGATCTTGGCGTATCTTTGGATATGCAAGCCACGCTGGCGCAGGCATTCGAGGTGGGGCATTCCGCAGGTGGGGCAGATGCCATCCCGGAGCGGCTGGCGGTCATGGTTGATGGGGCACGCTTCTCGCCTGTCCTGGCCTGGGATGAAGGACGCGCCTTGGTGGCGCTGGAATCGATTGCGACTGAACTGAACCGGCCCGCACGTGACGCGCGGGTCGAACTCGAAGGAACTGAGGTCAGGCTGCTCGCAGGCGACCTTGGTCGCAGGGTGGAGGTCAGTGAGACGCTGGCGGCGCTTGTGCCCTCCTTGTATGCGCTCGATCCGTTGGAGATGGTCGTCCCCGTAACGGAGCTGGCCCCCGGAATCGGAGACGCGCAGGCGGAATCAGCATTGCGGATTGCCGAGGCGATGCTGTCCAAGCCCCTGTCGCTCCTGGTTCCGGACCCGCGTGAGGGAGACCCAGGACCGTGGGACGTCGCTCCTGATGTATTGGCGAAGATGATGGTGATTCGCATCGACGAGCAGGGCGTGACGGTGGGGCTGGATGAAGCCGCGCTCGCGGAGTTCCTGGCGCCGTTGGCGGTCGCTCTGTATCGAGAGCCGGTAGATGCTACGTTTGAGTTCGCCGCGTCGAGCATTGAGCTAACAGTGCTGACTCCCAGCCAGATAGGCCGGGAGGTCGACGTGGCGGCTTCCGTGACGGGGATCAACGAGAAGCTTCTCGCCGGCGAGCACCTGGTCCCGCTCGTGCTGACCGAGATTCCACCCGCCCTGTCCGACAGCGTTACCGCCGAGGATCTGGGCATCCGTGAGCTGGTTGCTGTCGGCGAATCCTACTTCACAGGCTCCTCGTCTGCTCGCGACCGCAATATCAGGCTAGGGGCGTCCAAGTTCGATGGCGTTCTGGTGGCACCGGGCGAGGTCTTCTCGTTCAACGAGCATCTGGGGGAGGTGACGCCGGAGGCGGGGTATGACGAATCATATGTGATCATCGGCAACCGCACGGTACCGGGTGTGGGCGGGGGCATCTGTCAGGTGGCGACGACTGCGTTCCGAGCGGCGTATTTTGGTGGCTATCCGATCATCGAGCGGTGGCCGCACGCCTACCGTGTCGGTTACTATGAGATTGGGGGCTTCGGACCCGGCTTTGATGCCACGATCTACTCCCCTTTGGTAGACTTTCGTTTTCAGAACGACACACCGCATCACATCCTGATCCATACGGAGGTCGACGCGGCCAGCTCCCGGCTGCGATTCCTCTTCTACAGCACCAGTGACCACCGAGAGGTCGAGCAGATCGGCCCGAAGTGGGGTGAGGCAATTCCCCCAGGCGCGCCTGTCTACGAGTACGATGCCACCGTTCCAGCAGGTACAGCGCGCCTCATCGAATCGGCACACGCGGGCTTGAACGCGGTATTGGGGCGGATTGTTCGGGACGCTGAGGGCAAGGTGCTGTACGAGGACAACTTCGTCAGCAACTTCATCCCCTGGCCTGAGCGTTACAAGTATGGGCAGGGATATGTGCCGCCGTCCAACGCCGAGGTGATCAGTACACCTGAGCCTTGACAGGCCACAGTAGTACGTAACAGCACAGGCTCCCGCACTTGCGCGGGAGCCTGTGTGATGTGTTTGCCTGTTCCGGGTGAGTAGGGGCCGGGACCCAGTCGCTTAGCTCTCCTCGAATGCCACGATCTCGTCACTGTTCTTAACCCAAGCTGTGATCTCGAAGTTGACCCTCTGCACGAAGCTGTTGGCGGGGAGACTGGCACCCTGAGCGTAATCGAGCTCCTTTATGCGGGCTCTGACGCGGAGTTTAGTCGTCTCGAGGACGATCTCCTCACCGGGCCGCATCATAACGATGTCGCCCTTGGGCTCGAGCTTCTCGTGGAGATCAGGCTCCTCGAACGCGTAGCGAGTAGCCAGCACCTTAGTCACTGTGCGAATGTCGCTCTTGTCAAATAACCACGCTTCAAAGGCGGTGACCTTCTTGGGATCGCCAGCTCCCAGTGTCTCCGAGATGCCGATACCGCACTCTCCCAGGAATTCGCTGCCCATCTCGATGCTGAAAGATGGATCGAAGTAGTCGTCACCGAGCACGTAGGGCGTGCTGAAGGACTTCACAGGTCTGTCCCCTTCGATGACATCGTACTCGTCGGGCGGGAGGGGAAGCCCGGAGGTTTCAGTTGTGCGTAGCTCCTCGGCAGTGGTCGCGCCTTTGTTCCTGCCGGCCAGCAGGTACCAGACGATGCCGATGGCACCAGCGGCGAGGAGCACCAAGCCCACGATGGCGACGATCCGCAGGAGTCGGCTCGCGGGTGTCGCTGTCGTCGCTTCCTCTTCGGCTGGCATCTCTCCCGGGCTCAGAATGCCTTGATCCTGCCCCGAAATCTGTTGCAGCCCGGTTAGCGATGGCAGGTAACCCTCGAGCCGATATGCAGGCGCCGTGTCGATCGCTGTCTGGAGGCTCTCGTCGAGAAGACCTTCCTCGGCTAGCCAGGGCACGTGCTTCGATTTCGGCAGGTTCAGCCCCAGGCGCTTCTGGAGTAGGTCCACGTCGCCGGTGCGGAAGAACTCGTCGGCTGAAAAGGCGAGATATGCGGAGCGATAGTCCTCGCGAAGATGACCTGGCGTCGCATTGATCCACTCGACGGGGAAGAGCCAGTACCCCAGGGCAAACCAACCGATGAGGATGCCGACAACCAGGCCAATGAGTGCCTTGTACCTGTCCCAGATGGGCTGGAACTTCACCATAACCTGTGCAAAGATGGTGAACACCTTAGCCAACAAGTTATCGAACATAGGATATCCCTCCCAGGCTAGATGGGGTGAGTTTCCATAATGTATCGCTACAAGATTACCATATATCGCATGTAATTGCAAGCTGGGGCCACAATCTGCGATGTCATTTTATGTGCGGAGATACGATATCGGCAATTACTGGTGCCACCCCGCCGGTGCGCCAAGCGTCTGTTGACCGTCCTCGATCAAGCGCTATAATCTCCCTGGAGCGACAATGATTGCCTGGCGCAGCCTTATTCAAGACCTCGTTGAGTCAAGCCCTTTGCGACGGATCCTCTTCAACCGCCGGCGCTGGTTGTTGTTGACGGCTGCTATTCTGCTGCTGGTCGGCGTCAGTGTCGGGATAGGTTGGCTCATCGGCGAGATAGGCCCGCTCCCCGTGGTCATCCTTGCGGTGGGCGTCGTCTATGTCTTGTGGATCCTTGCCGACCTCGAAATCGCCTACCTGGGCGTGATCGCGGTCATTACACTGCTGCCGTTTGCCTCTCTCCCGTTCAGCTTGGGCTTTACGCCGACGTTTCTGGACCTGGCTCTGCTGGGCCTCTTTGGCGTATGGCTCCTGCCGTACGTGTTGGGAGAGGAGCAGCGGATCGTCGCTACACCGGTGGGGGCACCGATACTGGCGTTCGTGCTCCTGGCGATCACTGCCTTTATTGCGGGCCTATCGCACGGCGCGCTCACGAGTTACCTGATCCGGCACTTCGCCGAGATCCTGTTGAGTATCGGCGTGTTCTTCCTGGTCGTCAACTCGGTTCGTGAAGCGGGCCGTCTGCGGCGCATTGTGCGATGGCTGGTCCTTGGTGCCTCTGTCGCCTCGTTGGTGGGAGTAGTGTTGTATTTGCTGCCCGAGACCCTGACGATTCGTGCCCTTTCGGCGTTGGGACGCTTTGGGTATCCCACAGGTTCGGGTGTTTTGTGGTACATACGGGATGATCCCTCTCTGATGAAGCGGGCGACGTCAACGGCGGTACACCCGAATGTGCTGGGCAGCTTGTTGAGCTTTGGCCTGGTTATGGTGGCGCCTCAGCTCGTGGCCAAGCGTCCATTCCTTGGTCGCGGTGTTGCGGTATTGCTCGCGGGGGTTCTCGGGGTGGGCCTCGTCCTCACCGTTTCTCGCAGCGCGATCCTTGGCGCCGGCGTGGGTATTATGGTGATATCCGTGCTTCGGTATCGCAAGCTCCTGCCGTGGATGGCGCTACTGGGAATTCTTGTACTGCTATCACCGTGGTCCCAGGGTCTCATCGATCACTTCATTGAAGGATTTCTGCGTCAGGACCTTTCGACGCAGATGCGAATGGGCGAATACAAGGACACGTTGATCCTGATCCAGCGATATCCACTGCTCGGTGTCGGTTTCTCAGGTGCGCCTGACATCGACATCTACGTGGCAGTGGCGAGCCTCTACTTCATCATCGCTGCCCAGATGGGGTTGGTTGGGTTGCTGGCATTCCTTCTCGTGGTTGGCACGGTGCTCTGGCGATTCTGGAAGCGGCGGGACGCGGTCCGATCGGCACCGGAGCTCGAGGCGTTTTTCTATGGCCTTCACGCGGCCATCATCGGTGGCGTTGTGAGTGGCATCTTCGATCACTACTTTTTCAGCCTGGACTTTCACCATTCTGTGACGCTTTTCTGGCTCGTGGTTGGGCTGGCTACGGCGGCAACGCAGCTGGTCGATTCGCGCGGCGCAGAGCTAGAGGCAGCGCAGCTGCCTAGCCGCACGCCCATGTGATTCCTTGCTCTTTGAATTGGCTTAGAGTATACTTATCGTACTTATGCGAACCCAACCATCCCTGTCAGGAGGCCCTTCATGAGACTCTCATGCCTTCAGGAAAACCTCGCCAAGGGGCTGGGCATAGCCGGACGCGCTGTGCCTTCCCGTACCACGATGCCGATTCTAGGGAACGTGCTACTGGCCACTGACCATGGGCAGCTCAAGCTGGCTGCCACAAACATGGAGCTGAGCATCGTGCACTGGGTGGGGGCTCGCGTAGAGACTGAGGGCACGATCACGGTTCCAGCACGCAACTTCATCGATTTGGTGAACTCCCTGCCCCCAGATCAGGTCAACTTGACACTTGATCCGGCCGCTCTGGTCTTGAAGCTGGGGTGTGGCACCGTCGCTGCCAGTTTCCGCGGGATCTCGGCAGAGGAATTCCCGCTGGTTCCGGAACCCGACGATGAGAACGGCTTCACGGTCGAGGCTGAGGATCTCAACACGGGGTTGGTGCAGGTAACCTTCGCGGCGTCGACTGACGAGAGTCATCCTGTGTTGACAGGCGTCCTTGCGGAATTCGAAGGCGCAAGCCTGACGCTCGCGGCAGCGGACGGCTTTCGACTGTCTCTGCGGCAGATTCCGTTGATCGAGGCCGTGCCGGCGCCGTTTAGCGTCATCATACCTGCTCGCGCCCTGTCGGAGCTGATGCGCATCACGAGCGGTCTTGGCGAACCCGTCCATGTCTCAACGACCCGTCCGCACAACCAGATTCTGTTCCATACGGCAGATACGGTGCTCAACTCCCAGCTCATAGACGGGAGTTTCCCGGATGTGCGCAGGATCATCCCGTCGTCCCACAAGACCCGTGTAGTCGTCGGGCGCGAAGAGATACTGCAGGCCTGTAAGCGTGCCGCGATCTTCGCGAGGGATGTCGCCAACATCATCACACTCCGTGTTCAGGAGGGGGAGCTGACTGTGGCGGCTGACTCGGCTGAGTCGGGTCAGGGGTCGACACGGCTGATGGCGAGCGTGGAGGGGGCCGGGCTGGAGATCGCGTTCAACGTTAGGTTCTTGATTGATGTGTTCTCGGCACTCGACACCCCTCAGGTCGCGTTGGAGTTGAACTCGGCGACGAATCCAGGGGTGGTCAAGGCCATTGGCGACGAGGCTTTCATCCACGTCGTTATGCCAATGCATCTCGGTCGCCGCTAGATCACGCGACAGTCGGAGGTCTACCAGGCGCGCTGTGTGTGACGGCGCCGCATACAGAAACTGTCACGCCAAGCCCGAGAGGAATGCAGCGGGTGATATGACCCGAACCCTGGCTGGAGGCAGAGTGTCAAGCGGTGACAGTCTGTCTCCAGCTTCTATTGTGGGAATCAGATTTTCCGAGGTCAATGCCAGGTTCTATGAAGAAGCATCCAGGCGTACTACAGGTTAGGGAGCTTGCGGCGGAGGAACTCCACCGCATATGTGATTCTGCGAGTTTTCCGTTTGAGGTGACGGACGACCTCCCGTTCGAGCCAGGCATCATTGGGCAAGATCGGGCCATTGAGGCGCTTCGGTTTGGATTGGACATTCAGAGCCCCGGCTTCAACATCTTTGTGATGGGGCCGACCGGTTCGGGGCGTCGCTCTATCATCAGACGGATCGTCGAGGAAAGGGCCGCGGGCGAGGCCGTACCGGACGATTGGCTGTATGTCACCTCGTTCGCCGATCCAGGTAAGCCGCGGGCGATCCGGCTGCCCCCTGGAAGAGGACGCCAGCTGCGTGCCAGTATGGAGCGCTTCAGTGGGACCGTGGCGGAGCGTCTGCAGCAAGCCTTTGATACGGACCGGTATGATCACGCTCGGGAGGAGTTGGAGCAGCAGTACCGTGCGCTTGAAAGGGAGGCCTTAGCCGCGGTCGAGACCGCTTGCCGCGAGCGCGACTGCGCGTTGGTGCGCTCTCCCTCTGGGCTATACATTGCCCCTGTGTACAACGGTGAGCTGCTGTCGCCAGAAGCGATCAGCCAACTTGGCGCCGAAGAGCAGTCACGTGTTCAGCAGGCCCTCGAGTACCTCGAAGGCATGCTTGAGGATGCTCTGCGGCACTTGCGTGACCACGAGCGCCGCGTGCAGGCCGATATCGATCGCCTAGACCGTGAGGTAGCCGACTTCACGCTAGATCCCCTGCTGGATGAGTTGCGCATTACCTATGCAGACCAGCCCGAGGTTCTGGCCTTCCTTCAGGAAGTTCGTGACGATGTATTGTCAAACATCTCGGTCTTCCGTTCCGGAGAGGCCACGCGGAGCGACTTCGAGGGTGCATCGCTGCTCGATATACCAGTCAACAAGCGCTACCGCGTGAACCTGCTGGTTGACAACAGCCAACTGAGCGGGGCTCCGGTTGTCTTTGTCGAGCGCCCGGACCTGCACAGAGTCTTCGGGGCTGTTGAGTACGACGTTCACTATGGTGTCACGGTTACCGACCACACTCTGATCCGTGCAGGGGCCCTTCACCGCGCGGACGGAGGGTATCTGATCGTCGATGCAACGGCACTCCTCGATGACTACAGCGTATGGATCGGACTCAAGCACGCGCTGTCCCGACAAGAGATCGGCGTCGAGTCGCCAGACGGTCGCCGGATGGTCCGTACAGTGACACCCAGTCCAGAGCCCATTCCTTTTCACGCGAAGGTGATACTGGTTGGTCTGCCTGAGGTGTACTACACACTCTACGAACTTGACGGTGACTTTGCCAAGTACTTCAAGGTGCAGGCCGACTTTCACACTGAGGTGGACCGGACTCCTGAGACAGAAAGCGCCTATGTGAGGTTCATCCGTATCCTGTGCCAGCGCGAGGAGCTGTTGCCGTTCACGGCAGAGGCTGCCGCGCGCGTTGTGGAGTTTGGCTCCCGGTGGGTTGAGCACCAGGATCGCTTAAGCGCCCAGTTCGGACACGTCGCGGATCTGGTGCGCGAGGCGCACTATTGGGCGAAGCAGAGCGGACGGACGGTGGTGGGGCGCGACGACGTCATCACGGCGCTACGACAGCAGCGCCGGCGTGTGGGGCTGCTGGAAGAGATCTCACTGCGCGCCATCCTGGAGGACCGTCTCGTTGTCGCCACGGAAGGCGCCGCGATTGGGCAGGTGAATGCCCTGACTGTCGTCACGTATGGCAGTTGCACCTACGGCGTCCCCAGCCGCGTGACTGCGCGTGCATATGTGGGACGGGGCAGCGTCATTGACATCCATCGGGAGATCGATCTCGGCGGTCCCATCCATAGCAAGGGGGTCTTGACGCTCATGGGTTACTTTGGCGGACAGTACGGCACCTCGCGTGCGCTGTCGATGGAGGCCAGCTTGAGTTTCGAGCAGGTGTACGAAGACATCGAAGGGGACAGCGCCTCGTGCGCCGAGTTGTATGCTCTGATCTCGGCAGTGTCTCAGATTCCGTTGCGCCAGGATCTGGCGGTCACCGGCGCCGTCGATCAGTCGGGCCGGGTTATGGCGATTGGCGGGGTCAACGAGAAGATCGAGGGCTACTTCGAGATCTGCAAAGCCCGAGGACTGACGGGCTCTCAGGGCGTGATCATACCCCGAGCCAACATGCGCAATCTGATGCTGGAGGAGCAGGTCATTGAGACGGTACGCCAGGGCCTGTTCCACATCTATCCAGTCGCTTCCGTTGACGAGGGTCTGGCCCTCCTCACGGGTCAACCTGTTGGCGAGCCCGACGCCAGCGGCCGGTTCGCTCCTGAGTCTGTCCATGGGCGGGTAGCAGCGCGGCTAGAGGCATTCGCCAAGAGCGATGACGAGCGTTCGGTTTCATAAGATGAGGGTCGCAACGGTTTCCTGAGCGTTGGGGAAGAGGGGGGACCGATGACTAACTTGCTGCAGAACCCGGGGTTCGAGGGTGGTTGGACACGCAAGACGTACACGGGCCAGGAGTTCGGGGAGATCTTCGTTCCGGAAGATTGGGTCGCTTTCTGGAAAGAAGGCCCACCCGTACCTCACGACCCGAGCAACACGAATGGCTACGGGCGTCCCGAGATGCATGTGATCAACCGCGAGGCTCCGTTCCTCGATCCGCCCCGTGTTCGCAGCAGCAATCGCGCTCTCAAGTTCTTTACCTTCTACCGTATTCACGACGCTGGTGTATTCCAGCAGGTGGCAAACATCGAGCCTGGAATGCGCTTACGCGCGACGGGATGGGCTCACGCGTGGTCGAGCACTCAGGACAACCCCCGGGCGAGTGAGGGGGTGGGTGATCAGCCGTTCTTCGTCCGCGTTTCCGACTACGGGAATGACGATGGGGTACGCAATTTCGTCTTCCGGGTCGGGCTAGACCCTCGTGGGGGCACGAATCCATGGTCCACGAGCGTGGTTTGGGGGGAGGGGGCACATATCTACAACGGCTTTGCCCAGATTCCGCCGCTTGAGGCTGTCGCGCAGTCGACAACCGTCACGGTCTTCGTCCGCAGCTCGGTGCTTTGGCCGTTCAAGCATTGCGACGCCTACCTCGACGATATGTTACTGGTACCCGTCGCTACCCCTGCAGCTCCCATTGAGATCTCGATCACGCCGCAGCGCGTGGTTGCGGGTGAGCCCTTTGAGGTGTCCGTTACAGGGGGCGCAAGCCCACAGACTCTGTCGATCAAGGTGGCAGGCGATGCGGTGTTCCAGAAGGAGACGCTCATTTCCGACTGTGCGGCGACCTGCCGGTGTGTCGCCCTAGAGCCGGGAGCTTACGAAGTGCGGGTGTCGGCTGTGGGGGAGGGGACCAAGCAGGTGCCTCTCAAGGTGCACCCACGTCCGGCGCAACCTGGTCCTGGACTGGTGCCTCCGCGCGAACCCTATGAGCGAACATACCTTCTGCTACCGCCTGGGGCTGGCGACCCGTGGTTGGAGGCAGTGCTGGCGAGTGGTGTTTGGGAGCGCCATCGCTGGACTATTGGGGGCAGCGCGGACGATGCTGGTATGGGCCCGGCAGGTCGCCGGGTGATTGCAGTGAATCCCGAGCTTTGGCCCGGCGACTTGCACGTGTTCTTTGCCCAATATTACCCGGGTTTGACGTACCAAGTTGTGCGCGTTGCCACGCCCGAGGCCCTGCAGGAGGCCCTGAGTCATCTCGATTGAGGTGAGCAGGGACGGTGAGGCTCAACAGCCGACCGACAGCGCCAGGGTCATACGTGGCTCTGACCGGGACGGGACCGAGCCTGTCAGGCAGCCAGAACCTCAACGCCCTTGATGGCGTAGTAGAAAGCCAAGGACTCGTTCATACCACCCTTGATGCGGCGAGAGACCTGATCCATCACGTCGATGAACATCAATCCTTCGCCATCCCGGGAGCAGATGATCCCCAAGCGTAGCCGCTTTCCTGAGTTCTCGATACCCCACTGACCGTTGAAGCGCCGACGGATGGTTTCCCCCAAGAAAGCGCCCCAGACGGTGCGGATTTCCTGCGATGGCTCGGAGAACTGGCGAATGTGACGTTCGATCCACTCATCCAGCGTCTGGAGACCCACCGCGTTGTAATCGACTTCGATCCCGGAATAGCGACTGAGCCCGACCTTAGCCCGTTCAGCCAGATCGGTAAGTTGTTGGGATCTCGGGGGCGGGATGAACTGCATCGAGCGCTTCGCCATACCAACCTCTTTCTTACCCCTACGATTATAGCATAGACGCGATGCCAACACAATGCACGCCTCGATCGGTAGTGTATACAAGTCGGTGGAAAGTTGAGGGAAGAGCGGACTCGATGTAAGCTAGGGTTGGATAACACTCAGCTACAACGAGGCCGCTCTATGACAACGATACCCGAGACTTGTGCACCTGTCAA
>JAXDDO010000052.1:0-2590 GCA_034676805.1 Anaerolineae bacterium | reverse complement strand
GTGCCTGTTGGTGCGGCTCCAGTCAGCCGCGGCCTCCTCCTCGCGCATCACCGCGTACACCTTCCTCAGCCACTCTGGGATCTCGATGCACTGCGGGCACGTCCAGGCACGGTAAGACACGTCGTTGGTTAGAGCGGCCGTCAGTGTATCCCGCCGCTCAGCCAGACACCCGGGATGAAGCGAGTCCTCTAATGCATCGCGCTCGTGTGGCGTACGACCAATGGCAAATAGAGTGCGTGGTGCAGATTTTCATAAAACGCGTACTTGAGATCCTTGTGGCCGCCGTCCCAGTAACTGATGTGTGGGATTCCTTCCGAGTCGAGAACCAACGAAGACGAGAGCCCCACCGTACCTTCGGCTTCACCTGCATCCGCTGACTGATAGTGCCAGCCCGATACATCGCGATACGCATATTGGAGAGCAAACTTGTGCTCGTATGGATCCATGCTGACGGCGTAGCTGGCACTCGGGTGTCCATCCGGTCCGAGCACGAGCATTATATCGCTTCCACCCTCGGCCAAAGGCTCAAAGTGCAGACCGGATGCGTCCTGGTAGGCGTAGGTAAAGGACTGCTGCCCAAGAGCACGAAAGATGACGTGGAGGTAACCCTGCTCATCGATGGCGATGGAAGACCGGCTTTCGATACGCTGGCCGAGATCGACAACCTCTATTTGCCAACTGGCGCCATCCTTTGTAGCGTGCCTCAGGTAATGATCGCTATCACTGTAGGCGACGTGGGCCTGGCCGATGCTGTCCAGGATCAGCGTAATGCGATGACGAGAACCGGACGGTATCATCGTGCCCAAGTCCAGCAACTCGCTCTGCCATCCGCTCGAATCGCGGTAAGCATAGTAAATGCCCGAGTTCGCCGTGTAGGCGAGGTGAGCGTTGCCAGCCGGATCCAGCGCGAGGGCGACAGCAGCTTCTTGTAAAGCATGCGCGACGACTTCGGTATGCCAGCCCGAAGAGTCGCGGTAGGCATAGCGCACCGCGTAGTCGGGATAGAACGTAGCGTGGGCGATGTGGGGATAGCCATTGCCGTCGAGCGCCAGCGACGTGGGCTGACTCCCCATCTCGTCGGCTACTTCGACATGCCAGCCAGCACCGTCCTGATAGGCATAACGGACCGCTCCGTTCAGTATGTCGACGTGACTTATGTGGGCATAGCCCGCAGCGTCGAGTACCAGCGAAGTTCCACCGCCCGCGCCCGCTGCATTGTCCACCGGCTCGATTTGCCAGGTTCTGCCTGAATCTCGGCGCGCAAACCGCAGTTCCATACCGGTCTCAATCAGATAGGCGAGATGCGGCCGACCTTCAACATCCGTCGTGATAGACGAGGACACACCCTCGCCCGTATCACTATCCACCGCCTCAATGTGCCATAGTGCGGCGTCCTTGGTCGCGTATTTGAGCCAACTGTCGTCGTAGAAGCTGATGTGTGGTTGGCCATTGGCGCTCACGGACAGTGCGACAACGGTGCCGACACTGTATACTGTTGGCACCTCCTCCATGTGCCAGCCAGTTTCATCCTGATAAGCATAGCCGAGACGGTTGCCGCCAACATAGCTGACGTGAGGGTAACCCTCTCCATCAATGTCAAGAGATGGCCGCAGAACGGATTCGTAGGGAGCGGTTCCCGGAACAGTCTCCACGTACCAACCGGTCAAATCCCGGTATGCATACCCAAGATAGTAGGAGTCGAAGGCATAGGCCAGGTGAGGGCGGCCGAGGGGATCGAGCGCCAGGGAGCTTCCCGAACTGCCGCCGCTTGCGATCGTTTCGAAATGCCAGCCTGCCGAGTCCTGGTAGGCATACTTCATCTCGTCGCCACCTGCGTCATAGTAGCTGACGTGGGCATAGCCAGCCTCATCTAGAGCCAGTGAGATATCCCAGCCAACCTGCACACCCACGCTCTCGTGGTGCCAACCCCAAGCGTCCTGGTAGGCATAGCGCAACGTATTGTTCCAGAAGCTCGCGTAAGCCAGGTGAGGATATCCATCCCGATCAAGGTCCAGGGACAGGTCGGCCCCCACGTCTGGCGAGGAATCCACCGTCTCAAGGTTCCAGCCTGTAGGCCCGCGTCGCGCATAGTACACGTGATCGCCGCCGTAGGCGATGTGAGCAAGCCCGGATGCGTCCAGGCGAATGCTCTGGCCTTCGATGCCTTGAAAGAACTTGGGGCAGTCCACACCCCGGGCAATCCAAGTCCCATCTTGTGCCTGGACGGCTCCTGCGGTCAGCAAAAACGCCAAGGCGAGAAGCGCCAGCGCAGTACCGAACCTGGTGGAAGCCGAAACGGCGTGCGGTCTTGAATCCCTGCTTCCCATCGTTCCTCCTCCCCCTCCTCCTACGAAACTGTCAAGTCGTTACAAGTTGCCATTTGACAGCCCATAACACCTTGTCTGAGCGCAGAATGCAGGTCCTTGCTTTCAGACTCGGGCCTTCCATTACGCGACGGAAGATTCCTCCGGGCACAGCGCCGCGTGCGCCTTCTTCAGCCACTCCGGGATGTCGATGTGCTGCGGGCACTTTTCCAGGCACTCGCCGCACTCGATGCAGTTGTTGGCCCGCTGCGCTTCGTCGATCGTCG